>RDXN01000029.1 GCA_004292855.1 Cytophagales bacterium
TATGAGACTAAAGAGTCTCATGCTGAGTCTATTATCTACTGGACAATGATCCGGCTGATGTCCAGAAAAATTCGTGAAACGCAATCCTAAACAACCTCTCAGAGATATTATCTCTTATTGCATTGGATTCGAGAGATGACATCTCTCCAAACGAGATGTCATCTCTACCCACTTGCCGCATAACGAAAACTCCCGTAATTTTACAGTTGAACGTACAACGCCAATGACAGCTACAGACACCAACAACGAACTAAAAGAACGTGTAGAGCGAGCACTCGACTCCATGCGGCCTTACTTGGCGGCCGATGGCGGCAACGTGAAGGTATTAGACGTGTCGGACGAGGGCGTGGCCCGGTTGGAACTGCTGGGGTCGTGCGGCACCTGCCCCATGTCGGCCATGACGTTCAAAGGCGGCCTCGAAGAGTCTATTTTGCGGGCCGTGCCAGAAGTCAAAAAGGTGGAAGCTGTGAATTTGACGGCGTTGGCGTAGTAGATTGCTTATTGGGTTAAATCCCCATTTTCGTTTGGCCGAGCCGCTGGTCCGTTCCCCTTTTTCCGCTTCCGCAGGGCTTCGCTCAGGACATACTCAATTTGCCCGTTCACGCTGCGAAACTCCTCCTGCGCCCAGCGTTCGAGTTCTTTCAGCGTGTCGGGATTGATCCGAAGAACAAATGCTTTTTTTTCTGAAGCCATAAGTGCAGATAACAACGAACAGAGAACAGCGATCCGTTAGTTGTTAACTGATCGCTGTTCTCTGCGCTCTGTTCACTGATAAAGCGTTCCCGCGTTTACGACCGGGCTTACGTTTTTCTCGCCACAGAGCACCACGAGCAGGTTGCTGACCATAGCGGCTTTGCGCTCCTCATCCAGATGCACCACGTTTTTCTCGGCTAATCGCTCCAGGGCCATCTCGACCATACCCACGGCCCCGTCCACAATTTGCCGACGGGCGGCTACCACGGCGGATGCCTGTTGACGCTGTAACATGGCCCCGGCAATTTCGGGCGCGTAGGCCAGGTGGCTGATGCGGGCTTCGATAATGGTGACGCCCGCCCGTGCCAGCCGCTCGTTCAGTTCGGCTTCGAGCACATCGTTGATTTTTCCCGTTGTGTCGCGGAGAGTGATTTTCGCTTCTTCGTCTTCGTTATTGTCGTAGGCATGCGAATTGGCCAGATACCGCACAGCCGCTTCCGACTGAATCTGGACAAATAGAGTGTAATCATCAACCTCGAACAGGGCTTTGGCCGTGTCGGACACTTGCCAAACTACTACGGCGGCAATTTCGATGGGGTTGCCCGTTTTGTCGTTTACTTTTAGGTTCTGCCCGTTCAGGTTACGGGCACGCAGGCTGATTTTCTTTTTGGTATAAAACGGATTCACCCAGCGGAGGCCGTTTTGTTTCATCGTACCGATGTAATCGCCAAAAAATGTGGTCACTACGGCTTCGTTGGGGTTGATAACAGACAAGCCGCTCAGGACAGTGATACCCGCAAAAAACGCAAGCCCACTCAGCCAGAGTAGCCAGGAGTCTCCGGCTTTTACCACAGGGATGCCCACGATCACCAATACGACACTCGCAAGCAGTAATAAAAGGCCAATAGCCAACAGGACGTAGCCTGACATGGAGGTAAGATTCTTTTCGTTCATGATGTTTTTGTGATAGCGAATTGATAGCACAATAGTATAAGAAAACAGAAAATAGCCCGCCTGTTTTCGGACAAGCGGGCTACAAAAACCGTTGAACGGCAAACGATTAGGTTGAGGATTTAGAAACCCACAACCAAACCACGCCAATGCCGCCATACAACCCGAATAACAGCAACGGCCAGACGCCCACAACCGGCTCCCCGGCCAGCCCACTCCCCAACACCAGCGACAGCACCGATAATCCCAGCCCGCCCCCGAAAAAGTAAGCGGTTGTGGCCACACCCGACACCAGCCCGTGATTGGCTTCGGCCACGCCCTGAATCGACAGCACCGTTAGGCCCGAATAGGCCAGCGCAATGCCCAGGCCGTTAGCGCAGGCCATCGATAAGAGCAGAAAAAAGAAATTATTCGGCTTCAGGTGTACGTCAAGAAGCAAAAACAACGCGCTTGCGGTCAGACACCCCATGCCCAGCAGAGCAATTTGTCGGACGCTCAACCGTTTCAGCAAAAACGGAATAAACACTTTTCCCGTAACCGCTGAAAGGACGCTGAACGGCAACAACAGCAAGCCCGCTTGGGCAGCACTCATGCCCTTATCATTTTGCAACACGAGCGAAATCAGAAACAGGAACCCCGTGAACGACGCGCCCAGAAAAACATAAATGCCAATGCCGGTCAGGGCCGGGCGCAACACGGGAAAGTCGATGAGGGGAACAGGCCGAGTGCGGTTGCGCTTCAGAAACAGGAAACTACCCGCCACAACCGCAACCATCAGACCCACCAGCAAGCCCCCTTGCGTGCGCCAGTTTGCGAGTTCGTGGACCACGTACGAAAGGGCCGTAATCAGCCCGGTCAGCAACAAACCCGACCCCACATCAACCCGACCGGCCCGTTGCGGGGTGTCGTTGGGGATGTAGCGATACGCCAGCAGCAACGTGATCAGAATTACGGGAACGTTGATGAAAAATACCCACTGCCACCCAAACCCACTCGCAATGAGGCCCCCCACCGACAACCCACTCCCCGACCCGATGGCCGCAAACGCGCTTACCACGCCAATGGCCCGGCTGCGGGCGGCAGGGTCGGTAAAGGCGTTGGTCACGATAGATAGGGCTGCGGGCATCAGCAAGGCCGCAGCCACGCCCTGCAACCCCCGGAACCCCAACAACCAGGCAAACGAGGGAGCCAGTCCTGCGCCCAACGAAGTGAGCAGAAACAAACTCGACGCCACCAGAAACACCCGTTTGCGGCCAACGGTGTCGGCTAGTCGTCCACCCAGAATCAGCAACCCGCCATAAAGCAGAACGTACAGGGTTTGCAACCATTGAACACTGTTGGCCGTGAGGCCGAAGCCCCGCTGAATGAGCGGCATGGTCAGGTTGATGATGGCAATATCGAGTGCTTCAAAAAAAACGCTGATCGAAGCTATAATCAGGATTAGCTGTTGGTGGGGGATTTTTCGCATGATAGGCGGGAGTTATTTGCCGAGGGTTTGCAATAGACCGAGAACATCGCGGATGCTTTCCACCTGCACGTGCCCATCGGGTAGGTTTGTATCCGGCAACTGCTCGAAATGCCAGGTTGTGTGATAGGGTATATGGATGGCCTGCCCGCCAATGTTCATAACGGGCAAAATGTCGGACTTGAGCGAGTTTCCAATCATCAGAAAATCAGCGGGTTCAACGTGGTAGCGAGCCAGGATTCGACGGTAAGCGGCCTCGTGCTTTTCGCTCACAATTTCGACGTGACTAAAATACTGCCCTACGCCTGAGCGAGCCAGTTTGCTTTCCTGATCGAGCAGATCGCCTTTGGTGAGCACCATCAGTTCATGGTCGGCACTGAGCGTTTGAAGCACTTCCTCGACCCCGTCGATTAACTTGATAGGAAACCGAAGCAGTTCTTTGCCGAGGTCGATAATTTGCTGAATTTGCGTACCTCGTACCGCCCCATCTGTCAGCCGAATGGCTACCTCAATCATCGACAACATAAACCCTTTGGCCCCGTAACCCATTAGCCGCAGGTTTTCGGTTTGCACGTCGATGAGTACCTGATTAATTTGCTCGTCCGATCCGAACTGTTTGAGCAGTCCACGAAGTTCTTCTTCTGCATCGTCGAACAGGGGCTGATTAGCCCAGAGCGTGTCGTCGGCGTCGAACGCGATTAATTTGGGGAATGCTTGCATAGGGATGCAAAAATAGCCCTGACCGCTGCGGAAACTGCGCCGAAAAACCGATTATAAATTCCGAAAAACCGATGATCATCAAGGGCGACGAGTTGAGCGACATTCTAGAGCGGACGTTTTCGGAGCATGAACGGACAACGCGCGCACACACCCGCCACACCGATGCATTCCAGATGCAATCGAACAAACAATACGACCACTTGCTGTCGATTGTGAACCTTCGGGCTGATTTTGGTAAACCTCTGAGCGTTGTTGAAGTACGCGATGTGGACCACGTGAGCCTTCATTTTCAGCTCAAAGGGTGTTCGGCTGCCCAGATTAGAGGTATTGAGGGCGACCCATCGATGCGGGCAGGTCAAATGAACTTGTTTGCTTGCTTCGACGCCGAGGCTACCATCGATTTCCCGGAGCAAGCTGATTACGAATACATCAGCATCAACCTGAATCCCGACCTGGCCCTGCAATTGCTAGCCGATTGTGATTTGGGAAACGTTGCCGAAAAAGTCTTTCAACGCCAGCCTACGATGGGCAGTGTAAGTCCGCTTCGGTACCGGGCCGAGCAAATGCAGATTCTCCAACAACTACTAACCAATCCGTTCCCCGACGATCTGCAACACGTGTTCCAGCGGGCAAAGCTCACCGAACTGTTCTTGTGGTATCGGTGGCAAAGTGAAGCAGCCAATACCAGCCCAAAAGTCGCTAGAGTGTCGGCGTCGGATGACGATAAACTACAGGCCGTGAAAGCCTATCTGAATATCCATTTTTTAGACAAAATCACCGTTTCAGCACTGGAAAGGCAGTTTCTGTTGAACAATTTTAAGCTACGAACCGGCTTCAGAGCGTTATTCGGAACCACACCGTATCAGTACGTGCTGACCCTACGGATGCAGTATGCCTGCGAACGCCTGCGGGCCGACAAACTAGACCCAACCGAACTCGCAACTCAACTGCACTACAGCAGCCCCGGCCATTTTATCACGGCATTCAAACAAGTAGTGGGCATGACGCCATCTGCCTACGCCCGGTTGTGAGCCAACCGGTCTTAACGTTCAACGCTAGCACAGCAACTAAGCAGCTTCCAGAAAAGCCCGTAGCTCAGCATTGCGGGCTTTTGCCTGGGCGAGGCTTTCCGTCAACGCTTTATCGACAGAGCTAAGAACCGATACAACTTGGACATCCAGCATGTTGGCGTCATCTTGTACCTGCCCGATGCGTTTCTGCACCGACCAGTCCGTGAAAATGTTATCGAAAAAGATATCAATGAACCGGTTTAGAGTATTGTCAAACTGCCAGTTGATGTCAAGCGATTGATGCACGTCGGCCAACTCAGACCGAAACTGTTTCAACGATAAGCCCACCCATTTCGATTGCTCGCGAACCGAATCGAGCCGCTGGTATTTGGCCACCGAAACGAGTGCCGATCCACTTGCCATGTCCCAGGCTCCCAGGGTTTGAGCATTTTTAATGAGCTTCTTCAACTCAATCACCTGCCGGTGAGCCTCCCGACCGGCCTTGAAAGCCTCCTCCATCTCCTGCAACTGCTTGTCGGCCTTTACCACCGCGTCTACGTGCGCTTTGTATTGTTCGTGAACTAGTCCCGATTGAGCCAACAAGACCCCCGTTTTCTGTTGGATGAGGGCATCGTAGGCCGTATCGACCTCGGCAAACGAAGCGAGTTTCTGGCTTAATTCGTCAACATGCTGCTGTAGGTGTTCGGTCTGTTCCTTCATCAGCTCATACCGACTCAGGGCGGCCTCAGCCTCTAGTTTCTCCTTGGTCAATTGCTCGTCGCGACGGCTCAACAGGTTATAATAGAAACTAGCCCAACTGAAACGTTCGAGTCGGTCTACGTCCAGTTCTTCGCGCAAAAGTTCTTCGTACAGCGTTTCCTGTTGGGGCAACAGTGCTTTCAATTCGGCTTGGGCGGCAGACCGTTGCTTCTGTAGGATGTCGCGTTCGTTGCGTCGGTGAATAAGGGCGAGGAGTTGATCTTGTTGGTCAGTTGTCCAGTTCATGGTGTTAGTTTGTTTATGAGCAAAAGTACGGTGATAGAGCCAGTATTTTTGTCATTCCGAGGCACGAGGAATCTATTATCATAATGGTCAACTTGACTACGTGGAGACTAGATTCCTCGTGCCTCGGAATGACAAGAATTAATAATTTTCACAGAAAATTTTGTACCTTCATTATCCAATTTAAGATTATTGAAGGCCATGACGTACGATTTTATCATTGTTGGAGCTGGTTCGGCGGGCTGTGTGCTTGCCAACCGGCTTTCCGCCGACCCGTCGGTGTCGGTGCTCCTGCTCGAAGCAGGTGGACCGGATAAAAAACTCGAAATTCAGATTCCGGCAGCGTACACCAAACTCAACCGGACTGAGGTCGATTGGGGATTCTGGAGTGAACCGCAAGAGGCCCTCGACGGTCGGCGGATGTATCTGCCACGGGGCAAAACGCTGGGCGGGTGCAGCAGTACCAACGCGATGGCCTACGTACGCGGCAACCGCGAGGATTACAACGACTGGGCACAAGCAGGCAACGCGGGCTGGAGTTATGACGACGTATTGCCGTACTTCACACGCTCCGAACACAATGAGCAGGCCGACCGGCTCGACGCGGGCTATCACGGTACCACCGGCCCTCTCAACGTGACGTTTGCAAAGCAATTCCAAACGCCGTTGGCCCCGGCGTTTGTGTCGGCCTGCGAAGAGGTAGGCATACCGCGTAACGACGACTATAACGGGGCGAATCAGGCCGGAGCGGGCTTGTTTCAGTTCACGATCAAAGACGGCAAACGCCACAGCGCGGCCACTGCTTTTCTAAAACCCGCCCTCGGTCGCCCCAACCTGACGGTCATTACCAAGGCCCTCACCAAACGCGTGCTGCTCGACAAAGGCCGGGCCGTGGGCGTGGAGTTCATCACGGGAAAAAATACCACCCAAACCGCCACCGCCAAACGCGAGGTGGTGCTGTCGGCGGGTTCGTTTCAGTCGCCCCAGTTGCTGATGCTGTCGGGAATTGGGGCGAAAGACGAGCTAAAAAGGCAGCATATTGAGGTAAAGCACGAATTGCCGGGCGTGGGTCAAAATCTTCAGGACCACCTGTTTACGGGCATCGGCGCACTATGTTCGCAACGGGGCGCATCGACCAATTATCACCTGTCGGCCTGGCGTCAGGTAGTGGCCCTGACCAATTATCTGGTGAGCAAGAAAGGGCCGCTGACTATCAGCCCGCTCGAAGCTTACGCCTTCACCAACCTACTCGACCCCACAGGCCGTGTGGACCTGCAATTCCACTTCGCCCCTGTTCACATGGGCGACGATTACACCTGCGATCTCTACGACCTGACTACCTACCCCCACACCGACGGCTACACGCTGCTGCCGACGCTGTTGCGCCCCGAAAGCCGGGGCTACGTGGGCCTGCGCTCGGCCTCAGTTGCCGACGCGCCCGTGATTCAGCCGAACTTCCTGACCACCGAAAAAGACCGCCAAACGCTTATTCAGGGCCTGCGCCGGGGTCTGGAGGTGATGGAGGCCGATGCCTTTGGAGCGTACCGATTGCGGATTCAAACGCCCCCGCAGCGGGTATCCGACAACGATCTCTGGCAACACATCCTGAACCAACTCGAAACGGTTTACCACCCCGTTGGCACCTGCAAAATGGGGCCTGACTCTGACGAAATGGCCGTTGTCGACAGCGACCTGCGCGTGCGGGGCGTCGAGGGGTTGCGCGTGGTCGATGGGTCGATTATGCCCACCGTCGTGTCGGGGAATACCAACGCGGCCTGCATCATGATTGGCGAAAAAGGAGCCGATTTGATTCTGGAAAAATCTACCAAAAAGGCTAACAGACAGGCTGTTGCGTAGTATGAAACACTGGATTACGTACGCCCTGCTGGTGTTGCTGGCAGGGCTTTTATCATGTCAGATTGATATTTTCGGACCCAAAACGGTTCTAAAAGAGCAATATGTGTACGCGCTTCAAATCAATGTGATCAACCAAAACCTGTACCCGGTAGCCAACGCGGCTATTTGGCTGTATGATTCGGAAGCCTCCGCCCGTGCGATGGCAAAACCGCTCCAGGTGTCGACTATGAACGCCCAAAACTTTAACAACAAGCCGAACGGTGCCCAGTTTCGCGACCTGCTCACGCAAAAAATCTATTATTTCCGAGTTCGCCCGTCCGGTTGCCCCGACGCCGATACCACCGTTTACCGAACAACGGCATCCCTAAAACCTAATGCCGAATACAACTTCTACGATTTCACCTGCAAACTAACCGCCCCCCTCGAACTGATCAACCCGGAGAACGAAGACATCTCGGTTCAGCTTTGTAAAGCAGGCGACTGTGTCTATGTCGGTGCCATTCGGGCTGATGTAGTCGTACCGGCAAAAAAATCGTTGATTCTCCAAATGCCAATTGGGCAAACCGAACTGTACTACGTCTGGTCGTGGGGGGTTACGGCAACGGGCCTGTTTGTGGGTTGCAACAAAGTTAATCAGCTTCGGCTAGGGCGTAATTAGCCCCTTGCCTAGAATTTTGGTGGTATTGGGCTATGTGATTGGTGTAGAAAATTGTGTAAACTTGTAGGGTGAAAGTTTTGTTTCACTCACAAAGACAGTCATGGTAAATAAACAACTTCCGAATCTGACGCCAGAACAACGTCAGGCTAATATCGACCGGATGATTTCGGCTTGGAAAGAGCGCAAGAAAAAAATTGAGCAAGAAGCTCAGGAACGTTACAAAACGCCTGAATTTCAAGAGGTTTTAGCTGAACTCAGGTCTAGAAATGCAAGCCCAAAAGCCTGATCGTAAGCCTTATGAGTACAAGTACGAGGGTGTCCCCAACAATATTTACTCGTTTGAAACAAGCAGGGGGTTTATCTATCAAATATCCTTCACTCCTACACCCTACTTGTTCGGTGAAGACTCTATACATTCAAAAGATACGTACGAACTATCGCTCTCTGTCATTTTTAATCCGACCGACGAAAACCCACCTTTTGATTATCGAACCGCTCTAACATTGGCGACTGTTTTCGGTGATTTCTATGACCGAAGCGATGATACAATTACGCTCTATATCTGTGCTTCTTACGACAATCGCCAACTGATCCGTGCAGAGCTTTTTGGTCGTTGGTTCCATCATTTTCAGCGTGACGACTATGCTCGTCTTGATCTTGTTTTGCGCGATTCGACTGGCGAGCGTTACCCCGTTTGTCTGATTATAAAAGAGACAAATCCGTACCGTACAGAAGTTTTTGAAGCCTTTATGCAAGCCGTGACAGGTTATAATCAGGGAAAACCTGAATAGATAAACCTCAACGTTATGAACACAGAAAAAGAACTGGAAGGCCGGGTTGCGTTTGTGACCGGGGCTGGGTCGGGCATTGGTAAAGCTGCGGCTCTGCTGCTGGCTAAAGAGGGGGCCAAAGTCGTGGCTGTGAGCCGCACCGACGACGAAATCAACCAAACCGTACGCGAAATACAAGAGGCTGGTGGTGAGGCCGTTGCTATCACTGCTGACATCGCAAAAGATGAGGATATGCGCCTTGCCTACGCCCAAACCGAACGGCAATATGGCCGGCTCGATATTGTGTTTGCCAACGCAGGGATCAACGGCGTATGGGCACCGCTCGAAGAAATTGAGTTAGAGGAGTGGCAAAAAACCATCGACATTAACCTGACCGGTACGTTTCTGACGGTGAAACACGCTCTGCCGTTACTCAAAAAAGGCGAAAAAGGGTCGATCATCATCACGGCCTCGGTCAATGGAACGCGGATATTCACCAACACCGGTTCTACGGCTTACTCAACCACGAAAGCCGCGCAGGTGGCCTTCACGCAGATGATGGCCCTCGAACTCGCCAAGCACAAGATTCGGGTCAATGTTGTGTGCCCCGGTGCTATCAAAACAGAGATCGAAGAGAGTGCTGACCGGCGCAACATTGACCAAATTAAAGAACCCGCCGAGTTCCCCGAAGGCACCGTTCCGCTCACTGACGGCGAACCCGGCAAAAGCGAACAGGTGGCCGATCTTGTCTTGTTTCTGGCCTCCGACCGGGCCAGCCATATAACAGGAACCCCCGTCTGGATCGACGGGGGTGAGTCATTGCTGGTTGGCTAAACAGGTGTTGGGGCGGTTTTACAACTGCCCTAACACCTGCTCGCCCATCGCCGAGGTGCCCAGGAGCTTGTCGGCGGGGGTGTTGGCATCGGCGATGTCGCGGGTACGGAAACCTTGTTTCAGCACGGCGTCGACGGCGGCAATGACAGCGTCGGCTTCTGTTTTGAGTCCAAACGAAATGTCGAGCAGCAAAGCAACCGACAACACAGAAGCCAAGGGGTTAGCCACGCCCTTGCCCGTGATGTCGTGGGCCGAGCCGTGAATAGGTTCGTACACGCCCGTTTGGTCGCCCACCGACGCCGACGCCAACATCCCCATCGACCCGGCAATTTGACTGGCTTCGTCGGTCAGGATGTCGCCGAATAAATTGCCCGTCACGACCACGTCGAACCGCTTAGGGTCTTTGATGAGCAACATAGCAGCCGCGTCGATAAACTGATGCTCCACCGTTACGTCGGGGTATTCGGGCGAAAGAGCCTGCACCACCTCGCGCCACAATCGGCTGCTTTCCAACACGTTGGCCTTGTCAACGCTCATTAGTCGCTTGCCCCGCGTACGGGCGGCCTCGAATGCTTTGCGCACAATTCGCTCTACCTCATACTTGCTGTAGATCATTGTGTCGTAGGCCGTATTACCGTCGTCGAGCCGTTCGCGCTTACCGAAATACACGTCGCCGGTGAGTTCGCGGAAGAACAGGATATCGGCCCCGCGCAGAATTTCGGGTTTAATACTTGATGCCTCCAGCAGTTCATCGAACAGCTTGATGGGCCGCAGGTTGGCGTACAAACCCAACTCTTTGCGCATCTGCAACAGCCCCTGCTCAGGACGGACTTTGGCCGAGGGGTCGTTGTCGTATTTGGGATGCCCGACGGCTCCGAACAGAATGGCGTCGGCTCCCCGCATTTTTTCGAGCGTTTCGGCGGGCAAGGGCGAGCCGGTAGCTTCGATAGCAACGTGACCGATCAGGGCCTCGTCGTACGTAAACTCATGCCCAAATTTTTGAGCAATTTTCTCCAGAACTTGCTGACCAACAGCCGTTACTTCCGCCCCAATGCCATCGCCGGGGACTACGAGAATGTGTTTCTTCATAAAAAGGAGGAAGGAGGAGAGGAGGAAGGGAGAGTTTTTGTCATCCCGACGTAGGAGGGATCTAACTCAATTACGCTTAACTTGCTTATTGGTTAGCTAGATCCCTCCTACGTCGGGATGACAAAAACTCTCCCTTTCCTCCTTTCCTCCCTTTATTCAATTGTGTTTAGCATTTTTTGTGTGGCCTTGATGGCCGACACGGTTTGGTCGGAGTCGAGGCCGCGCGTTTTGAACTCGCGGTTGGCCACTTTCCAGGTGATAATGGTTTCGCAAAGGGCGTCGGTGCGGCCTCCGGTCGGGATGCGCACGGCGTAGTCGGTCAGTTCGGGGAAGGGCATGTGTTTGCACTCATAGATTTTCTTGAGGGCGTTCATGAATGCGTCGTACTGCCCGTCGCCCTGCGCGTGTTCCTCAAACTCCTCGTCGTCGATTCGTACCTGAACCGCAGCCGCCGATTTCAACCCTCTGGTTTTGGTTAGCGAGTAATTGAGCACTTCCACACGGGATTCGGTGGACTCCTGCCCCAGCACGTCGGCGATGATGTAGGGTAAATCCTCGCGGGTGATAACCGCTTTCTGGTCGCCCAACTCAATTACCCGTTGCGTCACCTTCTTCAACTCCTCGTCGGAGAGGGTGATGCCCAACTCGCGCAGGTTGTTGTCGATGTTGGCCTTCCCCGACATTTTCCCCAATGCGTAGGAGCGCGTTCGGCCAAAGCGTTCGGGCAGTAAGGCATTGAAATACAGATTGTTCTTCTTATCGCCGTCGGCGTGAATGCCTGCCGTTTGGGTGAACACATTATCGCCCACAACGGGTTTATTGTCGGGGATGCGCAGGCCCGAAAACGTCTCAACAATCTTGCTCACCTGATACAACGACTGCTCGGCCACGCCCGTCGTTACGTTGGGCATAAAATCGCGCAACACAGCCAGCGAACTTGCCAGGGGCGCGTTTCCCGCGCGTTCGCCCAGCCCGTTCACGGTCAAATGCAGCCCATGCGCCCCCGCCCGAACGGCCTCCATGATGTTTGCCACGCCCAAGTCATAATCATTATGGGCGTGAAAATCGAAGTGAAGTTGGGGGTAACGACTCACCAGTTGATGCACAAACGTGTAACTCTCAGCGGGCGTCAACACACCGAGCGTATCGGGCAAGAGCACCCTACGGATGGGTTGTGTAGTCAGAAAGTCGAGGTATTGTAAGACGTACTCAGGCGAGTTGCGCATCCCGTTGCTCCAGTCTTCCAGATACACATTGACCTGAAAACCGGCCTCTTGCGCGTCGGCCACCACCTGCGCGATATCGGCAAAGTGTTCGGCAGGGGTTTTCTTAAGCTGATGCGTCAAGTGGTTGAGCGAGCCTTTCGTGAGCAGGTTCATGACACACGCGCCAGAGGTCCGCATCCAGTCGAGGGATGCTTGCCCGTCTACGAAGGTGAGCACTTCCACACGGTCGAGCATCCCCACACTGTCGGCCCAGCGGGTAATCTGCTGCACGGCTTCCAACTCGCCCGCCGACACCCGCGCCGAGGCCACCTCGACCCGGTCGACCCGGACCTCGGTGAGCAGCACCTGCGCGAGGGCCAACTTCTCCAACGCCGAAAACGACACCCCGCTGGTTTGCTCACCATCGCGCAGGGTCGTATCCATAATTTCGATATAACGCATGGCTTTATTTTGGGACACGGAGGACCACAGAGAACACACGGAGTTACACGGAGAAAAGTAAAGTTTTATCTAAAAACCTCCGTGTAACTCCGTGCATCTTGGTGGTCCTCCGTGTCCCAAAAAATTAGTAGGGTCTTGTAGTTGCAAACTGCTCAATCTCACTCTTCATCGACAGCAGGTAGTCGATGTCGTCGTAACCGTTCACAAGATTGTGCTTCTTGTAGCCGTTGATACCGAAGCTCTCACTCTCGCCCGTTGCCAGAAGCGTGACGGTCTGCGCGGGTAAGTTTATCTCCAGTTCGGTGTTTGGATCGGCGTCGATAGCCGCGAAAATTTTGTCGGCAAATTCCGGGCTGACCGTTACGGGTAAGATACCCACGTTCAGGCAATTACCTTTAAAGATATCGGCAAAAAAACTCGATACTACGCATCGGAACCCGTAGTCATAAATGGCCCAGGCAGCATGTTCGCGACTCGACCCACTACCGAAGTTTTTACCGCCAACCAGAATTTTTCGGGACTGCTCTTCACCCGCGTAGGTTGGGTTGTTCAGCACGAAATCGGCTTTGGGCGTATCGTCGTTGTTGTACCGCCAATCGCGGAACAGGTTGTCGCCAAAGCCCTTCCGCTCGGTGGCTTTCAGGAAACGGGCGGGTATAATTTGGTCCGTATCGACGTTCTCGATGGGCATCGGAACGGCGGCAGAGCGCAGGATGGTGAATTTGTCGTAAGCCATGAAAAGTTTTAAGTTTCAGGTTTCAGGTTTCAGTGCCTTCGGCGTTTCTGTGGTTGAAACCTGAAACAGCGAAGCGTTGAAACCTGAAACTACATTAGTTCTCTAGGGTCGGAAACAACGCCGGTGACGGCAGCGGCAGCGGCAACGAGTGGGCTGGCGAGCAGGGTGCGCGCACCCGGCCCCTGACGCCCCTCGAAGTTGCGGTTTGAGGTTGATACGGCGTATTTTCCCGCCGGAATCTTGTCTTCGTTCATAGCCAAGCAAGCCGAGCAACCGGGCTGACGCAAAGCAAAACCGGCTTCGGTCAGCACGTCGAGGATACCCTCTTCTTTGATCTGAGCCTCCACAATGTGCGACCCCGGCACGAGCCAGGCCGTTACGCTGTCGGCTTTTTTGCGGCCTTTCACAATCGACGCAAACGCCCGAAAATCTTCGATCCGGCCATTGGTGCAGCTACCGAGAAACACAAAGTCAACCGGCTTGCCAATCATGGTTTCGTTTTCGGCAAAGCCCATATAGGCAAGCGATTTCTTGTAGCTCGCGGCTCCATCTTTCACGGCTTCGGCCAGCGGAATCTGCCGCGTTACACCCGTACCGAGGCCGGGGTTGGTGCCGTAGGTAATCTGTGGTTCAATATCGGCGGCATCGAAGGTCAGGTCTTGGTCGAAGGTGGCTCCCTCGTCGGTACGGAGCGATTCCCAGTAGGGCACGAGTTTGTCCCAGTCTTCGCCTTTCGGGGCTAAATCGCGACCGTTGAGGTAATTGAGCGCGGTGGTATCGGGGGCAACCATACCACCCCGTGCGCCCATTTCGATGCTCATGTTGCAGACCGTCATGCGGCCTTCCATGCTCATGGTTCGGAACACATCGCCCGCATACTCGACGAAGTAGCCCGTGGCCCCACTCGCCGAAATCTGCGAAATAATATAGAGTGCCACGTCTTTCGGTAACACGCCTTTTCCGAGCGTACCGTTTACCGAAATCCGCATTTTCTGTGGCTTAGGCTGCATAATGCACTGCGTAGCCAACACCATCTCGACCTCCGACGTGCCAATACCAAACGCAATGGCCCCAAACGCCCCGTGCGTGCTCGTGTGCGAGTCGCCACACACGATGGTCATGCCAGGAAGAGTGATCCCATTTTCCGGCCCAACCACGTGAACGATGCCGTTTTTCTGGTGACCCAAGCCCCAGTGCGAAATGTTGTAGCGGTTGGCGTTGCGCTCCAAAGCCGCCAACTGATTGGCCGACAGCGGGTCGGCAACGGGTAAGTGCTGGTTGAGCGTAGGGGTGTTGTGATCGGCGGTGGCAAACGTGCGTTGGTTGAACAACACCGATGCGCCCCGGCCCTCAAGACCCAGGAAAGCCACAGGGCTGGTTACTTCATGAATAAAATGGCGGTCGATGAACAACACGTCGGGGCCATCGTCGACCTGCCGGATCACGTGGGCATCCCAGACTTTATCGAACAAGGTTTTTGGGGTACTCATAGTTGTAGCGATTTATGCTACAAATGTCTGGTACTGCCCGCGATCAGGCATCCCGTTGTTCGTTCAATAAATAGCGATTTTAGTTCATTAATGTTGATTGGGCGTTAAGCGGTATTGCACGGAATGCTTATGAGTGAATAACCTTCGCCATTGCGCGAACCGGAAAAGTCCCCACTCCCTTAAATTTAGGCGGAACCGCACTAAACAGAAAACCGGACAGGGGCAGGTTTTCTAAGCCGCAAAGGTGTTCCACAATTAAGATCTCGGCCCCAAGCAAGGTGGTATGAACGGGTCTTGCCTTTCCCGTCGTATTGTCAATGTTATGGGAATCAATACCCACCAACAAAGCTCCGTTATCCTTCAGGTAAACAGCAGCTCCCTCGGTCAGGTAGGGGTGGTTTTCGTAGTAAGTGGGCGTGTTCCAATGGGCTGCCCAACCCGTATGAACCAGCACAGCTTTATCTGTCACCGAATAGGGCTTCAGGTGTTCTTCTGTAATGATTAGCGTAGTCGTATACGGAACAGATATAACAAGGGCGTCGAGATCGACAAATCGTTCGAGGGTAAGTTGGGAAAGGTCTTTACCATGCGCAAACCGATGAAATGGCGAGTCAATGTACGTACCCGTGTTGGTAACCATTTCGATTTTACCAATCTGAAATTCGGTTCCTTCCTCATAGAATTTCTTCGATTCTTCGCGGCTCAGATAATCGCAGATAACGGGGGCAGGTAACCCTTTGTACGTGACGAGTCCTTCTTCAATCACATGGCTCAAGTCAATTAAATGGTAGGGCTTCATCGTCTGATTAATAGTGGTTTTGCAAATATAGCGTTACGATAGAAAGTTATCGTTCGTAAAACTCCACTGGCAGATCATCCGGGTCGGCAATAAACGTGAACCGCTTACCTGTAAATTCATCGACCCGGATTGGTTCAGCCTCGACGCCATGTTGGTTCAAGTGAGCAACAACTCGGTCAAGGTCATCAACGGCAAAGGCGATGTGGCGAAGCCCTACAGCTTCGGGGCGCGAAGACCGTGGGGGCGGGTTTGGAAAGGAAAACAGTTCAATCACATAATGACCGTTCAGGGCCAGATCGAGCTTGTACGAATCGCGTTCGGCGCGGTAGGTTTCGTGCAGGATTTCCAGGCCTAAAATCTCGGTGTAAAACCGTTTCGACACCGCGTAGTCGGAGCAGATGATGGCCGTGTGATGAATGGAATGGAGCATTGAGTTATTGAGGGCGGCTTGCTAATACCTCGCGCACGCTTGTCCAGCGGATACCGGGATACCGGTTGTTATCTAAAGGGTTTAATTTAGGCAAACCGCTGAACATATTGTGCATATACTGCATACCCTGCCAGGCCGGGAACACGTCACCTTCGCCGGGAGCCAGGGTTTTTGTGAGCTTTATGAGGCCACCAAACGTAGCGAGGCTACCCGCCCGCAATAGCCCAAACGGCTTGCCGGTTACGCTGCTCGCGGCCTGTTTCAGGTCCATCACATCGGCTACTTGCCCGGCAATACGCAGGTAGCGCGGGGTGGTTGGGTCGAGAGCCGCCAAGGCTGTGTACTCGGCGGTATTGTCGGTCGTGGTGAAGTCGAGGAGTTTACCGGCATCGCCCCAGTAGAGCACGCGCCGGATCGGGAACAGCACCACCGGAGCCTGTCCTGTGAGCAGGTCCGTAAACATGCCGTTCAGGATCGACGTAGCGGCAATGGGTGCTTTATCGAGATGCTCGTTGAACTCCCGGCGGAGGTCGAGGTTTCGGTTGGAACCGAGCGACAGTTTGGTGTAATCAATCGCGTAGTCGGAGGGGATGAACCGGGGAACCCCCGCGTCGAGAGCAGCCTGGAGCAGGCGTTTCTGGAGATCAACAATCACCTCGCGCAGGCCCGACACCGCCGACACCACGCAAGCCCCTCCCCTACAGGCTTCCGCCAGTTCGGTGGGGTTATCGAAATCGACCGTAACAACGTCCACGCCCTGTTCGCGCAGGCGGGTTAGGACCTCTTGGCTCGTGCTGCCTGACCGAACCAACGCCCGTACGTCGGCCCCGTTTTGGCGTAGATACCTGGCGATTCGTTGGCCGAGGTCGCCGGTAGCTCCGGCCAGGATGATGAGTTGGGGGCTATGAGTTTTGTTTTCCATGTAGTTTAGTTTGCACCTTTCCAGAACACCCGGCTCCAGTGCCGTTGGTAGGGCCATTGCTTGTTGCGTAGGGCAACCGGCAGCAGGGCGTGGGCCTCTTTCACGGTTTGGGCGAAATACTGATCATCGTCGGTCAGGACAAGGCCTGCGTACTGATCGCCCTCACGGATAGTCAGGTCGGCCACGGGTAATTCGGGTTGCCAGTTGGGATGCTGTTTGGTTAACCCGTTTTTGAGCAGCGTTGTTGCCCGCAAATTTCCCTCGACCGGGCGGGGCTGTGGCCTAAACCGCCCCTCCGACACCATTTGGGCGTATTGCAGATACGCTTTAAGCAGACGCGGCCCCTCGTTGGCTACGTTTTCGACAGAAAGCTGTTCCGGGCGCAGGCTCGTAATTACGTACACCCGTTCGCGGGCGCGGGTCACAGCCACATTCAGGCGGTTGGCTCCCCCAGCCGCGTTCAGACTCCCGAACTGCATCGCCAACTTACCCTTCTCGTCGGGCGCGTACCCGACCGAGAAAATGATAACGTCGCACTCGTCGCCCTGCACGTTTTCGATGTTCTTGACGAAGACTCCGCTCTGCGGAGCCATGTCCAAAATCAACTGCTGCTGATGGTAGTTGAACGTGACTACACCGATGGACCGACCGGGCAGTTCGGTTTGGAGAGTTTCGATCAGTTTCACCACTGTCTCGGCCTCTATGGGATTGGTGCTCTGTTGCCAAACCCCCGGTACTAGCTCGTAACGAATGGCCGGGGTACGGTCATTGAGCGTGATACGGTCGGGCAGGAGCGTGAGTTTGTTGTTGTAAAAATGCTCGTTCGAGAATTGAATCAGGTCGAGCGAGCGGCTGCGGTAGTGGCCCGTGAGTGCGACTTGTGGCAACGCTTGGGCCGCAAGTTCGAGCAGTGACTCCACTTCGAGGGCGGTTTGATCAGTTTCGTCGTCGGCCTGGGCATCGTCTTCCAGACGCGTACGATACAGGTCGCTGGGGCGGAGTTGCTGACTGTCGCCAGTAACGATCACCTGTTTGCCCCGGTACATAGCCGGCACACCATTTTCGGCAAAGCACTGCGAGGCCTCATCGAAAATAACCAGATCGAACAGCCCTTCCTGAAGCGGAAAAATGGCCGATACCGATTCGGGCGAGGCCATCCAGCAGGGCACAAGCCGGAACACCTCGTCGGCGTATTGGCTCAAGAGCCGCCGAACGGGCCACACGTTGCGTTTTTTGGTGGTCTGATGCAGCAGGTCGCGGTAGGTGGTCAAGTTGTTGAGCCGGTTGAAGCTCAGGTTGCGGTAGGTCTGCATGCGCAGGTGCATCAGCAGAATGTCGCGGCTCAATTGCTGTTTTTTGGCAACACTGTCCTGCAATCCGGCTTCCTGCTGCTCCATTTTGAACGACGACACCGCCCGCAATTGGGGAGACTCGCGCTCAATATGGTCGATCCAACACAACCGCAAACTGTTCAGAAACATCGGAACTGGCTCGGCCTGATTGCTCAAGCGTTCGCACACCAACTGTTCAGTCGGGCTAAAACTCGCCCAAAGTCGGTCGTTTTCGACCAATAAATCGAAATCGGCCCGTAGTGTTTTGCGCAGATTGTCAACCAGTTGCGCGTTCGTCCAGATCGCGTCGATTTGGGTTGGGGTCAGGTACGGTTCCCAGTCGGCTACTGATTCGGTTACGGCAGCGGCTTGCGCGACTACCGCCCGCACCGTTTCCGAGAAAGTCGGTACCGACACCCAGGCCTGGGCAGGCAGCATGACCAGTACGGGCAAATCGGCAATTCGGGCTGTGAGTTCGCGAGCCTCCCCCAACAGGCGCAGGGTCTCAGGCGCGTTGGGTAAGGGCAAATCGGCCAGTAGTGCGTCGGTGTGGGGTTTCAGCCCCTCAAGAACAAGGCTTTTCTGCACCTTCGTTTGTAGGGTTCGGAGGTCGGTGGCCGATGTAGTGAGACCGTTGGTTTGGGCCAATTGCCGAAGCGTGTCTTTGCCCGGATTGGTCAGTTGCCACCAGTTCCAGCCCACAAACGAGTCGCGGGAGGAAAGGGCGGAGGAGATTAGCGATGACATCTCTCGAACTTGTGCGGTTTGCAGAGATGTCATCTCCGACGGCCCCACACCCGCGAGCGCATCGTCCCAATCGTGGGCCAGGCGAAGGAGTTCACCTTCGGCCACCGTGTTAGCCGGGTGGTTGGGGGCCAGGCGTAAAAACTGCACGGCGGCCCAGAGATCGCGGCTGTTCGCGCCTGTGAGTAATGACAGCAGGGTGTCCAATGCCCAGGCCGACTCGTGCCAGCGGTTCCAGTCTATTGGCAACAACGGCTTCTGAAGTCGCGCAACCGCAACGTTATCAGACTCTTGCGCCACGATTCGCACGTCTTGCACCGCCCGGTCGATCACAAACTGATCGGCGGTGGCGAATTGAGCAAACGACACGCGGTCATGCCAGGGGTGATCGGAGCCCAGCCGTTCGCGATAGCGGCTGTAATTGGTCAGTCGCTGCACAAAAGCGTCTATGTCGGTCAGCGGAAAATGGCTGTACACATCGCCTAGCTGGACGGTCTCGGTATTAGGGTTGCTGGTCAAATACAGCTCCTTCACCGAAACCCCACATTGGCTCGTGTCGAACAAGGCATCTTTGAAGGCCTGCAACTCGGCCAGCGTCTGGTCGATCTGTCGGCATTCGCGGTCAAAATCGCGTTCAACCAACACGGCATCCAGTCCGTTGTTCTGCTGTCGATAGGTTTCAACGGCCTCAATTTGACCGGCGATCTGGTTGTAGAGTGTCTTTCGGTCGTCTTGAAAATCGTGAATAAGGGCAATAAACCGCTCCATGCCCACCTCACGCAACCGGGCGTAGACCACGTCGAGGGCGGCCCGTTTCTGGCACACCAACAACACGCGCTTGCCCTCAGCGGCAGCGTCGGCCATCAAATTTGCGATTAACTGCGACTTCCCCGTGCCCGGAGGCCCCTGCACCACCAGCGACTCGCCCGCCTTCACCGCCCGCACAGCACCCTCCTGCGACGCATCGAGCGGCAACGGAGCGCGGAGGAACTTTTCGGGTAACAACCCCACCCCAACCCCTCCCCGGTAGGGAGGGGCTTCGACTTGAGCGTTTTTTAGCCCCTCCCTACCGGGGAGGGGTTGGGGTGGGGTTATTCGGTCAGCCTCAACGTCCAATAAAGAATCATAATCCGGCACCAGAAACGAACCTGCCTGGGGGAAAATGCCCAGAACGGCTTCGGGCGTCAGTTTTAGCTCGCCTGCCTTTTCGAGTGCGTTCAGAGTTTTCTGGTTGGCCTTGTCGAACGGCTTGAGTAGGTCCGAAAACAGTTCCTGATTGAAGTTGATTTTGAGCGGACTGGCCTTGAGCCACTCGTAAAGCTGCGTCCGAAAGGCCAGCGCATCTTTGTCGAACTCATCAAATTCCTTGTCGATGAGTTCATTGGGGAGTTGAACGGCGTTAAAATGGGCGTAGGCCAGCATAAACGTTGGGTTTATGAAGGCCTCTTCGTCGCCCCGGCGGGTCAGATGCCATTGGTCGCCTTTCTGCTCAATCTGCACCGGAAAAAACAGCAGCGGCCCATGAACAGCCGTGCCATCCATAAACAAGCCCCGCACAAACGGCCAACCAACGTACAAATCTTCGGTGCCGCGCTCTTCCTCAATAAATTGCGTGGTTCGGGCGATGCGCCGGAGCCGTTTACTCACTTGGTTTGCCCGCTCGTGACGTGGGTCGAGCACCTCGCACACGGGAATACTCGCCTTACGCGCCACCAACTGCTGGATCAGCGTAAACGAGGGCTTATTCAGCAGATAATCGGCGTCGTGCAGGTCCAGAAAGCTGTCGGCAGACAGGCTCGACAGTAGCAGTGAGCGGTTGCGACTACTCAGGTTGGTCAGGCGACGACGGTAGGCACGGAGCGTGTTGGCAGAAAGCGAAAACAAAGCAGGCAGACAAAAAATGATTCACCCTTTAAACGTAGCGGAACGGTTTGTCGTTTACAAATCCGAACAACAAAAAAGCCTGCCCTCGTTGGGCAGGCCTCTCATTTATAGTCACTCCGTTCGTTAGCGTGTTTTTATGTACTCATCCCAGTTGATCTCGGCTTGTGGCCGGGCCAGTTGCTGGAAAATCGTGCCCCGGTCCAGGGTCACGTCCACGTTCTGAGCGTTCAGGCGGTTATACCGGCGCAGGTCGACCCAGCGGTGGCCCCAGGGTTCGGCCCAGAGCGAGTACCGACGTTGAAACAGAATCTCGTTGATGAGCGCGTCGCGGGTGGTGGCACCGGCGTAGTTGCCCACGCCCGCAGCAGTACGAATTCGGTTAATGGCCCCTACAGCCGCCTGCGTGTTGCCCAACTGTGCGTTAGCCTCGGCCACAATCAGGACTAACTCTTCGTTACGAAGAAATTTCAACTCATTGGTATTCAACGGAAAACGACGATCCTGATATTGACCCGAAAGCGGAGTTCCGTCAGACGTGACGGCTACCGGGGCCGTCCGGCGGAAGAACTTCGCCCGAACGCGGGCATCGTTGGCCAGCGTGTCGCGCAGCACCGACGGATGCACAACCATCATGGTGGTCACGTTGGCGTTCAGCACGAAAAATAGGGGATTGAAGGCATCAGGTGGCGCACCGTACGTATGGGCCGGGCCAGCGTCCAGGCTACCCGTCGCATTATAGAACGAGGCCGTTGTGGCATCCAGTGCCCCTTGCCAATCCTGCCGATACACGGCCAAACGAGCCGCAATAGCCCGGTTCATCTGCCGAAGGGAAGCAATGGTACTGAAGCCGTTCCCCGTAAAACCGCTCGTCAGACGGAGCGGAAAAGCACCCGTTCCGGCGTTACCCAACTCGGTGTTGGCTTCGTCGACCAAGGTTTTGATCTGCGTCATGGCCTGGGCCAACGGCACAAACGGGCCGGGATTTTGCACGTCCTTCACGTCCATACGTATCCCGTTTTCGTACTGTCCCATCGCCACAATCAGGTATTGATAGGCCATGATGGTCTTGGAAAAACCCGACACCGCATTTTTCTCCTGATCCGTGAACGTGCTCGTGTTGCGCACGGCGTCGATTACGGTTTGACCCTGCCGAATGGCAAAATACGGGTTTGTATAGCTAGCCAGATATCCAAACATGTTCGGGTTGGCCGTACGGTTGTTCATGCCCAGCCAGTCGGTCTGCCAGCGCGGGTCCGAGGCATTCAGATACCAGAGTTCGCGCCCCATCGTCCCGAAGAGCATGGTCACGGTAAATACATAGTCGCGGTGCCGCGATTCGAGACCCGTTACGAGGTTTTGTACCTGCGTTCGGGTGGCGTTTTGCGACACACTCCCCAGCGAGGGGTTGTTGGGGTCTATGGGGGTTTCGAGTTCAAAAAAGGTACATGAACTCAAAAACAGCAGCCCCGTCAGAATCGGCGTATATAAAAATGTCTTTTTCATGATTATGGACAGAAAGGGCTTAAAATTCAACAACCAAATGACCAAAGAACCGGCGTTGCGTGGGGTACGGCGCAATGTCGACCCCCGATGCAACCGCTTGCAATCCGAACGCCGACGTTTCGGGATCGTAGCTGAAGTACTTGCTGAACGTGAGCGGGTTCTGGCTTGAGAAACCGATCCGTACCCGCGACACCTTGTTGTTGAACAGATTGCCCAGTGTTTGCGTCGGGACGGTGTAGTACAAAGCCACCTCGCGCAAACGGATGTAGCTCGCATTTTGTACCCAGCGGTCGGCTCCGTTGTTGGGTGCTATGCCCCGGTCGCGCCCGTTCACAATACCATCGCCATCGTCGTCATTGCTCCAGTCGGGCGTGGTGCCGCCTGAGTCCATCAGGAACTGCGTCAGGTTGATGTTGTCGCCACCTTGCTTCCAATGCCAGAGCATATTGAAATCGAAGTTTTTGAAGATTGTGAACTCGTTGAGCCACGACATCTGGAAATCCGGTTGATTGTCGCCCAGAATGTAGGCCCCCGTACGCACGCCCTGCGCGAGGGGTGTATCGTTGGCGTCGCTTGCGGGGCGATTGCCCACGATGGTTGTTGGCGAGAAGCCCTCCTGATACAGGAACGTGCCGAGCGTTACGCCAAAAGCTCCCTGATTATAAGCCGGAATTCCCAGGCGCGTCAGCATCAGGTTGTTGCGCCACCACATCAGACGGGTGTTCCAGCGGAAGTTTTCTTTTTGCACGGGTGTCGCTCCCAACGACAGCTCAACTCCCCTGTTTTGCAACTGAGCCAGGTTGGTCGGAATAGTGCTGATACCTACGGCGGGCGAGAGTTGCAGGTTTTGAATGTTGCTGCGGGTTTGCTTGTCGTAATAGGTGGCTTCGAGTTGAACCCGGTTATTGAACAGGCCGAGGTCCAGACCAAACTCAAGCTCACCAGCACGCTCCGGTTCGATCACGTCATTGCCAGCCGCCGTAGTCACCACCGAGCCTAACAAGCCACCGATGTTTGCCGCGTTGAGCGGTGTGAACGTGGTTCCAAAAGCTGGCACCCCAGCCGTTTCGCCGTAGGCAATGCGGGGTTTAATCTGCGAGAACGTCCGGGCCAACCCTGAATTCCGAATAAACCCGAAGTTGGCCAGATTGACGGCTAACGAGGCCTTGGGGAAGGCCCAGAACTGGTTGGCGTTGCCGATGAGCGTCGATTTATCGAAGCGCACACCTGCCGTAGCAATAATCTTATCGTCCCAGTTGGCCTCCTGCTGCACAAATGCGCCCACGTCGGTCACGGTCAGGAAACGTTGATCGAAAATCTCCTGCACAGTGCCCTGCCGCAAATTGACTTGGCTACCCGCCAAACCCCGCGACCGGTTCAACAGCCGGTCTTCGCGAAAGTTGAGCCGAACAGCCCCCGTTTGGGTCGTCAGGTTCACTTTACCCACGTTCCAGTTCAGAACCAGGGCCGCCTGAAGGTTTGTGTTTACGTTCTCGGTCTTGCCCCACAACACGTCGCCGGGGTTGCCCTGTGCCCGCTGAAATTGGAGGTCTTCGGGCAAATACACCTGTGTGGTGTTCTGTGTATAATCGAAACCACCCTGCCCAACCAACTTGAGCAAGGCTCGCTCCGACTTATACAGATTGGCCGTCAGGTTGAACGACTGAATAAACCGGTTTACATTGGAGGTATTCGTGCCGCGCTCGGTAACAGCCACCACGTTCTCAGAGAAATACGGATTATCGGGGTAGCGGCCACTGGCGTCGGCAAACAGGTTGAAGTAATTCGGAACATACACGATGTTGTATCCGATACTTGCCCCCGTGTTGTTCTGGTTGCCCGTGAAGCCCCGGTCGGTGCTCGTATTGATGTAGTTCGACCCTACCGACAGCGTAATGTCCTGAGTCAGTTTATGGTCGATGTTGGCTCGGAGCGAATACCGTTTGAATCCCGTCCGACGAATAATCCCTTTCTCGTCAGAAAAAGCCCCCGAAATGAAAAACTTGGTTTTGTCGTTGCCACCCGAAATGCCCAGTCGCGTGTTCGAGAGGGGGGCGTTGCCGCCGTAGAAATAATCTTCGTAGTTCCAGGTTTGGCCGTTGGCCGCCCGGAACCGGTCTAGTTCGACCTGCCGACGTGCTGCCGGGAAAAACGTGTTGATCTTAGCTTCGGTCCAGTTCTCAACACCCAGCAGCCGCTGCGCATTGGCAAAGCCAAAATCCTGCCCGAATGACACTTTTGTGCGGCCCGCGCTCCCCCGTTTGGTGGTGATAATGATAACGCCCGCATTCGCCCGCGTTCCGTAAATAGCAGCCGCCGAAGGTCCTTTCAGCACTTCCACGTTCTCAATGTCGTTCGGGTTCAGGTCCGAAATCCGGTTCGATGCATCGTCCTGCGTTTCCACGCCCGACGCCCCAGTTACCGACCCACGCCCGGTCCGGTTCACGGCGTTGTTGGCATACACCCCGTCGATGATGTAGAGCGGTTGTGAAGCCCCCACCAACGACGAAATCCCGCGCAACTGAATCGACACACCCCCGCCCGGCGCACCGCCGTTGGTGTTCATGTTCACGCCCGGCAGTTTGCCATAAAACGCATTGTCGACGGTCTGAATCTGCGTTGTTCCGATCAGCTCTTTAGCCGAGATTGTACTGATGGCGTTGGCCAGATTGGAGCGTTTGATGCTCGTAGCCAGACCCGTCACCACCACCTCCTGAAGGTTCGATACGTCTTCGACCAGCGAAATGTCCAGCGTGCTGCTGTTGCCCACGGCCACTTCTTTGGCCTGAAAACCAATCGACGAAACAACCAGTGTTGCCCTTGCGCCTTTGGGCGTGATGGAATAGCTGCCATCGGCACCGCTGACCGTTCCAATGGTCGTGCCTTTGACTACAATGTTGGCTCCCGGAATCGGTGAGCCCTCTTCAGATTTGACGGTGCCGCTAATTTTGGTCTGGGCTATGGCTACAAAACTCAGTAGCCATAAGCCAATGCCCAAAACAAGCTTCACCACCCGTGGAGAAGTAGATTTTTGCATACAAGTACTAGATAGAAGTAAAAAAAATAACAAAAGAAAATTAGCTTGAAAACAACGCAGACAATGGATTGTTTGGCAAAAGTCCAACATGATAAATTTTCTAAACAAATTTTATGTATAGAGCAACTGCTTAAGCCTACAAATAAAGGGCATACTTACAGGCAGGCATAAAAAAAGGTGAACCCCACCGAGTTCACCTTTTTTTATGCCTGCCAATTACACCTCACTCAACCGATAAGCCCTTCGACTCCTCCTTTTTTTCAGGAATCAGTAAGGAGGCCAAGATACTGATAGTCAAAATAGCGATGATAATGTACAACGAGTAAACGGGCTGGAAACCGAGTTCTTCGAGGTAGTGTTCGGTGAGCATCTTCACCCCGATAAAGGTGAGCAACGCAGCCAAACCCACTTTCAGGAACCGGAACTGGCTCATGATGCTCGACAGGAAGAAGAACATCGACCGCAGGCCCATAATGGCAAATACGTTCGAGAAAAACACGATATACGGGTCTTTCGTGATGGAGAAAATGGCCGGAATCGAGTCGACAGCAAAAATCAAATCTGTAAAAGCAACCACGATCACAATAATGAACAGGGGCGTTACAAACAGTTTGTTGTCGGACTTGCGCCGAACGAAGAAATAATCAACCACGTTCCGACCATACACGTTGAAGTATTTTGATACAAACTTGACAACCGGGTGGTTTTTGGTGTCGATCTGCTCGTCTTCGTCTTTCTGGAAGAACAATCTCAATCCCGTGTACACCAGAAAAGCTCCAAACACAAGCATGATCCACTCGAACCGTTGCAAGAGGGCCGAGCCAACAAAAATGAACACAAACCGGAGTACGATAGCCCCCAGAATACCCCAGACCAGGATTTTTTTGTAGTACCGTTCGCGCACCCCGAATGAAGAAAAAATGAGGATGAACACAAAAATATTATCTGCTGAAAGCGAGTACTCAACCAAATAGCCCGTAATATATTCGAGGGCCATGTTGTTCTGGAAAAGCCGCAAACTTTCCTCAAAATTGCCCGGAATCAATTTCACATGGTCGGCGTAGGTGTCGCGCACCTGCTGTAGTCGGGCAAAGTCGGTGATGCCGTGAACGAGATAGCCGTAATTTTTAATGAAAAAATAAAAGGCAACAGATAGGCTTACCCAAATGGCACTCCAGAAAGCAGCTTCTTTAAAGTGGACGATATGGCTTTTTTGTTTGGAAAAGACCCCCAAATCGAAAGCCATAACCACCATCACGAAAGCCGCGAAGCCAAGAAAAAATGTTGTTTCACTCGTTAGCATAGTTTTTGTAGGTCAACTGAAATACAACCGCCTTACCGATATAAAAGTTGGTCGGCAGGTTTAAAAACGGCGCAATATGGGGAAAGAAACGCCCCGCGCCCCTTCAAAGTTGATATAAACCGTCTGTCTGCTTAGTTTTACGACATGTTTAATGGCAAGAAAGTAATTGTGGTTATGCCTGCCTACCGGGCTGCCCTCACCCTGGAGCGTACCTACCGCGAAATTCCGTTTGATCTGGTCGACGAGGTTATTCTGGTCGATGATTTTAGCCCCGACAATACCGTTGAAGAGGCCCAACGTCTGGGTATCAAGCACGTGATCCGGCACGACCGCAACAAGGGCTATGGTGGAAACCAGAAAACCTGCTACGCTAAAGCCCTCGAATTGGGGGGCGATATTGTCGTGATGCTCCACCCCGATTATCAGTACACACCGTTGCTGCTGACGGCCATCATCTCAATCATCGGCAACGAACTTTACCCGGTCGTGTTTGCCTCGCGCATTTTGGGCAAAGGTGCCCTCAAAGGCGGCATGCCCATGTACAAGTATATTGCTAACCGGTTTCTGACCCTCACCCAGAATATCCTGATGAATCAGAAACTTTCGGAATACCACACGGGCTACCGGGCTTTTTCGGGGGAGGTGTTGCGTGCGCTCGATTTCACGCACAACTCCGACGATTTCATTTTTGACAATGAAATGATCGCCCAGATTTTCTTCAAGGGCTTCGAGATTGCCGAGGTCACCTGCCCCACCAAATATTTCAAAGAGGCCTCATCAATCAACTTCCGCCGAAGTTCGATCTACGGGCTAGGTGTGTTGGGCGTCTCGATCCGCTATCGGCTCAGCCGATGGGGATTGCTTCCCTGGAAGGTACTGACGAAGTAACCGTAACCGTTTCGGGGCTGGCAATCACCTCCAGAATCATCGACTCCAACGTTAGGCCCGGCCCAAAGGCGCAGCTTAGAATATGCTGTCCGTTGGCCGGGTCAACTGTTTCGGCCTGAGTTGGGTCGGCCTGCCGGTCGCCTAACAAGTTGCGCCAAATCTCCTTTAACACAAACAGCACCGTGGCCGACGACATGTTGCCGTATTCGCGCAACACCTCATAGGCAAACCGGTCGTCGTGAGTATCGATACCGAGCTGTTGCTCAATAACTTCCAGGATTTTCCGGCCACCGGGGTGCATAGCGTAGTAGTCGATGTCGCCGATGGTCAGTTCGCTCCGTTGCAACAGTCGCGACAGCAAATCGCCAATGCCCTGCTGAATATAGCGCGGCACTTCCGAGGTCAACGTCATCTCGAAGCCAAAGTCGCTCACGTGCCAGGCCATTTCGGCCTTGCCTTCGGGAAACAAATCGCTGTAAAACGACTGTAGTCGGAATGATAGTCCCGTTTTGGGTTCGCTCTCGACCAACACAGCGGCTGCACCATCGGCAAACAGCGCGTTGGAAAGTAGGTGGTCAGTCTCGGTTTTTTTCTGAAAATGGAGCGTACATAACTCCACACAAACCACCAGCACTTTGGAGTCGGGGTCGGCCCGGACAATGGCGTCGGCGGTTTTGAGGCCATTGAATGCCCCGTAGCATCCCATAAAGTTGATCGCAATGCGTTGCGTGGTAGTCGGCAGGCCCAACACCTCGATCAGTTCAATATCGGGGCCGGGCGCGTACAGGCCCGTGCAACTCACCACCACCAAATGCGTAATCGTTTGCCGGTCAAAATCCGGGTGTTCGGCAAGGCAGTTCTCGACCGCCCGTTGCGCGAGCGGCACGGCTTCCTGCCGAAACAGCTTCATCCGTTGACTAACAGTAGGGAACGGCTCCAGTCCGGGTGTGTTGGGGTAGAAGGTGAACGCACCGTTTTTAAGATTGTAGTCGGGCAACACCGAATATCGATTTTCGATGCGCGTTTGGCGGTACAGGGCCGTCAGGCGTCGGCGGTCGCGCTCGTCGAAGTTCAGGGCATCGGCCATAAACTCGGCAATTTGCATTTGGGGAACCGCGTGTTGCGGCACGGCCGTACCCAGGGCCGTTATATAGGCGTTAAACTCGTGTTGGTTCGTCTTCAAAATTCATGAGCACAGGTTGTCAAGGGTATAACCGCTTGTTTTTGGTAATGTTGCCGAAATGTTCGTTTACTATTTACTGCGCCAAACTTTTGGGTTGGTATTTATTTTTCAATACAATTGTCTTTATTATCACCTGTATTGACAATCAATAACCCCGGAGGGGTGATATGTCAATAGAAACGGGGTTGCCTCAGAAACAAACAAAAGCCCCATCGGGGCGGCATGTTCATCATGGAGCCTTTACATGTTGCCCCGATGGGGCTATCGGTTAGCGAACCGTTTTTTTCTTCTATTGACATAGCACCCCTCCGGGGTTTGTTAGACTGTGCGTAAGCACTGAACATCCAACAGAGGTAAAACACCCCTATCCCCTACTTTTTACTTTACTATGACCCGCAACCTCCTCCCGCTCCTGCTGCTGTTTCTGCTTGCAGCCTCTACAACCCGCCTTAGCACCGCCCATGCGCCCGGCGAGGTAAAATTTTCGCGGCACTTCGTCGCTGCCGAAAGCTTTGAGTCGGTGGGCATTATCGACGTGAACAAGGACGGCAAACCTGACCTTGTTTCGGGCGATTTCTGGTATGCCAACGGCGACGACCGCAAAACGTCGTTCCGCAAACGCAAGCTCATCGGCGACCAAAAACGCTTCGACCAATATTACGACGACTTTTCGACCATTCCGCTCGACGTGGATGCCGATGGCGACCTCGACGTGGTTACGGGCGGCTGGTTTGGTGAACACCTGCGCTGGCTCGAAAACACCGGCCCCGATGGCAAACCCTGGCCTGCCCACGAAATTGCCCAGGTCGGGAACGTTGAGGCAACCCGCGCCTACGATGTGGATGGCGATGGTAAGGTCGAGATTGTACCCAACAACCCCAACAAACCGTTCAAATATTTCACGCTCGACAAACCCAATACATTCCGGCAGGTGAGTGTGGCCCCTACACAGGGGCATGGGCTGGGCTTCGGCGACATCAACGGCGATGGCAAGGGCGACTTTGTGATGACCAAAGGCTGGCTCGAAAACAAGGGCAATGAAACGTTTGAACTGCGCCCGGAATTTGACCTCGGCACGGCGAGTGTGCCCGTGCTGGTCACCGACCTCAACAACGACAAACTACCTGATCTGATTGTGGGGCAGGGCCATAGCTACGGCCTGCACTGGTACGAGCAAAAACGCAATGGCCAAACCCGCACCTGGACAAAGCACGTGATCGACGAGAAAGGCTCCCAATACCACACCCTCGAATGGGCCGACATCGACGGCGACAAACGCCCCGACCTGGTCACGGGTAAGCGGTTCCGCGCCCACAACGACAACGACCCCGGCTGCTACGACGATCTGGGCCTGTATTATTTCACGTGGGATGGAAAGGCATTCACCAAACACACCATCGCCTACGGCCCGGCGGGTGTGGGCAAGGGCACCGGCCTCTTTTTGGCCCTCCACGACCTACGCGGCACCGGACGGCTCGATATCGTAGCCGCCGGTAAAGATGGATTAACGGTGTTTTTCAATGAAGGGAGGTGATGTTGTGCCGGATCGTATCCGGCATAGCCGTAAGGCTAAATAGCTTCCTTTCAGTAGAGTTGGTATACCTCGAATAGCGAATTGGCCTTACGGCCATGCCGGATAGTATCCGGCATTACAAACACTAATCCTTATAAATCAAGACTTCGCTTGTGCCATTGTCGCGGATATAGCCGCGATACATGCCCTCGGAGTTGAACGGCATGGCGAAGTTGCCGTTTCGGTCGAGGGCAATTACGCCCCCTTCGCCCCCGCGTTGCACGAGCTTTTTCATCACGACCTCGTCGGCGGCCTGCTTCACGCTTAAGCCTTTGTATTCCATCAGGGCCGAAATATCGTAACCCACAACGGAGCGGATAAAAAACTCACCATGCCCCGTTGCCGACACCGCACAAGTGGCGTTGTTGGCATAGGTGCCCGCGCCGATAATGGGCGCATCGCCTACGCGCCCGTAGCGTTTGTTGGTCATACCACCCGTTGAGGTTCCGGCGGCTAGGTTGCCATATTGGTCGAGGGCCACGCAGCCCACCGTGCCGTATTTTTTGCCCTCGTTAAAAATTTTGTCGTCCAGCAAACCACCCGATTTGGGGCCTGTGGGCTTCAACGGGGCAGTTTCGGTTTTCGCAGGAGCCGTGTGATCGAGTTGTACTTTTTCTTCCTGCAAAGCCCGCTGCAAGCCCTGCCACCGCGATTCGGTATAAAAATAGCCAGGCTCAACGATCTCCATATTCTGGCTTTTAGCGAAAGCCTCGGCCCCGACACCCATCATCATCACGTGCTCCGATTTATCCATCACGCGCCGGGCCGTGCTAATTGGGTTGCGGATGTTTGTAACGCCCGCAATGGCCCCTGCTTTGAGGTTGCTACCGTCCATAATGCTGGCGTCGAGTTCGTTTTTGCCCTCGTGCGTGAACACGGCTCCCTTGCCCGCGTTGAACAGGGGCGAATCTTCCATGACACGAATGGTCGCTTCGATGGCGTCGAGACTAGTGCCGCCTTTTTTTAAAATGCCGTATCCCGTTTGCAACGCTTTGTTGAGCACCTCCCGATACGCTAATTCCTTTTCGGGGGTCATGTTCTTGCGAGTGATCGTGCCCGCCCCACCGTGAATAACGAGTGTGATTCGACCCGGTTGCGCAGGAGCTTGCGAGGGAGTTTGGGCAACTGCCGAAAAGGTCAATAAGGCTAATAAGAGTGTCAGGATGCGTTTCATACGGTTCGGATTGGATGCTAAAGATACGCACCCGCACAGAAAATCCTGAGTAAGAGTACCATCCTGTCCAAAAAATCCCTACTTTTGCGCTCTGATTTTTGAAACTGACAAAATACAATTATACCATTATGGGAACGGAACTTAAGCGCAAGGACCGCAAGAACAAGGCCCGCGCCAACAATAAGGTGCAGAGAATCAAGCAACTTTTGCAAAAGCCCGAAATCAAAAACGTCGACGTAGAGGCCATCAAGGCATCATTCGCTGAGAAGAAGGCTGCTGCCTAAATCATTGAGCGAATCGGCGACGGTCCGACGTATCGGTGAGTGATTAAGTGAATAGACGGTCTATACGGCACCGTTCATTCACCTAGTCACTCATTCTTTTTTGCGCCGTTCCTGAAGCTCACGGGCTTTTTTCTTGATCTCACGGCGCACAATCCGGCGGGTATCCAGCATAACCCGAAACCGAATGGCCTGCCCCAGCAAGCACAATCCCCCATTAATCAGAATCAGACTGTAGGTGCCGAGCAGCACCCACTGCCCCGTTGGTGCATGCGTATGTTTTAGGTTAGCGGCTTCGCTGAAGATGCACAAACCAGCTCCAACGGCCATCAGGCTGCCTATAGATAACAAGAGCCACTTTGTGCGGGTGCTCATCCGCTTAATTACACGCTTGCCGGGTGGCTTCACCGGCCCACTCATTGTCATATTGGTAGAAAGAAATTAAGGGTTTACGATGGGTACTCTACATCGACGCCCGTTTCGCGAAAGTCGCGGGGTTCGCGCCAGCGTTTTATAGCTTCCTGTACAAAACCGGTACCATAACCCGTTAATTGCACAAATGCAGCAACCATGCTCAACATACCCACTTGCAAGCTTTTTTCTTTCCGGGTGGCATCAACCAAAACAAGGATTGAAAATACACTAAAAACTCCAATTGCACAAGCAAACAAAATCGGACTTACCATCGCCCAAATCGGCACCGACGCCAGGCCAGCCGTAAACAAAGCCGGAAACCAATGAACGGCCTTTAACTCAGCCGGGTAAAACCGGGAAATATTGATCCGCGCCCGCCCGAAAAACTGCAACTGCCGAAAAAACTGTTTAAAGCTTGTGCGTCGTTTATGGTAGATAAATGCGTCGGGAATTAGCCCCGTACGGAAGCCATTTTCAATGATCCGAATGGCAAACTCAATATCTTCACCCATCCGGCTAATGCGGTAGCCACCCACCGTTTCCCACACCTTTCGCGACAGCCCCATGTTGAAACTACGCGGGTGAAACGTGCCACCCAGATTTTTTTTGCTTCCCCGAATGCCCCCCGTCGTAAAGGGCGAAGTCATTGAATAGCTGATGGCTTTTTGAATATCGGTGAAATTGGGATGAGCCGCGTCGGGGCCACCGTAGGCGTCGAGTGGATTCTGAGCGAGGCACCGGGCTACGGTCTCAAAGTAGTGCGAGGGGATAATGGCGTCGGAGTCGAAGATTACTAAATAGTCGCCCGTTGCCCGCTCAAAGCCGTAGTTGCGCGTGAACCCCTGCCCCGAGTTGGGTTTGAACTCGTACCGAACCGGCAACCGCTCGGCAAACTCGGCCACCACCCCATCGGATTTGTTCACGGAGCCATCTTCAATAATCAGCACCTCATAGGGCAGCACCGTCTGTTTGGTCAGGCTGTCGAGCAACTCCCGCAGTTCGTCGGGTCGGTTGAAGATGGGGATGATAACAGAGAAGCGAATCATTGATAATGGCGTAATAGGTCAATGCCCTCGGCTCGCAACCGCATGCCCCACCAGGATGGGAATGCTATATTTACTTCGCTGACCAACAGACCGTAGAAAACACAAAATAAAAGTGCGTACCATCCGAATAACGAGATGATAATAAAGCTAGGCAACGCCCCCGCAATTACCCCTGCCACACGCCAATGAGTCTTTGTTTTGATGTAATAACTAGATAGTCCGTACACTACGCCATGAATGCCTCCAAACACAGCCCCCAAACCTACGAATACCAATATTGCAGGGGGATTGAATGCCGTTGCCAATGTTAACACCACGCCAAAGCCAAATACTGATCCAGCTAAAAGACCACAAAGCAGCCCAAAACTGAGCAGTAGCCAAAAGCCATTTAGTCTAGAGTTGACAAACATCAGTGGACCTTTTTTTTAAAATATGCTCTGGAGTAGCGGTTGCACAACTAACCCCTGCGGGGTGGCATGTTAATAGAAATAAAAGGCTGTTGGGTTGCGTATAGCCCCATCGGGGCGGCATGTATAAAAGGGGGCCGCCTAACATGCCGCCCCGATGGGGGTGTATCTATTTGGGATTGATTTTTCCCTATTGACATGCCACCCCGCTGGGGTTAGTTGCTAATCACCTAGCTCAGCCTCCAAACTCTCTTCATTCGCCACAATCACCTGCTCAATCAGCTCATCGGTGAGGGCGGTAGACACAAACAGGCTCTCGAACTGCGAAGGGGCCAGATATACGCCCCGCTCCAGCATGGCATGGAAATACCGCCCGAAGCGCGGGAGGTCGCAGGTTTTAGCCGTCACGAAATCCGTTACCGTTTGGTCAGTCATAAACAGGGTGAACATGGACCCGATTTGATTGATCGTGTAGGGCAGGCTCAGTTTGTTCAGGCTTGCCCGGAAACCTGTGGCCAGTTTATTGCCAATCTCGTCAAGGCGCGTGTACACTTCCGGGTGGTCGTTCAGGTAATGCAGCATGGCTAATCCCGCCGACATGGCTATTGGGTTACCCGACAAGGTGCCGGCCTGATACACTGGTCCCGCCGGCGACACCATATTCATGATGTCGGCGCGGCCCCCGTAGGCTCCTACGGGCATACCGCCACCAATAATCTTGCCCATCGTGGTGAGGTCGGGCGTGATGCCGAATCGCTGTTGGGCACCACCGGGCGCGAGCCGAAAGCCCGTCATCACCTCATCGAAAATATAGACAATCCCGTGGCGAGTGCAGAGGTCGCGCAGGCCTTCCAGGAAACCCGGCTCCGGCAACACACAACCCATATTGCCAACCACCGGCTCCAGAATCAGGGCCGCAATTTGGTTCTGATTGTTGTCGATGAGGGCTTCAACAGCCGCCAGATCGTTGTAGGGAGCCGTGAGCGTGTCGAGAGCCGTAGCACGGGTTACGCCGGGGCTGTCGGGCGTGCCCATCGTCATGGCTCCACTCCCGGCGGCAATCAGAAATGAGTCGCCGTGGCCGTGATAACAGCCCTCAAACTTGATAATCTTGTCACGACCTGTAAAGCCCCGCGCTACCCGAACGGCGGCCATAGTGGCCTCGGTGCCCGAATTAACCATCCTGACCTTCTCGACCGAGGGTACCATCGACACAATCAGTTCGGCCATTTCGACCTCCTTGCGGGTGGGTGCGCCAAACGAAAACGAGTGCTGTATGGCATCTCGAACGGCCTTCTCAACTGGCTCGAACGCATGGCCGAGGACCATTGGCCCCCACGAGTTGATGAGTTCAATATATTGGCGGTCGTCTTCGTCGTAGATATAGGGTCCCTTCGCCGATTTGATAAACAGCGGGTTGCCACCCACCGCCCGAAACGCCCGCACCGGCGAGTTCACCCCGCCCGGAATTACGGCCTTCGCCTGGTTAAAAAGTTGTTCGCTGGTTGTCATTTTGGAATGTGTAGAGACGCAACCCTTTGCCGGTCCGCCGGTGCGGTCTCATTGGCGTCAGCAATAGGTTAATTAGAACACCATCCGGCGGTGAGACGCAAAATTTTGCGTCTCTACATGGCTAATTGATTTTCACAAACCGTCCCCCCGTGTATCGCACAATCGGAACGACCTGATTGTCATTATTTTTCGTGTAATCGAACCCCGACATCACGTAGTCTTCATCGGGTTCGGTACGCATGGTTGCCCAGTTTTTGAGCGGGGTACCGCGTTTGGCAATCTGTCGACCGAAAAACAAGAGTTGGTCGTAGCCCTGACAGGCAAACACCGACGGGATCGTATTGCGTTCGCTCAGGTATTTGCGCTGAAACTCCTGTGCAGCCTCTCGGTCCTGATCGACAAAGTCGGGGTACAACAGATACGTTTCTCGACGCGTGAATGCCGAGGCACCATTGGCATAAAAATCGAAAGCTGAGGACGTAATGAGCAACGGAGCTACCACTTTCCGGCGCGAGAGTGCGTCTGATAGGCGGGGGCCATCTTCGTCGTTGCTGCTGGCAAAAAACACGTGACCCGGCTTGTTAGCATCCAAAATTGTCATCGACGTGGCCATCGATTCACCAGTGCCGCTCACTTTCCGAAAATCGACCACCTGATAGCCCGCCCGTTTTGCCTCGTTTTGGTAGGCAAGTGCAAGGGTTGAGTCGCGCCGGGCAGTGCCGAAGTAAACGGCTACTTTTTTGGGGGCTGTCATCGTTTTCACAAACTCCAACGACCGCGTAACCTGCTGATTGATGGACGGTTGCGCCAAAAATGCCGATGGCTGATTGTTCACCAAGTCGCTGCTCGTGGCAATGGGATTTATCAGGACCATCCCATTTTGGTTCGTGTACTCGCGAACGAGCCGGTTGGGTTCGGCATAGAGTGGCCCAAACACGAGGTCGGTTTGCGCAAAAGTCGGGTTGTTGAGCAGTTCGAGTGTTTTATCGTCGTCGTTAGCCAGATCGTAGGCGAACAGGTTCACGGTGATCCCCTCGGCTTGTAGTTTCGTTTTGGCCATCTTCAGACCATCGTACAAATCATACACGTACTGATTGTTACGAAGTCGTTTTTCGGGGTCAAACTCATCGGCCCGAAACGGGAACAACACCGCTACATTGTAATACCCTTTCGCCTTGTTGCGTTGGGCAACGGGATTAGATGAGGGCGTTTTCTCGGTCGGTGCAGGGGGTGTTTCTGCTACTCGCGCTGTGGTGGGTACACCAAATCGGTTCGAGAGCCGATCCGAGAGTTCGAGGTCGTTTTTGTCGGTCGATTTTTGCTGGATCAGTTCGATCAACGTCAGGCCAAGAACTCGGTTTTCGGGATACTGTCGTTGCAAGGTTTTGAGCCGGTCGAGGTCGTTGATTTTTCCAAAAAAGTACCGCTCCATCTGCTCAATCTCAGGCCGAAACTCCGGGTCGCTCACCTGCCGCAGAGCCTGCAATGCCTCGTCAACTTTGCCCGTCTCGAACAGAGCAGCCCCCAGCAAATAGTTCGTATCGTCTTTCTTGCGCCAATCAGGGTATTTTTCGAGCAGTTGCCGAATCGTCAGCACCGTACTGCCGTAACTCCGTTGCCGAAACGACGCGATGGCATGGTAGTAATACGCAAACGGGGCCAGAGCCGACGAACTCCGCATAATGGGCTGCAGGTCCATTTTAGCGCGTTCGTAATCACCCAATTGTACCGACCGAACAGCGGCTTTATACCGTCGTTCCAGATCGGTTTGTGCCTGAACCGTTGACCAACTCATTAAGACACACACCACTATGAGCAAAAATGGACCGTTTCTGTTCATTGGCTCTTTTATTTCTTACGACTCTTCGGGTCGGCGGCCCGGCGTTGGGCATCTTCGGCTTGTTTGCGCGCGTCTTCAGCAGCCTGTAATTGCTTTTGAATATACGACTGAAACTTCGACTTTTTCGCCCCGCCTTCGCCGGCGGCAAATTTGCGCTTATTCTCGTCCAGAATCGCCCGAATTTTCTTCTCATCAACAAACCGCCGGATAATCTGCTGTTGCAGGATCGTTACGACGTTCGACACGAAGTAGTACCAGGTAAGGCCCGCCGGAAACGAGTTCAGCACGAACATAAACATCACCGGGAAAATGTAGCTCAGGGCCTTCATGTTCACCGGGCCGGGCTGCTGTGGGGTCGTTTGGTTGTTGTAGTAGGCGTAGGCAATCGACGACAGTGTCATCAACACCGTGAACAAACTCAGGTGGCCACCAACGAATGGAATGGTTGTGCCAAAGGATATAAACGCGTCGTAGGTTGAGAGGTCAGGTGCCCACAGGAACGACTTGCCGCGCAACTCGATCAGGTTCGGGAACAACTGGAACAGGGCCAGCAAAATGGGCATCGTGGCTAATACCGGCACACAACCACTCAGCGGACTAACACCTACTTGCTGATAAAGCTTCATCTGCTCCTGCTGCTGCTTGGTCATGTCGTCGCCCACTTTCTCCTTGATTTCTGCCATCTCAGGAGCCAGCACGCGCATCTTGGCCATACTCACATACGACTTGTAGGTAAGGGGCGTTAGCACCAGTTTTACAAATACCACCAGCAACACGATCAGGATGCCGTAGTTGCTCACGAATTTTTCGAGCAGGTTGAACACCGGCACAAAGAAGTATTTGTTGATCGGTTTCAAAATCGAGTAGCCCAGGTATACGTTCATATCAAACTCAGGCGCAATGTCCTGCTTGATAACCTGGAAATCGTTGGGGCCGTAATAGAACCGGTACTGCCCTTTGCCATTCTGAATATCGCTCATAGGCAACGACACATCGGCCACGGCGGTTTTCACCGTCAGGCTATCGGAAGGGTCGAAAATCGTTTTGAACGACGCCTTGTTGAGGGGAGCGTTTTTAGCAATGAAGCTCGCCAGAAAGTATTTGTGTTTGATCGAAAACCAGCGAATTGGCTCCTCCAGTACCTTCTCGTCGCTGCTCTCGGCTTCGCTCAAGTGGTCGAAACTCTCGTCGGCAGTGAGGTAGTTGACCGTAGCCGCCAGGCGATTGTTTTTGAGGTCGTTCTCAAACTGTGGCATCCGGTCTTGCCAGAAAAACCGGACATCGCCCTTGCCCACGTTCGTGAGGCCATTTAGGCGCAGATCATAATCAATGGTAAACCCTTGTGCAGGGAGCGCGTAAACCTGCTCGACGGCCTGCCCCGGTGCCACCTCGGCCCGGAACGTCACCTTCGTGCCCTGTGCGCCTATGGCACCTGATTGAGCGTCGGTCCGGTAATACAATTTGTGCAAATCAACCTTCCCTGTGCCCGTTGGCAGCTCAAGCACCGTTTGGCTCCGGCGACCGTCGACCAGCACGAGTGGTTTGCCATCGTAGGTTTTGTAATTCTTAAGCAGCACGTCTTTCACGCGACCGCCGAGGGTGCTGAACGTGACTTTAACGTCTTTGTTTTCGAGAACAATGTCCTGCTCCTGACCCGTTGCAGCAGCGGAAAATTGCCCAAACTGGGCTTTGGCGGCTACCGAGTCGAGCGGTTGGGTACTGCCCGACGTGGCAGATCCGGCAGTCGCCGACGAAGGGGTCGGCTTAGTTACGTTCGTTTGTTGAGCGGGTTTTGTTTCCGGCTCAGGCTTCGGCACCAAAAACTGGTAGCCGACTAGCATTGCCAGAATTAAAAGAATACCAATAAGTTGATTGCGATCCATGAAAAAAGTTATTAGTCATTCGTCATTCGTCATTGGGTATCTGTAGTAAAGTTTACAAATGACCGATGACGAATGATTAATGACCTTTATTTGTCCTACAAAATTACGGCTTTCCGGTGGGGTGTCCAAACCGCTCGTCCGGCTGCGGGTCCGGGCATCAGGCCGCTACCGGCTCTTCTTCAATCATTGCTGAGATTCCCGACCGTCGACGTTGCGCATTGGCCAGAGCCGCCCGCACAAAATGTACGAAGATCGGCTGCGGGTTCATGACAGTGCTTTTCAATTCGGGGTGAAACTGCACACCGAAGAACCAGGGGTGAGCGGGTAGTTCAATGATCTCAACGAGGCCGGTTTCGGGGTTGAAGCCTGTTGCCCGCATGCCTGCTTTTTCTAGCTTATCCAGATAAGCGTTGTTGAATTCGTAGCGGTGCCGGTGCCGTTCGCTGATAAGCGTTTTGCCGTAGATTCGATACGCCAGCGAATCTTTCTTGATTTTACAGTTGTAAGCACCAAGCCGCATGGTTCCCCCCTTGTCGGTCACGGCCTTTTGGTCTTCCATCAACCCAATCACCGGGTTTTTGGTGTCGGGTTCCATCTCCGACGAGTGGGCATCGGCCAAGTGCAACACGTTGCGGGCATATTCGATCACGGCCATCTGCATACCGAGACAAATACCAAAAAATGGCACCCCATTTTCGCGAGCGTAGCGTACGGCGTTAATCTTGCCTTCGATACCCCGTTCGCCAAAACCGGGAGCCACTAGAATGCCATCGAGTTGACTCAACACATGGGCGGCATAATCGGCATCGCCCAGTGTTTCGGACTGAATCCACTCAATTTTAACCGTACACTCGTTGGCCGAACCCGCATGGATAAACGACTCAGCAATAGACTTATAGGCATCGTGTAGCTCCACGTATTTGCCTACCAAACCAATCGTAACGGTATCGGTCGGATTTTTAAAACGACCCAGAAACGCCTTCCATGCGTCAAGGTCAGCATCCTGATCATTGTAGAGGTCGAGCATGTAGAGTGCCCGCTGATCGAGCCGCTCCTTTTGCATGAGCAGGGGCACGTCGTAGATCGTTTGGGCGTCGAGAGCCTCGATCACCGAGTTAACCTGCACGTTGCAGAACAGGGCAATCTTCCGGCGGATATCGACTGGCAGCGGGTGTTCGGTGCGGCACACGATAATGTCGGGCTGCACCCCCGTTTCGAGCAATTGCCGAACCGAGTGTTGCGTGGGCTTGGTTTTCAATTCCCCCGCCGACTGCAAATATGGAATCAGCGTGAGGTGAATCACGAGCGTGTCTTTCTCGCCCAACTCGAATTTGAGTTGCCGAACGGCCTCCACAAATGGCAGCGACTCAATATCGCCCACGCAACCGCCAATCTCGGTAATCACGATGTCGTATTCGCCCGTGTCGCCCAGCAGTCGGATGTTACGTTTGATTTCGTCGGTGATGTGGGGCACCACCTGCACGGTTTTGCCCAGGAAATCGCCCCGGCGTTCGCGGGTGATTACATTGTTGTAGATTCGGCCCGTGGTGATGTTGTTGGCCCGCGAGGTTGGGCGGTTCAGAAACCGCTCGTAGTGCCCCAGGTCGAGATCGGTCTCGGCCCCGTCGTCCGTTACGTAACACTCACCGTGTTCGTAGGGGTTGAGTGTGCCCGGATCGATATTAATATAAGGATCGAATTTCTGGATGGTCACCGACAGCCCCCGCGACTGTAGCAGTTTGGCCAGTGAAGAGGCAATAATGCCCTTACCCAGTGATGAAGTGACTCCGCCCGTGACGAAGATATACTTTGCGGATTTTTGCCCCGTAGCCGCCATGTCTATAGATAGTACGCAAGTGTCGTTACGGGGTATAAAGGTACGAGGGTTTGGGGAGAAAGGAGCTGGAAAGTGGGAAAAAGTTTGAACGGTTTGGGTCATGTAGTTGATTGGACGCAGGATAGCTTTTTTTAGTATTATTGCTCTCCTATTGGTAGCAGGCTCCCTCCCCAGTACCAATCGGTAAAGTTTGTTCCGGCAGCAGGTGTACGTCGGCCTACCAACCACCGCTCAGATAGCCCAACCGATGTGGCCCGGTCATTTAGAACTGCTAAATCATGCGGTGTGGCTGTCTCCTTCACTTCTATTGCTGTGGTTTGATTCAGAATGAAATCAATCTCCTGCCCACTTCGACGCTGGTAATATTGAACGGTGCCGATATGGCCTAACTGAAGGGCCACGGCGTTTTCAAATTGTTGCCCACTACTAACCTGTGCCAGCACTGTCAACAGCCCTGTATCAGCCAGATACACCTTTTTTTGTAGTGAAATTTCCCGGTCTTTGTTAGTGGTGAACGCAGGAATCCGGTGAATGAAATAGGTGTATTCAAACAGGTTTAGATAGTCGTTGAGTTTGTTGCGGTTCACCCCCAGGATGCTACACAACTTCGATACATCGAGTCGGCTCCCTGTGTGCGTAGCGAGTAGCTGACATAGCCGGTACAAATCGTCGCTCACGCTGAAATCAGATAAAAGTTTGATGTCCAGTTCGATGTAAGCGTTAACAATATCCTTCAGAAACGCCCGCTTGTCATCGTCAGTTTCGGCTTGTACGACCTCCGGGAAGCCCCCATACCGGATAAACTGCTCGTAATCGGCTCCAAATTGAGCATAAGCCGTTGCGTTAACCCTTTTTTGGGCAGAAGCCTGGTATTGAGTAGGCGTGAAACCGCGAAAGTGGAGAAACTCCCCAAAATGTAGCGGATACAACTCAAAGATTCGTTTGCGACCCGCAAGGCTTTCGGTAAAATGATTTTTGAGATAATACGAACTCGATCCAGTCAGGATAAACTTAATCGAATAGGTATCGTAAAGATATTTTATGACGCTCGGTATATTCCGAACCAACTGTACCTCATCGAGAGCTAAAACAGCGGGTTGACCCAAGTTCAGTCCTAATGTGGTTAATCCTACCTCAATATCACTGTAATACGACTGGTTGAATAACAATCTGTTTTCGGCTTTCTCCAAGTCCAGATACAGTTTGTTCGTGTGCGGAATTTGCTCCAGCAAGTAGCGGACCGCCGTTGTTTTACCAACTCGCCGTAGACCTGTGATAACGGTGACCTGTTTTTTCGTCAAGTGGCTCACTAGAAGCTTATATGAACTACGCTCAATCATTTCGTGATACTATTTGCACAAAAATAATACAAATAGTATCACAAAATAATAGTGACCCCTAATTTATGAGTGTCGATTTTGTGAGCAACAACACTAGCGGACAGAATAAGAAATAGTTCGTACCGGCAACAAACCTGCCCGCTTCCTCGTATTCGTAACATAACGAATGGATTGTGCGTTTTTACAGAAATACTCCATTCCGTACTCAACGATTGTGAAAAAGGCCATTACCACTATACTGCTCGTTTTGCTGGCAGTCGTGCTGCTCGTGCTCGGCTTCGTCGCTATTGTGGCAACGACGCCCGTTGGCGAACGGTTCGTAACGAGTCAGGTGAACCGATACCTGGCTAAAAAGCTCAAATCGCCCTTTCGGATTGGGCGCATCAGCTATAAGATTCCTGATTATCTCGAACTGAACGACGTATTTTTCCAAACCCCACAGGGCGATACGCTCCTGATTGGGCAGCGGTTGTTTGTCGATATCGACATGCTGGGCCTGCTGGATAACCGGGTGGCGATCAACCAGATTGATCTCGAAAAGGTCCGGCTGAACATCTCGCGAACGTTACCAGCCCGAAGCGTCGGACCGCCAGCCTTTAATTTCAATTATTTACTTGATGCCTTTGTGCCTCCCGGTCAGCCGCAGGCAACACCCTCGGTTGCTGATACGGCCTCGGCCCCGCTCGACATTAACTTAAAAGCCGTCACGTTTAAAGATGTTCGGGTAACGTACCGCGACGATGTGTCGGGGGCCGATGTGAACGCCTACGTAGACACGCTACGGGCCAATTTTGAGAAGACCGACATTGCCAACAACACCTATCGAATCCAGAATTTGACCGTCGACGGTCTTGACGCCCGCGCCCGCATTTATAAAGGTCTGCCCACCCCCGATTCGCCACCGTCTCCCGATACATTGGACATTGGCCTGGGCAAGTGGCAATTGAACCGTGCTCGCTGGAATGTGGCCCTGGATGAGCAAAAACTGACCACGTCGGGGCAGGTTCAGGCTCTGGCAATGGAGTCTGACTACTTTTTTCTGAACAGCGAACGATTCGGTATCAAGTCGCTGGTGCTTAATGGGGCCAATGTCCGCTACGACGATCTGACGCAACCGCGCATTCGGCGGGGTCTCGACTACGGCCACCTCGACCTGCGCGACATGACCTTTACGGGGCAGGAACTTCGGTATAATCCCCAACAGATGTCGGGCAAGCTCCGGCAGGCCCGTATGCGCGACAAAAGCGGGTTTGTGTTGCAACGGCTCGATGGCGACGTGCTCTACACTGACAAAACTACCTCGCTGACCAACCTCTGGATTCAGACGCCCAAGACCTTGTTGCGGGATGCCGTAGTGCTAAAATACGACTCGCTGGCACAACTCACCAACCCGCGCGAGGCCCGGCGTGTGGGCGTGGCCGTGAACCTGCGGCAGAGTGTACTGGCCCTGTCGGACGTGCTGCTACTGGCTCCGCAACTGGAAGGAACCTTGAAAAAAAACCAAACGGCTATCATCCGCATGAATGCCCGCGCACAGGGTAATCTGGCCGCGCTGAACCTACCCGTCCTGGAACTGTCGGCCCTGTCGGGGACACGCATCCGGGCGCGGGGTCGCCTGACGAACGTGACTGACCCCGACCGGCTGGGTCTCGACCTGACCATTGCCGAGGCCACCACCCGACTGGCCGATATTCAACGGGTTGTCCCCAAAAACACCTTGCCCGACGCGGTGGCTATTCCGCCCCAAATCCAGCTTTCGGGGCGCGTGCGGGGTGTTTTGAACAACTTGAACCTGCAAACCCGGCTAGCTACCAGTTGGGGCAACGCAACGTTTGATGGGCGGCTACGGGGATTCGTTGAGGGTAAATCGCAGGCATACTCGGGCACGTTGGCCTTGTCGGATTTTCGGGCGGAGAAATGGTTGAAAGATGCCAAGACGTATGGTCCCGTTACGGCCATCGCGACAGTGAACGGCACGGGCATTGACCCCAAAACGATGAATACCTCGTTTCGGGTAAATGTCGATGAGGCCACGTTATTGGGCTACAAATACCAGAACATTGTGGCGTCGGGGCAGTTGGCACGGGGGCAATTGGTCGTGAAAGGCGCGAGTGACGACCCCAATGCCCGCCTGCAACTTGACACCCGCGTGGGGTTGGCCGGGGCCTATCCGAGCATCAACGGCACTATCGATATTGCCCAATTGAACGTGCAGCGGCTCAAGCTGTACAGCGAGCCGCTCGAACTGAAAGGCAAAATCGTGCTTGACATGGCCTCCACCGACCCCGCCCGGCCCGTGGGCACCATTACGACCGACGAGGCCGTGGTTCGGTACAAAGGGCAGTCGTACGCGCTCGATGAAGTATTTGTAAAGGCGTCTGCCGAGGGAAATCGCAAGCAAATTGCTGCCCGCGTTCCGTTTGCTCAGGTCGCTCTCGACGGGCAATTTGCCTACGACCGCTTGTACGATATTATTGCCTCCGAAGTGAGCCGGTACTTCGCTGTGGCAGGTCTCACCTACCGGCAGACACCCCCGCCTTACGATTTTCGGGTCGACGCCAAAGTGTACCAAAGCCCCCTGCTCCGGGCCTTCGTACCAGAGCTCACCCGGCTCGACACCGTCCGACTGGCGGGCTATCTGGATAACCGGAACGCCGGAACGCGTCAGGATACAACTCTTGCCATGACAATTCGCACGGGTATCATCGAATACGACACGAGCGTGGTGCGCAACGCATACCTGACCCTGCGGGCCACAAACACGGGCGCGAACGCCGTTACCCCTACCCTACCCGTGGGCATTGCCGCACCACAAGACGGGGTGATTCAGGCTGTGAACACCCTATTTGGTGGAGCTGCTCGCTCTGAATTACAGCCCATTGCGTTTGGTCGGGGGCAGTTGCTCATTCGTGGTTTCATTCAATCGGCAACGGCGTCGGGGATGCAGATTGGACAAACCCGGCTGACAGGTGCGGCTGCCAATAATCGCTTGTCGTTTCAGGTCGTAACCAAAGATTCGTCGGCTCGCGATGTGTATGGATTGGCCGGGCAAGTGGCCGTTTTGGGGCAGGATTACCGGGTGCAACTGGCCCGCAATGGCCTGTTACTCAACTACCAGAACTGGACCGCCGACACCACTGGCTACGTGCAATATGGTCCACAGGGTTTGTTTGTGAACCGGCTCCAACTACGCTATCGGCAGGAATACATCGAACTGGCTTCCACCGAAACATACGCCAACACCCCCCTCCGCGTGACGATCCGTAACTTCCAACTATCGGATGCCGCCCGAATTGCCAATCAGGATACCACCCTCGCCAGTGGCCTGCTCGATGGGACGGTGGTCCTGCGCGACTACTTCGGCACCAACTCTGATTTGTCGTTTGTCGGGACAGTCAACGTGGATAGTTTGCGGGTGATGGATAAACCCATTGGCAACCTGACGAGTCGATTTACGAACCAATCCGAGGGGCGCGTCGGTATCAATGTAGCCCTGCAAAGCTCCGATAATCAGGCTACTGTCAACGGGACGTACAACAGCACCAACTCGGGTCTGGATTTGGCGGTTAACCTTGAAAAGTTGGCCGCCCGGACCATTGAGGCCTTCAGTTTTGGGGAATTGCGGGCTGCACGCGGCCAAATGACTGGTCAATTTACCGTGCTTGGCACCACCGAAGACCCCAAACTAAACGGGCAAGTGGCCTTCGACTCGGTGGCATTCAATATCAAACAACTCAACGCGACCTACCGTATTGATCAGGAACGGCTGGTGTTCGACGGTTCGCGGATTTCGCTCAACAACTTTACACTGTCCGACACATTGGGCCGCCAACTCAACACAACCGGCACCGTCACGCTCACCAATCTGCCCGATGCTTCGTATAACCTACAGGTGAAGGCCGACGATTTTTTGGCCCTGAATGCGGCCCGGAAAGACAATGACTACGTGTACGGGCAGGCAGCCGTGAGCGCGGACCTACGTATTCGCGGGGCGGGTGCAAAGGCATCTATTGTGGGGTCGGTGCGGATGGAAGACGAGAGTAAGGTGACCTTCGTGTTACCCGACGATACGCCCGAACTGAACGACGCCCGGCAGGTGGTCACCTTCATTGACCACAAAGACACGCTTGCGCTGAGCAAGTATCTGGTGCGCCCCAAAGTCGACACGGTCAACACCAAAGTGCAGGTGTCGCAACTCGACGAAGCCAACATCAACCTGAACATCTCGGTCGATGAGAAATCGGAGTTTACGGTGGTAGTCGATGAGCTAAACGGCGACTACCTGCGAGCGCGGGGCAACGCCAACCTGAACGTGAGCATTGACCCGAGCGGCAACATTGGCCTATTGGGCCGTTACGAGGTATCACAGGGTGAATACTCGCTCACATACCAGGTGTTGAAGCGGCAGTTTAAAATTCAGAAAGGCAGTTCGATCACCTGGACGGGCGATCCCCTGGCTGCACAAGTCGACATAACGGCGGTTTATGAAGTTCGTACAGCTCCGGCAAACCTGGTTGCTAACGAGATTTCGGGACAGAGTAATGCGCTGTATCAGAACAAGATACCGTTCAACGTACTTCTTAAGATGGGCAACAACCTGGCTCAGCCCGCCTTGAATTTCGACATTACGCGGCCTACAACCGGCAACAGCAACGCCCTCGTATCAGGGGGGGTTACCCAAACCGTTGACAACAAATTGGCTATACTCCGGCGCGACGAATCGCAGATGAACAAGCAGGTGTTTGCCTTACTGGTGCTGGGCAACTTCATCTCCGAGAATACCTCCGACTTCTTCTCGTCGGGCAGTGGTGGGGGCACGGGCGCAGCCGCCGAAAACATTGCCCGTAACAGCGTGAGCAAGATTCTGTCGGAACAACTGGAGCGGTTCGCGTCAAACCTGATCAAAGGTGTCGACGTGAATTTCAACCTCAACTCGACGAATCAGGCAGCCACCGCCAACGGCCCCACGGGCACACGCACCGACCTGAACATTGGCCTGTCGAAAAGCTTTTTGTCGGGGCGACTGTCGGTGCAGGTTGGTCGGAACTTCGTATTGGAGGGTGCAGTTCAGCGCAACCCCAACGAGGTGTTCGACAATTTTTCCCTCAATTATAACCTCACCCGCGACGGTCGTTACGTATTGCGCGGCTACCGGCGCAACGAGCAACAGAGCGTGCTGGAGGGCTTTATCGTAGAAACGGGTGTTGGCTTTATCATCACCGTCGACTACAATACCTTTGCCGATTTGCGCCGACGGCGGAAGGAGGATGAAACGTTATGAAACGCTATAAACACTACCTGTTAATCCTGCTTTTTTTCCAGTCCTGCAATCTCGCCAAACGGTTGCCGCCCAACGAACGGTTGTACGTGGGCACCGACATTAATCTCGTGGTCGATTCGACGGTCAACGTGTCGAAAGATGATCGCGAGACTATAGAGGACGAATTGGGCGAACTTGCCCGGCCACGACCCAACAAGATGTTGTTCGGTTACCCATACAAAGTGGGGTTATATTACATGCTGGGCGAACCCAAAAAGGAGAAAGGGTTACGCTCGTGGTTCCGGCGGAAGTTTGGGGAAGCCCCCGTACTGGCGAGTGCCAAAGCCATTTCGTCGTCGTCAACGCTGTTTGTAAATTGGATGGAAAACGAGGGCTACTTCCAGGCGAAGGCAAGCGGTCGGCTGGTGGAAGACGGCTACAAAGCGCGGGGTGTGTACGACGTGCGTGTACCGGCTCGCTACACTATCGACTCGGTGTTGTTTCTGGTCGATTCGACGCCGGTCCGCAAGGCCATGTTTAACCTCTCGCCCCTCACCATTCTTAAAAGTGGGGAACCATATCGGTTCGATAATATTGCGAATGAGCAGCAACGCATTGGCACGGCCCTCAAAAACCGGGGTTTCTTCTATTTTCAGCCCAACTACATTACGGTCTTGGCCGATAGCGCGGTGGGCAACCACAAGGTTCGGCTCTACGTAGCCGTGAAACCCGACATACCCGCCGACGCTGGAAAGCCTTATTACATTCGCAACCTGTTTGTTTATCCCAATTATAACCTCGCCAACGCAGCCGCCAACGACACCAACCGCTCCACCGCTTACGAGGCTCAACAAGCCGCAGGCGACACAAGTCTGCGCCGGATTTTTATTGTCGACTCGGCCCGGCTCTACAAGCCACGATTGTTTAACGATATTTTGAGCCTGAAACCCGGTCGGCGGTTTAGCAGCCGGGCGCAGGATCTGACCTTGAGCCGGTTCGTGAACGTAGGAACGTTTAAGTTTGTCCGCAACCGCTTCGCCCCCATCCAACGGGGCGACTCTTCGTTTCTGGATGTGCATTATTACCTCACACCCTACCCTAAAAAATCGATCCGGGCCGAGATTGCAGGCACCTCCCGCTCCAACAGCCTGGTTGGCTCTGAACTGACCTTGAGCGTATTGAATCGAAACTTCTTTGGCCGCGCCGAACAACTCAGCCTTAATTTAACAGGCGGATTCGAGGTGCCAATTGCGGCTTTGGGCCTCATCACGCGCACGTACCGCTACGGAGCCAACATCAACCTCAACGTCCCCCGGCTGATGGTCCCGTTCAAGGTTCGTTACGACAAGCGGCAATCATTACCCAAAACGACCATCACATTAGGCTACGAGGCTATAAATCGGTTTCAATATTACACATTGAACTCATTCAATGCCTCCTACGGGTACGCATTCCGCACCAATCAACGAGTCGAGCAAACGTTTACGCCTTTGAGTGTAAATTTTATCAAGATAGGAAATGTGGGATCTCTGTCAGACACCCTGCTGGAGAACCCGGAGACTTCCCGTTTATTCACTCAATTGCTTTTAAGTCAGCAGGTTATTCTGAGCAGTTTATATACAATCAGCTATAGCTCTTCGCCCAGAACTAATTCTCCTCAAACATACAGAGTACAATTTGGGGTAGAGCCAGCGGGTAATCTCGCGGGCTTACTTATCAAGCCTCGATCTGCAGACGATGTTGGCCGCATTTTCGATGTGCCTTATGTACAGTACATGAAGTTTGATCTGGACGCTCGTTATTACCGCCGTTTGACACCCAGTGTCAGTCTGGCAAACCGGTTTTTGGCAGGCTTTGGCTTGCCTTACGGCAATAGCAACCTGATGCCGCTCGTAAAACAGTACTTTTCGGGGGGTAGTAACAGTTTACGCGGCTTCAGACCTCGCACGGTCGGGCCGGGGCAAATTACCCGTGAGTTCGACGGGCAGGGGTTTGCGTTTCAAGATGGTGGGGGTGATATCAAGCTAGAAGCAAGCACCGAGCTTCGACCCAAATTCAACCAGTATTTGCAGGGAGCACTGTTTGTGGACGTAGGCAATGTTTGGCTGAAAGATCGCGCAAATGCCAGTCTGTATGGTGAATTAGACTCGCTGTTCAGACCCCTGTCGAACATCATTTTTACGCGCAACTTCCTCAAAGAAATTGCCGTGAGCGGAGGTATAGGTCTGCGCATCGACCTGTCGTACTTCCTGTTCCGGCTCGACCTGGCGACACCCTTCCGCAAACCCGACCGCCCCGCAGGGGAGCGGTGGGTGTTGGACGAAGTCAATTTCCGCAGCCGCGATTGGCGCAGGCAAAACCTGATTCTGAATATCGCCGTAGGGTATCCGTTCTAAGTGCCTACTCCACCACGTCGTAGACCTGTACACGCTCCCAGAGGTGTTCGCACTCGGCGATGAACTCCATGTGCGTGGGGTGTTCCTGATACGTATCGTGGGCGGCTTTGTCGGCAAACACCGTAGTCAGCCCAATGTCGTAGCTGTGGTCGATGACAGGCCGGCGCGTCTCTGCCGGACGGCCTACGTAGGCCACCTTGATGTCGTCGATGGTGATCAATTTTTTGAGGCCCGCGTGCAGGGCGTCGTGGTTGGCTTGATCGTCGGGGTTACGGAGCCAGAAGAATACGGTATGTACAAACATGATTTTGGATGTTGATTGGCAACACAAAAATAAGCCAACGGGCGGCTTGAGTTACCCGTTGGCTCTAATTACCGTTAAAAAAGAAGGTGTTTTACCGGGGGACTCTACCGCACTAATTGCCCCTGCACTGTCCGGCTGCATCCATTGGCATCCCTAACTGTCAGGCTGAACAACCCCGGCGTATTCACCGAAAATAAGCCCGTTGTGTTGGAATCTGCCTGCCGAATCTCAAACCCGTTGATGCGGTCCAGAACCTGATACCGTTCGTAGAATGCACCCCCAAACGCCTGAATATTTATGGCCCCGGCAGTCGGTAGCGGAATCTGGGGAATGTTGTTGCTTACCGGCGTTGTAATGCTGTTGACCAGCAGGGTTACGGTGGGCAATCCGTTCACGGTCAGGTTGAACGTGGTTGTGGTGAGCGACGTGCATCCGTTCGAGATTACCAGCCGGTAGACCCCATTTTGTGCTGACGTGACACCGCCCAGCGAGAGCAACTGGGTTTGTTGCGCCCCGCCCATTGAGGCTGGCACCCCACCGGGACCATCTTTATACCACTGATAGGTGAGTGGAGCCAATGCCTGCAACGTAACAGGAATCCTGACCAGATTGGCCTCGCACACGACCGTGCTGGCCACCGGTTGCGTGACGATGCTTAAATCCGGGGCATTGAGCAGAATCGTAACGTCATGGCTATTGTAATTAGCTGTTATTAAATCGAGTTTGTTATCTCCGTTGAAGTCGCCCACGGCTACATCGGCAGGGCTTGCTCCGACGGGATAGTTGATGGCGGCTGCGAAACCCCCGGCCCCGTTGCCAACCAGCACCGAGACCGTATTGCTATTGTAATTAGCGGTGACCAGGTCTTGTTTGCCATCGCCATTAAAATCGCCCACGGCCACAGCGGTAGGCGTGATACCGACGGGTAAGTTGGTGGGTGCGCCAAAGCCCCCACTCCCGTTGTTGAGCAACACCGACACGTTATGGTTGCCAATATTCGATGTTACGAGGTCGGGCTTGCCATCGCCGTTAAAGTCCCCCACGGCCAGAAAATACGGATCGGCATCAACGGCGAAGTTGGTAGCGGCTGCGAAACTCCCGGCTCCATCGCCAAACAGCACCGAGACGTTGTAGGTGCTTTGATTAGCCACGGCCAGATCAAGCTTGCCATCATCGTTAAAGTCCCCCACTTTCATGGATTTAGGGCTTGTGCCTGTGGCGAAGTTGGTGGCTGCTCCAAAGGCACCACTGCCGTTGTTAATCAGAATCGAAACGTTATTATCTCCCGTATTCGCTACGGCCAGATCGGGCTTGCCATCGCCGTTAAAATCCCCCACCGCTATGGACGAAGGGTTGCTGCCGACCGTGAAGTAGGCAGCCGCCCCAAAGCTCGACATCCCTGTGCCAAATTGCACGGCCACTTTACCAACGGCATCGGTCGATACCACATCGGGTTTACCATCGCTATTGAAGTCACCTGTTGCGATGGCTCGTGGTTGAATGCCAGCCGTGTAGGTATTAAACAGACCCACCATCCCATCGCCAGCTCCTCTAAATGAACTGATTCCGTTTCCAAAGAAATCAGCGGTTACGGCATCGAGCTTGCCATCGGAGTTGAAGTCGCCTGTCACTACTGCGATAGGGCTTCTGCCAGAAGTCGTGCTAAAATCGGTTTGGGTTTTGAAACCCGTTCCCGCCGTGTTGGGCAATACGGCCACGAAGAAAGCCCCGCTACACCCTGTTGCTAAATCGGGCCAGCCATCGCCGTTGAAATCTGCTGCCACCACCCCTCTGGGGGGCGAAGCCACACCGAAACCATATGTGCCAAGAGAATAGTTGGGGGTAGCTCCGAACCACCCTGTCCCTGTGCCCAACAGCACCGAGATGTTGTTGCTGCTTTCATTCCCTACCGCCAGGTCCAGCTTGCCGTCTCGATTGAAGTCGGACACTGCTACCGATTTTGGCTGTGAACCGGTTGGGAAGTTGGTGGCCGCCCCAAACCCTCCGCTGCCATTGCCCAACAGTACCGAGATGTAGCCACCGAGATTAGCTGCTGCCAAATCGGGTTTGCCGTCGGCGTTGAAGTCACCCACCGTCAACGCGAAAGGACTCGTACCAGCCGCAAAGTCTGTGCTTGCGCCAAAGCCCCCACTCCCGTTGTTGAGCAGCACCGAGACAGTGCCACTGGGTAAAGTGGCGGTTACCAGATCGAGTTTACCATCGCCGTTAAAATCACCTGCTGCTATGGAATAAGGGTTTGAGACAACGACAAAGGTGGTGTGAGCCATGAACGTGCCGTTACCGTTGCCAAACAGCACCGACACGTTGCCACTACCTATATTAGCTATTGCCAGATCAAGCTTACCATCGCCGTTAAAATCGCCCAGGGCAATGGCAGTAGGTTGGGTGCCAACGGCAAAGGTTGCGTGCGTTCCAAAACCGCCATTGCCGTTGCCCAACAGCACCGAGATGTTATTATTGTTGAGATTGGCCGTTGCCAGATCAAGCTTGCCATCGGCGTTGAAGTCCCCCACGACCACACCACGAGGGCCACTGCCCACCGTGTAGTCGGTGTTGGCGGCAAAACCCCCGCTGCCGTTGTTGAGCAGCACCGATACGGTGGTTGTGTTGTAATTGGCCGTTACCAGATCGGGCTTGCCGTCTCCGTTAAAGTCGCCAACCGCCAGCGACAGCGGGCTGTTACCAACCGCAGGCCGCAGGAACGGCGTGGGACTATTTTTATTGACAAAACATTGCCCGAAGGCGGTTTGGGCTGTTCCGGCCAGCAGGCCAAGTAGCGAAAGTGTGTAAACGATGGTTTTCAAGAAAGTAAGGCGTGTCGGCCAGGTTTAAATGAGTACGGCAACCCGTTTTTAGTTTCACGAGGTACTGTAAAAGTAAACTTAGGCAACACTAAAAAACCCGCCACTTTATAGGTGGCGGGTTTTTGCAAATGGCTAGGGGGGGTGAATTTACAAGTGGTTCGGCTTACTCGTTTTTTTCCAGTTGCTTCACTAGGGCGTCGAAGTCTTTGGGATACGGGGCCTCAAAGGTGGTTTCGTCGCCGTTGAGTTGCGTAAATGTAAGCGAGTGGGCGTGTAAAGCTACCCGTTGAATGAGCGGTTGTTCTTCGGTATCCTGCTTCAAATTGAACTTCCGCTTGATCTGCGACAGAAAAATAGGGTCGCCCCCGTAGGTGGCATCCTGCACGATGGGAGCCTTCAAACACATCAGGTGAACCCGAATCTGGTGCATCCGGCCCGTGATGGGCATACACTCCACCAACGTGTGTTTACGATATGCCTTAAGCGTGTTGAAGATCGTTTCGGCGACTTTGCCCTTCTCGCGGTCGATTCGCACCGCCGTACCGTCTTTAATGGGCGCGATGGGCAAATACACCGAAATGCCATCGAAATCGTGAATGCCATTCACCACGGCATGATACCGTTTGGCAACTTCCCGATGTTCAAACTGCATAGCCAAATGCCGGTAAGCGTCGGGGTTCTTAGCGATAGCCATAATGCCCGACGTCTCCTTGTCGAGCCGGTGACCGAGCTGAGCATCAGCATGGTAGGCTTTGGCAAGCCGCAAAATACTGACCCCGCTTTTGTCGGTCGTGCGCTCGTCAAGGGAGGCCACGTACGGGGGCTTGTTAATCAGAATATAGTCATCGTTTTCAAAAACGATCAGCGATTCAACCTTCAGTTTCAACGGCTTTATCTAATTTAAAGCGGAACATGGTGCCCTTTTCGGGCTTGCTCATGACCGTGATTTTCGATTTGTGTGCATTCAAAATGTGCTTCACAATGGCTAAACCCAATCCGGTCCCTCCGCGTTCTTTCGAGCGGCTTTTTTCGACCCGGTAGAACCGCTCGAAAATCCGGCTTAGGTGTTCGGGTGGGATGCCGGGGCCATCATCGCGCACGGAGATGACAATGTGTTTTTTGTCGTCTTCAAAACCCACAATCACCTTGCCTCCCTCGTTGCCGTACTTGATACCATTTTCGATCAGGTTGGTCATCACCTGCCCAATGCGTTGCGGATCGGCCCAAACCGGGACGGCCCCCTGAAAACTCGATTTTATGCGCAACGAAGCATTTTTCGACTCGGCAATAGTCTCCAACTGCTCAAAAATTTCGCGGGTTACCTGCTGCATATCAACTCGTTCGATGTGCATTCGGACCTCGCCCGTTTCGAGTTGGGAGAGGGCCACGAGGTCTTTCACGAGGGCGTCGAGGCCGTCGAGACTCTTGGCCGCTTTCGCCAGAAACTTGTCGCGCACAAATTCGTCGTCAACGGCCCCGTCGATTAGGGTGTGAATAAACCCCTGAGCCGCAAAAATGGGTGTTTTGAGTTCATGCGACACGTCGGCCAGGAACTCGCGCCGGAACTGTTCGAGCCGTTTTAGCTCGTCGATCTCCTTCTGCTTGCGGGCAACATACACGAAAATCTCGTCGTTAAGCTTCTTGAATGGGTTGTTATCCTTGATTATGGCCTTGTTAGACAGGCTGAAATCACGGAGCTTCAACCGTCGAATGGTCTTGTACATCTTATTCACCTCGCGATACACGAGCAACTCGATGGCGTACAAGATCAGGAAAAACGACACTGCAAATGACGATACCCCTGCCACAAACAGCATATTGGCCGTTACGCCCTCAACCACGCTCAGAAACGCGACTGTCAAGCCTGAAATGAGGCTAGCTAATAGAAAAGCAATAATGCGGGGACTTAAGGACATGGGTTATTCGACTGGTGCTTCAACAATGCGAACAACTTTCCAGAGGCCGCGCAGGTCGCTTGCGTGAACGGTTACGCTGCCGCCGTTGGGGTGGTCGGAGTAGAGGGTCAGGTGTTGCTGGGTGAGCAGGTTATTTTCACGAATTCGCTTGATAACCAGATAATCCCGGTACATCACCGCAAACACCCCACCCGACTGATACACCCAATTTCCATCATCGACGGGTACGGCCATTACTTTGGCACCACTCACTAATTGCGGACTCATGCTGTTGCCCGAAATCTCGATCACCACCGCGTTTGGATGGTTGCGAGCAAGCGACTTACCGACACCAAACGTTTCGAGATCCCGCGCCTGAATGCTGTCGCCCAACGACTCAATAAAGCTGGCATAAAACCGGACTGGCACAAACGGAATCTCGACCACATCGGGGTCGGGCAAAACGGGGGTCTTCCGAGTATCGGATAACAAAATGGGCCGGACACCCCGGAAAATGAAATCGGCACTAATCTGCGGGTATTGCTCCAGCAAATTCAGAATCGTGTCGTAAGAGGGCTTAGCACGCCCATTTAGAATATTATAAAACTTAGACGGGTTCTCGTCTGTGTCCTTGGCAATCTGGTAGATCGTCAGCCCCAACTCGTCGAATAGTTGGCGTAGCCGGTGTTGAATCGAGTCGGATTGGATGGATGATTGATGAAGCTTGCTCATGAACGATAAACGGTACACACGGACTAAGAACACGCGTTGCCCGGTTATTCTTCAAAATTACGCGCTTTTACAGAGAACTGAAATTTTAATGAAAAAACCAAAAGTTGTTGCGCTTCATCGAATTAGCTTGTTTATTTACAGCGTCAATTACGCAATCAGCGAAATTTCGCTAATAGAAGATGATAACCGAAACCCCCGCCAAACAACTTAATCAATACAGTCGCACGCTTACGCAAGTAGTCGGAAATCCCGGAGCGAAGTCGATGCTCTACGGCATTGGCCTGACTGAAGCCGACATGGACAAAGCCCAAATCGGTATTGCCAGCACAGGTTATGAAGGGAACACCTGCAACATGCACCTGAATGGCCTGTCGGTGTATGTGAAGCAAGGAATCCAGGCAAGCGGACTAGTGGGCCTGATTTTCAACACGATAGGCGTGTCGGACGGCATGACCAATGGCAACGATGGCATGCGCTACTCGCTTCCCAGCCGCGACCTGATTGCCGACAGTATTGAGTCGGTTGTGATGGCGCAGTGGTACGATGGTGTAGTAACGGTGGTGGGTTGCGACAAAAACATGCCCGGTGCCGTGATGGCAATGGCCCGTATCGACCGACCCGGCATCATGGTTTACGGCGGCACAATCCGGTCGGGTCATTACAAAGGACAAAAGCTTGATATTATTTCGGCGTTTGAGGCTTACGGCAAAAAAGTAGCCGGAACCATCTCCGACGAAGATTATAACGGCGTCATTCAGAACGCCATTCCCGGCGCGGGAGCTTGTGGGGGCATGTACACGGCCAACACAATGGCAAGCAGCATTGAGGCAATGGGCCTGAGTCTGCCCTTTAGCAGCAGCTACCCCGCCACGCACGAGGGCAAGCAGGAGGAGTGCAAGAAAATTGGCGCGGCCATGCGCGTGTTGCTCGAGCGGGGCATCACGCCGAAGCAGATCATTACGCGGCAATCGCTCGAAAACGCCTTGACCATCGTCATGGCCCTGGGGGGATCGACCAACGCAGCCCTGCACTTTTTGGCTATCGCACGGGCGGCAGACATAACCCTGACGCTTGACGAGATTCAGGCGATCAGCGACCGGACGCCCCTCATTGCCGACCTGAAACCGAGCGGCAAGTATTATATGGAAGACGTATTAGCCATTGGTGGGGTGCCCGCCGTGATGAAATACCTCTACCAGAACGGCCTTATTCACGGCGAGTGCATGACCGTAACGGGCAAGACCGTTGCCGAAAATCTGGCCGAGGCTTCTGATCTGGACTTCGACACGCAGAAAATTATTTTCCCGCTTTCTAAGCCAGTTAAGTCGACAGGACACATTCAGGTGCTGTACGGCAACCTTGCCCCAACGGGCAGCGTGGCTAAGATTACTGGTAAAGAAGGCACACATTTTGAAGGACCGGCTAAGGTCTGTAACAACGAGACCGAAGTAATCGAATTCTTGAGCCGGGGCGAAATTTTGCCCGGTCAGGTGGTCGTGATTCGCAACTGTGGTCCAAAAGGAGGCCCCGGCATGGCCGAGATGCTCAAACCCACCTCAATGATTATGGGCGCGGGCCTGGGCGACAAGGTGGCCCTGATTACGGATGGTCGTTTTTCGGGCGGCACACACGGCTTTGTTGTGGGCCACATTACGCCCGAAGCCGTGGAGGGTGGTCCCATCGCGTTTGTACACGATGGCGACCGGATCACCATCGACGTGGCGAACCGGCAGGTTATCCTGCACGTTTCCGACGCCGAACTAGCCGAACGGCAGGTAGGCTGGCAAAAACCTGTCCCCAAGTTCACGAAAGGCGTTCTGGGTAAGTACATCCGCAACGTGAAAAGCGCGAGCGAGGGCTGTGTGACAGACGAAGGATAAAAAGCGTTGTAATGGTAAAAACAGATAATCGCCATGAACACGATAGAACAAACGATAGAATCAATAAACGGAGCCATACACGTTGACATGCATGTCCCGGCAGAATGGGAGGGGTATGTTCTAAAGGTAACCGTTGAACGTACTGAAGCTAAGGTTGAAAAACCAAAACGAACAGGTTTAAGCAGGTTTCGTGGTAAATGGGCCCATTTACCCTTAGAAGACCGTCTTAGAATGCAGAAAGAACTGGACAACATGCGAAACGAATGGGAGAGACCTATCTCATAGACACTTCTGCCTGTAGCAAATATATCCAGGAGTTTCTGAGCGAAGCGGCTGCTGATTTAATGGACATTGCAGTGGAGGCTGACTGTATGATATCCATAATCACCCGAATAGAAATTCTTAGCTGGATAACAGGTGATAAGGATTTGGATGCTGATATACGGCAATTTGTTGCTGACGCAACTATAATTGATCTCTTCGAACCGATCATCCTCTAAACCGTTCGCCTTCGGCGGCATTACAAAAAGCTGAAACTGCCTGACGCCATCATTGCGGCAACAGCAATAGTCCATAATTTAACGCTTTTATCAACCAACGACAGCGACTTTGAACGCATTGAAGGATTAAAATACAGAAGTTTAAGCAGTTAATAGAATGTTCAACGATACCATCCATACGCTCCCAAAAGGTTACGAAGCCATCGAAATCGCGAGTCGGTCGATTCGGTTTTCAATGCCCTCAGACCTGCAAACGGGTGCCCTATTGCAAACGTTGGCGGGGTCGAAGCCCAATGGTCGGTTTCTGGAAATCGGCACCGGAACAGGCTTAGCAGCGGCCTGGCTCCTGGCAGGTATGGACAGTGATTCATCGTTATTGTCGATTGACAATGAAGCTCGTTATCAGGCTGTTGCCAACAATATTTTGGGTGATGATACGCGCCTGAACCTGCTCTGTACCGATGCCGGGCAATGGCTCGAAGACAACCAAACCGAGCAATTCGACCTGATTTTCGCCGATGCCTGGCCCGGTAAATACGCCAACCTCGACGCAGCCCTCAACGCCCTGCGCGTGGGTGGCCTGTACGTGATCGACGATATGCTGCCCCAACCAAACTGGCCCGCTGGTCACGAGGACAACGTTGCGAAACTGGTCTCGGACCTCGAAAGTCGGACTAACCTGCATCTGGTGAAGCTGGCCTGGTCGACGGGAATAGTGATCGTGACAAAGAAGACAAACTAAAACACCACCCCCGATGGAAACGGTCAGTGTGTTACCAGAAATAGAAACAAAACCAGCCACAGCGACGATGATCTCCGGTTCGGAGGCCCTCATGCACTCGCTGGTGGCCGAGGGCGTCGATACCATTTTTGGCTACCCCGGCGGGGCCATTATGCCCGTTTACGATGCCCTGTACGACTTTCAGGATCAGATCAATCACATTCTGGTTCGGCACGAGCAGGGCGCGGGCCATGCCGCACAGGGCTACGCCCGGATGCAGGGTCGTGCGGGGGTGGTGCTTGTCACGTCGGGGCCGGGGGCGACTAACCTCGTCACCGCCATTGCCGACGCCCTGATCGACTCCACGCCGATGGTGTGCATTGTGGGGCAGGTAGGCAAAAAACTACTGGGTACCGACGCTTTCCAAGAGGCCGACGTGATGGGTGTGACCATGCCCATTACCAAGTGGAACTACCAGATTACCAGTGCCGATGAAGTGGCTGAGGTGGTCGCCAAAGCGTTCTACATCGCCCAAATCGGGCGGCCCGGCCCGGTGCTAATCGACATTACAAAGTCGGCACAGCAGGAGATGATGACGCGCCCGTTTACGTACGAACCCTGCGCGGGTATCGTGAGCTACCGGCCCCGCCTGACGCCTAAACAAGATCAACTCGAAGTAGCCGCCAAGCTCATCAACAACGCCAAACGGCCCTATATCCTGGCCGGACATGGCGTTCAGATTGCCAAAGCCGAAGACGAACTCCGGGCATTTGCCGAAAAAACGGGCATCCCTGTTGCTACGACTTTGCTAGGCCAATCGACTATCTCGACCGACCACCCGCTCTACGTGGGTTGGCTCGGAATGCACGGCAACTACGGCCCCAACGTGCTGACCGATCAGGCCGACGTGATTATTGCTGTCGGTATGCGTTTCGATGACCGCGTAACGGGCGACGCCAGCAAGTACATCCGGCAGGCCAAAGTTGTGCATATCGAGATCGACCCCTCGGAGGTCGACAAGATCATAAAGGCTCACGCGCCAGTTATCGGCGACGCCAAAGAGAGCTTGCGGGCGTTGTTGCCGTTAGTACATGAGAACGATCACACAATCTGGCGCAACGAGTTTCGGCGATACGACGCTATTGAGTATGAGAAGATTACCGAGCCGGAGCTGAGCAGCACGGAGGGTAAGATTCGCATGGCCGAGGTGATCGATATGCTCTCACGCAAAACCAACGGTGAGGCCGTTCTGGTGACCGACGTTGGGCAACATCAGATGATGGCCTCGCGCTACTACAAATTCCGCCGACCCAACAGCCTTGTAACATCGGGGGGGATGGGTACGATGGGCTTTGCCCTACCGGCAGCTTTCGGCACGCAGATGGGCGCACCCGACCGGCAGGTGGTGGCCATTATCGGCGATGGTTGTTTTCAGATGACGTTGCAGGAGTTGGGCACGATTGTGCAAAACAAACAGCCCGTCAAAACCATCATCCTGAATAACAACTTCCTGGGCATGGTGCGGCAATGGCAACAGTTATTCCATCAGCGTCGGTACTCGTTTGTGGAGTTACAAAACCCCAATTTTGTGATGATCGCTCAGGGCTTCGGCATGGACGGGCACACCTGCGACGCCCGCGAATCCCTGTCTGACTCGCTCGACAAGCTACTGGCCCACGACGGCCCATACTTGCTCGAAGTAGTTGTCGAGAAAGAAGAAAACGTGTTCCCGATGGTGCCCGCCGGAGCCAGCATTTCACAGATCAGATTATCTTGAACAATGATTACGCTGATTAGATGATTAACTATGATAATCAGCGTAATCAGTTAAATCATTGTTAATCACAGTTCAGATGACCACCTACACAATTTGCGTTTTCACGTCGAACACCATCGGGTTGCTCAACCGCATCACGATCATTTTCACGCGTCGGCGCATCAACATCGAGAGCCTGACCGTGTCCGAAACGGAGCGAAAGGGCGTGTCGCGATTCACCATCGTGATCAAGCACGAGTCGCGGGATGAGGTTGAGAAACTGGTCCGGCAGATTCGCAAGATCGTGGAAGTGCTGGCTGTGTTTGGCTACCTCAACGACGAGATTGTGTTCAACGAAATCGCCCTGTTCAAGGTCTCAACGCCCCTAGGCGGTAAGGCCATTGACGTCGAAACGGTCAACAAAAAACACAAAGCCTGGGTCGTGTATTGGGGCCTCGACTATGTAGTGATCGAAAAAACAGGGACCGAAACCGAGATTTTCGACTTTTTCGCTTATCTGCGCTTAAACCACGAGATTCTGGAGTTTGTACGCTCCGGGCGCGTGGCCGTCGGCAAAACCGAACAGGGCCTGGTCGAGTACCTACCCGAAGCCGACTGGGCGTATTATTTGTGATTTTTTGTCATCCCGACGCAGGAGGGATCTTAAAGTGTCCAAGTTTGATAGTAAGGAGCCTGTAAGATCCCTCCTGCGTCGGGATGACAAAAGTTTAGCACAAAATCAATAATCTGTTGATTATGTGCCAATTTACTTTCTACGTATACATCACTACGAACCCAGATAGAACAGTTTTGTACACAGGAATGACAAATAACTTGGTACGTCGAATGGAAGAGCATTATGATTCGCGTGGGCAGAATGAGAAATTTGCGGGCAAATATTACTGCTACAACCTGATTTATTGGGAGCATCATCAATACGTCAAAAACGCAATTGCCCGTGAGAAGGAGATTAAAGGCTGGCGACGGGAAAAGAAGTTAGCTCTTATTGACTCCTTCAACCCTGAACGGAAGTTTTTGAATGGAGAAATACAGTCATGAAGCTTTTTGTCATCCCGACGCAGGAGGGATCTCACAGACTCCTCGCTTTCAATAGGGAATACCTTAATATCCCTCCTTCGTCGGATGACAAAAAACGACCATGAGTAAACGTTTACAACCTAAAATATAGTACATAGCATGGCACAAATTAACTTCGGCGGAACCGTCGAGAACGTAGTAACCCGCGACGAGTTTTCGCTCGATCAAGCCCTCGAAACCCTCAAAAACGAAACCATCGCCGTCATCGGCTACGGCGTGCAAGGCCCCGGTCAGTCGCTCAACATGCGCGACAATGGGTTCAACGTGATTGTAGGTCAACGTCCCGGTGCCACCTTCAACAAGGCTGTGGCCGATGGCTGGGTGCCCGGAGAAACCCTGTTTGGTATCGAAGAAGCCCTCGAAAAAGGCACTATCATCTGCTTCCTGTTGTCGGATGCCGCTCAAATCCAACTGTGGCCGACCGTGAAAGCCGCCCTCAAACCCGGTAAGTCGCTATACTTCTCGCACGGGTTCGGCGTCACGTACAAAGAAAAAACTGGCATCATCCCTCCTGCCGACGTCGATGTGTTCCTGGTGGCCCCGAAAGGTTCAGGAACGTCGCTGCGCCGGTTATTTGTGGAAGGTAAAGGCCTCAATTCAAGCTTCGCTATTTATCAGGATGCCACGGGTCAGGCCCGCGAGAAGTGCATCGCAATGGGCATTGGCGTAGGATCGGGCTATTTGTTCGAGACGGATTTTTACAAAGAGGTAACCTCCGATCTGACTGGTGAGCGCGGTACGCTGATGGGAGCCATTCAGGGCATTTTCGCAGCTCAGTACGAAGTGTTGCGGGCCAACGGTCACAGCCCCTCCGAGGCTTTCAACGAGACCGTTGAAGAACTGACGCAGTCGCTGATGCCGCTCGTAGCCGAAAACGGCATGGACTGGATGTACGCCAATTGCTCAACAACGGCCCAGCGCGGTGCCCTCGACTGGTGGAAACCCTTCCGCGACGCGACTAAGCCCGTTTTCGAGCAATTGTACAACTCCGTGAAATCGCAGGAGCAGGCCGAAATCAGTATCACCCGCAACTCGCAACCCGACTACCGCGAGAAACTCGAAGTTGAACTCGCCGAACTTCGCGAATCGGAAATGTGGCAGGCCGGTTCTGCTGTGCGCAACCTGCGCCCCGAGCGAAATTAAAATGGATGGGAACACGGATTTAACAGATATAACGGGTCGGAACGGATAAAAAATCTGTTTAAATCCGTTATATCTGTTAAATCCGTGTTCCTATCCATTCTATGCTGGAAAACAACGTGCTGACGCTTCCCGATTTAGACAACATTTACCTCGCGGCAGATCGCCTGCGGGGTATTGCTGTTCATACCCCCTTGCAGGAGAACCTGAACCTGTCGGACCGGTACGGGGCCAACATTTTCCTGAAACGAGAGGACTTGCAGGTCGTGCGTTCTTATAAGATTCGCGGGGCTTACAACAAAATGGCGGCTCTGCCCAAGGAGGCCTTGGCAAAGGGCGTGGTGTGTGCGAGCGCGGGCAATCACGCGCAGGGCCTCGCCTACGCCTGCCGCAAAATGGGTGTGAAAGGCATCATTTTTATGCCGACCACCACACCCGCTCAAAAAGTGAAACAGGTGCGGATGTTCGGCAAAGAGTTTGTCGAGGTCGAACTGATCGGCGATACCTACGACGATGCCTACAACGCGGCAATGGCCTACGTTGATACGCACGACAGCACGTTCGTACACCCCTTCGATGATGTGTTGGTGATGGAGGGGCAGGGAACCGTCGGGCTGGAAATTTTCAAGGATTCCAACTTCAAAATCGACTACCTGCTCATGGCCATCGGCGGGGGTGGTTTGGCGTCGGGCGTGTCGACGGTGTTCAAACAACTCAGTCCGAAAACGAAGCTGATCGGCGTGGAACCGTTGGGATCACCGTCAATGAAAGTGTCTATGGACGAGGGGCGCGTGGTTCCGCTCGCCCATATCGACAAGTTTGTGGATGGGGCCGCCGTAAAGCGTGTGGGCGATACCACATTTGAAGTATGCCGACAAAACCTCGACCGGGTCATCCTAGTCCCGGAGGGCAAGGTTTGCACTACCATTCTGCAACTCTACAACGAGGAAGCCATCGTGGCCGAACCCGCCGGGGCATTGAGCATTGCGGCTCTCGACTTTATCAAAGACGAGATTAAAGGCAAAAACGTGGTATGTCTGGTGGGGGGCGGCAACAACGACATTACCAGGACGGAAGAGATTAAAGAACGGTCGTTGCTCTACGAGGGCTTAAAACACTACTTCATTATCCGGTTCCCCCAACGAGCTGGAGCCTTCCGCGACTTCCTGAACGTACTTGGCCCTACCGACGATATTACCCGTTTCGAGTACGCCAAGAAAACAAACCGAGACGTTGGCCCGGCAGTCGTAGGTATCGAACTCAAACACCGCGACGATTTTGGGCCACTCATTGAGCGTATGCAGGCCCAAAATATCGTGTTCGAGTACCTGAACGACCAACCGGATATTTTTCAGTTTTTGATCTGATGCTAACTGCCGAGAATGTACAGACTGAATACAAGAGCCTGAAATTAATTCAGGGAAGCAAGCCAGACTTATCTGGTTTAGCTGAAACCTGCGTGTGTTTGGCTAATGCACAAGGAGGGTTAATCTACATAGGAGTAGAAGACAAATCCCGCTTGCCCGAACCAAGCCAACGGATCTCCCAAGAAGAAATCAATTCAGTTATCGCACGTTTGCAGTCGCTTATATCAGGAGTTGGTCTATCTGATTATGAAGTAGTTACTCACAACAATGGTGGCCAATTTTTGGTGTTCAAAGTGCTTCCTAGCAGCCGCATCATAGCTGTCACGTCTAAAGGCAAAGTATTTGTTCGAGTAGCCAACCAGTGCCGTCCGGTTGCTGGCGAAGACCTAACCCGTTTGGCCGCCGAGAAAGGCGCGTTCCAATGGGAAGTCGTTACGCCTTCGCGCCGGACTACAGCTGATGATCTGCCAACAGACGCAGTACCACGTTTTGGGCAACAAATTCGAGCGTCTGACCGAGTCAAAGAATCAGTAAAGCGGAAGACTGATCGCGAACTACTTGAACATTATAACCTGATTGATAATGGTTTACTAACCAACCTAGGTGTTTTTTGGTTGGGGTCACCCGCGCAACGCAGTCGGCTATCATACCCCATTACTGTTGAGTATTTGGTGTATGATGAGTTTGATGCACGCATACGTAAAGAACACTGGCATGACTCAGCACTGAATCCGTTTGAGTTGCTGACCGATATTGAACAAAAAGCCATCGAACTGCAATACGCTCACGAACTGCCCGATGGTCTGTTCAGGCGTAAAATACCGTTCTACAACCGGGCTGTACTCCGCGAGTTGCTGGTCAACGCAATGGCGCATAAATCATACGTGATTTCGGGCGATATCAGCATAAAAGTTTACCCAGATCATTTTGAATTAACGAATCCCGGTAGCCTGCCGCTTGGTGTTACATCCGATAACATACTTCACAAAAAATCGCGTCGGAATCCGCATCTAATCACATTATTTCATGACTTAGGTTTGATGGAGGGCGAAGGGTCGGGCTACGACATGATTTATGAGCTTTTAGCCCGCGATTCGAAGGCACTGCCTGTTATTGAAACGGATTTTGATTCGGTGACGGTTAAGCTCTACCCACAAATCATCGATCAGGATGTTTTATTTCTGATGGATTTCCTGGTTGAGCATTACGCGCTGTCGCAACGGGAAGTTATGGCTCTTGGTGTGATTGCCCGCCACCAGAAACTTCTTTCCCCTCAGTTGGCTCGCATATTGCAGCTTACCGAAGAGGAACGCTTACGGTCGTATATTGGCCGTTTAGTAGCCGAGAAGATTATTTTGACACGTGGCGCGAAGAAGGGGACCACCTATCTGATTAATCCAGCTCTATATCGAGCCGCCCGAATCAATAAACGGCCTACGTTAAAGACTCTCGAACCTCATGTGTTGGAAGCACTCATCGTTCAGGATTTGACCGCTTACCCACAAAGCCGTATAGGCGAGATTCACGGTAGAATGCCGGACGTTTTGATTGAGGATATTAAAAAGGCCATTTATCAAATGAATAAATCCGGCTCTGTATTTGGCGAAGGTGCCGATAAAACAAGAGCTTACTCAGTGGCAAAAAAAATGTAAATGAAATGTAAATTCAAAATCAATATTCCATAAAACACTAATCTTCAAACACTTAAGCGTTTTGCCAAATGCAAAGACGTACAATAAAGGTAAAACAAAATAAAGTAAAATAAAGCATGCTTCGCGTTCCGTCGTCCATACAACCCGACCAATTCCAGTCGCTGAGCATTCGCCCCTCGGAAGCCACGGGCCGCGACGTGTCGGAGATGACTTTTGTGGCCTATCGGAGCGACGTATACCCCGAACGCAACGAGGTGTTTTTCGAGGAGCATGCCGTGGTAGTTGTGCTGGAGGGTGAGAAGAAATTTAGCTCCCCCACGCAGGACCTGCATGTACGCAAGGGGCAGATTCTGTTCTTCCAACGGGGATGCTACTCTATGAACGAATCCATCGACACCAACTACCGAAGCCTTGTGTTTTTCGTGAACGAGAAAATGCTTAAGGAGTTTGTGGGAGCGCACCTGAACCTATTTCGGCAACCCGACCAACCCTTGCCTGATTCACTCATTCTAGCTCTTGATGCTTCGCCTACCTTCAATACGTTCATTCAGTCATTACTACCCTATTTTGGGGCTAAAACGCCATTTTTGAACGAGTTGCTGCGGCTTAAATTTAGCGAGCTACTACTGCATCTCCTCGAACTCGACCAATCGGGGCAACTTCGCACAATCCTTTGGCATATTTATCAGGGTCAAAAAACTGACCTCGATTACTTGATGAACACGTACCTGCTTAAACCTTTGTCGATGAGCGAGTTGGCAAGGTTGTCGGGGCGGAGCTTGTCGGCATTTAAACGTGACTTTGAGGCTCATTTTCAGACTTCGCCAGGGCAGTGGATGCGGCAAAAACGGCTCGAACACGCCCACTTTCTGTTGCGCAACACACCCAAAAATGTGTCGGAGGTGAGCATGGAGATCGGCTACGAGAGCGTGTCCCATTTTATCAAAGCCTACAAAGCGCAATACGGAGGAACGCCAAAACGGGGATAAGTGTCTAATGAAAACCGCATGCAACAATTTTTAGGGTATATCACTGCTATTACCGAACTGTCAGAAAAAGCCCAGAAGGCTATTGCGGAGAAAATGGTCCGAAAACAGTATGCTAAAAACTGTATAGTGGTCGACGACCTCTGCCTGTGCGACAAACTATATTTTGTAGAACAGGGCTTACTTCGGATTTTTTACCACAACGACAGCAAGGAAATTACGGATTTCTTCGCAGATAAGCACGCTACAGTTGGCCCAGTTTTACGGTTTCAGCCAATCCGAAACTTTATCCATTCGGTCGAAACACTGGAAGAGACAACTGTGCTCTATATTCATCTCGCTGATCTGGAGCAGTTATACGTTCAATATCCTGAACTTGAACGACTAGGCAGATTACTTGCCTTACAGACCATGTTTCAACTGCAACACCGCATCGACAGCATCCAATTTTTTAGTGCCAAAGAGCGGTACGATGATTTTGCAAACAGGCATGCTACGCTCCTGCAACGAGTTGCGCTTGGCCATATTGCGTCTTATCTGGGCATGAATCAAGTAACTCTGAGCCGAGTTCGCCGGACAAAAAACTGATTTTTTAGCGTAGGCTAAATGTCCCCTCTTGCCAAAACCAGTCCTTTGCTTCCTACCAAATTTGTAAGAAGTAATGGCAGAAATTAGGATAGTCGATAGCCCGGATGGGTATCAGGGGGCGGGTTTCTTCGCCACATCATCCAAAAACGTAATTGCGCTTGCCCGAAGCTACTCGTTGTTTCCGCTGCCGTTTGCCACGTCGTGTTGCGGGATTGAATTTATGGCGACAATGGGCAGTCACTATGATGTAGCCCGATTTGGTGCCGAAATACCGCGATTCTCACCCCGACAAGCTGATTTGTTGTTGGTAATGGGCACTATATCGAAGAAAATGGCACCGGTGCTGAAGCAGGTTTATATACAAATGGTAGAGCCGCGATGGGTGGTTGCGGTGGGAGCTTGTGCTTCGTCGGGGGGGATTTTTGATACCTATTCGGTGTTGCAGGGCATTGATCGAATTATTCCCGTTGATGTGTACGTTCCCGGTTGCCCACCGCGCCCTGAGCAAATTCTGGAAGGGATTATGCAAGTGCAGGATATTGTTCAGAACGAATCACTGCGAAGACGAAATACGCCAGAGTATGATACTTTACTTGCCTCGTACGGTATCCAGTAGGCATATGCTATGACACCACCCAAAGTGGGGCTTGACCTCAAGGCGGCTCAATCAACTTTTCACTCTACCTTTGCGTTGTTTCTGTAGGTGGTTCAACATTCTTCATTCTACATTTTTTAATAAAAAATGGCTTCACAGTACGATGTGATCGTAGTAGGTAGCGGGCCGGGCGGCTATGTAGCTGCCATTCGGGCTTCGCAATTGGGTATGAAAACAGCCGTCATTGAGCGCGAAAGCCTCGGCGGTATTTGCCTCAACTGGGGCTGTATCCCCACCAAAGCGTTGTTGAAGAGTGCGCAGGTTTTTGAATATATCAAGCACGCCAAAGACTACGGCCTGACCGTTAGCGATTCCAGTGCCGACTTTGGGGCCGTTATCAAGCGGAGCCGGGGTGTGGCCGATCAGATGAGCAAGGGCGTGCAATTTCTGATGAAGAAGAACAAAATCGACGTCATCAGCGGCACGGGTAAAGTGATTCCGGGCAAGAAAGTGAGCGTTACCGACGCATCGGGCAAGGCCACCGACTATGAGGCCAAGCACATTATTGTAGCAACTGGTGGGCGGGCGCGTGCGCTCCCAACGGTCCCCATCGACGGGCAAAAGGTAATCGAGTATCGTAAGGCCATGACTCTCGAAAAACGTCCCGACTCGATGCTCGTCATTGGCTCCGGGGCCATTGGGGTGGAGTTTGCCTACGTTTATGCGAGCATGGGCACGAAGGTGACCATCATCGAGTTCATGCCGAACATTGTGCCTGTCGAAGATGAAGACATCTCGAAAGAACTCGCTAAGCAATACAAGAAGTTGGGTGTCGACATCTTCACGAGTTCGGAAGTTACGAAGGTCGATACAGGTGGCACAGGCTGCAAAGTGTTTGTGAAAACGCCACAGGGCGAAAAGACATTTGAGGTCGACGTGGTGCTGTCGGCAGCCGGGGTAGTAGCCAACATCGAGAACATTGGTCTCGAAGAAACCGGCATCAAAACCGACCGGGGCAAAATCATCACCGACGATTATTACCGGACCAACGTCGAGGGCTATTACGCCATTGGCGATTGCACGAAAGGGCAGGCGTTGGCACACGTAGCATCGGCGGAGGCCATTATTTGTGTGGAGAAAATCGCCGGACTGCCCCACGTGGAGCCGCTCAACTACAATAACATCCCGGGTTGTACGTACTGCGTTCCTGAGATTGCATCGGTGGGTTACACCGAGAAAGCAGCCCGCGAAGCTGGTTATGAAATTAAGGTGGGTAAATTCCCATTCTCCGCGTCGGGAAAGGCGAAGGCGTCGGGCGCGCCCGAAGGTTTTGTGAAGGTCATTTTCGACGCCAAATACGGCGAATGGCTCGGTGCGCACCTGATCGGTAACAACGTAACCGAAATGATTGCCGAGGTTGTTGCGGCCCGCAAACTCGAAACTACCGGCCACGAGATTTTGCGAACGGTTCACCCGCACCCAACCATGTCGGAGGCCATCAAAGACGCCACTGAAGCGGCCTATGATGAGGCCATTCACTTGTAATTACGGCATCTGCGTCGAATCGACTTTGGTGGCCGTAACAGTTGAGGTTGAGGTAGTTACGGAGCCGGGCTTGGCCGCTTTTTCTTTACGACTGAACAAGGAGAAGTGAACGTAACGCTTCGGGTTCTCGCGCAAATCGGTTATGAGTTTTTCGAGGCTCGCTGTGGTTGCATTCACGTTGGAATAGAGTTGATCGTCCGACGTGAGTTTGCCCAGCGAGCCTTTTCCTTGCTGGATACCCGCCAACAATCCTTGTAAGTTTGCCACCGTGCGGTTAGCATTGGCGAGGGTTGCCCGCAGTTCGAGCGTACGGAGCGAGTCGGCCACGTTATCGACTTTCGCCAAAATGGGCTTGAGTTGCTTTTCGGTTTCGATCAACGAGGCTGACAACCTGTTCACGTTACCCAACGTAGTTTGCAGCGCAGCACGGTTCTCCTGCACAGTCAGGTCGAGGGTGCCGGTTACGCGGCTGGCATTCTGCAAGGTGGCGTTGAGCACCCCGGCTGTATGATCGAACGACTTGACAATCAGGTTCAGGTTCTTCGTCAGCGAGTCAACATTGTTCAGGACGGGTAGGGTTTTCTCGCGGATTAGGGCTTGTAAACCCGCTTCCTTGGCCGCAACAAGCATCCCGTCGGGTGCGAGCAGGGTAGTAATTTGCGGGATTTCCAGTTCAATTACTTTTCCCCCCAAAATTCCACCATCGGCCAAAACGGCCCGCGTGCCTTTGCCTACTTTAATGTCTTTATCAATGGCAACTGTTACCAGCAACTTATTGGCCTGCCCCTGCAAAATCTGAATAGCTTTAACACGCCCCACAGCCAAACCATTGAGCGTTACAGCATTCGATTTAGTCAAGCCATCTACGTTATCATAGATAATTTGGTAGTTCGTGTCAGAGGATAGAAAGTCAGAGCCTTTGAGAAACTGGAAGCCAAAATAGAACATAGCCAGTGCTATGACGGCGAGTAGTCCAACTTTTACTTCTTGTGAAATCTTCATGAGCGCGCGACGAGGAGTCAATTAACTTTCGCTATAACCCCGTTTTAATGGGATTTGTCCCGCGAAAGTACAAAAACCCTCATGACTTGTTCGTCATTGTTTGTTAAACGGTGCGGGAAGATTCTGATTTAATTCGCAATCTCGATCTCGGCTTTGTACTTGGTGAAGGCTTGATGAATGGCATCAGAGATTTGCTCCTGACCAGCAGCCGAGGCCAGGTACCGCTCTTCATCGGGGTTGGTAATAAAACCCGTCTCGACCAACACGCTCGGCATAGTTGTCCGCCACAACACCACAAAACCGGCCTGCTTCACACCATGACTCCGTCGCTCGGCTGCGGTTTTGAAACTCCGCTCGACCTTCTCGGCAAAGTTGATGCTGCTGGCCATAAACGCATGTTGGTAGTTAGCCAGCATGATATGGGCCAAGGGCGAGTTGGGATTAAAGCCCTTATATTTCTGCTCGTAGTTCTCTTCTTTCAGGATAACGGAGTTCTCGCGCCGGGCCACATCGAGGTTGTCGTTGGTGCGGTGCAGGCCGAGCGTATAGGTTTCGGTGCCATGCAGGGTTTTCGACTTAGGGTGCGCGTTCACGTGAATCGAAATAAACAAGTCGGCGCGGTTGCGGTTGGCAATGGCGGCCCGTTCGGCGAGGTCCACGAAATGATCGCTGGCGCGGGTCAGAATCACACGCACTTCGGGACTTTCAGTCTTGATTTTCTTCGCCAATAATAAGGCAATTTTCAGCACCAGACGCGATTCGCGGTTGCGCTTGGTCATGCAACCGGGGTCTTTTCCGCCGTGTCCGGGGTCGATAACCACCGTGCGTAGCTCGTTGGGCCGACGGCCCGGAAGCGCGTCGCGGGTGGCCGGGCTGGGGTTTGTAAGGGCTACCAACGTGGTGTCGGTTGGGTGCAAAACGGGCTTGGGCAGCACCGTCATAGCTACCAGCGGCCACAACACAACCGTTCCCTTAATAATTTTTAACAGGCTGTTCCGTTTCAACGCAATGATGGGACTTTCGTTCGTCATACCTTTGTAAACTGGGTTCCTTCCCCACATTCGCTTGTTCGATTCCATTGGTAAAACTTAAAAAATCATACTTTATTTCCTTCGCTACAGACGATAGCAAGAAGACGAGCGGGGAAAGACATGCCTCGTGGAAAACGAACGTCTTTCCTCTTACGTCTATGACTATCGGGCCGGTCGTGGGTTTAATTATCCTGTGGCTGAGTTTGTTCGCTCTGTCTGTTCAAGCACAGAATACGCCCGTGTTGCCCTCAAAAGGTGGTATACCGACCACGACCCAGCCTGCACAAACCGTGCCGAACACGGGGCCACCCGCGTCGCCTACGACCAATCCGGCAGATCGCGACCCCGTGCTGCGCCCAACCCTTTCGCCTGCGTCTACCACAACCACGCCCGCTTCGACGACAACTCCTCCGGCCTCCGGCACAGCCACTAACAGACGACCTCTCAATATTCGGACGGGTTCACGCCCGACCGGGTCACGCACAGCGGGCGACACCACGGGCGAATCCACGCGGGGCCTCGCTCTTCGCGATTCGGTTATCAGCGACACCACCGCTGCCGACGATGCGTTCAAAACAACCGTGAAGTATTCATCGAAAGACTCGACTATTTATGCCGCTGACGGACAAGAAGTTGAACTGTTCGGTGATGCGAATGTGGAGTACGGCGAAATTTCCCTGAAAGCTGACTACATCCGGCTCAACTATGCTACCAACGAGGTTTTTGCACGAGGTCGGTACGATTCAACGGCCCGAAAGCTGATTGGACAACCCGTTTTTAAGGATGGCGACGGACAATACGACGCCAGGGAAATGCGGTATAACTTCCGTACAAAAAAGGGGAAGATTCAGGGCGTTGTGACGCAGCAGGGCGAGGGCAACATTCGCGGTACTAACGTGAAAAAAGACGCCGAAGACAACCTCTACATTCGCGGGGCCATGTACACCACCTGCACATTGGCCGAGCCGCACTTTCACATTAACGCCAGCAAGCTAAAGGTTGTTAAAAACAAGCAGGTCATTGCGGGACCTTTCAACTTGGTTATCAACAAGATACCGTTGCCCATCGGGCTTCCGTTCGGGTTTTTCCCGTTCCCTAAAAAGAAGGATATTGGCGTGTCGGGCGTGTTGATGCCGCAATATGGCGAAGAACCCAACGGACGCGGCTATTACCTGCGCGACGGGGGTTACTACTGGGCCGTGAACGAAAACCTGGGCCTGCAATTCAAGGGGCAGATTTATTCGCGGGGTAGTTGGGGTTTGGGCACAACCGGGGCTTATAATCAACGCTATCGGTACAGTGGGAGCTTCGACCTGCGTTTCAACCGCAACCGCTCCGGCGACCGCGTCGATAAAACGCAGCAACCCCGCAATGACTTCTCGGTCAACTGGTCACACGCCCCCCAAAGTCTGGGCAAACGCAGCACGTTTTCGGCCAACGTGAACATCAGCAGCAACAGCTACAATCAGTTTAACAGCTTCGACAATGCCCGGTACGTATCGAATACCGCTGGTTCGTCGGTGCAGTATAGTCGACAAATTGGGCAATATATCCGCACGAGCAGCAGTTTCCGGGTCAATCAGCAGTTTGGGCAGACGGACCCACGCACGGGCGTCCGGCAAAACGGCAAAACCGATGTCTCGACCGATTTTTCGTTTGGCCTGAACCAACTTGCGCCATTCGCCATCAAGGGAGCCACAGGCAAGTGGTACGAGTCGTTTCGGGTAGGTTTCGATTTCAACGGGGCCGCTACCGTGACCAACTCTATAAACACCAACCGGATCGACACCTCCGGGCTGGGTTTTCAGGTGGTGCTGCCGAGTACTACGTCGCGCAACGTGCGGCTCCGGTCGCGGGCCGAGATTCTGCGCGACAGCCTGGCCCGCGCCGATAGCATCCGGTTGGGTCTCGTAGGCAGAGACGGTTTGTTCAGCAACGACCCAAACATTGTGGCGTTTAATTACCAAAACTTTCCCGCTTTGCTTAAAAACGCCCTCGTAACGGGCCGGTACAGTATCCCCATTTCGTTACCTAACTTCAAGATTGCCAAGTACATCAATCTGACACCCGGTTTCTCGATAAATGGAATTATTCACCGTAAACGGCTCGATTATGAGTATTTAGGGGGTAATCGGGTTCGTATTGATACCACCGACGGGGTATACACCGAATACAATTTCTCGACCAACCTGAGCCTGAACACGCGGGCCTACGGGACGGTCCGGTTCAACGGCAAACGGTTGCAGGCCATCCGGCATACGATTGCCCCTGCTGTTGGCATTTCCTACGTGCCTAATTTCTCGAACCCGGCCTTCGGCTTCACGCAGTATTTGCCCATTGAGGGTCTGCGCGAAGACAAACGGTATGTGTCGCGGTTCCGGGGAATTGGAGGTAGTTCGAGCGGGGGCACGGGGAAGGCCAACGCCATTGTTACGTTTGGCATTGTGAATCAGTTGGAGATGAAAGTCCGCGCCCGCAGCGATTCGTCGGGGCAGGAGTTTAAGAAGATTCCGATCTTCGACAACGTCAGCATCAACGGCAGCTACGACCTCAACGCACCCCTATTCAACCTGTCGAACATTTCGGTTAACGCTAATACGCAGATTTTCAAGAATATAAGCTTAAACTTCTCAGCCAACTTCGACCCTTACGCAGTGCGGCCTCTCTCGTCGACTACCTCGTTCGGGACGGTGCAGTACGAGCGTATCCCGACCTACGCCATCCGCGAGGGGCAGGGATTAGCCCGACTAACGAGTGCGCAGTTTTACTTGAGCGGGCGGTTGGCCCCAAAAGGGTCCGACAAGCCCAAAAAACAGGTTCAGGGCGTAACCGACGCTACCATGCAGGCCATCAACGCCAACCCCGAACTCTACGTCGATTTCAACATTCCCTGGTCGATGAATCTGAGCTACTCGTTTGGCTACACCCTGCTCGATCCGGGTTTGCCGCCCAGCATTATCCAGGCCCTGACGTTCAACGGCGATTTCAGCCTGACACCCAAGTGGAAATTCACGGTTCAGTCGGGTTATGACATTCAGTTCAAGCGGCCCTCGCTCACCACCGTGGGTATCAACCGCGACCTGCACTGCTGGGATATGGCCTTCAACTGGACACCGTTCTCCGGTAGTGCCCTCCGCTCCGGCAACTACTCCTTCGACCTGCGTGTGCGCTCGGCCATCTTGCAGGAGCTAAAACTGAGCCGTCGCCGGTCATTCTATGATCGGGGAGGATTTTGACCTCACCCCCGGCCCCTCTCCTTGCGAAGGAGAGGGATGGAGTTAACGACAACTTTGTGTGGTATAATGCCAAGTATCTTGTGAAAGAACAACTATGATTGGTAAGTTTCCCTCTCCTTCGCAAGGAGGGAGGCAGGGGTGAGGTCAGCTACCTAATTCTGTCCCGCTTTGCGCGGTCGCGGATGCGTTGGGCGCGACGTTGGCTGTCAGGGTGGCTGGAGAGAACTTCAGTTACGCGACCGCCCCCGCTCCCACCGCTTAGACTAGCTAACTTCTCAAATGAGGAGGCAAGTGCCAAAACGCTGTATCGGTTGCGTTTCAGAAATCCGTAGCTATAATCGTCGGCTTCGGTTTCCTGTTTGCGGCTAAAGTTCGCTCCGTACAGAGCGTTACCAAGTGCAGCCGCCTGCGAGCGGGTTAGGGCCGCCAACGTGCCTCCGCCAGACCCAACCAAATTTAGAAAAGCGGATCGTTTGAGCGCACTTTTCATGGCATCGCGGGTGTCTTTGTTCACCACGTGACCGATTTCGTGGCCGATGACGGCAATCAGTTCGGCGTCGGTCATGATGTCCATCAGGCCCTGAAACACGCGCACACTACCGTCGGCGGTGGCAAAGGCGTTCACATCCTTCACCTTGTACACCTTGTAATTGATGGGCATTCCGTTCATGCTCCGGTGACGACCCACAATCCGATTCAGGCGGGTAGCGTAAGGGTCGCCGGGACCGGCTACGGGATTTTGGGCATCCATTTGGGCCACAGCTTGTTGCGAAAGTTGTGCAATCTGCGCATCGGACAAGGTAGCCAAGGCAATGCCGTCCATTACGGCCTGACCAACACTTTGCGCTTGCGAGGTGGCGGGAGCGGCTAGCAGAAGCCCACCCGCGAGGATATATGCTTTCGTTTTCATGGTTGAGTTAGTTGACCACCCGCTGCCCCCTCCTAAAACAGGAGGGGGTATTGTTGGAGGAGCTTTTTAAGCACCCCCTCCTGTTTTAGGAGGGGGCAGCGGGTGGTTTTATAATAGACCAAAAAAACGCCAAAAAGTTTAGTTGGGGAGAGTCTTAATCCACTCTTTAATCAACGCAATCCCCTCGCGATGAGCGACTTTACGCGACACTTCGGGCATCATTACGCCGGGGTCGGTCGACTCCATCCGGTAGATTAGTATCGACTCGTCGGGGTGGCCAGGTACGATGTCGTAGTGTCGGTTTCCGGAGCCGCGCCCAGCCGCAACGGGCGTTTTGCGTAGGCCCCAGGCAGTGGGGTTTTGCTCGTGGATGCTCAGGTTGAGGCCCGACGTGTTGGCGGGTCCGTCGGGGCGGTGGCAGTGAGCACAGTTAATGTCGAGGTAAATGCGGGCACGGTCTTGGAGGGCACCAGTGGTGGGGTCGTTCCAGACCGGGGCACGGGGCACGGTGGCGAGATCGGGGAGGCCGGTGAGGAGGCCGTTTTGTTGCCAGTGAGCCAGTTGGTTTTGGGAGCCGTGGCCGTAATCGAGCGAGCCGTTGAGTTGCCGGGCCGTGGGGCCGATGGGCGTCATGACCTCGGCCCGGTTGTGGCAGCTTTTACACTGGTTCAGGTTCGGAATCACGTACTCCTGCTCGTGGGCGGTGCCGCTAGCGTCGGTGTAGCGCACGGTTTTGCGGTCGCCCGCCACCTCCAGCACGGCATCGGTTTGTTCGTCGTTCCAAACGTATTCCAGGGCCTTCCAACCTGACTCATTTCGCACTAACAACCGCGTTTCCATGAGCCGACGCCCTTTTTTGGGGTCGCGAAAATCGGCTGGGAAATAGAACGTCTTGATGATCGTGGTGCCGACCGGGAAATCCATCACCTCGCTGGCGTTGTATTGGGCCGACGTTCCGGGTGGCAGTTTCACAAATCGCAGTTTCTCGGCGTAATCAGAAAACAAGGGCGTGTTGAGGGTGTAGGGCACTACGCCCCCGGCTGGTTTTTGGTCGGCCAGGTTGCCCGCAAAGAAGCCATATTCCGATAGCTTCGCCGGAATCACGGCGGATTGTTGCACCCTGAACGAAAGGAGCAACAGAGCCAGAAAACTAAAACCAAGCAGGAGCTTTGTCATGAAGCAGTTAGGCTATTTCGCCATTTCCAGAAACGGGGCTGTGTAATGGCGGTTGGGCTTTAAGTAGGCAAGGTCGTTCTGAAAATCAAGAATCGTGTTAAACCGTTTCAGAATGTCGTTGCCTAAAAAGTTAATCTCAAAATTAGCCGGATTTCGGCTCACGAGCAAGGTAGCAGGCGGGTCTTTAAGCGAAAGATTAGCCATCGAGAAGCCGGGGCAGCGCACGGTTTTCGTGACAAACACCTCGCCACGCGGATTGCGGAGGGATGTTTCCCGAATGAGTGGCAAATCCGTTGGGAAACCCTGCTTGCGAACCCAGACGCTGTCGAGGATCAGGGCCTTATCGGAACCAGTGTCCAGGCTAAACCAGCCAGTCAGTTGCCTACCAGCTACCTGGAGCGTACCCTTCATACACGGGAACGACCGCAGAAAGTCCAGCTCTGTTTTCTGGTAGGTTCGGGCATGTTTGGGCCGTTCCGAATGAATAATGAGCAACTCCTTGTCGTAGTCGATCTCGACAACCTTACCCTCAAACAGGTTCCAGCCGAAACGGCCATCCATCCCGTGGGCGGTCAGGAGGGTGGGCACTACGGTCGGGTTGGCAAAATTGAGTTTCCCCAACCGGAACAACCGGACCTTCTCCATTTTGCTAAAAACAGGCTTGGCCTTGCCTGCCAACGCGTCGGGCTGGTTAGCAAGCAGGTTCGTTCTTTTCAGGATGGCGTCGTGCGTAAGCCGAAAATCGAACGAGCCAGTATCAAAGTGCAGGCTCAGGGTATCGCGCTCGTTCAGGATGGCCCGCACATGAATGGCGTTGTGGGCACTGAGTGTAAACGGAATTGTATCATGCGTGGGTCGGCGGGGAGCGGGTGCCGTTGCGGGCGGAATGGCACTCTCGATGCGGGTGAAGCAGGAGTCTTTGCCGTTGAGCAAAATCACAAAATCGAACGACGACCCCGGCACAACCCGCGTTCGGATGGAGTCGACGTCAGTGTAAAAAACGACCCACTTGGGTTTGCGGCTCCGGTCGGCGGTGTAGACGTCGGGCCGCAGGCCGGGCGAAAGCGACCAGCCCTCTTTGTCCAGGAAATCACCATCGCGAATGGCGACGTTTTTCGACGTTGCCCGGATGATCGGCAAGTTCGTTTGGGCGTAGCTCGTGTAGGGTAGCAAAACGCTGATAAGCAGGGCGTAAAATCGGAACATGTTGGGGGAAGTAAACCCTGCCAGTGGTCTGCAAGACCCTGGCAGTGGTGTTATAGAGTCCCCGTTTTAACCACTGCCAGGGTCTTGCAGACCACTGGCAGGGTGTGGGCAGGGCTTGAAAAGTTTATCAATTTCACGTCCTAGCCGACACACCATATAGCCGCAACTGCTCGCCGTTCGGCTCAATTTCCCGTTCATACCGGAAGCCAAGGCGTTCGAGGAGCCTGATCGAGGATAGATTGGCAGGCAGCGTAGTAGCCAGAATCCGGTCGTGATTTGTTGTCGCCAGTACATCCGTCAACACAGCATCGGCAGCCTCGTAGGCATAGCCCTGCCCGTTGTATTCAGGCAAGAACGCAAAGCCGAGATCGGGGTGGTCGAGGTATTCTTTTTTGATGAGGGTAACAACGCCAATCGGCTCATTGCCAGACCGGAGTGTGACCACTCGGTACTGCACAGCGGGAGCATTTAGCAAGCGATTAATATAGGCGTCAGAGTCGGCTGGCGAATGTATGTTTCGGTCGCCTATGAACTCCAGCCAGCCGGGGGTGTTCACAAGCATTTGCATAAATTCCCCGTCGGCAGAGGTCAATGCGCGGATCAGGAGCCGTTCGGTTTGGTAGGTGGTTTGCATGATGCGGTAGCCCTACTTACTCGGGGCAATCGCAAGTTCGTAAAAATCCGGTGGAAATAAATCTTATTGACCGACCCGCAGCCAACTGCCGCTATCGAAGATGATCTTGCCGCCCGAATCGTAGGCGAGTTGAAAAACGCTGGTCTTAAAACTGACAGGCATCGTAATGGCGTGGCGAAGGGTCACGCGCTCGCCCGGTTCGGGCAGGCGGGCCACGTTCCAGACGGTGGCATCGTTCCAGTTGCCCGCTTTCACCGACACCACCGGGCATCCACCCGGAGCCGCCGAGCTGACCACGACGTTGAGAGCGTTGGAGGCTATTGTCTCGCAAGCCCCCGACACCACGACCCGATAAGCCCCAGCCTGCGCCGTCGTGACGTTCGGGACGGTGAGTGTGGCGGAGGTTTGCCCGCACACGGCCACCCCATTCAGCAACCATTGGTAGGTAGTGGCCCCTGCCGCGCTCAGGCTGGTGGTTAGGGTGCTGCCAGGACAGAGAGTAGTATTTTCGGGCGGCTGATTCATGACAATGGCCGAGCCGCCAATGCCCTGAAACTCAAACGCCCCCATGTCGAGCAGGCTATCGAACAAGCGTGGGTTGCCTGCGTGGTCGGTGGTGAGGCTGGGCGGCACTCCGCCGTTGGCGGTGGCGTAGGCTGCGCTGTTGGCCGCGTTGATGGCCGCCGAGCAGCCGCTCAGTTGGAGGGTACTGGTGCCTGCAAAAGGTGAGGTAATCGTAGTCAAGTTACCGGGGGTGCTGATAAACGAGGGCAGGTCGAAGAGCGAGAACGTGATCGAAAGCGTACCGATGTTATTGAACGCGCTGTTTAAGGAACCACTATTACCACCATTGTTCCAAAACACGCAGTTGGTGGCGTTGAGGGTGCTATTCACATCAACACCGATGGCACCACCCCCACTGCTCGCCTGATTGTCGGCAAAGGTGCAGTTCGTCAGGGTGGGGTTGCCCGAACCCGCACTCAGAATACCTGCCCCCTGCGTTGCCGAATTGCTCTGGAAAACGCAGTTTGTCAGAATAGGGTTATTCCCATTTCTTGTGTTGTAGAAACCCCCTCCACTGACTGCCTTGTTCTGCCGGAAACTACAACTCTGAAACACCGTCCGTGCGGCCTCGTTATAAACCGCGCCCCCAGCCCGGCTCGACTCGTTGTTTTGAAAACTACCCGCCGTTATAGTCAGGTTCGATACCTGATTGGCTATCGCTCCACCCGACACGGCCCCGTTGTTACGGAAAATAGTATTGGTAAAGCGAACGATGGCTCCCACATTGAGAACCGCCCCCCCAAACCCCGAATTAAACACCGTTGAAAGACCAACGGCCCGATTATTTTCGAACAGGCAGTTGGTGAATGATTGGTTGGTCTCGTTGTTATAAAGTGCCCCTGCGTTAATGCCCTCATTGTTCAGAAACAGGCAGTTAATCACCGTTGGTCGGCTTTGAATGTTAATCATACCTCCTCCTCTGTCGTCGGGAAAGGCTCCGTTTGCGTTTCCATCGGCAACCACAAAGCCGTCCAGCAGAGCGTTTTCAAGTACGGTCAGTTGGGTGCTAAATATATTGTTGTAAATGACGTGGAAGCTGTTGTCGGCGGTAGTGCCGAGGTCGCCAATTTCTCCGCTCAGGGTGGTGTTGGAGGGCGTTGAGGCCGTGGGGTTGACGGGAGGGCGTTGACTTAGGGCGGTTTCTGTCCCCACAAAACCGCCATACATCCTCACATTGGGGAGCATTCTGAAACCCACGGTGCGGTCGTTGTTTCCGGTGGGTTTGTAAACGCCCCGCGCCACCCAGATTTCGGTCAGGTTGCCCCGGCAGGGGTAAGTTAATGCCTGTTGCAGGTCGCGGAAGGCGGTTTGCCAGCTTAGGCCATCGCCCACCACGGCAGTCTGACTCGCATTGACAAACAACCGGGCCGGAGCCTGGGTGAGCAATATGTTCCCCTGCGCCGTAGCGGCAACCGGGCAGGTGGGTGTGATGCAGGTGGCCGTGTACACCCCGGCTACGCTCGTCGAGAACACGGTTCCGGTCACGCCACCGGGCCAATGCACAGTCCCGCCCGTGCAGCCGATGGCCGTCAGACTGGCCGAGCTGCCCACGCATACCTGCTCCCCCGCGTTGATAGTGAGCGACGGAGGGTCCGTAACGCTCAAACTAAACGCGCTGCTGGTGAGGATGTTACACGTCCCGAATAGTACCGCCACATAGCTCCCCGATTGCGCCGGGGTCACGTTGGTGAGTGTGAGCGTGTTTGCCGTTGGCCCCCCAATGGCCGCTAGAGTACCATTAGCCGCTTTCTTGAACCATTGAACAGTATTGATCCCCCCGCTCGCACTCATCACCACCGTAACCGTGCCCCCCACACAAACAACAGAATTACCCGTAGGTTGAGTGGTGATGCCAACAGGTGGGTTGACCCGAACGGTTGACGTGGTGGTGAGGCTCCTAATGGCCCCCGTAGCCGTGAAGCCGCTCACCGAAGTGATTATCGTAAACGTTGTCGGAACAGAGACCGCCGGAGCCTGAAACGTGGTGGATACCCCGGTCGTATTGCTCAAAGGAGTCTGCGGACTGACGCGCCATTGAATCGATGGTGCCAGGATAAACCCCGTTGTGGTCGCCGACAAACTCATCGCCCGACCCATACAGATCGTGGTCGAAGCGGGATTGACGGTAACGGTCTGCGCCTGAGCAGTCAGGCCCCAAAGCAGCAGGATGCCACCAAAAAGAAACGGGATAATTCGGTTGTAAGAAAGAGGAAACATGTCGCCTGGAGCATCCGACGGCATACCCACGCCGAATTTCCAGCCGAAAACTAGCTATACGAGCCACCCCGCGCCGGTGATTGTATCTGAGCGTCGGGTTCTGGCGATTGAACGACGGGGTTTGGTAGTTGACCGAGCGAGTGGTTCTACTACCGAAACGTAAAGCGGCTGATAAACTCGTCACGGTAGCTGCGCCCCATCGGGATGGGTTGCCCCGCCACCGTGACCTCGTGTTCGTTGAATGCTTCCACCCAGCCGAGATTCACGGCGTAGGACCGATGCAACCGGACAAACCTGGGGAAGTTAATCCGCTCCAGCACCTGCGTCAGGGAGAGCCGAAGCACGTATTTTTTGCCCGTTGTCACGAGCGTAACATAGGCACTGTCGGCCTCCAGATACTGCACGTCGGCCAGCAACACACGCACAAACTGGTAGTTATTCTTCACGAATAGATAATCGTCAATTTGCAGGAGTGTATCGCGGTTGAGGTCACGGTCGGCCACGCCCAGCGGGCGCACCGGTACCTCAACGACCTCAGGCGAAGACAATTGCGTTGAGGATTTCGCCTGACTAATAGCGATGTTGCTGATCGCCAGTTCGATGGCTACCCGCAATTGAGACAGGCTGACGGGTTTCACCAGATAAGAAGCCGGGGTAGTTTGGCGAGCGCGTTCGAGCGTGGCTGCGTCCGAGAAAGCGGTGAGGTAAATCAGCGGCACGGGGCGTTGGGCCAGCAATTGGCGGGCCGTTTCGATACCGTCGATCTCGCCTTTGATGCTGATGTCGCACAGCACCAGGTCCACGCGGTGTTCGGCAAAGAGGGCTATGGCACGTTCGCCAGAGGGGGCAATGCCCACCACCCTGTACCCCTCCTGCTGGAGTTGCGCCCGCAGATCGAGGGCCAGAATAGCCTCATCTTCGACAATCAGAATCTGGAGTTGGTCGGTGGTCATGCCGCTTGTGGGATTATGAGTTGAAAATGCGCTCCGTTGTGATTCCGAACGCGAAGTTGGCCCCCAACCTGCTCCATCAGCGACCAGATTAACTGCCGCCCAAACGAGTCCGTATCGAGGTCGGGCGTTTGCCAGTGCGTTAAGTTTACGCCGGGGCCGTTGTCCTGCACCTCCAGCGTCAGGCCGTCCTGTTGCCGCAAGGCAACGTGCAGGCTGGGCCGGTGCCCGATGGCCGGTCGCGTGTAGGCATACTTGAACGCATTGGTCAGCAACTCGTTCAAAATCAGACCTAACGGAATGGCCACGTCCACATCCATATCGTGTTGCTCAACCGTTAGGTGCAAATCAAACGAGTCGGGGCCGTAGCCATAAGCCCGCATAAGACTTTCGGCCAGATCGGTAATGTAGTCGGCCATGTCGATGCGGGTAACGGTGTCGGTGCGGTAAAGTCGCTGATGGATCAGAGCCATTGCCTCCACGCGCCGTTGGCCCTCGCGCACGGCCCGGGCGGCCCCGTCGTCGGTTAGCCGGTACGACTGTAACGCGAGCAGGCTCGATACAATGGCCAGGTTATTTTTGACCCGGTGGTGCAACTCGCGCATGAGGGTGCGGAGTTGGCTCGACTGCTCCGTAATCTGTTCGTTCGAGCGGGCAATGACTGTATTTTGTGTCGATAACTTCCGGTTGGCCCGCCGAATAAGTCGGTATTGTACGGCCATGATACCCAGTAACAGAAACAGCAGCCCCAAACCAGCCGCCAGCCCCACCAGTTGCCGTTCCCGGCGGGTGTTTTCCTGATCCAGTTCGGCAATGCGTTGCAGGCGTTTACGCGTTTCATAACGCGTTTGCACCTCGGCCACGGCGCGCGTTTTGCTCACCTCAGCCTCCGCCTGAATCTGGGCGATCCAGCGTTTTTTGTCGGCATCAATCTGGGCAATTTCTCGGCTGTTTTTGGCTTCTATGCCCGCCAGTTGGTTGGCTTTAGTCAGTTCCAGATTTGCCCGGATACTCGCCAATTCGGCGGCTTTTTGCTGCTCATACTGCCCCTGCAAGCGCACAATGGTCTTGGTTTTATCAAGACTCAGGAGGGAGTCTTCAATAGTTTTTTCGCGCAATAAAAATTCGTAGGCTTGCTGCGACCGACCGGCTTTGGCGTAGATTTCCCGCAACACTTTAAAAACCGACTGCCGGAGTGGAACATCGTTGGTTTGAGCCACCAGCGCAGCCGCTTTCTCGGCATAATGGAGAGCTTGTTCCGGCTGATTCAGACCGTTATAGGCCGTAGCCAGATTTCGACAGTTGTGCGCCTGACTCGACAATCGGCTTCCTTTTACGTTCAGAGCCAAAGCTTTTTCCAACTGCGGAATGGCCTGTCGAAACTCGTTGCGTTTCAGATGGTTGTTGCCGAGATTATTGTGTAGAATCCGCAGAAAACCGTCAGGATCGCCCGTTTGTTGGGCAATTGTCACGCCTTTCTCAAAACAAACGCGGGCTGAGTCGAGCGCGCCCACGTCTTCGTAACAGATGCCAAGGTTGATGTAATTGCCCACCAGCGGAGCCTGCCGGTTGTTGGCCCGGTTTAACGCAATAGCCCGGTTCAGGTAGCCGATCCCTTGCCGAGTCAGGGTTGTTACCTGCTGACTATCGCCCATCAGTTTGTACGTATAGCCAATGATACTGAGCAAATTAGCCACCATCCAGGGACGCGTACTTTTTTCATAAGCACCCATAGCGCGTTGGTAGTGCCGAATGGCCAGTTCATAATTACCCGCAAACCGTTGGAGACTCCCCTCGGTGTTGTAATACATGCCCAGACCCGTCTGGAAGTGTTGCCGCTCGCTCAGGGTCAGCATCGGCTTCAGAAACAGCCGGGCCGAGTCGGGTTTGTTGCGTTGCAGGTATTCATTGGCAACGGTGTTGAGCCGGATTATCTCGGTCGTGTCGGCAGCATACGCACGGCCACGCGACGGTTGCGCCATCGCGACGGTTACGTTTAAAATCCAGCAAAAACCCAGAACGAGTACATGTTTTCCCATACCTTGTCCCCGGAGTCGTACGGTTGATACTAACCTCCAAGTTAAAGGTATTTGGCCAGCCCAAATGAGTGTGTTTTGCGAACGGTTGCTATTTCTTACTCATAACCGCCATCGAGCACGTGACCTTGCTCATATCCCGCGAGATGTTCTTGAAATTATTGCCCGCGTCAATGTTGGCGAACTGAGCGTTTTTGTTGTTCTGCAAACAGATTGGCGAACTTTTGGTAGCGGCTTTTTCATCCACGATACCGTCCCAGATAATGTCGGGAACCTTCTTACCGAAGCGCAACTTAAACCGAAACATCATGCCCATGCGGCCCTTGCGTGTAGGGTACGCGTTCGGGCGACTGTACGTGTTGTCATGAATTGAAATCTGGCTCGGATAGGGGTAGTAAAGCGAGTCTTTAATCGGTTCCTCCGTCACGAAATAACTGATGACGCCCGTACCGAGCGACTTGTTATTGATGATCTGATTCTTGAAAATTTCCACCTGACTCGTTGCCAGAATCATCACGCCCGTTCCAGCGGGCACCTTACCCACGATGTTGCCCTTCGGCGCGAAATTCTCGAAGTTGTTGTTCTCGACCAGGTTGTTGAACACCCGCACATTGCCGCCCCGTTTCTGCACCAAATCGGGCAGATCAAACACCAGAATACCGCCTGTGTTTTCGTAAGCGTGGTTGTCGAACACCTCAGCATCGAGCGAGTTCTCGATTTCGATACCGGCCACGTTGTGCCAGGCCACGCAGTTTTTCACCACAATTTGCCGCGACTGCCCCACGTATATGCCCGCATCCGACGCGCCCACCGCCGTGCAACTTTCGATGTTTACGTTCTGACACCGAACCGGGTAGAGGCCATACGAACCGTTGGTTTCTTTAGGATCGCCGGTCCATTCTACGCGCACGTTGCGGAATGTGATCCCGTCCACGTTCATGGTTTTGATGCAGTCGCCTTTCGAATCCTGAATGGTCAGGTTTTCAATCACGATGTTTTTGCCATTGGTCACCCGTAACCCCTCGGCTCCTTCGGTCTGGTTTTTGAAGGAAAGGATTGTCTTGTCAGGACCGGCCCCACGAATGGTGATCTTATTTTTATCCTGCAACGACAGACTACTCACCAGTTGGAAGTTTCCGGCAGGTAAACTAATGGTTGCCCCATCGTCGGCGAGGATCAATTCGGTTTGGATTTTCTTCTGAAAATCGGGTTGAGCGTGGGCCAGTGTGGCAAACAAGCACAAACAGGCAAGACTGAGCAGACGGATATTCATGACCAAAAGGGTTTTTCTAAACATACGGAATATAGGCAAAATTAGTGATTTTCTGCAAGGCCTAGATGACCGATTGGAAAGTGGAATGATTTTAGCTGTATTCATACGTCTAGTACAAGCACGCTCACCAAACCTTTTGAGATTGAATGGCCTACCGTGATTTTACATTAGACAGGCTGTCGAGGGACTTCGGCGTGACCGACGAAATTACCCCTCTTTTTGATGGTTTACCCCTGATCGAACCAAGCCATTATTTGCTTCATACGCTGGCAACAGCAACCGGGTTACCCCTGCGTAGCGAGAAAGCCCGCTCGGAGTATATCGTCACGCCGATTTTGTTTGAACTGCTCGAACAAAGTCGCCAGTTTTTTATGCTCTATTCGGGCGAGGTACTCAACATCGACCGGGAGAGAGGCTTAACGGGAGAGACCGATTTTTATATTGCCAAACGCACGAATACCTACAGCATCAGTATGCCCCTGATGGCCGTTGTCGAAGCCCCTCGGCGCGATTTCGACCGGGGTATTCCACAGTGTGCGGCCCAGATGCTCGCAGCCCGGCAACTCAATATGGAAACTGGCCTCGAAGTGCCTATCTACGGTTGTGTTACGACGGGTACGGGCTGGCAGTTTCTGCACTATAACAACCACCACCTGATTGTCGACCCCACGATTTATCAACTCGACAACCTACCCCAACTGCTGGGTGTGTTCAGTCATATCCTGAGCTATTACCGCTACATGCTCAACAGCCAGAACAACGCCCAGGAAGCCGAGATCTTCTATCGGGCCTTTTGGGGGTAGTGCAAACCGTCCGGCACTACAATAAGTAAGCAGACCTCCCTTCCCGATTTTAAGCATAGTTCTGCTCATCAAGCCCTCTATGCTCCAGGAACTCCAGACCTTACTGCCCAACAGCCGTGTGAAAACCCGGCTCATCGACCGCTACGCCTACGCGAGCGATGCGAGCCATTTTTACCTCGTGCCCCAGGCCATTGCGCAGCCCGTAACGATTGAAGAAATTCAAAAACTTTTCCAGTTTTCGCACCGGCACAACCTGCACATGACCTTCCGGGCGGGCGGCACGAGCGTGTCGGGGCAGGGCGTGACCGACGGCCTGCTCGTAGACCTGAGCAACCACTGGCGACGCGTGACACCCGAAAACGGGGGCGAAACCGTGCGTGTGGAACCAGCCGTGATTGGGGCCAACGTAAACATTCACCTCAAAAAATACGGGCGTAAAATCGGGCCGGACCCTGCTTCGATCAATGCCTGCATGATGGGCGGCATTCTGTCGAATAATTCGAGCGGGATGTGCTGCGGGGTGGCTCAAAATGCCTACCACACGCTCCGGTCCATGACGTTTGTGTTGCCCAACGGGCAGGTATTCAACACCGAACGCCCCCGCGAACACGACCGCTTTTTGAACGAAGCCCCCGACCTTGCCGAGGGCTTGCGCCAACTCCGGCGCGATTTGCTGGCTAACACCACCCTCGTGGAGCGCATCCACAAAAAATACCGACAGAAGAACACCGTCGGCTACAGCCTCAACGCCTTTGTCGATTTTGAACACCCGCTCGACATCCTCACGCACCTCATCATTGGGGGCGAGGGCACGCTGGCCTTTATTGCTGAGGCCGTGCTGAACACTGTGCCCGATTTACCCTACAAAATCACGGGGATGCTCTACTTCGAGAGTCCCGAAGTAGCCTGCAACGCTATTCCGGCCCTGATCAGCACGGGAGCTGCCGCGTTGGAGTTTATGGACCGGGCCTCGTTGCGGTCGGTGGAGACCATGCCCGGTGTCCCCGCGTTTCTGAAAACCCTGCCCGAAGGTGTGTCAGCCATTTTGTGCGAGTTTCAGGAAACGACCAACGAGCGCGTGTGGGCACAGTACGAAGCCGCCAAAGCGACCTTCACCACCCTGCCGCTCCTGATGGAACCAACCTTCACGCAGAACGCGACCGAGCAGGCGTTGCTCTGGAAAATTCGCAAGGGGATGTACCCGTCGGTGGCGGGGATGCGGGCCAAAGGCACCTCGGCCCTGATGGAAGATTTCACGTTTCCGGTTGAGCGGCTGGGTGAGGCTGTGGTCGATGTGCAGCGGTTGTTCGACAAATACGGCTACCACAATGGCATCATTTTCGGCCATGCCAAAGACGGCAACCTGCACTTCATCATCTCGCAGTCGTACGCGACGCAACCCGACATCGACCACTACGAACGCTTCAACGACGAGGTATTCCGGCTCGTGCTGGACAAATACGATGGTGCCCTGAAAGCCGAACACAGCACAGGTCGGGCCGTATCGGCCTACGTCGAAGATGAATGGGGGCCGGATGCGTACCAAATCATGAAGCGGCTCAAAACTTTGGTCGATCCGCGCAACTTGCTGAACCCAGGCATCATCATCACCGACGACAAACTGGCCCACGTGCATAACCTAAAAGTGATGCCGATTGTCGAAGAAGAAGTCGATAAATGTATTGAGTGCGGATTTTGCGAGCAGTCGTGCCCCAGCCGCGACCTCACGCTTACCCCCCGCCGACGCATTGGCGTGCGTCGAGCCATCAAACGCGCCGAGATGGCGGGCGACACAGTCCTGCGCACCGCCCTTCTGGCAGACTACACCTTTGAGGGCCTCGATACCTGCGCCACCGATGGCCTTTGCGCGACCAACTGCCCCGTCGACATCAACACGGGCGATCTGGTAAAACGGCTCCGACGCGAGAACCACTCGCCGTTTCAGAACCGGCTCGCCCTGCTCGCAGCCCGGCGGTTTGCCCTGCTCGAAGGAGCCGCCCGTGGGGCCGTCTCGACCGGCACGGCTCTGAACCGCGTTTTCGGGCCGAATTTTATGAGGAACCTGACCGAAACCGGGCGGAAGATTGCGCCCGGGTTGCCGTTGTGGATGTCTCAACTTACCCCCCAACTCCCTAAAGGGGGCTTAGTCCGACATGAAAGCAAGCCCCCTTTAGGGGGTTGGGGGTCGGGCAAGCCAATGCAGCAATTATCTGGAAACGCGACGAAAACCGAAATAGTCTATTTCTCCTCCTGCATCTCCCGCATGATGGGGGGCGACATCATGACTCGCTTCCAATCGGTTTGCCAGAAAGCGGGCATTTCAGTCGTGCTACCTGCCACTCAAAACGGCACCTGCTGCGGGCAGATTTTCTCGTCGAAAGGCTACGCCGATGCGTACCGGTTCACGGCCAATGAGACAATCGAGAAGTTGTTTGTGGCCTCGCAAAAGGGCAAATTGCCCCTGGTGATGGACGTGACGAGCTGCACCCAAACCCTGAAAGGATGCCGCCCGTACCTGACCGACGCCAACAAAGTCCTGTTCGATGCCATGACGTTTCTCGATGCCATCGAGTTTGCCGCCGACCACCTGCTGCCCCGCCTGACCATCACGAAACCCAAAACGAGCGTGGTATTCCACCCGGTTTGTTCGGCGCAGAAAATGGGCTTACTGCCTAAATTGCAGGCGATTGGTAACGCTTGCGCGCATCAGGCCGATATTCCGACCTTTGCGGGCTGTTGTGGCATGGCGGGCGACCGGGGCTTTTATTACCCCGAACTGACGCGGGCCGCTACCAACGTCGAAGCCGCCGAGGTGAAACAGAAAACGTACGATGGTTATTATTCCTCGTCCAAAACCTGCGAAATGGCCCTCTCCGACGCCGTTGGTAAGAATTACGAATCAATTTTGACGTTGCTTGATGAAGTTAGCTAATATGCCTTACCCCTTCAATCCCCCAACCCGCGTCCTGATGGGGCCGGGACCCTCCGACGCTCATCCGCGCGTGCTCAACGCAATGGCCCGCCCGCTCATTGGCCACCTCGACCCCGAATTCATCCGCATGATGGATGAAGTAAAGGCGATGGTTCAACAAGCATTCATAACCCAAAACAACCTGACGTTTGTGGTGTCGGCACCGGGTAGCGCGGGCATGGAAACCTGCCTCGTAAACTTGCTCGAACCCGGTGATGAGTGCATTATCTGCGTCAATGGCGTGTTTGGCGGGCGCATGGTCGACATTGCCGAGCGATGCGGAGCCACCGTGCATCGGGTCGATACCGAGTGGGGACGTGTGACCGAACCCGACCAAATCCGCAAAGCCCTCGACGCCTGCCCCAAGCCCAAACTGGTGGCCCTCGTCCACGCCGAAACATCGACGGGTGCCCGCCAACCGCTCGAAGAAATCAGCAAGCTGGTCCACGAGGCCGACTCGTTGCTCGTAGTCGACGCCGTAACTTCGTTTTGTGGGGTTCCCCTCAAAGTCGACGAGTGGGGCATCGATGCCATTTATACCGGCACTCAAAAATGCCTGAGTGCTCCGCCGGGTCTGTCGCCCATCAGCTTTTCCGAAGCCGCCGTACGCGTGCTCGACAACCGCAAGACCAAAGTCCAAAGTTGGTTTCTGGACCTGACGATGGTGAAAAACTATTGGTCGGGGGCCAAGCGAGCCTACCACCATACAGGGCCGGTTTCATCGATTTTTGCCCTGCACGAGGCTTTGAACATCGTTTTGGAAGAGGGCCTGGAAGCGCGCTGGGCACGGCATCAGGTTGTTCACCAACACCTCCGTACTGAACTCGAAAAGCGCGGGTTTCGCTTTCTGGTCGAAGAGTCGTATCGCTTGCCTAACTTAAACTCTGTATTTTTGCCCGATGGGCTGGACGAAGTCCAACTCCGGTCGCAGTTATTAAACCAGTACAATATTGAAGTAGGGGGCGGTTTGGGGGCCTTCGCCGGAAAAATCTGGCGCGTCGGCATCATGGGCGAGAGCGCGACCCGCAACCACGTAAACATGCTCGTAGGGGCACTAGACGAACTAATGTAAGTAACTATGCTAATCACTACTACGCCTAACATCGAAGGTAAACGCATTACGCAATACATTGGCCTGGTCAACGGCGAGGCCATTATTGGGGCTAATCTGGTCAAAGATTTCTTCGCCAACATCAGCGACATCGTGGGCGGGCGTTCGGGTGCCTACGAGCAGGGCCTTCGCGAAGCCAAAAGCATTGCCATCAAAGACATGATGGATCAGGCCCAGCGGCTGGGTGGCAACGCCATTATCGGCATCGACCTCGATTACCAAACCATCGGCAACAACGGCTCCATGCTCATGGTGAGTGCCAATGGCACCGCCGTGGTGATCGAGTAGCAACCACCCATCCGGCTTTTGGGGGTGTTGGTGTAAAAGGTCATGGAGCGATTGAGTGATTGAGTGATTGAGTGAATAACTTTGATTGTGAAACTCATCCGCCAAATACTCGAAAGCTTCCGCTTTGCCTGGCAGGCTCTGCGGTCGAACCTGCTCCGTACAACACTTTCGTTGTTGGGCGTCACCATCGGTATTTTCGCCATCATCGCCGTGTTCACGCTCGTCGACTCGCTGGAGCGCAACGTGAAGGAGAGCCTCAATTTTCTGGGCGACCGGGTGGTGTATGTTCAGAAATGGCCATTCGAGTTTGGCAGCGAATACCGTTGGTGGCGGTATTTTCAATGGCCCGAACCAACCTACAACGACTACCGTGCCTTGCAGGAACGGCTCGAGAACGCCGAAGCTGTCTGCGCGATGGGCGGGCGGGGCAATGTGACGGTTAAGAACGGGAACAACAGCCTGCCCGTGCGGATTTCGGGGGTCACAATGGACTATAACCAGATTTCGGAAGTCCCCATCGGGCAGGGCCGATACTTTGCCCCGCAGGAACAGGAGTCGGCCCGCAACGTGGCCATTATCGGCTCCGAAGTGGCCGAAACACTTTTCCCGAACCAGTATGCGGTCGGCAAAACATTGAAAATAAACGGCCTGAATTACAGCGTAATTGCTGTTCAGGACAAGAAGGGGTCGGGTATTCTCGAAATCGGCGGCAACCCCGACCGGCGCGTGCTGATCCCCTACGGCACCTTTGCCAAGCAGTTCCAGTCCCTACGTCCCAGTGTGACCATCGCCGTAAAAGGTTTTGAGAGCGACCCCGGCCTGGAAAACCTGGAAGGCGAAATCCGGGGTCTCATGCGTGCCCGCCGGAGCCTCAAACCCACGCAGGACGATAATTTTGCCATTAACCGCCCCGAAGCCGTTGCCAAAGCCATTGGTGGTATTTTCGCCGTGTTGACCATTGCCGGTTGGGTAATCGGCAGCTTTTCGATTCTGGTGGGGGGCTTCGGTATCGCCAACATCATGTTCGTATCGGTTAAGGAGCGGATCAACATTATTGGTATCCAGAAATCGCTTGGGGCCAAAAACTACTTTATCCTGTTCCAGTTCCTGTTTGAGGCCGTCATGCTCTCGCTCGTGGGTGGCTTGGTTGGGGTGTTTCTGGTCTACCTGCTCTCGTTTGTACCACTCGGCGACCTCGATGTTATCCTAACCCCAGGCAACGTAGCCCTCGGCCTCGGCACGTCGAGCATAATTGGCGTGTTGGCCGGTATCCTACCCGCCATCTCAGCCGCCCGTCTCGACCCGGTGATTGCGATTCGGGCGAAGTAAAATACAAACCGGCCCGTTCACAAGTAAAGTGAATGGGCCGGTTTCTGTATCAATCAGCTATCGCTTACTTCGAGTTGTCGAGTTTGCGCTCTGTCTTCTCCAGTTTCCGCTCGGTTTTGTTGAGAGCCTTGTTCGTGCCTTGTTTCACGTCCTGCTTGGTGTTGCGGGCAGCACGGTCAATTTTGCGACCGGCTTCGCGGGTTTCCTGTTTCACCTCGCGGCTGGCTTCGCGGGTCTCCTGCTTCACTTCTCGGCTAGCCTGACGTGTTTCGCGGCCCACTTTCCGGCCAGCGGCTTTGGCTGTCTGTCCGGCCTGATTCGCCGTTTCTTTGGTCTCTTGTTTAATATCTTGTGCCGTAGCAAAGGTCAAGGTCAACGCGGCCAGGGCCAGCGTCATCATTAGCTTTTTCATAATCGTCGAGTTGTTTGATAGAACAAGCTTAAAACGAGCATTTGGCCAAATTGTTTCACCTTACGCACAGGCTCGCAACACGGCCTCAACCTTGTCGGGCGAGACGCTGACCTCGGTGCGGTCGGTCATGACGACGTAGCCCCCATCCTGCCGCACGTACGACGTAACAAAACTCGCGTTGACCAGATACGACTTGTGGCACCGGATGAGCGTGTCGATACCCTCGACAAGTGTTTCGAGGAATTTGAGGTTGCGGCTGATGAGCAGTTTTTCGCCCGTGCGCAGAAAAAGTTCGGTGTAGGCACCGTCGCCCTTCGCATACATAAAATCGGTGCTTTCGATAAACCGAATTCCGTTCGATTGGGGCAGGGCAATGCGTTTGGACTTCGACTGTTCGAGGTTGAATTTCAGGGCCATCAGGCTTTGTGAGTCCCGCTCACGCTTACTCCGAAATCGCTCCACCGCTTCACTTAACAAATTGATATTGAGTGGTTTTAGCAAATAGTCGATGGCCGAAAACCGGAATGCCTGGAGCGCATATTGGCTGTAGGCTGTGGTGAATATAATCGAAAAGTCGATCTCGGCTGGGTCGAAAAAGTCCATCAATTCAAGGCCGCTGTAGTTGGGCATTTCGATATCCAGAAACACCAGATCGGGCTTAAGTTTTCGGATGGCCTTCACACCCGATGGCAGGTCGTCGCAGTCGGCCACCACGGTCAGGTCGGGGGCACAGTCGGTGAGCATGGCTCTGAGCAGAAGCCGGGCTTTTTGCTCGTCGTCGATGATGATAACGTTAGGCATGGGCTGTATTGGTTTTGAAGACCACCGGAATCTGTAGCACCACCGTTGTGCCCGAAGCCACGCCCGCCGGGTCGTGTTTGTCGGTGATAACGATGCCAATGTGAGGCTGATCGGTGTCGTTGAGGAGTTCTAATCGTTTCTGGTTCGCCTGGGTCGCAAACGACTCGTGCCGTTTGGCCCGCTGCTCATTAATCTCGCCCGATTTTTGCCGACCAACGCCATTATCGTCGATGGTGATCTGTAAAAACGACTCGTGTCGGCGAAAATCGACCACAAGTTTACGGTCGTTTTTCTTGTGCATCAGGCCGTGTTTGATGGCGTTTTCGATATACGGCTGAATGAGCATCGACGGGATGCGAATCTGATCGGAGTCGAGTTCACTGTCGACCTGCAAGGTGTGATGGAGCGTATCTTCAAAGCGCATCTGTTCAAGCTCCAGGTAGAGCCGGATGGCCTTTATCTCGTCGGTGAGCGACACGGTTTCATCGCTACTCATATCAAGAATAATGCGCGTTAACTCGCTGAATTTGACCAGGTAACTCGATGCAGCCTGCTTGTCGTTGAGATAGATATACGACTGAATCGTGTTGAGCGCGTTGAAAATAAAGTGCGGGTTCATCTGCGACTTGATGGCCGTGAGCCGCGACTGTTGCAACTCCTGCCGGAGGGCGGTTTTCTCGGCCTCGAGCCGTGATTCCCGCGCCAGCCGGGCCAACCGGAGTCTGTACGACCAGTACAAAATGGCCAGTAGCCCCACCAGACAAAACACTAGAAACCAGTACTGTTGCCAGAACGGCTTGTCGATCTGAAATCGCAGCACCACCACGCCCCGGCTCGGCAGGTTGTCTTCGTTGATGGCCCGGATGCGGAGCGTGTAGGCATCGGGCGAGAGCGACGGAAACAAGAGCGTGCGCGTACCCGGCTCGGTAGCGGTCCAAGGTTGGGCGTTCAGTTGGTACTGCACCCGAACACCCCCCAAACTCCGAAACGACAGTACCGACAAGTGTACCTCGACGTTGTTCTGCTCGTGCGTAAACCGGGGCGGCTTCAGCATTGGGTAGGGTTGCTGGTTCACCAGGAACGACGTGGCAATTACTTTGGGCGCGTTGCGGTTGAGCGCGTTCAGGTTTGTCGGGAAACGCACCAGACCGGCCTGTGTGGCCACGTAAACGGTGTCGTTCACAAAGGCGAGGTCTTTCAGGTCAACGTCGGGCAGGCCATCGGTACGGTCGTAGGTGCGGACAAGGCCCGTACGCAGGTCAAAACATTGCACAGCCGTTTCGGTGAGCCACCAGACCTGTCGTTTGTAGGCACGAATCCGGTATACGCTGTTATCGGGCAGGCCGTTTCTGGTGGTGATGTGCTGCACAATGTGCTCCCCCCGAATTGCAAAGACACCCTCATTTACGCTTGCGGCATAGAGGGTTGGCTCGGCCTCGTCGGTGAGGGTCAGGTCGGTGATGGCCAACGGTTGATTTGTGAACCGAATCTCAACCGGCGGTTGATTTGGTCGGTGAAGCCAAAGCCCTTTCGAGGTGGCTGCATAGATCGTTTGCCCGTGGGTAGCAACGGCCCGCACACGCTGCCCTTCGTGAGCCATTTTCTCTACCTTACCGAGGTTGTTAAGCGGCAAACTACTCAACATACCCGTAGCGGCCACGGCTACCCGGTCGGGGCCAAGCGGTTCGACATCTTTGGCCGACAAAATTTGTGAGAAATTGATTTTACCCTGTCGGAGACCGTAAAACTGATCGGAGTTGAACAGGAGTTGTTGGCGGGGGGCATTGTAAAACAACGACAGCACCTCGGCATTGGTCGTGCCCCGGTACATCGGTTTTCGGGCGGGCAGGCGGTGATCGAGCCGCCCGACTTCGTTGGTCGAGGTACCGTAGAACAAACCGCCCTCGCCCGCCCACACCCGCGAAAACGGCACGGCGGGGTCGATCACGCGTACATCGAGCGACGGAATCTGGCACAAGCCGCTGTTGATGGTCGAAACCCACAGGTTGCCCTCGCGGTCGCGAATGAGGTTTGTGCAGTTGCGATTGGCAAATTGAGCCGTTACCCGTTTCGGCAGTTTTTGGAGTAGGTCAATCTGGTAGAAACCGGCGGGTGTGAACAGGTAAAGCCATCGTTTACCGATCACTTTCAGGTTCTGTATCAACGACTTCTGTGCCAGCTCAATGGTGTGTTGTTGCCCATCCGCTCGTGTTACGGTCACCTGCTGGGCATCGACTTTGCGAACCGAAACCGTGGTGCCACTCACCAGTATCCCATAAAAAACGCCTTCACTGCGGTCTTTCAACGGGATGGTTGTTTGGTGGCCGTCGGTATCTATCGTAATCAATTGACCCGGAGCGGAGCGGGCTAATATCAGTCGGTCGCCGTCAGTATCAACGTGCGGCATAATGTCCTGGGGCGACATAGTTACCAGTTCACGTGCGGTAAACGTACGGATGTCGAGCGTGCGGATACCGTTGATGCCAACGGCCATCAGGGTGTTGCCCCGGATGATAACCGCCGGGTAAAACATACCCATCGGCTTGAGGGATGTGCATAGCCGGAGGGTGTCGGCAGCTACATACATGTATTCACCTGTGAAGTTTTGGCACCAGATTCGCCCGCGTCCGTCTTCCATCAGGTTGCTCACGCCCTTGTCGTTGAGGCCCGCCGGGTTAAATGAGCGACAATTGACCCCATCGTACCGAAACAAACCCTTGTCGGTGGCGAGCCAGATAAACCCGCGCCGGTCCTGCATGAGGTCGTAGATGGTGTTGGTGGGCAGACCGCGCATCTTGTCGACCGGCTGAAAGCTGGCATCCTGCGCGGCCAACCAATGACCACAAAACACAAAAAGCAGGAAGAGTAAACAGCGCACCATGACAAGTTTTCAGTGAATTAAAAGGCAAGGTTAGAAACGAAGCCTCTCTTTTCCAATTCGTTATAAATCAGTTGCTGATTAGATCTTATTTACGGCGGCAAGTTCGGTTTTCCGTTCCGTAAAGACACGAGGTTTCGTAAAACCAAACCGGGTGTTCGTAAAACGGTCCGTCTGCACTCCCTCAACGAGTATCTATGTTTGTTGGGCAATTAGCCTATACACAACACCCATGCTCCATTCTCTACTTTCATCGTCTATTTCCCGACTCGCCCTGCTGGGCCTGAGCATCTTGCTTACACTCTCGGTACAGGCCCAAACCTGGCGAACACCTACCACCGTTCCACCAACGGGAGGGTCGACAAACATGTACGATGTTCATTTCCCAACCCCCACAACGGGCTTTGCCGTCGGAATGTCAAACACTATTTTCAAATCGACTGACGCAGGGGTTACCTGGGTCACCCAACCGTCGAGTTGGTCTGGAGGAGCATTTACCACGTTTAGGGGTGTTTATTTTACCACCGCCCAAGTTGGTGTGGTCGTGGGTGAGGATAATACTAGTGGTATAATCCTGAAAACAACAGACGGCGGCTCAACTTGGGTTTCTAAGTATTCGAGTCTTACGTCGGCACCCATGAAGGCCTTTTTCATTGATGTCAACAACGGATGGGCCGTTGGTAGTGAAGGTCTCATCCTAAAATCGAGCGACGCGGGCGAGACCTGGCTAACTCAGCCATCAGGAACAACAGAGGGCCTGACGAGTGTCCATTTTATAAGCACTCAGGTCGGATGGGCTATCGGCGACAACGCGACGATCCTGAGTACGACCAACGGCGGCACAAGCTGGATTCCCCAAACGAACATCGTTGGTCCATTGCCTTCACGAACATTGAACGCCGTTTTTTTCGCCGATGCTAACAACGGCTGGATTGTCGGTCGTACCGACCCAAGTGATAATGGTACTCTGCTCCGAACCACCACCGGCGGGGCAAGCTGGACAGTTGTGAACTCCGGTATGGGCGAGACGGAAGATGTCCATTTTGTCGATGCACAAACGGGCTGGATCGTTGGGCAGTTTGGGCAGATTCGTCGCTCCACCGATGGGGGTCTTACTTGGGCTCCCCAAACAACGAACACAACGGGCTACTTTTATGCCACCTATTTTAGAGATGCCAGCACGGGTTGGGCCGTGGGTGGTGATGGTAATCTCACTACCGGATTAATCCGACTGGCTCCCATCCCTCCGCTTTCTGTTACCACCTCGGCGAGTACGCTCACCGTTTGCCCCGGCGGCACGGTGTCGCTCTCGGCAACGGTGCAAAACGGCACAACTCCCTACAGCTACACCTGGGCGGCACCGGCAGGAGCTTCGTTTACATCGCCCAACAATGCCTCGTCCGTCGCGGCCACGGTGGGCAACAGCGCGGGGGTGCAAACGTACACCATCACGGTAGCCGATAATAGCACAACGCCCTTGACCAGCACCAGCTTAGTAAGCATCACGGTGGTTAACCCGCCCACGTTGGTCATCACGAGTAACCCCGCCGGACGAGTTACTACCCAGAATGCATCACTTTCGCTCACGGCGTCGGGGTATAGCAACTATGTTTGGTTGCCAGCGGGTAACACGCCCACCATCACGCCCGACGTCTCGCAAACAGGCACGTTCCCGGTATCGGTCACGGGCACCTCGCCTAATGGTTGTTCGGCCACGGCAAGCAGCAATTACACTGTCGTCGCAGGCCCAGTTCCGCCCGGTATCACGATGCAACCGGCTACCGCGTCGGCGGTTTGTTCGGGCGATATGGTTATGGTAACGGTTGGGGTGTCGGGGAGCATTTCGGGTTATCAGTGGCTCAAAGACGGTAGCCCCGTGCCAGGCCAGACAACGGCCACACTCTCGTTAGGCAACGTGCAACCGGGCGACGCGGGCGTTTACTCGCTCTCGCTCACCGGGCCAACGGGTACGGCAACATCCAACAATTTCACGCTTTCGGTAAACGCATCGCCCACCGTCACGCTCACCTTTCCGCAAGGCAGCACGGTGGTTGGCCCCGGCACAGGCACAGCCACCATTACACTGCCAGCCAACAGTATGGGGACTGCGTTTCAGGCGTTTGGCGGTAATTTGTACGAGCGGTTGATTATTATGGAGCGCGTCAACGGGTATGAGGTTCGGCAGGTCGACACCAACACAACGGGCATCTTTACTATCAACCGAACGGGTTTGTTCACCATTACCGTAACCGGACCGAATGGCTGCAAACGCACCGTGCAAGGGGTAGTGCAGTAGGAGAATAGAAGATTGCAATGATTCAAAGCCCTGACTCTGTTGAGTTGGGGCTTTTTTGGTTGAAATAGGTTCAGGTTATGGAGATTCAGATGCCACACGGCTACTTTGTTCGTTTTGACGCGAGACTTGTCTTATCTTGCATAACAAACTATGCAAGCCATTAGCGAAATCATCGAACTCAGCGGCCCAACGCTGCATTACACGCTCCCAGAAGGCTTCGAAGCCCGACGGGTGCAACTCATTATTCTACCCGCTGATGCCGCTCCCCAATCTAATGTCCGACCCAATCGCATCAGGTCACTGCGTGGAAGCATCAAAGGCAAAGCTGCCGACAGTTTGGAGGAACATCTCAAAGCAGTTCGCAACGAATGGTGACGCGCTACCTCATTGACAGTTCGGCTGTTAGCAAATATCTTGAAGAGCGGCTCCCGGAAACAGGACTGGCGTTCATGGATGCCATTTTCGATGTCGAAAGCAACATTTCGGTGATCGCCAAGATAGAGCTACTAACGTGGAATCCAGGCGAAAATGATTTACAAGAGAAGGTAGCAACGTTTGCTGAAGATTCCGCTGTCTATGAGTTGTCAGATACAATCGTAGATCAGACCATCCAAATACGTCGAAAGTATCGGCTCAAAACGCCTGACGCCATTATTGCAGCTACGGCCCTCGTTAACAATTTAACTGTCGTGATCGATAATGAGCGCGACTTCAATAATATAAAGGGGTTGAAGTGGATTAACCCTGCCCGATTATCTGCGCCACCAACACCTCATTAATCCGCACGTAGCTCTCGTGCGTCCAACCGGCAATGTGGGGCGTCAGAATTACCCGGTCCGATTGGCGCAGATAATCGAACGATGCTTGCTGCTCCAGGGTGAGTTTGGCGAGCTTTTCGTTTTCCAGCACATCAAGGCAGGTCCCGCGCACCTTACCCGATTCCAGCCCGCGCACGAGGGCCGCGAGCGAGACAATTTCGCCACGAGACGCATTAACCAGATAAAACGGGCGGGCCATCCGCTCAATCCAGGCATCGTTTATCCATAGTCGGGTTTCGTCGGTGAGGGGAATGTGCAGGCTGATGACGTCGGACTGGGCCCTCATCTGCTCCATCGTTGCGCAGGTCGCATAGGCATCGGCGTAGTCGGTGCGGTATTTGTCGTAGCACAGCACCCGACACCCAAAGCCACTCAGTCGGCGGGCGGTGGCTTGACCGTTGTTGCCGTAGCCAACGATGCCCACCGTCAGGCAACCGAGTTCGTAACCCCGGTTGCCTTCGCGATCCCATATACCCCGGCGCACTTGCCCGTCAGCCCGAACGATGTTGTTGAGCAGGGCGAGCAACATGCCCACCACGTGTTCGGCCACGGCATCGCGGTTGCCCGCGCCCGCATGAAACACGGCGATGTTCCGACGTTCTACCTCGTCCAGATCGATCAAATCCAGCCCGGCACCGGCCCGGCCAATAAACCGCAGGTTGGGCGCACAGTCGAGCAGGGCCTTGTCGACGGTGGTTTTGCTGCGGATAATCAGGCCCTCGAACGGGCCAAGCCGGTCGAGCAGTTCGGCGCGGGTAATGGCCGGTTGATAGTCAAACGCGAACCCGGCTTCGGTAAGCATCGGGAACAGCGAAGGGTGCATCTCGTCGGCAACCAGAATCGTGGGGTGGGTCTCAGACATTAGGAGATTATCGTAACTTGCAGGAAAATTGCGTAATGAGTAGCAATGTTTCCAATCAATACTGTACAAGGCGAGAATCTCCTCAGATTGTTCCCAGACCGTACAAATTCGACATTGCTCTTAACTAATTTCCACGATGGAAGAACGTCAGCCCGAAAAGCGCAACGATAGAAATAACCGTAATAACCGTCATCGAAACCGAAACCGGGGAAACCGCGACGGCGGACCGCGCCAGGGAGGGAACCGCGAGAATCGCGACGAGTCCGCCAAGCCCGGTGAAATAATGGCGTATGTGGATGAAATCGACAATACTGCCCCCGTTACCGAAGCCCCCGTTGCGGCTGAAACCCGTACGCCAGACATAAACCAGCCCCAAGCTCCTCAGCCAGGCAATTCAGGCCGACCAGACGCGGCCCGACCAGACCGGAATGCCGGACGCAACGACAATAACAGGCAACGCGACTCTAACCGACCCGACGGGGGGCGTAATCAGCAACCCAATAACCGCGACCGATCTGAAGCAGGCCGAAACGAGAACCGCGACAGAGACCGGAATCGACCGGACGCGGCCCGACCGGACGCGGCCCGACCGGACGCGGCCCGTGACGAAAATCGTGAACGCCAGGATACGCCCCGCCCGGAACGCAACGAAAACCGCAACCGCAACGACCGCGATAGAGATCGGGGACGCGACCGGGACCGGGACCGCGAGAACGACCGTGGCCGCGAGCGTGACAGAGATACGGAGCGCGATTCTGACCGCCCAGCCCGACCCGAACCCGTTTCGATGCAGGCCTACGACCGGGAAGACGAATTGCGCCCCTCCGATCCCCGCCCCGGTGAGTCGCGGCTGGGCGAGATGCGCGTGAGTGACCTCGCCGGACGCGGTGCCGACGTGGCCCCCGAAGATCGGCTTGTGGTGGGTATCAGTCTGGGCGACTACAACGGTATTGGCCCGGAAGTTATCCTGAAAGCACTAAGATACAATCAGTTGCAACGGGTTTGCACGCCCGTAATTTATGGCTCTATGCGCGTGCTAAACCGCTACCGCAACCTGCTGAATCTGAAAGATTGGAATCTGAACGGCATTCAGAACATTGAGCAGGTGAGCCACAAGATGACCAACGTCATTACGTGCTACAACGAAAATGCCCGTGTTGCGCCCTCCACCAGCCAACCCGACTCCAATTCAGTACCTGCCGCAGAAGTGCAAACATCTGGTAATGAGGAAACTACCGCCGAAGCCGCTCCGGTAGCCGAAAGCGAACCAACCAACACACCATCCCCTGCCGAGAATGGGGCAATCGCACAGGCCGAAGCCACCCCACAACCGGCGGCTATGATCCACGAGATTCAGCCGGGCAAGGTAACGCCCGAAGCCGGACAAGCCGCGTTGGCCTGCCTCGAACGCGCCGTGGAAGACCTTAAGGCGGGTAAAATCGACGCGCTCATCACAGGGCCGATTAACAAGCACAACATCCAGTCGGAAACGTTTAAATTTCCCGGCCATACCGAATACCTCGCGCAGGCCTTCGGCGTACCCGACGACTTGATGTTCATGGTGGGCGAAACCCTGCGCGTGGGCGTCGTAACGGGCCACGTACCCCTGGGACGCGTGCGGCAGAACGTAACGCGTAACGCCATCCACCAGAAACTGACCATGATGATGCAATCGCTGAAGGTCGATTTTGGAATCGAAAAACCGCGCATTGCTGTGTTGGGCCTCAACCCCCACGCGGGCGAAAACGGCCTGCTGGGCAACGAAGAGCAAGAGACAATCATCCCGGTAATTGAAGACTGGCGCAAAAAAGGCGAACTAGTCTACGGTCCTTTCCCGGCAGATGGCTTCTTCGGCACACGCGGCTATCGCAAATACGACGCCGTGCTGGCCATGTACCACGATCAGGGCCTGATTCCGTTCAAGGCCATTGCCTTCGATGAGGGCGTGAACTTCACGGCGGGCCTGCCCATCGTGCGGACCTCACCCGACCACGGTACGGCCTACGATATTGCCGGTAAAAACCTCGCCGACGAAAACTCCATGACTCAGGCCATCTACCTCGCCTGCGACGTGGCCCGTCGACGTAAAGAACACCAGGAAACACAAGCGAACGCTTTAAAAAAGTAGCAGTAGGCAGTAGCAGTAGGCAGTAACCAGCGAGTAAGTGATCTCCCTACTCTCGACCTAATCTCCCTACTGCTGCTGCCCACTGCCACTCCCAAAATATGCTCAAATCAATGACTGGCTTCGGCAATGCGACCGTCGAAGGCCCCGGCCTAACGGCGACTGTTGAAGTTAAAACCCTGAATTCCAAGTTTCTGGATATTTTCTGCCGGATTCCCCGGCAGTTCTCCGATAAAGAAATTGAGGTGCGGAACCTGCTCACCCAACACCTGGAGCGGGGTAAGGTGGAGTTTTCGCTCAACTACACCCGCACGGGCGAGGTGCGGCCCGGTTTGGTGATCAACCGCGTGTTGGTGGGTGCCTACGCCGAAGATATCCGCGAAACGGCCAACAGCATGCTTATGAGCGTGCCCGACGCCGAGGTGCTTAAACTAGCCCTTTCGCAACCCAACGCCTACACCTCCGAAACCGCCGACCCCGCCGTGGGAGCCAACGAGTGGGTGATTGTGCAACAGGCTGTTGCGCAGGCCATCCAGAAATGCGACGCGTTTCGGCGGCAAGAGGGAGCCTCGCTCGAAGGTAAATTCAACGAGTATATCGGGACCATTACCGACCGCCTTGCCCAGATTGAGGAGCAGGATGTGCGCCGGATTCCCGCCGTTCGCGAGCGGATGCGGGCGCAGGTGATTGAACTCCTCGGCAGCGAAGATTTCGATAAAAATCGGTTCGAGCAGGAGTTGGTCTACTTCATTGAGAAGTTCGACATTTCGGAAGAAAAAGTCCGGCTCAAGAACCACCTCGTCTATTTTATGGAGGTGTTGAACACCGAAGAAGCCAATGGCAAGAAACTCAACTTCATTGCTCAGGAAATTGGTCGTGAGATCAACACCATCGGCTCCAAAGCCAACGACGCGGCCATTCAGCGGCTCGTCGTGCAGATGAAAGACGAGCTGGAAAAGATTAAGGAACAGACTATGAATGTAATTTAGGGATTGGAGAAGATACGCGTTTTTGCCCCCGCCACCGTGGCTAATGTGGCCTGCGGATTCGATATTTTTGGGTTTGCCGTCGATAGCCCCGGCGATGTGGTCGAGCTAACCCGGCGCGACACGCCCGGCGTGACCATCACCGACATCATCGGCGACGAAGGCCGCTTGCCCCGCGAAGCCGCCCGCAACACGGCGGGTATCTCGATCCAGAAGTTTCTCGAACACATTAATCGCCCCGACATAGGTGTTGATGTGCTGCTGACCAAGCAGATGCCTCTGGGTAGCGGGTTGGGGTCGAGCGCGGCCTCGGCGGTAGCCGGTGTGTATGCCATCAACGAGTTACTGGGCCGCCCACTCGCGACCATCGACCTGTTACCGTTTGCGATGGAGGGCGAGCGCATTGCCTGCGGCTCGGCCCACGCCGACAACGTGGGGCCGTCGTTGTTGGGGGGCTTTGTGGTGGTGCGGAGCTACAACCCGCTCGATGTGATCCGGCTCGACACGCCCGACGGGATGCACGCAACCTTGGTTCACCCCGACATCGAGGTAAATACGAAAGATGCCCGGTTCATTCTTAAAAACGAGGTTTCGCTCAAAAATGCCATCACCCAAATGGGCAACGTAGCCGGACTGGTAGCCGGTCTGATGAAACCCGACTACGACCTCATTAGCCGCTCGATGATCGACGTAATTATTGAGCCAGTCCGCTCGATTCTGATTCCGCAGTTTGGCGAGGTGAAGCAGGCCGCCCTGGACAACGGCGCGTTGGGGTGCAGCATTTCCGGTTCTGGCCCGTCCATGTTCGCGCTTTGCCGCGATGCCGAAACTGCCCAACGCGTCGGGCAAGCTATGCAACAGGCCTTCCTGACGGTTGGCATCACGAGCGAGGCTTACGTATCGCAGATTAATAGGCAGGGGCCACGGATTATCTGAAGCTAACCAGTAGGGTAGCCCCAGGATCACCAACCGGTTGTTCGGATTTGCGCGATGGTTCAATACCGATTGTGCATCTTTGGGGCGTTAATTAGCCAAAAACTTAAACGAACGCAAATGCAACCCATGCGATTAAACCGGCTCTTCACCTACGCTCTGCTGTTCTCACTACCCCTTTGGCTAGCCAACTGCGGAGGCAGCGGAAACGGAACCGATGTCACGCCAACCGTTGAGGGCAGTTGGAAACTAAGCGCACTCCGACTTGATCCGGGTATTACTGTTGCCCCCATTGGCCGGGTAACGGACCTGTTTACGGCCTTTACATTAGCGACCAACTCACCGTGCTTAACAGACCTGACGTTTACGTTCAAAAATGATGGGACGATGACGACCAACAACCCGCAAACATGTCAGGACCACACAACGACCATTAAAAATCAAACGGGTATCAATATTACCGGTACTACAAAATGGTCGCAAACCGGTGATCAACTGACTCTGACGGCCGCTGATGGCACCAAGGTGACGGCAAAGTCGACTCTCACAGGCACCGGCATGACTTGGGCGTATTCGGGTTCGTTCACAGATCCAACTGGCGTAACGAGCCAGCAAACGGTTACGTTTGATTTTAAACGGCCCTAAACGTACAGGGTATTACAAGGGGTTTCTACAGGCCAACGGCACGTAGAAACCCCTGTTTTTTAACCGCTTACGAACAACTAGTGAGCTGGTTTGCGCTGATAAGACATATTTGTGCTGTTACGTTTTGTAATCACTAAACCAACGCACAAATGCACCAACTTCGATTATCCCGACTGCTGACCTATGCCCTCCTTTTCTTTTTACCACTTGCGATGGCCAATTGCGGTGGAAAAAACGGTGACGATGCTATCTCTCCTGCCTCTATCGAAGGCAACTGGAAGCTTACGGCCATGAAAGTGAATCCGGGTCTTGATGCTGGTCCTTTTGGCAAAATAACCGATATGCTGAAGTTCTTCACTGATCTCACGGGGTCGACATGCCTCACCGACATTACCTTCACATTCAAGAAGGATGGCACCTCGACGGCAGACACCCCCAAGTCATGCCAGGGAAATACCGAGGATATTGAAGATCAGTCTGGTATTGATATTACGGGAACCAGCAAATGGGCCTTGGTGGGCGATCAGTTGACACTCACAGACTCTGACGGCACAAAGCAGGTGGTGACTGCCAAAATAAACGGCAATACCATGAGTTGGACGTACAAGGATAAGTTTGAAGACTCGAAAGGCGTCGCTTCCTCGCACGACATCAGTATTGAGTACAAGCGAGCGCAATAGAAAATATAAACGCCAACTAAAAAAGGCTCCTGATCACCGGGAGCCTTTTTTAGTTGGCGTTTGTACTGACCGATTCGGGCAGAAGCTGGAACAGGTCGGGGGGGAATACCAGCCTGAACGTGGTGCCCCGGTCCGGTTCGCTATCAAGCTCGACCGTAGCTCCCATTTTCTCCGTTAGGGCTTTCACAATCGACAACCCCAGCCCCGACGAGTGTTCGTTGTTGGTGGGCTGGGCCGATAGCCGCTGAAACCGTTTGAACAACTTGGGCCGATCTTCGGGCAGGATGCCCGGCCCCTGATCATGAACCGATACCACAAGCCGGTCCGCTTCCGTAACAACGCTCACCCAAACCGCCTTGTCGAACTCCGAAAATTTCAGGGCATTACTTACCAGATTGTCGAGCACCCGCACGAGCGATTCGGGGTCTGTTCTGAGCAAGGTCGATACCTGTGGCCGGAAACTCAGATTAATATGCTTATGCTGGGCCGGGCCACGAAACCCATCGACCACAATTTCGAGCAAGTCGTTTAGCTCAACCTCCATCAGTTGCAGGGTTTCTTCGCGGCTGATGAGCCGGTTGTAATACACAATACTCTCGATGAGGTCCATGCCCTTCCCCACGGTTTTCTGGCCATATTGTACATTTTCCTGCTGCTGCTCGTTCAGCGTACCCTCCGAACTGATAAAGTTCAGCACAAAACTAAGCGTGGCTAAGGGTGATTTGAGATCATGGGCAATCACGCTGATCAGGCTTTCGATTTCGCGGTTGGCGTTTACCAACTGATCGTTTTTAAACAGCAACTGCCCCTGTTGATCGGCGAGTTGGCGGTTGGATCGGTACAGTTCCGACACGTCGCTGAAGAGCCAGATTCGCCCGTTCAGGTAGGGCGAGCGAATGGGTCGTGAGATCACGCTGAACGCCCGGTCGGGGTAAGCCCAAACCCAATTACTGATGTTGGCGTTGGGATTTTGGGCTAATTCGGTCAGGTGCGCGCCCATCACATCCTGATTAATGGCCTCATCGCGCAGGCGTTGCATGCCCGCCAACACCTCATCGGCAGTGGGGAAAACGTTGTCGGGGTCGAGTTGGAGCAGTTCGGTGGCTGCCTGATTCGCCCAGGTACTGTTATCGTCTTCGTTGATTCGGACAATGGCCTGCGGCACGGTAGCAAACAGAAACCGGTATTGTTGTTCGAGGGCAATACGCTGCAACGACAGAAAGTTGACCATGACTTTATCAGCCATCAACTGAAAGCTCTGTTGCAACGGTACATGGCTCAGATCGACTGGCGTGTGCCATCCGACCAGAATCCAGCCTTTCAAACTATAATTGCTCAGTCGCAGGCCAGCCACTTGTTTGTAGTTGCCCAGCAGTGTTTGCAGCGACGGATGCACGTTGAGGGGTGTTTTCAGAAAAAACTCCTCATCTGAGATTAACCCGGTCAGTGTACTAACCTCAAACGGACTAGCCAGCACCGGATTGGGGTAGTTGAGCAGGGGAATAGCCGTTTGCTCGTCGCGTTCCTGAATAATGCAGCACCCACTAGCCGACAGATAGGTCGTCATCGTTTCGGCTAGAGCTGGCAGTACCCTCGGACCAATTTCGCGGGTAACTACCTGTTGGAAACGATCAAACAGGCTCCAGTCCATGCGTAAACAAGTAAATTAAATGGTTCAAAAATTCATTCGGTTAAGTAAAGCTATCAAAAGTATTAAAATTAGATTCTCATTAAAAGCATTTGATTCAATAAAGAGGTATTTTTTGGCTACGCGTCTATTTGTACGAAAAATTAAGTCGCCTATTAACGGATTTTACCTACGATTTTCCAAACCAAAAAGGCTAAATCGGCAATAGTTTGCTCACCAGCCGCTTCAGTTCCGGCATTCTCGACCAAAACAGTCAGTACAAACGGACGAGGAGCAAATACTATGCCCGCATCACCCCGAACATACGCCAGCACACCCGTTTTATGGGCTACCACCACAGGTTTACCATTCGCCTGCGGTGGCAATAAGTGAGGAATAGTCAGCGTATCTTCGTTTTGTTTCAGGAACGTCAGCATCTGTTCGCAGAGGGCAGGCGTGAGCAGTTTGTGCTCATGGATTTTGGTGAGTAACTGGTTCATCTCGCGGGCAGTCACGTAGTTTTCGCGACCCTGCCGAGCGGCCAACGTGTCCATCATCACTCGGTTCAGGCGGCTTTGGGTCATCCCCCACGACTGCATTTGGGTGTTGATAGCTTCGCGACCGAGGTCAGAAATCAGAATGTTGGTAGCTGTATTGTCGCTGATCGTTATCATGAGTCGAACCAGCTCGGTGTAGCTGATGCGGCTGCGGTTAGGGTAGGTTTGCAAAATGCCCGCCCCCCCTACTTTCTCGGAGTCGGTCAGGATATGAATTTCGTCGAGGTCGAGCTTACCAGCCTGCGCTGCTGTCATGGCGGCCACCATAATTGGCACCTTAATGAGGCTCGCGGAGGGCACCCGCTCATCGGCCCGGTAATAAAATCGTTCGCTGCTATCGGCCAATGACTCCAGGGCCACACTCACCCGCACCGTGGGCGGCAACGACCGAATGTAAGCCGTAAGCGAATCAGTGAGGGGTTGGGACATGGCAGAAGAGGAGGAAAGGAGGAGGGCAAGGAGAATCACTTTCGTCCAAAATCGGCGGGGTTCTCGCCCCAATAGTCGGTTTCCCATTTCAAGACGGGGTTTGCATACACGTGTGTTTGGAGCCAACGCTCGGCCCGGTCGAGCAGGTCGAACAGTTCGGCGTTGCGGGGGGTGGGTTCGAGTTTGGTATTGGCTTTCTTTTTGGCGACCCAGCCGATGGCAGTGCGCGAGTCGGAGTAAACGGGAATGTTGCTGCCTTTCTGGTGCAGGAAAGCCAGGGCATGTACAATGGCCAAAAACTCGCCGATGTTGTTGGTGCCATCAGCATAGGGGCCTTTCAGAAACAGTTTCTGGCGGGTGGCCAGGTAAATGCCCTGGTACTCCATATCGCCGGAAGCCGTGTTCCAGGCCGCGTCGACCACAAGGCTGTCTTCGTTGGGTTCACCTACAAACAGGCGATTTTTAGCTGTTTTGGGCTTGGGCGTGCCTGCGCCGATATGCGCGTGAGGTTTGTCTTTGTAGGCTTTGAGGGCCTCAGCTTTGGTATCGAACGACTTGAACAGCGGTTTTTCGAAGCCGTCGGTCTGAACTTTACACTCGTCCCACGAGTCGAACACGCCGGTTTGTCGCCCGCGCCAGACCACGTAATATTTTGGTTTTTTGGCCACTGACTAATTTATGCGTTTTTTGCAAAGATAGTCGTCTATGCTTATCCAAAACACACATGACTCCTCCAAACCAACCCCACCTGCTCGGCCTGCGCACCGTTGTTTATGCTGCCCCCGACCTCGACGCGCTCAAGGCGTTTTACACCAGTCTGCTTGGTTTCGGCCCTTACTTCGATCAGCCTTTCTACGTTGGTTTCAACGTGGGCGGTTACGAACTTGGCCTTGACCCCGACGCTTCACCCGCACAGGGCAGCACGATCACGTACTGGGGCGTTACCAATATCGACGCGGCCTATACCCGCGCCCTATCGCTCGGTGCTACCGAAAAAAGCCCGATTAACGACGTGGGCGATGGTATCCGCGTGGCTACCGCGCTGGACCCGGCGGGTAATGAAATTGGGTTAATTGAAAACCCGCATTTTGGGGGCGGGAACTAAATAAACTTAAACCAACGCACTGTCATGACTCCTCCCATAGGCTCCATCATCCGCATTTCGATTGGTTCGTTCCAACCTGAACATACCAAACAGGTCGAGAGCATGTTGCAAAACGAGTTCAGAGAAACACTGATTCCGGCAATCCAACAGTTACAGGGCAACCTCGGCTACTATGTGGGGATTGACCGCCAGAAACACGCTATGACCAACGTGAGCTTTTGGGAAACCAACGACGACGCTATGCAGATGGCTACGCTCAAAGAAATGCTCGATATGCGGACCACGTTTGAGGCCCTCGGCCTAACGTTCATTGAGATTACCAATCACGACACGCTCTGGAAACTGCCTTAGGCTTGTAGAATCCTAACGTACAATGCTTGTAAATGTAAAGTCCAACTTTACGTTTACAAGCATTTTGGTTTTCCCAAGACAATCTTCATGATCCAAATTACCAACCTTACTAAACAATACGGCCCCAAAACGGTGGTGAGTAGCGTGTCGTTCGGCGTGGCACCGGGCGAGACGCTGGTGCTGGCCGGTACGAGCGGTTGCGGTAAAACCACCACGCTCAAGATGCTCAACCGGCTGGTCGAACCCACAAGCGGTACGGTGTTGCTCAACGGGCAAAACGTGCAACAAGCCGACGCCCCCACACTCCGGCGCGGCATTGGCTACGTGATGCAGGAGGCAGGCCTGTTTCCGCACTATACTGTTTCGGAAAATATCGGGGCCGTGCCGCGCCTGCTCGGCTGGGACCCCGACCGAATCCGCACCCGCACCCACGAGCTAATGGACTTGCTTCGGCTCCCGACCGACCTGCTAAACCGTTACCCCGCCGACCTGAGCGGGGGGCAGCGGCAGCGCGTTGGCCTGGCACGGGCGTTAGCTGTTCGGCCTCCGGTGGTGCTCATGGACGAACCATTCGGCGCACTCGACCCCTACACCCGCCGACACGTCCGGCGCGAGGTGTTCGGGATCAGCGAATTGCAGGAAACGACGGTGGTACTCGTTACGCACGACGTTACAGAGGCTCTCGAACTCGGCGACCGGATCGCGCTCATGGACGCGGGCGAACTTGTACAAATTGGGCCGCCCCGTGATCTCACCGAGCGGCCCGTAAACGCGTTTGTACGCGATTTTTTCACCCATTAACCTTTACTTCCTATGCCCTACCGTTACCGCGTACTCTCGGTCTTGTTTCTGCTCTCGACCATTACCTTTCTCGACCGCGTGTGTATGAACGTGGTCAGCAAATATGTCAAGGCCGATTTAGGCCTCAACAACGAACAGTTTGGCTGGATTTTGGGGGCATTCTCGCTCGCTTACGCCTTGTTCGAGATTCCAACCGGGGCTATGGGCGACCGCTCTGGTCCCCGGCGCGTGCTCACGCGGGTGGTCATTTGGTGGTCGGCGTTTACGGCTCTCACCGGCACAGCGTTCAACTTCGTGTACTTGCTAGTAGTGCGGTTTCTGTTTGGGATGGGCGAGGCCGGGGCGTATCCCAACGCGTCGATTGTGATTGCCCGCTGGTTTCCGGCAGTCGAGGTGGGGCGGGCGCAGTCGGTAATCTGGGCAGCTGGGCGCATTGGGGGTGCCCTCACGCCTTTGCTCGTGATTCCGCTGGTGCATTCGGTGGGCTGGCGGTGGGCCTTCGCGGTGTTGGGGGCGGTGGGCGTGTTGTGGGCCGTGGGGTGGTATGCCTGGTTCCGCGACGAACCACGCGACAAATCGGGCGTGGCCCCCGCCGAGGTGGCTCAGATCGAGCAGAGTCGATCCATCAAACCCAACGATCATCAGATTCCCTGGTCCACCATTATCCGTGATCCGAACCTCTGGGCGTTGATGCTCATGTGCCACCTGTTCTTTTACGGGTCGTACTTTTTCACAAACTGGTCGTCGGTGTATTTTCAGGAGGGGCGGGGCATGAGCGAGGAGCAAACCAAAAACTTTATCTCGCTTTCGTATTTCCTGGGGGCCATTGGCTGCATTGTAGGCGGGCTGCTGAGCGATTTTCTCACCAAACGGTATGGCCTCAAAATCGGTCGACGGGCTGTTGGTACGGGTGGCCTGGGGCTATCGGCCCTGTTTTTTGCAATGGCCGGATTAACCGAAGACAACCAAACGGCGGGGTATCTCTTGGCTACCTGCGTATTACTCAAGGACTTGGCCCTACCTGTAGCCTTCGCGGTTTGTGTCGACATTGGGCAGCGCAATTCGGGCAGTGTTACGGGGTCTATGAATTTCGCCGGGCAGCTAGGCGGCTTTTTCATCACCATCATCTTCGGCACCATCGTCGAGCGCACGCAGAACTACAACCTTCCCCTGCTTTTGATTGCCGGATGCCTCACAGTCAGCGCATTACTTTGGTTACGAATCGACCCGACAAAGAAAATGGTGGGAGTTAAGCACTAGAAAATGAGCCGAATTTTTATGAACATAAGCTTTATCTGCTAGAGCCGTCTTGCCACTGCCAGGGTTTTCAACCACTGGCAGGGTAGTAAAAGTAAACCAAGCCCCGCCAGTGGTTGAAAACCCTGGCAGTGGCAAGACGGCTCTAGTAAAATGAATGGAAGTTGCATAGTGCCTAAACGAACTCTCTGGAAAAGAGATTCCCACAATCAAGCCATACCAACCGGGCCGCCAAAACCGCCCGACGGAAAACCGAATGAATCGTTGGGTTGGTCGATACTGCCGAAACTGTCTTCGTAGCGACCAATATTCTCTTTCAGGGCCGACAACAACCGTTTGGCGTGCTCAGGCGTCAGGATAATTCGGGCCTTTACTTTGGCTTTGGGGACACCGGGCATAAGCCGGATAAAATCCAGAATAAACTCACTATTTGAGTGGGCAATCATGGCGAGGTTGGCATAGGTTCCCTCGGCAATATCCTCCGACAATTCAACGTCGATGGTATTTTCTTGTGGCTGTGCGTTCATTGCTTATAGATCTTTCCTTCTTTCATCACAAACCGGACAACCTGCAACGCTTTCACGTTCTGGAGCGGGTCGCCCTCCACCGCGATCAGGTCGGCTAGTTTGCCAGTCTCCACCGATCCCAACTGGGTTTTAAGGCCCAACAGTTCGGCGTTCACAATAGTTGCGGCTTTGATGGCTTCGATTGGCGGCATACCGCCCTCCACCATATACTCAAACTCTTTAGCGTTGTAGCCGTGCGGGTAAACGCCTGCGTCGGTGCCAAACGCAATTTTCACACCCGCCTTGTACGCCTTAGCAAATGTCGCCTGAACTTTGGGACCGATGGCCAATGCCTTAACGGTCACAAAGGCCGGATAATACCCCGGAATGCGGGCCGAGTCGGCGGCTGTGCGCCCGGCAATAATGGTCGGAACGTAGTAGGTGCCGTATTTTTTGAACAGCTCAATGGCTTCATCGTCCATCAGCGTGCCGTGCTCAATGGTCGTTACGCCCGCGCGGATGGCCCGCTTCATGCCCTCGGCCCCGTGGGCGTGGGCTGCTACCATAAACCCGTAGTCTTTAGCCGTTTTCACAACCGCTTCAACCTCCTCGTCCGTGAATTGTGGCCCTTGACCGTCTTTCGCGTTGCTCAACACGCCCCCCGTAGCCGTCACTTTAATCAGGTCGGACCCTTCTTTATACCGTTGCCGAACGGCTTTGCGGGCGTCTTCGGGGCTGTTAATGACCCCTTCGAGCGGGCCGGGATCGCCCATAATCTCGCGACGATAGCCGTTGGTGGGGTCGGCGTGGCCCCCAGTGGTGGCAATCGACTTACCAGCCGTGAAAATGCGCGGCCCCTCAATCATGCCCCGATTAATGGCATTACGCAGGGAGATATTCACCCCCGAACCGCCCAGATCGCGCACAGTCGTGAAGCCCGCCTGCAAGGTTATCTTTGCATAATGGGCCGCCTGAAACGCCACATCGGGCGTGTTCTGCGTGAAGCGGTCGATGGCCCCACCGCGCTTGGTCTCCGATTCGATGTGCACGTGCATGTCGATCAGGCCGGGTAACAAAGTTTTGTTTTTGAGATCGACAACGCGGTCGTTAGCAGCGGGTGTCGTGTAGCCGCGCTGCACGGCGGTGATTTTGTTACCCTCAACGACCACAGTTACCTCACGTTGGAGGCTGTTACCAACCCCGTCGAAAAGGTTGCCGCAATGCAACAGGGTTCGCTGTTGGGCAAAGGAAGAAAAACAGGCCAATGCGGCCAACAAAGTCAAGTACGGTTTTTTCATAGGGGTATTAGAAATGCGTAGAGACGCAAAATCTTGCGTCTCCCATGCGTCAGCAATTAAGACCCCCAATTAATTGCTTATTTTGGGGATTTGGGCTGACGCACAGGAGACGCAAAGTATTGCGTCTCTACAAAAGAACAATCAAAAAATCTATTTCACAATCACCCCATCGGCCACGAACGTAACGGCTTTTTCGGGTTCGGTGATTTTGGCGATTTCAGCTTTGCTTTTGCCCGCATCTTCGGCGTAGTGCTTCAGTTCGGAAACGGGGGTGGTGGTCTGCTTGGCAACGCCCTCAAATACCACTTGCTTACCGGCAATGTCTTTTGGTACAAAGAATCCGTAGTCTTTGAACGTTACGCGCATGGTTTGGCCGTCGGCGGTTTTGACCTTCATCCAGCAGCCTTTCACTTTGCAAACCGACTCAACGGTGCCCACAATTTTAGTAGACATTTCCGACTTGTCGCCGAGTTTGGCAACGAGTTCGGGGGCGGGAACGGCTCCGTCTTCGGTGATTTTTTTACCGTGAGAGCTTTGTGCGCTGGCACCGGCGGCCAAGCCCAGTACGAGAGCGAAGATGAGTGTGTATTTCATGATTTTAGACGTTAGATTTTAGATGTTGGACGTTGGATAATAGCATTGTCTAACGTCCAACGTCTAGCATCCAACGTCCAAATATAAGTCATTTTTTCCACTGCATGACATCCAGCACGTTAGGGCAGAAATCATACTCGGCGGGGTCGTTGGAGCCGATCAGCAGGAGTTGGTCAGGACGAAGCGTGCGAACCTGCTCATGATACCAGGCCGCGCCCTGTCGGTCAAGGTTGCTCGTGGGTTCGTCGAGGATCACGAGCGGCACGTCGGAGAAAAATGCTAATCCAAGTTTAACCCGCTGTTTCATGCCCGACGAGAAAAACTTGAGTTCTTTGTCCATCGCGTGCCCCAGGCGCATGCGGTCGGCGGCTTCCTTAAAATTTAGATTGTCGCGAAAGGGTTTGAACTGAACATGAAACGCCAGCATTTCGGCAAGGGTCAGTTCTTCGATCAGTTCGAGGTAGGGAGCGGCCAGACTAACGTGCCGGAACAAGTCTTCGGCCTCAATCGTTTTGTCGTTGCGCGTGTACGTCAGCGTTCCTTCCGTTTGGGGCATCGCGCCCGACAGCAATTGCAAAAGCGTGGATTTGCCGCTGCCGTTTGGCCCCACGAAGGTGTAACTGTTGGCCATGCTGCCTGCCGAAGTCTCGCTCGTGAGCGTAAGATCGACATGTCGAAACACCCACTCGCGTCGGTATTTTTTGCCTACATCGTCCGCCACCAGTTGAATCATAGTGCAAAGGTAGTGCCCGTTCTGTAACTTGCATATCTCATGCTGTACGACAATCATAATCGCCCTATTCAGTACCTGCGGCTCGCCGTAACGGATCGGTGTAACCTTCGGTGCTTTTACTGTATGCCCGAAAAAGGCATCAAATACCTGCCGAAACATCAACTGCTCACCTACGAGGAGATGGAACGGATTTGCCGGATTTTGGCCGAAATGGGCGTGTCGAAGGTGCGGATTACGGGGGGCGAACCGTTCGTACGCAACGGCCTGATGGATTTCATGCGGACGCTCCACGCGATCCCCGGTATCACGGAGTTAGCCATGACCACCAACGGCGTGCTGACGGCACCGCACATTGGCGAGTTGGTTCAGTTGGGAGTTAAGTCGGTGAATCTCAGTCTCGACACCCTCAACCGGGACCGGTTTTACCAGATCACCCGGCGCGATGAGCTTCCCGCCGTTTTGAACACGCTCGACGCGCTGCTGGAAGCCGGGGTAGCCGTGAAAATCAACGCGGTCGTGATGGAGGGTAAAAACACCGACGATCTCGGCCCCCTCGCCGAACTCTCGCGGCATTCGGGCGTATCGGTACGGTTTATTGAAGAGATGCCGTTCAACGGCGAAGGCTCGCACTACCCCGTGCTGCACTGGACGCACCGGCGCATCCTGAACGAGTTACAATCACTCTATCCGGGCCTCCACAAAATTCAGGATGGCCCCTTCTCAACCTCGTACGACTACCAAATTCCGGGCTATGCGGGCAACGTGGGCATTATTGCGGCTTTCAGCCGGACGTTTTGCGGCACCTGCAACCGCATTCGCCTGACCGCGCAGGGAACGCTCAAAACCTGCCTCTACGACAACGGCGTACTCGACGTTCGCGCCCTCCTCCGCGCGGGTGCCACCGACACCGACGTTCGAGCGGCTTTCCTGAAAGCCTTTGCCCACCGCCCCGCCAACGGATTCGAGGCCGAAGAAAAACGCGGGGCCGTTACGGAGTCAATGTCAACGATTGGGGGATAATAATCTAGGCGAAGGGGGAGCCTTTTTGGGTTAAATATTGGCCGATATTGAAGGAAACTCCATTCATTACCTCAATATCTTTGTGCCAGTCTTTTATAAGCCAGTCGTCGTTGCCTGCTGTAGCAACAGTCACTTTTTTGCTGTCCGTTGTAATCCAGATTACCTTCTCAACCCCAAAGCTCAACAGCTTCTGCGTTTTCTGAAATATATAGTTGGTGGGTGTTATATCCGTTGGGTCAGCCGTTATGTCCACCTCAATCACGACTTTTGGCGGTACTTGGGCATAAAACGTGTTAATTGTTTCAATGGGTAGCGTGGCATTATCAAAAATAAGAACGTCCCCCGCCAGGTTATTGCGCCTATCCAAGTGTATGCCCGTTTCGCTAGCTAAAACAGTGTACTCATCTTCGCTAAGTTCTTTGAAGAGAACTCGTTGAACATATCCAACAATAAGCGATTGTAATAAACTTGACCCCATAATTTCTGAAAACGTTTTTTCGCCTGACATCACCTCCCGATAGCCTTTGTAGTAAATAGGCTTCCCATCGATGAGTTCGTACACCAGGTAGTCGGGCACTTTCAGCCGGGGTTTTCTGCTTTGTATGCTGTTCTTTGTCGCGACCATCTTGCTGTTTTTCTGTTATTCAAACATAACGAAACCAAACGGGTGCTTACTCACTCAACACAAAAATATCCTGTGTGTTGCGGCCCAGTCCGTCGTAGTCGAGGCCGTAGCCAACAACAAAGCGGTTTTCGATGTCAAACCCAACATAATCCAGGTCGAGTGGGCGTTTGAGGGCTTCGGGCTTGAAGAGCAATGTGGCTACCTTGAGCGTTGCCGGGCGCGACTCGCGCAGTTGCTCGCACACATCGGCGAGGGTCAGGCCGGTGTCTACAATGTCCTCAACTACAATTATGTCACGATCCGTGATGGGTTCAGAGAGGCCCAAAACTTGCTTCAGTTGGCCCGTTGAACCCGTTTTCTGGTACGATGAAACCCGCAGAAACGTGATCTCACAAGGCATCGTCAACTGCTTGAACAGGTCAGCGGCAAACAACACGGCCCCGTTCAGAATCACCACCATAAGCGGTTGTTTGTCGCGGTAATCGGCGTTGATTTGGGCGGCCAAGGCCGTAATGCGCTGCTGAATCTCGTGGGCCGCAATGAACGGCACAAAGGTTTTATCGTGGATCGTTAGCATCGGGCAAAGATAGCGGGCTTTAGCGCACAAAAGACCAGAACCGGGCCGTATTATGCCGTGTTATCGGTATATTCGCCCAAACAACAATCGCTATGCAGGCAGAAGCAACCCCCGTTTCAGCGTTTCCGCAAACCCTTGAGCAGTTCATGGATTGGGAACCCGTCGATGGCTATAAATATGAGTGGTTCGATGGCCAGCTAATCCAGTTTTCCGGCATGAAGAGAAACCAGTATTTCATCTACGACATTCTGAACACACTGTTCATTGAAAAAGGCTATTACCAAACGGGTACGTTCATGGCCGAACCCGACGTCATGCTAACGCCTAAACAGATGCGTCGCCCCGACATTGCCTATTTTACCAAAGAGCAAATCAAACAAAGTCGGTTGGGTACAGATGTGATACCGGCGTTTGTAGTGGAGGTTATCTCCCCGACTGATGATGCTGAGGCCGTTGAGGCTAAGATTGCGGAATATTTCAAGGCGGGTGTACAGGTCGTCTGGCAAATTTATCCTGGAAATCAGGTGCTGTATATTTACACCTCGCGCAAGCAGGTGATAATCTGCCTGGAGGACGATGTGTGTTCAGCCGGACCGGTTTTGCCCGACTTCACCATCCGCGTGAATGAGTTGTTTGCTATGCCGTAGTAAACAAATTCGATTCTACAAAGGCATTGCGAAATTTGCCCGTTGGGTCGTGTTTGGCAACCAAGGCTTTGAAGTCGCTTAGTTTTTCGATGCGCGACTGCAATACTGCCGGGGACATTGTAAATAGTTTGCCCCAATGCGGGCGGGCACCAAACGAGGCCAGTTTTTCCTCAATCTGTGGCAGGAGTTTTTGCACAGCTTCCCACTCCGGTTTCCACGTAAAATGAATGGCAACGGTCGTCTTGCCAAACTGCGGACTCATCCAGAGCGTATCGGCGGCAATGGTCCGCACCTCCGTAATGAACAAATGCGGGCTAACCTGCTCGTGTAATGATTCGACAGCCATCATGGCCTCGTGGGCCTTGTCGATAGGCACGAAAAATTCCGACTGCAACTCCTTCCCGCTGCTCGGCGTGAAGCCCATTTTGAAGTGCGGCAACCGCTCGTACCACGGCCCCGGCACACCCATCTGCTCAGTGCAGTTTTCGGCAGAGTGATCATCGAGAGGGTGCATGTTTTGGGTGGCGAGTTTGGCTCCGTAAAACTCTGGGGCGAGTGTCATCGGTTCGGTGCTGTTGCCCTCCACTTTGCTTTTGATCCAGACCTGATTCACGTTTTTGTTGCGCCAGTCGGTAAACAGGCTGACGCTGTAGCCCGCGCCCATGATGGTCTCGAAGTTGTCTTTCAACACAGCCATCGGCAGGTTGCGGTACACAGCCTGCTGCACCAGAAACGTGGGTTGCAGGTTTAGCGTGACCTTCGTGACCACGCCCAGGCACCCCAGACCAACCACGGCTCCGTCGAACTCGTCGGGGTGTTGCGCCCGCGAAAGCACGACCACCTCACCCGCGCCGTTCACGAACTCGATAGCCGCAACTGCCGTAGCGAGATTACCGTTTTTGATGCCCGATCCGTGCGTGGACGTGGCGCAGGCCCCTGCCACCGAAATGTGCGGCAACGAGGCCAGATTATGCAGGGCGTAACCGCTCTTGTGCAACATCTCGCAGAAGTCGCCGTAACGTCGGCTCCCCTCCACCGTAATGGTGTTCCCCGATTTGTCGAGCGTCGTAGTCCGCTCCAAATCTTTCAACGAGAGTTGCGCAACATCGCTATCGGCAATCGTGTTGAACGAGTGGCGGCTTCCTAATGCCCGGATCTTGTCAGCATTTTTAACAATCTCCCGTACCTCCTCAACTGTTTTGGGGTATTGCACGTTGCCGGTGCTGTAAGTGAGGTTTTCGGCCCAGTTGGTTAGGGGTTTACCAGTATTTGTCTTGGGGCTGTTGCAGGAAATGAGCGGAGAAAAAAGACTACCGGCCAGCAAGGCCGACGAGGTTTTAAGGAACGTACGTTTATTCATGGTCAGTCCAAGTTAAGGATGACCAATATTACCAAGGAAAATCGTATTTCACACGGTCGTCACGGTCAAGTTAGTCCGGGCTTGCCCCGATATTGCTCCAGGAAACTATCCCGATAAACGGCCCCGAATGGAATCTCTTCATCGCCTAGATAAACATGGGTCGAATCGAAGGCGGTGACGTAAGCCGCGTTGACTACAAACGACTTACTGATTCGTAGAAATTGAGTTGTTGGTAGGTGCTGACTCACCGTTTTGATGTTCATGGCCGTAATCAGCTTTTTGTCCTTCGTGTGAATAACCACGTAGTCTTTTAACCCCTTGATAAATAGCACATCGCTGAACATCACCTTATAATTTCGTCGGTCGGCCCGCACAAAAAAATGGTCACTGTGTACACTGTCGTCCTGTTGTCCCACCTCCTGCAACAGCCGCCGATACTGGTCTGCTTTCTGAATGGCTTTTTCCAGACGCGCCCGCCGAATCGGCTTCAGCAAATAATCGACGGCATCCAGTTCGTAGCTATCGAGCGCGAACTGCGGGTAAGCGGTTGTGAAAATCAGGAGCGGTCGGGTGGGTAGCGAGTGTGCAAAGTCGAGTCCGGTTTGTTCGGGCATTTGGATGTCCAGCAGGAGCAGATCCACGGGCTTGGTGGCCAGAAACGCACCGGCATCGCGGGCATTACTAAAGGCTCCCAGCAGCGTTAACGTCGGGATTTGCCCGATCAAATCGGCTAGTCCTTCGCGGGCTAAGGGTTCGTCGTCGATCAGGATGCAGGTCATAGCTGTAGTTCCAGTTTTACCGAAAACCGACTATCGGTGTTTGTTAAGGTCAGGGTGTGTTGGTTGGGGTAAAGCAACTCCAACCGTCGTTGGCTGTTTTTCAGCCCGATACCGCCGGGCAAAACGGTGGATGGTTGCGCAGATTTAGAATTTTCAACCTGAAAAACTAACTGTCGGTTGGTCTCGACAAAGCTCAGGTACACGAACGATGACCCCATTGCCGTAGCACTGTGTTTGATCGCATTTTCGACAAACGGCATAAACAGAAAAGGAGCGACGGTTTGCTGCCCAATCGACGGGCCGAGGCTGATGGTGAATGTGAATTGATCGCGACGGATGCTTTCCAGCGTTAGCAGTTGCCGGATAGTATCGATGTCGCGGCTCAGGATTACCAGTTCCCGGTTGCTTTCGTAGAGTTGATAGCGCAGGATGTCGGACAGGGCAAACAGGATTTGGGAGGCTTTTTCGGGATCTTTCCGGGTGAGTACTTCCAGGTTGTTGAGCGTATTGAACAGAAAATGCGGGTTGATCTGACTTTTCAACTGACTTAGTTCTTCGCGTAAATGCCGGGTTTGCAGTTCAGCCAATCGCCGAACATCGCCAATCCATCGCCGAAAAACCTGCACGCCCGTTGTGGCCCCAATAAACACAAGTGGCAGCAGGATGGTCTCCAGAAAATTGATAACCGAGAACGCTGTTGGGTAATCAATTGTCGACTGTCCGCGAGGAGCGATGAGGATACAGGCAACAACAAAAAGCCAAAAAACAACGATCAACGCCAGCACAGCCCCTGCATAGGCCACCAACTTCCCCGGCCACAACAATCGGGGTATCAGTCCGTAAAGATTGGTGTAGATTAGGGTTAGCATGACTATGAACAAGCCACTGTTGACAGCTAAGGCCCAATTGAAGCCCAACTCTACCCGACCCTCCGAATAGGGACCAATAAATTGAAAACCAACCACTCCGATCAGCAAGGCATGGCGCAACACCCGATAAAGCCGTTCATCACTAAGAACGAATCGGGCAATCGGATGCTCACCATACGGGATGCCGGGCGGTTGCGACATGGTGTTTACGAACAGGCTTTACGAGTCAGAAACGGTTCAGAGAATCTGACTCGTAAAGGTAATGGCGGGTTTGGTTATTGAGCTGCACCAAGTTTAATGAGCGACAATTCCAGGTCGATCAGGCGTTGGTAGCCCTGCTCCGAAGCGATGTCTTCATTGGTGAAAACGATGGCACCAGCGCGGGTTACGGGATCGAAAAACATAAGCGTAAAAACGCCCTGCTCTCCGCCTGCATGACCGAACACCTCGGCGGGCAAACCCGGTGCGGGCGTTGCGCCCACATCGGCGGGTCGGACGTGGCCCCAAACCAGCCCCTGCCGCTCGGCACCCGATACCGTTGGGTACTGAATCCGCTGAAGTTCGGCCACACTTGCCGCACTCAACACGCGCTTGCCGTTGAACGCCCCGCCGAGCATGACGGCCCGCAGGAAGTTTGAGAGGTCGTTGACCGTGGTTCGCAGCCCGCCGTTCGGATAGTCGGCAAAGGTGTAGTGTCCGTAGGGTTTGTTCTGATCGGTGTAGGGCATGGCCAGTTCGGCGGCTGGTAAATCGCGTAGTCGCCAGCTTGTTTTGGTCATGCCTAATGGCCTAAAAATCATCTCGTTGGTGTATTGATCGAAGGGCTTTTTGGCAACCACTTCCACCACATAGCCCAACAGCGCAATGCCTAGATTGGTGTAGGTATATGCCCCACCCGGACTCCCCGGCCCGAACGAATTGGGGCTGTAGTAGGTACCTCCCGTAACGAAGAAAGCGCGGGCAAAGTCGGCTAGAGAAAGCGTCGGGTCGGCTCCGAACGTGTAGAGCGCGGGATTGGCAACTTGCTCATAATGAGCATCGACAATGGTGGCCGTATGGGTCATCAGGTGCCGACAGGTGATCACGGCCTTGGGATTCTTCGGATTAGTCAGTTTGAAGGGCAAATAGCTGTTGATGTCGGTATCCAGATTAAGCTTTCCCTGCTCCACCAACTGCATCGCGGCCATGCCGGTCACAGTTTTGGAGACCGACGCAATCAGAAATATCGACTCGTTGGTGGCAGGCCGTTTGGTTTCTTGATTGGCCAATCCGTAGCCTTTGGAAAATATCAACTTATCATTTTTGACCACGGCGACCGATAAGCTCATGAGTCCTTCTTTTTTCAGAATGTCGGTGACGGTGGCATCAACCTGCTCAAATGACGTGGGGCTGGCTGGGATTTGCTCTTTCTCGCAGGCAGAAAACAGCAGCAGGAAACCGCTCAGGAGCAGTGTACGAAGGATTAGTATCCGGTTCATGGCAAAACAGTTTGTTTATGTTCTGCCCAAAACTAGACCTCCGTTTTCCGACAAACCGGAAGATTATACCAAGCCCACTACTATTTATACCAAACAGCCGCAGAGAGTAGTTTTGCCAAAAAATAACCAAAAATCAAACGGACCTGCGCGGTTCTGCGTTTTGGTAGTGGCAACCTGTGTGCCATTGATCAATGGATATGAAAAGAAAAGTCAGTTGGCTGACGGTCGTGATTCTGTGCATCGGGACATTCGCGAAGGCGCAACTCTATGACCCGGCAGCGTTCGACAAGAAATACGACGGGTTGTTAAAGCATCCCGGTGTGCAGCTAGAGTCGGCGGAGGCCATTAACCAGTTGTACAATTACAAGTTTTACGAGGCCGACAAGGAGTTTCGGTGGCTCAAAGTGCGCTACCCGCGCCACCCCATGCCCTACTTTTTGCAAGGCCTGGCCGAATGGTGGAAAATCGTGCCCGACATCGACGTGACCGACTACGACGACCGCTGTTTGGCCCTCATGGACACAACCATTCTTCTGGCCGAGAAACTCTACGACAACAGCGAAAACAAAATAGAGCCGTCGTTTTTTCTGGCCGCAGCGTATGCCTTCAAAGGGCGCATCTACTCCGAACGGAAGAAGTGGACTAAGGCGACGTTTGCCGGTAAAAACGCGCTCAAATACTTCGACAAGTGCAAAGGCAACGGCGATATTAACCCCGAACTGCTTTTTGGCGATGGGCTGTACAACTACTACGCCCAGTGGATTCCGCAAACCTACCCGCTGCTGAAACCCATTCTGGCCTTTTTCCCAAAAGGCAATAAGGATTTGGGTATTAAGCAGTTAGAGAAAAATGCCAACAATGCGTTTTACACCCGCACGGAGGCCCGGTATTTCCTGTTGCAGATCTATAGCATGGAAAACCAGTATGAGAAAGCCTATGAAATGGCGAAGTACATGCACGGTCAGTACCCCGACAATCCGTTTTTCGAGCGATATTACGCCCGGTCGGCGTTTGTGCGGGGCCATCTGAACGAAGCCGAGACGGTATCGAAACGAATTTTGGAGAAGGTCAATCAAACGAAGGCAGGCTATGAACCCGTGAGCGGGCGAACAGCGGCTTATATTCTGGCCTACGTGAACCATAATTTCTATCACAACCTGCCCGTAGCGAAGGAGTATTACCAGAAGTCAATTGAGTATGCCCGGCAATCGAAAGCGACCAACGCGGCTTACTACTGGGCCTCCCTGCTGAACCTCGGCAAGATTGCCGATGGCGAGAAAAACTACGACCTCGCCCGCGATTACTACAAGCAGGTAATCGACGCTGCCGAGCGCAAATCGGCTCAATATAAAGAGGCAGAAAAGGCCCTCAAAGACAGCAAAAAATCGCGCCGGGAAGAACGGCGTAAGAGAGAGTAAATGCGCAAATACCTGATTCACCTGCTTCTGTTTGTTATTACCCTGATTACCAACACCATTGCCGGGGCTGAGTGGATGTTTGGCCGGTCGTTTTTGCCCGCCGAGTGGTTCACCGACGACCCGGAGGTACTAAAAGAAATCATCCCGATGGGCTGGCCGGAGTTCTGGGCCGGGTTTAAGTACTCCGGGCCGTTTCTGGCGATCCTGACGGTCCATGAGTTTGGCCATTATTTCACGGCGAAGGCTAATAAGGTTCGGGTTACGTTGCCCTACTACATTCCAATGTGGTTTGGCGGGAGCAGCGTTGGCACGTTGGGAGCGTTTATTAAAATTCAGGACTACATAAACAGCCGCCGGAAGTATTTCGATATTGGTATTGCCGGGCCGTTGGCGGGTTTCGTGCTGGCCCTGATCGTAGTCTGGTACGGATTTACGCACCTACCCGACCCGCGCTTCATTTTCGACATTCACCCCGAATATGCGCAATACGGCCTGGACTACGGCAAGTATGTGTATAAAAACATGCCCGAAGGGTCGGCTCTGGCCCTCGGCGACAACCTGCTGTTCTGGTTTTTCAAGACCTACGTGGCCGACCCCGCCCTGTTGCCGCATCCGTACGAGATGATTCACTACCCTTACCTCCTGGCGGGGTATCTGGCCCTGTTTTTCACGTCGCTCAACCTCATCCCCATCGGCCAACTCGACGGGGGACACGTGCTGTACGCCCTCATTGGGCGGGATCGTTTCCGGTGGGTGGCCCCGGTGCTGTTTACTGGTTTCGTGTTCTACGCCGGGTTGGGGTGGTTCACGGTGGCCGAGTTTGCCACGGACGGCGAAGAATTTTACCAGAAACTGCTCAATCTGGGCCTCTACGTGTTTTTCCTGTCGATCTGCTTCTCACGTATCTCGGAAGAAAACCGCACTCTGCCCTGGTTGATGGCCTTGTCGGTGGTCACGGCGCAGTTGGTGTTGTCGTGGGCATTTCCCACGATACAGGGGTATCCGGGCTTTTTTGCGTTTATCTTTTTGCTGGGCCGTTTCCTGGGCGTTTATCATCCCGAAACAGAGCTACAGGAGCCGCTCGACACCAAACGCAAGGTGCTTGGCTGGCTGGCCCTGTTCATCTTCGTGATCAGCTTCAGCCCCAAGCCGTTTATTTTTTAGGCCTACCGAACGCCCATTTGCACCATCCGCATGGTTTCAATGGCTTGTTGCTGATTGTACTCGTTGGCCATTGAGCGGGCATTAATCAGGTCGACAATGGTGCCGATGCCGCATAGGCCGAGCGTCAGGAAGTACAGAATACCCATGCCAATCTGCCCCAGAATGAAGCGGTGAATGCCCGCAAAGCCGATAAAACCGGCCAACGCCACAATCAGAATCGTCTGACTGTCTTTGCGTTTGGTGCGATAGAGATACGCGAACTGCTGGAGCTGGTTGGGCGAGAGGTCGCGGGTAAGGGTCTGCACGTAATGTAGCTCATCGGGCTGCATATCGGGCAGAAACAAGAGGGGATTGGTCTGAGGATTCATCGTGTTAGTTTCTTTACGAATAGACCAAAGTTGAGGAGTTGTCCGATTCGATTCAACAAAATCAGGAGGGCCGGAACGGCTAGCGGATGACTGGCCCAGGATTCGGCCAAACGGCCATGCAGCAAATGGCTAACCCCGTGACCTAACCCGCAACCGGGGCAATGCGGCAACCCCACCGCCCGAAACACACAAACCGAGTAGTGCGTCCCCTCCACCTCCGTCAGGCCCAGCCAAAGCAGGCCACCGATCCAAACGGTGAGTTCAACATAGCGGGAAATAGTTTCTTGTTTCATGGCGGGGTCGCGTTTGGCTGCGCCGTTTCTTTTGGTTGAAACGCGTAGCATTGAAACCTGAAACGGCGCAGCCAATGGAACAGCGAAGCGTTGAAACCTACCTACAACCAGGGTCGCCGTTTTTTGAACGAGCGTTTCAGACCCAGCACCAATAGAACGGCACCAATCAGGCCAAAGATCAGGGCTAAATTACCTAGATTCAAGATAGCGAACAGGATGGCGACGCCGATTACAAAAACCGACGCCTTTATTTTCCAATCAATTCGCTGCCACCAGTTTAGCTCCTCGCGCAGGGGCAACCCTAGTTTTTCCCGAATGCGGTTACCCAATCGAAGGTCGTTCTTGGCCTTTGGGCGGGGGCGTGGCTGTTCGGTTACCACTTTATTCGACTCACGCACCATCTGCTCTACCCGCGCAACTCGGCGCGCCATCATCCGGGCGGTTGGCTCCGCAACGGGCGGGGCTGTGCTCACCAGAGCAAGGTCGTGCTGGGGTTGATCTTTGGCTATCGAATCGGATAAAACGGCCAAAGTGGGTTGAGTTGACTCAATTTCGGGCGGCTCAACCTGGACCACCGACGTTGGCGGGGGCGTTTGATATCGGGGAGAAGGGGTTCGTTGAACGAGGGCGTAGGGCCGATGACAAGCGTTGAGCACAAACAGAAAAAGTATGCTGGTAAGCAGCAGAATCGGGTTTCTCATAGACGGAACGCGCAGATGATGAAGGCGCAAAAATCGGAATAAGAACGATGTGGCCGGACCGAATGGTATGTATTTATTCATTTCCCGGTAAACGCGCCATCTGGTCGGCTTTGTTTTATAGTCTGAGCCTGCTGTTTTGGGCTTTCACCCTCTTACTTGTTTAGCTGTATGTTTCGACGACAATTTCTGACTACTGTGGGCGCATCGGCTCTAACGCTGCCTGCCTTGACCGATACCCTCGGGCGACCACTCCAAAACCGAAAACTGGGCATCGCGCTCGTAGGCTTGGGCAGCTACAGCAAAAACCAACTCGCCCCGGCCCTCCAACAAACGCAGCATTGCCGGTTGGCGGGCATCGTGACCGGCACACCCGCCAAAGCCACCGAGTGGATGGCGAAGTACAACATTCCACAGAAAAACGTCTACGACTACAAAACCTTCGACCGTATCGCCGACAACCCCGAAATCGACGTGGTCTATGTGGTTCTGCCCAACTCCATGCACGAGGAGTTTGTGGTGCGGGCGGCTCAGGCGGGTAAACACGTGATCTGCGAGAAACCAATGGCCATTGTCGAGGCCGCATGTCAGCGGATGATCGACGCCTGCAAAAAAGCTAATCGCCAACTCGCCGTTGGTTACCGGCTTCATTACGAGCCATTTACAAAAGAGGCTATGCGGTTGGGGCAGGAAAAAGTGTTCGGCGCGGTAAAATTCGTAGAGAGCAGCGATGGATTCCGCATCGGCGATCCGACGCAGTGGCGCATGAAAAAGTCGATGGCCGGGGGTGGACCGCTCATGGACGTGGGTATCTATGCCATGCAGGGTGCCCGCTACGTAACGGGCGAAGAACCTATTTCAGTAACGGCGCAATTATCACCCAAAACGGAGCCGCAAAAGTTCAAAGAAGTCGAAGAAACGCTGTTTTGGCAGTTTCGCTTTCCGAGCGGGGCCGTTTCAAACTCAACCACGAGCTACACAGCAGGTATCGAACGACTCTATGCCTCCTGCGAAAAGGGTTGGTTTGAGTTATCGCCTGCCTTTGGCTACGGACCGCTGAAAGGCCGGACCAGCAAGGGACCCATCGAGCAGTCACACACGAACCATCAGGCTTTACACATGGATGGCGTTTGCAAAGACCTGCTCGATGGCAAAACCCTCCCCGGTCACATCACCGGCGAAGAGGGCAAACGCGACGTTCGTCTACTTCAGGCCATCTACCGGGCCGCCGAAACGGGGCGAATTGTAAATTTGAAATAGTCATTCATTGTCATTAGATGGCCCTGGATTGTCATTGGTCGTTTTTCTACTAATGACAATCCATAACCATCTAATGACAATGAATGACGATCAATACGCTGTCTTATCCTTCTCGGCATCCAGATCGTTGTAGTTCCGGTCGAGACCGTCGGTCGATTTGGTTTCGGAACGATCCAGATTCTTGTCGGTCATCTCGCCCGCTTTCTGGCTGCTTTCGTCCATCGTTTCGGTGGGCTGAGTGGTCATCTGTGCCGCTTCCTGCGGACGTTCGCCGGGTTGGTACGAGCTATCTTTGTCTCCTCGAACATCGTAAGGGTGCGATGAGTCGCCGGTTTGGGGTTGGTCATCCATGCCCTCGTCTTCCGATTGGGCGGGTGCTCCTTGCGGGCCGTTCGGGACGGTATCCGGCCCCGCCGACATGCCTTCGTATTGGGTACCGGGAACGGCGTTACCGGGTGTTACCTCATCGAACGAAATCGGTAATTGATCCGCAGACGTGGGGACAATTGTTGCCGTGTTACTTATATTTTGTACTGATGGCCAGCTTGTTACGGACCGGTTTTGCCCATATTGAAACCCAATCTGATGCGAGCGGTCAGGTTCGGCTGGATCTTGAATTTCGGGTTGGCCCGGCACCGGCTGACCGGGCAGGGGCGTGATCTCAGGCATCGGATCGGGCGAAAGGGGCGGCACGGGTGTGTCGGGACCAGTCGGGACGGGGTTGTTGGGGTCGGGTGTCGAGGGCATGGTCGGAACCATGTCGGCGGTTATCGTAAAAAAGCTCGTCGCCGTTGTGTCGGACCCGCCCCCGGTCATATCCTCGCCATTGGGTTGTATGCGGTCATTTGGCGCACCGTAGTTGGCATCACTGGCCCGCTGGGCCGCGTCGGAATTCTCATACGTTTTTTCGGTGTACCCCTGAAGGCTCCGCTCTTCGTCGCTGCTGTAGCGATTACGGAGTTGTTCGTCCATCACATCGTCGTCTGTGTTGCCCATCGGCTCCAGTTTACCATCGACAAGTTTGATCATGTTGGTTTCGGCCTGATCGGCTCCAAACATGGTTTCGGCGTTTTCGTTCGAGACCATATTGGCCTGCTGTGCGCCATCGGAAAGGGCTGATGAATTTGCCATAACAGTTGAGTTGGTTGTGCATTTCGGGGTTGCTCCCGGTCTGTTTTCTATAAACCCTACCTGTTGGCAAAGGTTTTGGGCAGGATATGGCACTGATTTTGCTAATAGCTCTAATGTCTAGCAATAAGCTATTCTATTTCAGCGCATTAGCCATGAAACGACTCTTTATATCCGTTCTTGTACTGGCCAGCACACTGAGCAGTTACGCCCAAAAAAGCTTCATTTTACAGCATCAGCCTAAAAATGGTTTTTTTGCCGTAAATGGGGGCATTAGCCTGCCCACAGGCAAATACGCCATGTGTTCGACTAAAGATCCGCAGGCCGGGCTAGCGAGTCAAGGTACGATGATGAGCCTGTCGGGCGGCTACCGGGTTGCAGGCCCGGTCGGCCTGATGGCCCGGGCGGAAGTGTTTCGTAACCGAATCGAAGAAGAAGCCCTGCTCGACGGCCTATACCGGCTGCAAGGCGACACCTGGACGGCTAATTCCGGTTACTGGGCCGTAACGAGCATCACGGCTGGCCCGTATGTGAATATCCCGATAGGTCGATGGGCGTTACAGGTGCGAGCAACCGCCGGGCAGGCCAAAGCCGTTTGCCCCACGACCACGCTGAAAGGTCGTTTTCTGGATATTCCGATGAGCATCGAAACCGCCGAGGGCCGCGCAACAGGCCGCTCCTACAACGGTGGTCTTTCGCTCCAATATCGACTGGGCCGCAGCACCGCCTTCCGCATCAACACCGACTATACCCGCGCCGATTTTACGTTTAACGACATGAAAACCGCTACAAGCAGCGGCATTGGGCAGGGTCAGACCACCGTCATGGATAGTTTCAAGCCCATCAGCGTCCTGAATATATCGGCAGGTATCACAATTTTGTTTGGTAACCGGCAGCGGGTTTTTTAGAAAACGGTTTACGTCATCCCGAATTTTGAGTGAGAGCGAAGGCCACCATCAGGGCGTTGGCGGTTGACTTTACGCGAGGCCTCGTGTTAGTTTGCGTGCATGGCTTTGCCATAAAAAAGACCTCCTTTCTAGCTTTGGCGTTGTGGTGATGCTCAAAGCTAGAAAGGAGGTTCTTTTTTCAGAGTACCCCTAAAATTCGGGATAACTCATGTTTACTGCGCGGTTGCAAACAACCGCACTACAGGCTATGGATTGAAAATATCCCAGTTTACCTCGGCAACGGGGCGTTCCAGACGCTCCAGCACCTTCATACCGGCAACGGGCAGAATAATCTCAGCCAGTTTGTTGTACCGGCGCATGTCGACCCAGCGGTGACCCTCGTAGAACAGCGAGTACTGCCGCTCTTTCAGGATAGCGTTCACGAGTGCGTCTTTGGTAGTTGCACCGGCGTAATTGGCCAGACCAGCCCCCGTCCGAACGATGTTCAGGTTGCGGGTTGCCTCGGCGGTGTTGCCTTGTTGAGCCGCAATCTCAGCCGCAATCAGAATCAACTCCTCGTTGCGAATAATCGTGAACGGACCGTTAACGTTCGTATACATGTTGGTCAGATAAGGCGAGCTATACACCACCCCCGACGTGTAGTTGAGCGGAGTAGCCTGCTTCGATACCTTGCTTAACCGCTTATCACCAGCTTCGGCCACATCCCAAATTTCCTTCACGCCCACAACCCGAACGGTCGAGGTGTTCAGCAACGGGTTTCCAATATCGGGGGGCGTTGCGTTGAAGGTGTGCTGAGGACCGGCATTCAGGTCGCCCGCAGCATTGTAGTACGTTTGGGGTAGCAACGTTGCCGCCTTTGCCCAATCGGCCTGATAAATAGCCACGCGCAGGGCAATGGCCCGGTTGAACCGCTTAAACGTTGCGGGCGTGTTGAAGTTAGCAAACCCGGTTGGCATTGTGAGCGGGAAAGCCGCCCCGGCACCATCGAGTGCGGTAGACCCTTCGTCCAGAATCTTGGCGATACCCGCCAGCGACTCCGCGTAGTTGGCTGCTTTGCTTGGCTTAAAGGGGTCTTCAACGTTCAGACGCACCCCGTTTGAGCCTTGCGCATTGAGCATGTACAAATACGCCAGCCCTTTAAACGTGTTGGCAATGCCTCGATAGCCGTTCTTTTGGGCTTCGGGCACCGAACTGGTATTGGCCAGAGCCGCGAGTGTGATGTTGGCTTGCCGAACGGGCAAACCGAAAGCCGTGGTAGCTCCGTTGTAAAAGGCTGAGTTATCAATGGGCCGCAGGCCGTTCAACTCGGTCATCCACCGCGACTCGGTGGTGTTGAAGTTGAACAACTCCTTACCAATTGTTCCCACTACCTGTAAATACGTAGCCAAACCGCCCCTAGCTGCCGAAAACTGACCAATTGCCAGGGCGTCTAGCTGTGCTTTTGAGGCATTGTTGTTAACGGCCCCCACGCTTGGGAAGTTGGGGTCGATTACCTCTTCGGTCTTCAACGGGTTGCAGGCCGTAAACCCACCCACCAGCAGGCTGGTGAGCAGAATGGATGTATGTTTTTTCATGTTAATTCGTTCTGATCGGGGTGAAGCGAGACTAAAAATCAATGGCAACGTGGAACATCATCCGGCGAACAGCAGGCGACGAACCAATGTCGACACCGCTACCCAGAGCCGTTGAACCGAAGTTTGAGTTCTCTGGGTCGTAACCGGCTGTGTAGTCCGTCCAACGCAGGACGTTGTTGCCCGATACGCCGATTTTCACCCCACTCACTACATTACCAAACGCGCTACGCAGCGTAGCAGCCGGTACGCGGTAGTACAGAGCGACCTCGCGCAGTTTGAGGAAGCTGTAGATGCCTGGGTTGTAACCAGGCTTCGGATTACCGCTCGCATCAACGCCGTTTACGTTCTGACGATAGATGCCGTTGGGCGTCTTTCCATCATTGCCTGCGTCATCCGTCTCGTTCCAGTCGTAGGTGTTGCCGCCTTCATCCCACAATACGCGGGCAAGCGATACCACCGTAAACTTGTGCCGGTAGTTCAACAGAGCCGAGAACTCGAAGTTGTTCAGGAACGTAATACGCTGATTCAACGACATCTCGAACTTAGGCTGCTGATCGCCGTAGCTTGTCCATGAGGTTGCATAGCCGGGGTCGGTTACAGGCAGCGTCCGGGGCTGACCCACGATTTGTGTAGGCGAGAAACCCTGCTTTACGCGCCACTGACCAAACGTAGCACCAAAGCCGCCCGTCAGACGCTCAGGAATAGCCAACCGGGTAACCTCTGAGCGATTGTACCAGAAAATGGGCTGAACAAACCAGTTGAAATTCTTGCTCCGCACTACGTCGGCACTCAACGTAAGCTCAAGACCTTTGTTGGTCAGGTCGGCAGCGTTGATCTGCGTTGAGGTTACGCCCGTTGTGGGGGCCGTTACGAGTGGCTGAATCAAGTCGTACACCTTCTTGTTGTACAGGGTAAACTCACCGTTGATGCGCCCGTTGAACAAACCGAAGTCAACACCGTATTCGAGTTCGGCAGCACGCTCAGGCTCAATGTTCGTATTACCCAGAATAGTCGAAGGCACCAAACCACCCTGACCACCCACGGCTACAACGCCCAATTGTGAGTAGGTCGTGCCGAAGTTGGGCAAACCAGCCGTTTGGCCATACGCCACGCGGAACTTCAACTGACTAACGGTGCTGCCACCCCAATCGCCAAACTTAGCCGCGTTTACGGCCAACGACGCACGAGGGAAGGCATAGAACTTGTCGAACTGAGCGTTCAGTGTCGACTTGTCGAAACGAATACCAACCGAACCAATCACTTTGTCTTCGTAGTTGGCGTCTTGTTGGGCGAAAATGCCCACATCGGTATTGTTCTGGTAATCAACAAAGCCGTCGATTACCTTACCCCGCGAAGGATTCGATACGCCAGCGGGCAAACCCGTACCACGTGTGTAACCCGTACGCAGGTATTTGTACAGACGAACCGCACCTACCGACGTTGTCAGGTTCAGGCGGTCTTGCATGGCGGCCTGCGTGTAAATGGCCGAAACCTGCACGTTCGAGTTGAAAACTTCCGTGCGCGTGTCCTGCGCAAAACCGGGATTGGCTTCTTTCAACTGCGATTGTAGATCTGAAGGCAACCAGATTGAAGCGAAGCCGTTTTGATAATCCAAACCACCCGTTACCCGGAACGTTAGCGAGTTTTTGGCGGTGTTCAATGCCCGTGCGCTAACGGTGAAACCTTGCAGAACGCGGTTGTTCTTCTGGTTGTTAACGGCCCGGTCGCGAATAGCCAACGGGTTTTCGCCTACACCAGGGTCACCGTCGGGATAACGACCGTTGGCGTCGGGATAGAGGTTAAAATAAGGCTTGGTGTAGGGCAGGGCGTAACCGTAGTTTACGTTCGAGTTGTCGTTACCTGTCCAGCCACGGTCGTTGTTGCTAACGATGTAGTTCGAGTTCACGCCGAAGTCGAGCCAATCGTTCACCTTGTGGTCGATGTTGGCCCGGATCGAATAGCGTTGGAAGCCCGTGTTTTTGATAATGCCTTTCTCATCCTGAATACTGCCGTTCACGTAGAACTTGGTCTTATCGTTACCGCCGGTAATGCCCAGGCGGGTGTTCGAGATTGACCCTGTTCCACCGAAAACTACGCGCTCCCAGTCAGTATAGGTGCCGTTGGCTTTGGCCGCACGAAGCAAAGGGATATCATCAGCAGAGTAAAAATCGGTCAGCTTTTGCTCAGTCCAGTCGGCACCGCCGTAGAAACTCAGAGCCTTGCTCATACCGAAGTCCTGCCCAAACGAGATGTTTGTTTTGCCACCTTTGCCACGCTTGGTCGTGATGATAACTACACCCGCGTTGGCCCGCGTACCGTAAATAGCGGCTGCCGACGAACCTTTCAGGATTTCGATGTTCTCGATATCGTCGGGGTTCAAGTCGGCCAGGCGGTTGGCGTTGTTATCCTGCGAACTTGCTGCTGAACCCGCAGCCGCCTTGTTGGCCGCCGAACGACCGTTTGAGTACTGACCGTTGTCGATATACACCCCATCGACAATGAACAGCGGCTGTGAGGCCGATGCACCAAGCGTTGAAACACCCCGGAACTGGAGGTTGAAACCACCGCCCGGCACCGATCCGTTTGATACGATGTTGGCCCCGGCAATTTTACCCTGAAACGCCCCGTCGGTTGTTACCGGCTTGGTGGTGCCAGTCAACTGGTCGGCACTCAGGCGCGTTACGGCGTTGGCCGCGTTAGAACGCTTTACGTTTGTAGCCAAACCCGAAACGATTACTTCTTCCAGATTTGATACGTCTTCCGACAAGCTCACGTCGACCGACGTTTGCCCGCCCGCGATAGTTTGCTCTTTGGCGAGATAACCAATACTCGAAATTTGTACTTTGGCGTTAGCCGGTACGTCGGTCAGGGTGTAACGCCCCTGCGAGTCGGTTGTGGTTCCCCGGCTAGTGCCCCGGATAACCACGTTGGCTCCCGGTATGGGTTGGCCGCTGGCGTCGCGCACCACGCCACTGAGTGAGCGGGTTTGCGCCCATGCTCCTGTTGCGGTCATAGCCATCAGCAGAAGCATACTTAGTAAATGTTTCCTCATAGTGATTTTTGCAGAATGTTTGGTGAACATTACTGTAAAAGTGAAAACATTATTTGGTATATACGTCAATACACAATCAATGGTACCCTGATCGTAGTGATTACTCTATAGAGATTTATTGCTATTTTTCCTGTAAATACTCTGACTTACAGGCATAAAAAGAGCAGCGAATGGTGAATTCACTGCTCAAAAAAGTACTTATTAATTTTTACTTAATTTTCAACGCAAGTCTACAACCTCTACCCCAGGGTACTTCGATTTGTCAAAAACAAAGAAAGCATCATTTATTAGTACGTTAGGTGTAAACTTACTAATCGTGTAGGCTGTCCGTTTACCAGCCTTATCGGTGGTTTGCCAGGCCCGCACCGATTTGTCGGCCTTATCGACACTGATTTGGATTTTAGCAATTTGTGCCCCCTTCTTTTCGGGGGTTAGTTCAACAACCTCAACGGGTTTTCCGGCCAGTTTTTGCTCACCGACAAACCGGTAGTTGAACCCTTTTTTATAGATTGAATAAATTCGGCTGGGGTTGAACTCGCTGTTGGCTTCACCGTCGTAGTCCTGCACGTTCACCTCATTGGACTCTTTGATGTATGTCGACATAACTTTGCCATCGTTGTAGACCTCCTGACCGCCTAATTTGAGCCGGAATTTTTGGTCTTTCACCGTCAGGTCACCTTTGAACGGGGCGGCACCGTCGGCGGTGAAGGCAAACGAAGCCTGATACGTTTTGTACGTTTTGTATTTCTTGCTCATCGCGTCCAGAATATCACCGGCGCGTTTGTCTTTTTGAGCGAAAGCGGGCAGTGTCAGCATAACGACAACCCAGGCAATCAGCGTGTTTTTCATTCGTGCGAACTAAGATTATTGGTAGTGCCGCGTAAAATTGGCAATCTGTTTTCAGTTTGATTCATTTACGTTCGTAAAAGTTTAAAACGACGACGTTATACGTTTCGTTCGAGCGTCTTTTCCACAAGTCTTATGCAACCTATTCTTTGTGAACACCTATCGGCCCTCGAAACGGTGCGGCCTGCCCAAACGTACCAATGCGATGAGTGCGTAAAAACCGGCGACTCGTGGGTTCACCTGCGTACCTGCCAAACCTGCGGCATCACGCTCTGTTGCGATTCGTCGCCCAACCAACACGCCACCAGGCACTTCCGGGCGTCGGATCACCCCGTAGTGGCCTCTGCCGAACCCGGCGAACGCTGGCTCTGGTGCTACATCGACGAAAAAATGGCGCGGTATTAGGGAAGGGCTTCGCGTCAGCAACATTTTAGATAAACCTCTACAATATTTCCCTACCAAATCCGACTACGGTAGAAAAGGGTCAACTCTTAATGACAACGAGCAGCGAACAGGTACAGAACGAGGCCATCGGTGAGACCATCCGGCGTGAGCGTTCGCGCCTGAGCCGGTTTATCCAGAACCGCCTGCCCGACCCCGACGTTGCCGAGGATATTTTGCAGGATGTATTCTACGAACTGACCGAGGCCTACCGACTGGCTAAACCCATTGAGCGGGTGGCCTCGTGGCTGTTTGCAGTGGCCCGTAACAAAATCAACGACTGGTACCGAAAACCCCGCACGGTGTCGCTCGATAGCCCGCCCGCTAGTGCGGACCCCGACGAGGAAACCCCGGTGTTGGGTGAGTGGCTGGCCGTGTCGGACGATATGCCCGACAGCGATTTGTTTCGGGAGACCATTCTCGACGCTATCGACGAGGCCCTCGCCGAACTCCCCGCCGAGCAGCGTGATGTATTTGTGCGGCACGAAATTGACGGACAATCGTTTAACGATATGGTTGATGAACTGGGCGTTTCGCTCAACACGTTGCTCTCCCGAAAACGTTATGCTGTTTTACATTTGCGCAAGCGACTGCGCAATCTCTACGACGAATTAAACGCCTGACCAATGAAACGACACTGGATCCGTAAAGCCTTCAAATTTCTCATTTTCGGCCTCGCGTTTATGGCACTCGTAGGTTGGGTAGTCATGAGCCTCTGGAACAACCTGTTGCCCGAAATCCTGGGCGTTCGGCCTATTACGTTCTGGCAGGGACTGGGTTTGCTCGTGCTCAGCCGGATTCTGTTTGGTGGCTGGGGCGGTCGTGGGGGCGGCTGGGGTAATTCGCGCAAAGGCGAGTGGAAACAGAAAATGACCGAACGCGGCCCGACCGACCGCTGGCAAAACCTCACCCCCGAACAACGCGAGAAAATGAAAGCACGCTGGAACAGATGTCAGTGAACAGCGAACAGTGAGCAGTGAGCAGAGAACAGAATTTAACAAAGCTGTTTTCTGCTCACTGTTCTCTGCTCTCTGTTCTCTGTCCAGCCGTTCGTCCCAAACTTTGGGGGTTTCGTCACACGGATGACCGGATTTGTGGAAGTTAGTTGTAACCGGACGCGGTTTAGAGCAGTTTTGTGTAAGAATTTTCACACACTCGCTTGTATGCAACTAACCATTACCAATCTTACCAAGACCTACGGCAACGGTGTCAGGGCCTTGAACGACGTATCGCTGACAATGAACGCGGGCCTGTTCGGGCTGCTCGGTCCCAACGGCGCGGGTAAATCGAGCCTGATGCGAACCATTGCCACCCTCCAAGAGGCCGACGCCGGTAGCATCACGTTCAGCGGACCCTTCGGCGACATCGACGTGTTTGCGCAACCCGACGCCCTCCGCCAACGGCTGGGTTATCTGCCCCAGGAGTTTGGGGTCTACCCACGCATTGCCGCCGAAACCCTACTCGACCATTTGGCCGTGTTGAAGGGCATTACCAATGGCAAAGAGCGCAAAGAGACGGTCTCGGCCCTGCTCCACAAAACCAACCTCTACAACGTTCGCTCCAAGAATCTCGGTGGCTATTCGGGTGGGATGAAACAACGCTTTGGCATTGCGCAGGCGTTGCTCGCGAACCCCAGCCTGATTATTGTTGACGAACCCACGGCGGGCCTCGACCCCGGCGAGCGCAACCGTTTTCTGAACCTGCTCGGCGAACTGGGCGAAGACCGGATCATTATTCTCTCAACCCACATCGTTGAGGATGTGCAGGAGCTTTGCCGCGACATGGCTATCGTGAATAAAGGCACGGTGCTGTTCCAGGGCCACCCCGATGCCGCCCTCGCCACCGTGGCCGGGCGCGTGTGGCGCAAACGCGTAACCAAAGCCGAACTCGCTGATCTCAAGCAAAACGCCACCGTAATCTCCGAGCGCATGAGTGCCGGTGACCCGGTCGTACACGTGCTGGCCGATTCGCAACCCGATGATGGTTTCCGGGCTATTGAGCCGACATTGGAAGACGTGTATTTCATGAATATTCTGGGATTACAAAAACAACCTTCCTGACCCGTCTACCATGTTTCTCGAAATCTTCAAATTTGAGTGGGCCTACCGGCGTGGGCGGCCTGCCACCTATATTTATTTTGCCCTGTTGCTGTTCATCGGCTTCCTGATGCGGACCACCGACGTGATTCAGATCAGCACAGGTGGTCAGTTGAAGCAGAATGCGTCGCTCAATACGGCTATGATGATGATCTCGCTGTTGTTCACGATGGGCACCTTCATCATCTCAGCGGTGATGGGTGTGGCCGTCGTGCGCGATGCCGAAAACAACACCGAGAGCCTGTTTTTTACGACGCCCGTCCGCAAGTTCGACTATCTATTCGGGCGGTTTGCGGGGTCGTTTTTGGTGTTGCTGCTGATCCTGACGAGCCTCCCCCTGGGTATGTGGCTCGGTGATTTGATGCCCTGGCGAGACGCCGAGCGGATGCTGCCCGTGCGGGCCGTGATCTACTGGCAACCGTTTCTGACGATTGTTGTTCCGCAGGCGTTTATCCTGTCGGTGTTCTTCTTTTCGGTGGGTGCTTTGAGCCGTCGGATGGTCGTCATTTTCACGCAGGGCCTGTTTTTTCTACTTCTGTACTTCGCCGGACAAACCCTGTTGGGCCAACTCGACAACCGCGACTGGGCCGCCCGGCTCGACATATTTGGCTTGCGGGCGGTTGGCGAACTGACCCGCTATTGGCCTATTGCCGAGCAGAATAACCGGCTGGTGCCGATGGAAGGTATCTTGCTCGAAAACCGGCTCATCTGGCTCGGTGTTGCGCTCGTGCTTTTGGTGATTACCTACCGACTGTTTGCGTTTCGCACCGTCGCCGGCGGAGGGCTGGGCAAACTGGGCTTCCTAACGCGTAAACAGGCTACCAACACCGAGGCCGCGCCTGTTCCGGCCAACATCGCCCTGCCCGAACCACATCAATACTTTGGTTGGGGTGCCCGGCTGATGGCATTCTGGCGTATGGTGCCGTTCTATGCCCGCGTGGTGTACCGCGACTTGCCGTTTGTGGCTCTCGCCATTTGTGGGTACGCCTTGCTGATTTTTGCTTTTTATCAGAACACGCAGGGCGACACACCTTCGCAACCTTTGAGTACGGAAATGGCCAACACGGTCACGAGCAACATCTTTTCGATCATCGTTATTCTGATCGGCATCATGTATGCGGGCGAGTTGGTCTGGCGCGAGCGGGCCGTGCGGCTGGCACAAATTCAGGATGCTATGCCCTTGCCTACGGGCCTGACGTATTTGAGTCAGTTCATGGCTATCCTGCTGGTGCTAATCGGCCTGTACGTTGGGGGTATGGGCATTGGGATGCTGGCTCAACTGGTGCAGGGCTATACTAATATTGAGTTGTTGGTGTATGCCAAAGAACTGGCGACGAGTATGCTCGGCATAGCCCTGTACATTGGGCTGGCGTTTGCCGTGCAGTTGTTGGTGAACAACAAATTTGCGGGCCACGCCATAGTTATTCTGATTATGTTCGGGTGGGGGCAACTGACCAAAATTGGGTTGGAACACCCCCTGACGCAGTTCGATTCGGGTTGGACGGGGTCTTACTCAGATTTGAACGGCTACATGAATCCCATTGGCGGGTATTTAGCTTTCAAAACGTACTGGCTGGCATTTGTGGCCCTGTTCCTGGTGGGTGGGCTGCTGTTGTCGGTGCGCGGCACGGAAGAGTCGTTTCGGGTGCGGTGGCAACAGGCACGTCGTCGGTTTACAACACCGTTTGCGGTGGCGTTAAGCGCGGCTGCGGTGTTGCTGGTGTCGAGCGGGGCGTATGTGTACTACAACACAAGCGTTTTGAACAAATTTCGGACCGAGGACGAGGGCGTTGCCTGGGCGGTCGATTACGAGAAAACGTTGAAGAAGTTCGACCGGGAACCGCAACCCAAGATCACGGGCGTGACGCTCGAGGTCGATCTGTTTCCGAGTAAGCGGGGCTTCTCAGCCACGGGTACGTACGTGATGCAAAACCGCACCAAGCAGCCCATCAAGACCATTTATGTGCAGATGGACCTGAGCGATAATTTGAGCCTGAACAAACTTCAGTTCGACCGGGCGGGCCGATTAGACACCACCTACGCCGAACGATTCCGATTCCGGGCCTACACCCTCGCGCAACCCCTACAACCGGGCGATTCGCTACGCATGACCTTCGCCGAAGCCTACACGAGTCGCGGGTTCAGTGCCAACGGCGCGAGTGCGGGGCTTGTCCCCAATGGCACGTTTATCGACCAAAGTTATTTCCCCGTGCTGGGTTATGAGAGCCAAATCGAGTTGGGTGACGACGACAAGCGCAAGGAAAACAAGCTGCCCGAAAAAGAGCGATTACCGGCTCGAAACGACCCGCGTGGGCTGTCGCAGGGTGCTGTAACTGACGATGCCGACGAGGTCAATTTTGCGATCACCGTCAGCACCGAAGCCGACCAAACCGCCGTGGCTCCCGGCTATCTGCAACGCACCTGGGAGAAACCCGGCCCCGACGGGGAACCTCGCCGGTATTTCAGCTACCGCATGGACCGGCCCATCGAGTTATTCTATGCTATCGTGTCGGCGCGGTACACGGTCAAAAAAGAAGTGTATACCCCCAAAGTTGGAGACCCCGTGAACCTGGAAATCTATTACCACGCTAGTCACGACTTCAACCTCGACCGGATGATGCGCGGTATGAAAGCCTCGCTCGACTACTACGGGGCCGCCTTTGGGCCGTACCAACATCGGCAGTTGCGTTTGCTGGAGTTTCCGCGCTACCGGGGCTTTGCGCAGTCGTTTGCCAACACGGTGCCGTTTGCCGAGGGAATGGGTTTCACGCAGAAAATAAGCGACAAGCCGGGTAAAATTGACTACGCGTTCTACGTGACCTGCCACGAAACCGCGCACCAATGGTGGGGGCATCAGGTGGAGTCGGCCAATGTGCAGGGTGGCGCATTGCTCATCGAAGCGTTGTCGCAGTACAGCGCGTTGATGGTGATGAAGCAGACCTACCCAAAGGAGATGATGCAGAAATTTCTCAAAAACGAGCTGGACGATTACTTGTCGGGGCGGGGTTCGGAGCGCAAGAAGGAGAAACCGCTGGCGACGGTCGAGAATCAGCAGTACATCCACTACAACAAAGGTTCGTTGGCCATGTACGCGTTGCAGGATTATATCGGCGAGGCTAACGTGAATCGCGCCCTGCGGAGTTTCCGCGACAAATGGAATCTGGAGCAACTAGGCCAAACCGGGCGTTACCCAACCTCTGCCGACCTGATTGCGGAGTTCCGGGCCGTGACGCCCGACAGCCTGCAATCCGTAGTGACCGATTTGTTTGACACCATCACACTCTTTGAAAACAAGATCGATAAGGTAACGAGCAAGCCTGTTGGCAACCGTTACGACGTGACGCTGACCCTCTCGGTGGCCAAGTTCCGCGCTGATTCGCTGGGGAATGAGACGCCGACCAAGCTAAATGACCTGATTTATATTGGGGTGTACGGTAAAGGCAAAGACGATCAGGACAAGCTTTTGTTCTACCAAAAGTACCGCCTGACCAAGCCCAAAGAGACCATCATGGTGCGCGTACACGAGAAGCCCACACGCGGGGGCATCGACCCCCTCAACCTCCTGGTCGACCGCAATTCGGGGGATAATGTGAAAGCAGTGGAATAGTGTAGAATGAATAATGGGCTGACGCAAGAGTTGTATGCGTCAGCCCATTATTCATTCTACACCATTCATTAGAGTTATGCCATTGCAAACTTGTTGGCGTTGCGTTTACGCTCGTTTTCGTCGAGGTAGATCTTGCGCATCCGCATCGACTTGGGCGTAACTTCCAGATACTCATCTTTCTGGATGTACTCCATGCACTCTTCGAGCGAGAAGCTGATTTTCGGTGCAATCTTTACGTTTTGGTCAGATCCCGACGCCCGCATGTTGGTTAACTGCTTGGCTGTCTGCACATTTACGACGATGTCGTTTTGGCGATTGTTCTCGCCAATCACCTGACCCGTGTACACGTCTTCGCCCGGATCAATAAAAAACGCCCCCCGATCCTGTAGCTTATCAATCGAGTAGGCCGTAGCCATGCCGCTGTTCATCGAGATCAGCGAGCCGTTGATCCGCTCAGGAATGGTGCCTTTATAAAGCTCAAAGCTCTTGAAACGGTGCGTCATGACAGCCTCACCGAACGTAGCCGTGAGCACGTTCGAGCGGAGACCGATGAGGCCACGTGATGGAATTTCAAACTCAAGGTGCTGCAAATCGCCTTTCGGCTCCATGATGAGCAGTTCGCCTTTGCGCTGTGTGGCCAATTCGATCACCTTACCGGCAGTCTCCTCGGGCACGTCGACAACGAGCGTCTCCACGGGTTCGAGCCGTTGGCCATCTTCGTTTTCCTTGTACAACACCTGTGGCTGACCCACCTGCAACTCGTAGCCCTCGCGACGCATGGTCTCGATCAGGACTGACAAGTGCAGAATACCCCGCCCAAACACCAGGAATTGGTCTTCACGGTCGGTTTCTTCTACGCGCAGAGCGAGGTTTTTCTCGGTTTCCTTGAACAGGCGGTCGCGCAGGTGGCGCGAGGTCACGAACTTACCTTCCTTACCGAAGAATGGCGAGTTGTTGATCGTGAACAGCATGTTCATCGTTGGCTCATCGACCGCGATCCGGGCAATGGCTTCGGGGTTTTCGAGGTCGGCAAGGGTATCGCCAATCTCAAAATCTTCGAGGCCCGTAACGGCGCAAATATCACCGCACTGTACCTCGGCCACCTTCACTTTGCCAAGACCCTCAAACAATTGCAACTCTTTGATTTTGACGCGCTTAATGGCGTCGCCAGCTTTCACGAGAGCCATTTGAGCACCTTCTTTCAGTACACCCCGGCTCACCCGCCCAATGGCGATCCGGCCCACGAAGGCCGAATAATCGAGCGAGGTGATCTGCATTTGTGGGGTTCCGTCGACACTTGGTGCTGGCTGAATGGTTTCCAGAATAGTGTCGAGCAAGTAGGTGATGTTGTCGGTGGGTGTTTTCCAGTCCGGTCCCATCCAGCCCTGCTTCGAGGAGCCGTAAACGGTTGGGAAGTCGAGCTGATCTTCGGTCGCGCCGAGGTTAAACATCAGGTCGAATACTTCTTCGTGTACCTCTTCGGGGCGGCAGTTTTCCTTGTCGACCTTATTGATAATTACAATCGGCTTGAGACCCAATGAGAGGGCTTTACCCAATACGAAGCGGGTTTGGGGCATAGCACCCTCAAACGCATCGACGAGCAAACACACACCATCGGCCATTTTGAGTACGCGCTCCACCTCACCCCCAAAGTCGCTGTGGCCGGGGGTGTCAATGATGTTAATTTTCACGTCCTTGTACCGAACCGACACGTTTTTCGATACAATGGTAATGCCCCGCTCGCGTTCGAGGTCGTTATTGTCCAGAATCAGATCGCCAAACTCCTGATTGTCCCGGAAGATCTTCGACGCGTGAATGATCTTGTCGACGAGGGTCGTTTTCCCGTGGTCGACGTGGGCAATAATGGCTATATTTCGGATAGACTGCATATCGCTGTTTTTCAGGCCGCAAAGGTACGAAAAGATCTACTGAAAAACAGATTTTTACAATTTATTAATACGAAACAGGCCACAGGAGCGCGATTGGCCTTTTTAATGTTCAATTTGGATTGTGTTGTAATCGGGTGAATGTAGTTTACGAACAATCCATAAATAACTACCCAACGGAAAGTGTCGCGTTGCAGAAATGGATAGTTTTGTGGGAAAACAAAAGAGGGGTATGCAACAGATGAACGGGCGAGCGTTTTTGCGGGTGAGTTTACTGGTGGTTGTGGCTGGATGGCTGGCCGGTTGTGGCGACGAGATAACGACTGTATTTCCGGCCCCTGTGTTGCCCAATGGCGGTTTCCCGCCCCCGCCTGCCCCCGTACTACCCCCGCCCCAACGGATTTTCCTGGAAAACGCTCAGGTTAAGCTAGGTATCGACCTCAACGCGGGCGGAGCCATCACGTACCTCACCGACGGACCAACCGGCGAGAATATGGTGAACAACTATGATCTGGGTCGGCAACTCCAAACGTCGCTCTATAGCGGCCCGGTGCCATATGAGGTAAACGGCAAAAAGCCCCATCCGTCGTGGCCCGGACTGGGTTGGAATCCGGTGCAGACGGGCGACGTGCATAACAACCCCGCACAGGTCGTAACCCACCGGAAAGACAGTACCAACCGGCTGTACGTCAAAACAGTACCGCTCATCTGGCCGCTGCTCAACGAACCCGCCGACTGCCAGATGGAGCATTGGCTCGAACTGAAAGGCAACGTGGTTCACGTACGCAGCCGCACGCAGTTAACCCGGCGCGACACCGCGCAGTATCAGGCTCGCACGCAGGAGGCCCCGTGCGTGTATCTCAACGGCACACACTACCGCATGGTTGCTTACACGGGCGACAAACCCTTCACGAACGACGCCCTGTTTGAATTCAACACGGCCCATCCCATCACGGATCGTTACACGACCGAAAATTGGGCCGCGCTCGTTAATAAAGCGGGGCGTGGAATTGGCATCTACCGCCGAAATGAGTTCCGGTTTATCTCGGCGTTTTTTGGGGCAACGGGCATCGGCGGGGAGCGCGATGGCGATACTGGCTACCTCACGGCGGCTCCGTTCAATGTGATGGACCATAACACCGTTTATGAGTTTGAGTACGATATTGTGGTGGGGTCTGTCGAGCAAATTCGGCAATTCGCTTACACGCAACAACGACCTGCCACCGGCCCCAACTTCCAGTTCGTGACCGACCGGCAAGGCTGGCATTACGCCAACACGCGCGATGCCGGTTGGCCTATCCGCAACGAACTTTCGGTGCAGTGGGGCCGCTCAGACATAACACTGGATAATTTCGCCGTTAAATCACCAAAGGTATTCTGGCGGGCTGCCGATGTAAAGCGACTCCAGTTCGAGGCTGCTTTTACAACCCCCGCCACCACCGCCCGCCTGAACTGGCGCAAACCGGGCGATGTGGAGTTCAAGACTCTTACTAACCCCGGTTTCGATTTTCTGATTGTGGGCGACGGGCAGTTCCGTACCTACACGGTCGATATGACCAAAGTGCCGGGTTGGGAGGGCATCATCACCCAAATTCAACTGGAAGCAACCCCCGGTGCCCCCCGCCCCGCCAATGAGCGAACGGGTAGGCTCCGGCTTCGTCGCGTAACTCAATAACGTTTTATGAAACACCACAACCTTCTTTCCCTGCTCCTTTCCTTGTTTCTACTCGCCTGCGGGCGACCCGACGAAACGTATTTTCCGCTGCCCCTGCCGGGATCGGGCACGGGCACAACGCCCCCCGGCAGCGCAACACAGCCTGGTGGGGGCGGCACACCCGGTACCCCACCCGGACCGCAACCCGGCCAGCCGCCCATCAACCCCAGTTCGCCGGTGTATGGCAACTGGATGACGATCTTCAACCCGAATCTGCCCGGTGCGCCTGCGGCCCCCGTTCCGCCCCGGCTTATTGTGCTGGGTAACAGCCGCGTTCGGGTGGGTATCGATCTTATTGCAGGCGGGGCCATTACGTTCCTGACCGATGGCTCCAAAGGGGCCAACATGATTAACAACTTCGACCTGGGGCGACAGTTGCAGACGAGCTTGTATTCGGGGCCGGTACCGTATAATCAAAATGGTAAACAGCCTGCGTTCGTGTGGCGTAACCTCGGCTGGAATCCGGTGCAAACGGGCGATATGCACAATAACCCGGCTCAGGTTCTTGGTTATCAGCAGTTTGATAGTACTCGCCTGTACGTAAAAACCACCCCGCTCGTATGGCCGTTGCTCAACGAACCTGCCGAGGCCATTATGGAACACTGGCTCGAACTACGCGGTAATGTGGTTCACGTACGGAGCCGTACGCAAGTGATCCGGCGTGATACCACGCAGTATGAAGCCCGCACGCAGGAGGTGCCCTGCGCCTACCTGAACGCACCCTACAACCAGATTGTGACCTACACCGGCAACGACCCGTTTACGAACGCGGCCACCGTGAATCTCTCCACCGAGAAGGGCCTGACCACCCGCCATGCCACCGAAAACTGGACCGCCCTGCTCGACAAATCGGGCCGGGGACTGGGGTTACACGTGCCGAACCAGTACAGGTTCGTGACAGGCTTTTTGGGTGAGTCGACCAACGGGACCGAGTTCGATGATCCGACGAGCTATCAGGCCGCTACGCCCCTGGTTGTGATGGACCACAATACTGTCTATGAGTACGAATACAATCTGATTATTGGGACTGTGGCCGACATTCGGGCGTTTGTGTATGCGCAGCCGCGCCCGATCACCCTGCCCAATTACCAGTTTACGAACAACCGCCTGGGCTGGCATTACTACAACACAATCGACACGGGTTGGCCCATCCGCAACGAGCTAAACGTTCGCTGGGGGCGGGTCGATTTTGAGAAAGCCACGTTCGGGATTAAAAGCCCACGCGTGCTTTGGCGAGCCAATACGATCCCGAAACTCTACGTACAGGCCGCTTTCAGAACCGATGCCCGTACCGCCCGGCTGAACTGGCAAAAACCCGGCGACCCCGATTTTCTGCCCACCCCCGACCGCGTCATTGACTTCCCGATCATTGGCGATGGGCAAATGCGTACGTACGAAATTGAGCTATCTGGGCGGAGCGGTTGGGACGGAACGGTCCAGCAAATTCAGTTCGAGGCAACGCCGGGGCAATACGGGTCCAACGAAAAAGGGCAATCCGTCAGGATTCGGAGCGTGACGGCGGTGAGGCCGTAAGTGGGACTTAGAGATAGCGACTTGCCGCAAAATGAAAACGGCTCAATCTGTGTAGATTGAGCCGTTTCGCTGTATTTCTTCGCCAATTAGGCAGGCATCAGCACCGCGTTGATGGCGTGAACAACACCGTTGTCCGTGTCCACATCGGCAATAATTACCTCGGCATCATTGACCATTACTTTACCACCCGTCAGTTTAAACGTAACGGTTTGGCCATTTACGGTAGTAGCCGTCATACCATCGGTCAAATCAGACGACATTACTTTCCCGGCTACCACGTGGTACGTGAGGATACCCGTCAGTTGATCTTTGCTTTCGGGCTTCACCAACGTGTCAACTGTGCCGGCAGGCAGGGAATCAAACGCAGCGTCAACAGGAGCAAACACGGTGAATGGACCAGTCCCACTCAACGTTTCCACTAACCCAGCCGCTTTTACAGCCGCAACAAGTGTGTTAAATGAGCCATTGGCAACGGCTGTCTCTACGATGTTCATAATATGAAATTTTTGCCGTACGCCGAGTGTCGTACCCAAACAGTACATGTAGTTTATCGATATTGTTTATAGAAATAATAGATTTATCTGTTTGTTCACACCATCCGTTTCAGCACGGCAAGAAAGAAAAAAGCGATAGCTGCCCTCATTAAACAATCGGCTTGCGCTTGTGAAAAAACTGCTGCTTGAGAAAGAAAACCAGACTGCACGAGGCCAGAATCAGGACAATATCCAGCCCGAAGCGTTCGGCTCCTTCGAGAGCGAGGTCGGGGCGGCCGATGACCAAGGCTACGCCAATCATGGCCCCGGCATGGATAATAACCATGGCGATCAACGCGCCCGCGATCACACTCTTGCGGAACGAGGCCACGATCAACGCCCCGGCCAGGGTCCCGCAAATGGACAGCATGATTTCTTTGGCCGTTGGACTCGACAGGCTTTTAACCTCTGGGTTTTGCAGAAACTTGTCGGGCGAGGTGGCTCCGAATTGCTGCATGATCCAGAAACCCAGGGCCGCTGCCGCAATGAGCACCGCATACCCCACCAACGACGACCATAACCCGCGTTTGACAACCGGCCATTGTCCCAAGACCGTCCCCAGCGCAATTTTGGCAAGGGGTTCAAAGCCCGGCGCAATCACAGCCGCAGCTACAAACGCCATGGCCTGCGGAGCCGGGTCCGAGACCAGCCCGATAGAGGCCAGAACGCCCCCAAGAGCCATCAACGCTACGAAGTTGGTACTCACCCGGCCATGATGCCGCAGGCCGGTTTCCATCTCCTCCCAAATGGCCTCGTCGACGTCGTTTTCGAGTTGTTCCGTTTTGGAGGTCTCTACTAAACTGTCGTTCATGGCCGTCGTGACCAGATACCGCGTACCCTGACAATGGTGCTGAATGCTCCGCAGAACGTCGTCGGCACCCGTGTTGAGCAGGTGAATCGTGAGCATATCGCCTTTGGGCTTTTCTGAATCGCCCGTGAAAAGGGCTAACCCAATTACATCATCAAGGGCGTTGAGGTCGCGGACTAAGGCCGACGTGCGGTCGGCGGGGAGGTGAACTTGAAAGGTTCGGTGCATACCCGAAGAACTCATTTTGGTTTTCGGCGTCCGATTTTGTTCGTCAGTGGGTATCTTTCGCTAAACTTTTGCGACTGTTCCTATGACTGCCCCCGCCCGGCCTGCTATGGCCTTCGATGAGTACCGTCAACACGATGCTACCTCCCTTGCCGACCTCGTCCGGCGCAACGAAGTCGCCCCCGCCGAACTGCTCGAAACGGCCATTGCCCGTGCCGAAGCCGTGAACCCGCAACTCAATGCCGTCGTGACGCCCCTCTACGACCGGGGCCGCGCCATGACCGGGAGCTTGCCCGGTCTGGGTCCGTTTCGCGGAGTGCCGTTTTTGCTCAAAGACCTCGAACTCGACTGGGCCGGAACGCCCATGAAATCAGGGTGTAAAGGCATGGAAACCTACGTGTCGGATATCGACAGCGAGGTGGTAAGCCGCCTGAAAGGGGCCGGTCTGGTGTTGTTTGGCAAGACCAACACGCCCGAATTTGGCCTTACGCCGTTTACCGAAGCCAAACTCTACGGCCCCGCCCGCAACCCCTGGAGCCTAAACCACTCACCGGGGGGCAGTAGTGGCGGCTCGGCGGTGGCGGTGTCGTCGGGGATTGTGCCGATGGCGTCGGCAAGCGATGGGGGTGGGTCTATTCGGATTCCGGCGAGTTGCTGCGGGCTGTTCGGGATGAAGCCCTCGCGGGGGCGGGTGCCGCTGGGTCCGAAAAACGGCGAGATGTGGTCGGGCGCGGTAGTGACCCACGCCGTTACGCGCTCTGTACGCGACAGCGCGGCCCTGCTCGACGCCATTAGCGGAACTATGTACGGCGATCCGTATTATTTGCCTCAGCCTGGCCGCCCGTTTGTCGAAGAAGCTGCCCGCGAACCCGGCCAACTACGTATCGGCTTTTCGACGGAGGCCTTGATTCCGGCACAACCCGTTCACAATGAGTGCCTACAGGCCGTTCGCGATGCTGCCAAACTGCTCGAAAGTCTGGGGCATCAAGTCGAGGAGATCAACTTGCCCTACGACAAAACAGTGCTGACCGAAGTGTTTTTTGCAATGGTACTCGCCGAAACCGGGGCCACCCTGCGCGAGGTAGGCGAGCATCTGGGCCGACCCACGCGCCGGTCCGACGTGGAGCTGAATACCTGGCTACTAGCCCGTATTGCCGAGTCGTTTTCGGGCACCGACGTAGCTTACCAGAAACGTCGGTGGAACGCCCTCTCGCGCAGCATGGGCCAACTCCACGATCAATATGATGTGATTCTGACCCCCACCCTGCCCCGCCCGCCCATCACAATTGGCGAGATGCAAAACAAGCCCTCCGAAGATCGTCTCATCAAGGTGCTCGATACGTTTGGGGCCACCAAGCGGCTCAGAGGCAGCAAGGTGCTCGACCAAATCGCCGAAAAAGCATTCGGCTACATCAGCTTCACGGGCATCGCCAACATGACCGGCCAACCGTCCATGTCGGTGCCCTTGCATTGGTCGGCGGAGGGATTGCCGATTGGGGCCATGTTCACGGCCATGCTCGGCGACGAAGCCACCCTGTTCCGGCTTGCGGGGCAACTCGAACAGGCCCAACCATGGTTCGAAAAGGTGCCGAGTTGATAGAAAACGGTTGGCTCACCAATAATTTTCCAGAGGACGGATTTCTCCGAAGGGAGAATTTCTATAACGTATAGCCCCATCGGGGCGTCATGTTAATAGCAACAAGTTGCATAGGTACAAAGTAAAGCCCCATCGGGGCGGCATGTCCGTGGCTAAACGTTTACATGTCGCCCCGATGGGGCTTTACTATCGTGTAAATCTCTTGTTTTCTATTGACATGCCGCCCCGATGGGGCTTTACATTCGCACGTCTGGTCGACTGTAGAACATTTTAATTCTCGTGGTAGCCTCATATGCCGACAACGACAACGTGGGCTGTGGCTTGTCGGTGGTCTCTACTTAAAGCACCTTCAGCGAGCGGGCCGGTACGTCGGTGTCGGGGGTTTTCAGTGTGAACGTGTATTTGCCATCGGTTTCCTTGCCAACGATCCGAACGTGATACACGCCATCGGGCAGTTGCTCTACGTTGAACGACATACCATACGTGCCCGACTGCTTGCTGGTCAGAAATTGCTCAGCTAATACGTTGCCATGATCATTGGTGAACTTCACGCTCAACGCTTCGCCAGCAGGCTTCTCTACGTTTACGCTAACCGCCCGGCCCGCCCCCGACACATAGGCAGCGTGGTTGGTGGTTGTAATCACTTTCTTTTCCTTCGACATTGGGCGGGCTTCAACAGCCGAGGCCGATACAATGAGGAGTGCGCAAAAGGCCGCGAATATGGATAGGCCCAGCAAAACGGATTTGATGGCGAGTTTCATTTGATTTGTTGTTTTTGGTTGTTGTTTCTGTTTGAACGATGCAAAGTTGTGAAGCTCTGAGTCACACTCGAAAGTAAGATTCCACGGAGTGCTCAGATTGCTGGTTGAATGGTCGAAACCGGGGCCTGAGTTGTAATTCGGAGGGGTCAATTCATGGTCACTAATCGCTTGGGGAGCTGCTCTTCCAGCCCCGGCGATGAGAGCTTAAAGGTGCGTTCCTGCACGGTGTTGCCGTCGGAGATGCGTACCGTGTAGCGACCATCGGGCATGTCGCTCAGGTCGAACCGTTGCCGGAAGCAGGCTGTTTGGCGATCAATTGTCTCGTGATGAAGTCGGTTATTTCGGCTATCGAGAAGCTCAACGGTTACGTAGGCGCGACGGTCTTCTTTTTCGGCTACCACCCACATTTTCAGGGGGTCGGCAGCCGGAAAAACAGCGACAGAAAGGCGCGGCTGCTCTTCGTAGTAGGCTTCAGTGGAGGGTTTTTTCTGGGCTACAGCGGGCGTTGAGAGGGCGGCTGCACTCAGCAGACAGGCGACAGAGAAGGTGATGAGCGTTTTCATTGAACGGTTGAATTTGTTGTTACCCTCCAATGATGCCGTTCGCGACCTGCCAACGCGGAGGTTAGGGATAAATGGTCGAAAAAAAGGAAGAAAGGCTATAGGGTAACCTTCGATAAAGGAGAAATGAGTGCCCGCCGTATTTTTACGGCATGATAGAGGCAACCCTATTCCGTTTACTGGAACAACAACCCGACGGCGAGCGCGTACTCCCATGGCTACAGACGCAGGCCAACACGTACGCACAGGGGCAAACCAACGCGGTTTTTTACCGGGTTTTCACGGCCATGCCCCGGTTCACGGGTAAGGCCCCGGTGGTCCTTTCCGACGACATACAAGCGGAGTTGGAAACTGCTCGCCCCGGTTTTCAGATTGTAAACTGGACAATGGACCGACTGGCGCGGGTGTGGTGGCTGCTTCAGTACCCCACAACGGATCGCGAGGCCTACGTACGGGGCATCGGCGAGTTGTTTCGCTCCGCCGAAATGAACGAACTCGTGGCTTTATATTCGGCCCTGCCTTTGCTGGCTTTCCCCGACGAGTGGCGTTTTCAGGCCACCGAGGGCATCCGCAACAACATTGCCGACGTGCAAACCGCCATCATGCTCCACAACCCATACCCCGCCGAACACCTCGACGAAGCGGCCTGGAATCAGTTGGTTCTGAAAGCGTTTTTCACGGATAAAGACGTAGCCGAGATCACCGGTCTCCATGCCCGGAACAACCCACGCCTACAGGCTACCCTCCGCGACTATGCCGCCGAACGGCGAGCCGCCGGGCGCAGCCTGCCTAACGGATTGACGGAGTTACTGGCATAGTGCCGAATAGTATTCGGCACAACAGCAAACTAGCTATGGCCAAATTCAGGTTTTGTTACACCCGATGCTCACCCCGTCGAGAGCCATCACGCCCACGTCGATGCCGATGTAACGGTGTCCGTCGAGGCTGTTGAGCGGGCGATTTTGAGGTAGTTGGGGTAGTTTGAGCTATTCGGCCAGAATGCTGTACAACTCGCGGTTGATGTAATAGTGATTGCCGCCCACCGTTTTTCGCTCCAGAATACCTAATTCAGTCAGACGGTTCAGATAATCGCGGGCAGTGTTTTCTGCATACGTTTTGTTAATGGTCAGGTGGCGCACACGCGTGACAGGTTGCGTGAAAATGGTTTGGGTTAGCTGATCGGGCCGTCGAATTGTTTTTTGAGTGGCAACCTCCTCCAACACCGCATCTTGAGCCGCCAGAATACGATTAATTTTTTCGTAGGTCAGTTGGGCCGTTTCGGTTACTGCCCGAAGCATATAGAGCAACCACGACTGCCAATCGCCCCGTTGCGAGACTCCCGCTAAAGTGCTGTAGTAATCGCCTTTATTTTCAACGATGTAGCGACTCAAATATAGAATAGGATAGTCGAGCAGCCCTTTTTGGGTCAAGAGATGGATGTTGGCTACGCGCCCGGCCCGTCCGTTACCATCGCGAAAAGGGTGAATGGCTTCAAATTGATAATGGCCGATAGCCATTTTTAGTAGTGGGTCTATGGGGTAAGCACGGTCGTCGTTCAGGAACTGAACAAGATTATTAAGTTTGGCTTCCAAAATACCAGCCCCCCCTGGGGGCGTGTACACCGGCTTGCCCACATTGGAACCGCTCCCACCCTGCCGGATGTACACTTGTGAGAACGGCGGACGAATCCCCTCTGACGATTGCTTTATCTCCTGAAACACCTGTACAAAATAGTCAGTGCTAAAGCCGGGTTGTCTGTTGAGGTACTCAAAGCCATGCCACAGGGCTTCCCGATAGCGTAAAACCTCTTTGGTGGATTCGGAAGCCTGCTCAATGGTGGCTTCGCTGAACGCCTGATACAGTTCGTCGTCGGTAGTGAAAATATTTTCGATAGCACTAGATGCCTTCGCTTCCTGCAAACTGATCGAATTGATTAAAAGCCCCTGATTTGGAATAGCCACACTGCGCCCCTGTAACCGCCCCAACGCTTCTTTTGCCCAGGCTAGCTGCTCGTAGACCTCGATGGAGCGGTATAGATTGGGGTGAATAGGCAAATCGGGAAGGTCATTCCAAGGTTTCGCCCGGTCAGGGTTTATGCTATACAGAGAGGGGGTTAGCATTAAAACAGGTCGATTTTAAGGTTAGCTCTATGTTCTGACCTCAAAACTAACGCCAATTTGGATAGCTAACCTTAAAACAAGCCGATTTTAAGGTCAGCTATCCAAATTGACCAATTGACTAATGCTGGTAGCGCGGTTATCCTCAACCGCGCTACGGTAGCTGACTAACTACCTCGATCAGCCGGTTGTGGCCCACAGGCAGGAGAACTTCCTGAGCAGTTGGTAAAACCAGGAATAATGGCTGCACGGCTTCGGGTGGTAGTACCCGGTCGAAGGTGCCGAGGAAAACCCGGATGCGAATGGGGTGTGCGTTGAGCGTATGAGCTAGTGTTTGCAAGGGCAGGCGCAGGGGCCGAAACGCCACCCACGACCGATAGACCCGCTCGCGTTGATCGGGCGTTGCAAGCGTGCTTTGCGCAAATCGGACGAGGCTCCGGTCTAGCAAACCCGCTTTAACCAGCCCGTTGCTCACATGGCGTAGTAAAGGTAACCGATCCAGAAAAAACCGGAATACAGCCCGACCGAACCCCGACCCTGTTGCAAACCGATACCAGGCGTTGGTGGTAATGCCGTCGGGTGCGAGCAACCAAAGCTCGTCCACACGCCCCGCAAAGGCCTGCACGGTTGCCAGCGCGAACACGCCCCCCATGCTAAACCCCGCTACCGAGAAGCGACAAATATTTTTTTCGTCTAGAAAAGCCGTTAGTATTGCGGTCCAATTGTCGGGTGTCAGGCGTTCGTTTTGAGCGTACGCATCGCCGTGTAGGCAAGCCGTTTGGCCGTGATAAAACAAATCGAAGCTGTAAATAGTAAACCTAGAATCCAGTGCGTTGCCAAACGGCGCGAAGGCGCGGCCATCCTGCCCAATGCCGTGAAAACAAAGCAGTGCGACCGGGCCGTTGCCCCATTGGTGATAGTGTATTGCCGTATTTTTGAATCGCAAAACCATAGATAATGCAAACATTCGCAACCCTCGCCGACTTCTCGACCCACGCGGGTCAATCGCTCGGTGAGTCAGACTATATGACCGTAACCCCTGAGATGGTCCAGAAATTCGCCGATGCCACCGGCGACCACCAGTGGATTCACCTTGACGAGGAGAAAGCCCGTCAGTTTTCGCCCTATGGCCGAACCATCGCCCACGGGTTTCTGACACTCTCACTCGCACCTAAACTCATGGCTGAGGTGTACCGGGTCGAGTCAGTAAAGATGGGCGTTAACTACGGGGCCAACAAAATTCGGTTTACGGGGGCCGTGCCCGTAGGTAGCCGCGTACGCATGAAGGCCTGGCTCCATCACGTTGAACCGACCAATGCCGGAACGCCGGACCGAAATGAGGGTACAACTGGCGTCAGAGCCATAGTCGAGTGTGTGTTCGAGGTAGAGGGCCAAACCAAACCCGCCTGCGTCGCCGAGTTGATTTCACTGTTGTACGAGTAAACAACCTCACCCCCTGCCCCTCTCCTTCGCAAGGAGAGGGGAGGTCTACCAAGTGAGCTTGATTTTGGCAAGGCAGACAGTTCGCTTTTCAAAATCAACCTAGACGTTGACGTCTCCCCTCTCCTTCGCAAGGAGAGGGGGCGGGGGTGAGGTAGAAACATTATGAGACTACCAAACAAAATCGCCATCATCACTGGGGCAGCTCGCGGCATTGGCCGGTCGGCTGCCGAAATTTTTGCCCGCGAAGGGGCCACTGTCATCATCTGGGACATGCTCGACGAAGGCGAGCAAACCGCACAGGCCATCCGCGATACGGGCGCACAGGCCGAGTTTATGAAAATCAGCGTTACCGACGTGCCGGGCATTGAAGAAGCCGTCCGGCAGATTGTCGAGAAGCATGGCCGGGTGGATATTCTGGTGAACAACGCGGGCATCACCCGCGACCGTACGTTGCTAAAAATGAGCCATGTAGAGTGGCAGCAAGTGATCGACGTGAACCTCACGGGTGTGTTCAACTGTACCAAAGCTGTGGTGCCGTATATGGTCGAGAATGGCTACGGACGCATTATTTGTACGTCGTCGGTGGTGGGTGTGCATGGTAATTTCGGTCAAACCAACTACACGGCGGCCAAAGCGGGCGTTATTGCCATGTGCCGGACCTGGGCCAAAGAACTCGGCCCCAAGGGCATTACGGCCAACGCCGTGGCCCCCGGTTTCATCCGCACCGACATGACCGACGCCATGCCCGAAGAAGCCCGGCAGGCCACCATCGCAACCATCCCGGTCAAGCGCATGGGCAATCCCGAAGACATCGCCCATGCATACCTGTTCCTGGCCTCTAACGAGGCCTCGTTTGTGAACGGGCAGGTGCTGGGCGTGAATGGGGGACAGGCAAGTTAAGTAGCAGTTGGCAGTGGCAGTTGGCAGTTTTCACGCGTTAGCCACTGCTCACTGCCACTGCCCACTGCTACTTTATTCTTATCTTCGCCCCATCAATAAAACAAACTAGAAATCAGTTATGACATCCGCAACCTTGGAGCTTCCCGGCATCAATTTTAACCTGACCGAAGAACATCTGGCGGTGCAGGAAGCGGCCCGCGATTTTGCCCAAACCGAATTGCTTCCCGGTATTGTGGAGCGCGACAACGAAGCCAAATTCCCCGCCGAGCAAGTTCGTAAAATGGGCGAACTGGGCTTCATGGGCATGATGGTCTCGCCCGATTACGGTGGGGGTGGCATGGACACCGTCTCGTATGTGCTCGCGATAGAGGAAATCTCGAAAGTCGATGCGTCGGCTTCGGTGATTATGTCGGTCAACAACTCGCTCGTATGCTGGGGGTTGGAAGCCTACGGCACGGAGGAGCAAAAACAAAAATACCTGACTCGGCTGGCCTCTGGCCAAACCATCGGGGCCTTTTGCCTTTCCGAACCGGAAGCCGGTTCGGATGCGACCTCGCAGGCCACCACTGCTGAGGACATGGGCGACTATTACTTGGTGAACGGCACCAAAAACTGGATTACCAACGGTAACTCCTCGGGCATTTGCCTCGTGATTGCCCAAACCGACCGCGAGAAAAAGCACCGGGGCATCAACGCCCTGATTGTGGAGAAAGGCGCACCCGGTTTCACAGTCGGCAAGAAAGAAGACAAAATGGGCATCCGGGCGTCGGATACGCACTCGCTGTTGTTCCAGGACGTGCAGGTACCTAAAAAAAACCGCATTGGCGAGGATGGATTTGGGTTCAAGTTCGCCATGTCGACGCTCAACGGTGGGCGTATTGGTATCGCAGCCCAGGCATTGGGCATTGCGGCTGGTGCGCTGGAGCTTTCACTCAAATACAGTCAGGAGCGTAAGGCGTTTGGTCGGCAGATTTTCGACCATCAGGCAATCCAGTTTAAGCTGGCCGAGATGGCCACTAAGATTGAGGCCGCCCGACTACTCGTGTACAAAGCGGCTCGCCTGAAAGACGAACATAAAGACTACGTGCAGGCGGCTGCGATGGCCAAACTGTATGCGTCGGAAGTGGCGATGTGGGCCACCACCGAGGCCGTACAGATTCACGGTGGTTACGGCTATGTAAAAGAGTTTCACGTTGAGCGATTCATGCGCGACGCCAAGATTACTCAGATTTATGAAGGAACATCCGAAATACAAAAATTAGTAATTGCGAGAGAGCTAATTCGATAGGAGTTTCGGGTCGAAAACTAAATTTTTCCAAGACACGAGTGCGTATCCAGACCGGATACGCACTTTTTTTTTACCCAATGGAAACTATTCTTCTTGTATTGGATTTGTACAATTTATTAGTTTTGTGCAAATTTACGGAGCACTCCTATTGATACTCACTCTTTCGAACTATGGAAGATTACAATAAAATTATCGAATCGCTGGGCGTGAAGTTCATCAAGGCACGGAACATCCGCATCCTTCAGCCTATTCGGATCAAGAACTTTTACGACGTCGAAAACTCCATAACTATCCTTTACGAAGGGCAGGTGACGTTTGGCGACGATGCTCAACAGGTCGAAGTGGGCGATATGCTGTTCATTCCCGGTGGCAAACACCTCACCGTTACCTACGGCGATGGGGCTACTAAAACCGTGAATAACGAGGAGTTCATGACTCACCGCGAAAACTATTTTGAGGCCAACCGCAACCCCGACAAGATCGGAAAGTTGTCTAACTCGTTCGGCTATGTGTCGTTCGAGGCTAAAGTTTTCGACTCGGTCAACTTTTTTAATTCGCTCGACGTACCACCGTTCGTAATTAAATCCGATACGCAACTCGCTCAGACAATCAACATGATTCTGGCCGAGGACATGAGCGATATTGCTGGTAAAGGGCGGGTGATTAAGATCAAAACAGAGGAAATCGTTATCGAAATTATCCGGTATATTTTGAAGAACCGCCTGTTTGTGGAGCAGTTAGTCACGAACAGCACGTACTTCAAAGACCCGCGCCTGATCGACATTTTTGCCTATATCAAAGACAACCTCGGTGGCGATCTCTCGAACAAAGTTCTCGCCAACGTGGCTAACGTGTCGGAGGATTACGTGGGGCAATATTTCAAGATGCTCACGGGCATCAACCCGCAGGATTACATCGAGTATCAGCGGATGGAAGCCGCCGTTGGATTGCTCCGCACGTCGAAGAAGAGCATCCGGGCTATCGGGGCTGAGGTGGGTTATAAAGACACGGCCTATTTCTGCCGTCGATTCAAGATGATGTTTGGTATTCCCGCAGGCAAAATGCGCCGTCGGGAGTCGTTAATGAATGTATAAAACGTTTTTCACTTACGTTTAATCCCTCCCCCTCTTGTGTTGTCTATATTCGCGATAGAGAGAGTCTATCGTAACGAGTAATCGACCATGAGAGAGGGAGCGGATTTCATCGCGGGAATCTATAACTACTGCGATACCTGGTGCGAACGGTGCTTATTCACAGCCCGTTGCTCAAGTTTTCAAATGCAGCAACAGCAGGAGGCCGAGACCCCGGCAACCCCCGCTGCGACCACTAGAACAGGCGAGGTATTAGTGCAGCAACTGACCGAGGCCCTCAACCTGACGAAGCAGTACATCGAAACGCTGCGTACCCAACAAGGACTTACCGGCGACGATACCCCCTCGGAGACCGACAAACGGAAGCTCGAAGAAGAGGCCGCGTTTCGGCGTCAACAGGCCAAAAACCACCCGATTGCCCAGTTGAGTCACCAGTATATGCGCAGTTCGGGAGACTGGATGCGCGAGGAGGCCGACCTGCTCGAAGATGCCGGACAGCAACAGTTGCAGGCCGTGCAGATGGGTATCCGCGAAAACGAGGAGGCTTTGGCGATGCTCAATACCCTCAAAGATGCCTGGGAGATGATCAAATGGTATCGGACGCTCATCCCGGTCAAAGCCATGTCGGCTCTGCGCGTATTGAGCGATCCCACGTCAGACCCGCACCTGAACCATTACTACCTCGGCAAGGCCAAACTAGTGCTTGTGTGTATTGATCGGTCGCTGTTGGCCTGGCAAACCATGCTCGAAAGCTACCCCGAAAAAACCGACGAAGCCCTCGACGTGTTGGCCATGCTCTCTCGCATGCGTCGCGAAATGGAGACGCTCTTCCCCGAAGCAAGGGCGTTCAGGAGGCCGGGGCTGGATTAGAGACTCACTTTATGATAAATGTCTTTTATGGACAACTCAACCTCGCCCAACGTGATGATTTCGTCTAGGGAGTAATAATCCACTACGGACCAGTGGTACACATCACCGTTTTTCGAGTAAACCGAGACATACTGTTTGAATGGGTCAAGGTAGATGATGTGCTGGAGTGATTCGAGGAGTTTGTAACAGCGGAGTTTTTCGCCCCGGTCGTCTTTCTGGGTTGAGTCGGAGAAAATTTCGACCACCACGTATGGATTGGTAATGCCCGGTTCTTGCCCTTTGCGCGGGAAAAGTTGGCTTGGTTCACGCATCACGACCAAATCGGGTTTTACAGCAGTCTGGCAGGCCGGGATGTAGATGGTCTTGTTGCTGCCCATGACCCGAACATGGGGAAAGTTATCAAATGCCGTTGCTAAGTGACGACCTAAATTGATAACCATTAATTCGTGATTGTCTATCGCCCCGCCAGTCTGTGCTTTTATTTTTCCACCGATATACTCCAAGTCGAGTTCGGGGTCTTCACCAAATTCATCGACTACCTCCCAGAATTCATCGAGCGTAGCCGACACCCGTACAATCGGCTCCGTTTGGAGCCGTTCACTGATTTGTTCTGCTAAAGAAATCGTTGACGTAACCATGACTTATCGTTGCTGTTCAAGGTAAATATAGCGTTTTAAGGCGTTGTGCATCACCAGCTAAGTATCCAATGCAACCACTGCCGTTTTTTAGGCCATTTGTCATACCCTCGTACTAACCGTTCGGCCTCGGCCCGAACTGCGGGGCTTGCGAAATGGTCCCGGTGCTCTGTTCCATCGAGTTCTTTAACCAAAATACTTTCTTCCACATCCACTCGGCGGACATTACCTTTCCTGTCGGTTTGGATGCGCACGCTCAATGGCCCGTGAAACGACAAACTAGCCTGGCGTTTCAGGTAATCGCGAAAGGCGTCGGCCTCCTGCCCGTTCAGTTTGCTGAAGAACGACTCACCTTTTTCGGTAGGTAGTGCAAGAGTCTTGCGCCGTTTGGCAAAGGCCCGCTCCACACGTTTACGGGTGTCGTTGCCGTAGCCGACAACGACCACCTCGCTTAATGACTTATTGTCTTCAGCCAATTTTACTGGCCCCTGCTCTAGGGCTGCTACGGGTAATTCCTGCGGTACGTAACCAATAAACGAAACGTGCAGTTGTTGCCCAATCACTTGAGAGCTATCGAACGAAAAACGCCCTGAGCCATCAGTCGTTGTGCCTGTTTTGGTTCCCTTTACAAGAACAGAAACCCCCGGCAACGGAACGCCCTGTTGGTCGATGATCGTCCCCTGAACGAGGTTAGAACGAGTAGGGAGCGGTAGCCTGCGTTGACCGGGCGACGCAGCCGGAGGGACCATTGCCACTGCTCCAGTGATAGCCCGTTTCTGCTGCGTTCCGTACCCAACCACGTTTACCTCGTTTAAGACGATACCATCTGAGTTAGTTTTACTTCGCTCTGATTCTGAATAGGCATAAGCAGTCTGAAGTCTGGCCAATCGACTTTGATCATCATTCCAGAATGTAACTTCGGGTGGTTCCGGTGCATTGGGACCAAACGCCCTCTCTGGGTGGCTGATCCGGCGAGGATTTACCTTAGGTTCGTTGAATGCCAAAATTGATTCCAGACTCGCGACGCTTTCGCTCTTGGTCTGCGCAGGCTTAGATTCGGTAACTACTTCACTAACAGTGTTTTCCTGTGAAGCCATAGCCGTATGCCGTATGCGGGCTGGTGTCCGTTGAGCAAGTTGTACTACCGAAACAACTGGCTCCTTCTGAGTTTCGCGGAGTCGCTGTTGTTGGTTCGCGTGGGTTTCGAGAACGCCCACCGTCTCAACCGTCTTAATTAGTGCCGAATCCATTGGGCCGATCTGGACCACAATTGGCTCCACGGCTTTAGGCGCGGATTGATGAGCAACGGGCTTGCGGGCGGGATCGTTTGTATAAATAAAGTAGAACGAAACACCCAGAACGAGCAAAATCGACGCGGCCATCGTGGTTACCCACAGCGGATACAGCCGCCGTTCGGTGGCCGACTCGCCGATGCGGGCGTGCAAGGCCTGCCGGAGTTGGGCGGTTTGTTTGGGCAACGACGCCCCCGTGCGCTGCAAGGCTTCGAGACCTTCGAGCGCGTCGGCATAGAAAGGGTCTTCGAGCAGCAGCCGTTCCACACGGTGCCGGGCCGGACCGTCTAACTGCCCGGCCTGATAGGCCCGAAGTTCGTTGATGGTCAGTTGATTATTCACTTGGTCATGCAGTTTTTCAGGTTTCGGCGACCGTTTTGGAGGTAACTTTTTACTTGTTTCAGGTCGAAGCCGGTGAGGTCGGCCACTTCGACGTATGATTTTTCTTCTAAATAAAACAATTCGATGCAATGTCGTTGCTCGGTGGGCAACGTTTGCAGGCAGCCGTTCATCCGCGACAGGTTTTCTTCCAGATTGAAGTCGTCATCGTCGTCGGGGGCGGGCTGAATAAGCGGGCGTTCGGCGGGCAGGTCGTCGCGGTCGTCGAGTAACACACTTCCCTCAGCAGGTTCCACGACTGCTATTTTGCGGCTCCGCAAAATCATCAGGCAATGGTTGCGGGCCACGCTGTGCAGCCAACTTTTGAAGTTCGTTACCTCATGCTTTCGCAGGTCGGTCACCAACTGTTCAAACAACTGCATGACGGCGTCGCGGCTCTCCTCTTCATCGCGCAAGTACTTGAAACAGACGGCATATACCAAGTCCATATGGCGTTCGTACAGTTCACCGAGTGTCTCAAGATCACCCGTTTGTCGGTAGGCCGCAACGAAGTCGGCGTCCGTTTTCAAACGGGCGTGTGACGAGCGAAAAGGGCTAAACCGCTTTAAAAACATGCGATCCGAAAATTTTCAGTACCGGTTGTGCAATCCAATTGGGCCTTGCATCTCAGAGATGTTATCTGGTTTCGACAGATGACATCTCTAGGATGCGAAACATAACCAAATTCCATACGACCATGCTAACAAAATGGATACTTTTTGCGTGCGTTCTCCTAACGTCGCTTGCCTGTGCTCAAACTCGCCCAGCCTCACGCACGCTCACCGGCACCCTCCGCGATGCTCAAAATTTCAGCCCGTTGCCGGGCGTAAACGTGCAGATCAAAGGCACAAAAATAGGCACCAACACCGACGCGCAAGGGCGATACCGGATCGTTGTGAATGACTCGACCCGCACCACGCTCGTGTTTTCGTTTATTGGCTACATGACCAAAGAGGTGAAGACCAAAACCCAAACGACAGCCGTTGACGTTACGCTTCATGCCGACGCGAAGATGTTGAGCGAGGTAGTCGTTGTGGGGTACGGAACTGCACAGAAGCGGTCGGTTATGGGGTCCGTGGCAATAGCTAATGAGGGGATAAGAGGTTTTGTGGCTCCAATGCCTCGCCCGTCAACGACCGAGGAATATGACCCGATTCGCGAAAGTGGCTTCAAAACGGTTATTCAAAATCCCGTTACGACCTTCTCGGCGGATGTTGACCGGGCGGCTTATACCAACGTCCGGCGGTTTCTGAACATGGGCCAACGACCGCCCAAAGATGCTGTTCGGGTTGAGGAAATGATTAACTACTTCCGGTACGACCTGCCTCAACCGACCGGAAAAGACCCCGTTTCGATCACGACCGAGCTAACCGAGTCGCCGTTCAATCCGGGTTTGCAGTTGGTACGCATCGGCCTACAGGCTCGCACCATCCCGACCGATAAGTTGCCCCCGGCGAACCTTACGTTTCTGATCGACGTATCGGGGTCGATGGATATGGATAACAAGCTCCCACTGGTGAAAATGGCTCTGAATGAACTGGTTAATCAACTTCGGCCCGTCGACCGAGTGGCTATTGTGGTGTATGCCGGGGTTGCCGGGCTGGTGTTGCCACCCACGCCCGGTAACCGCCCCGAGAAAATCCGCGAGGCTATCAATGCGCTACACGCCGGGGGCAGCACCGCCGGGGGAGCGGGTATTCGGCTCGCGTACCAAACGGCCCGCGAGCATTTCCGCAAGGAGGGTAACAACCGCGTGATTTTGGCGTCGGACGGGGATTTTAACGTGGGGGTGTCGAGCGTCAACGAGTTGGAGCAATTGGTGGAAAGCGAGCGCGAAAGTGGCGTGTTTCTGAGCGTGCTGGGCTTCGGGATGGGCAACTACAAAGACAGCAAACTCGAAACCCTGGCCGACAAGGGAAACGGTAATTACGCCTACATCGACAATGCGCAGGAGGCCCGCAAGGTGTTTGGGCAGGAGTTTGGTGGGACGTTGTTTACCGTGGCCAAAGACGTGAAGCTGCAACTGGAGTTCAACCCGCGCTTTGTGCAGGGCTACCGGCTTATTGGCTATGAAAACCGGCACCTCAACAATGAGGATTTTGCCGACGACAAAAAAGACGCGGGTGACCTCGGCTCCGGCCATTCCGTAACGGCTCTGTACGAACTGATTCCGGCGGGGGTAACCAGCCCGTATCTGGCTGACCACACTGACAACCTCAAATATCAGAAAACTACCGATTTGCTCACCTCTGGCACCACCGACGAACGCCTGACGCTCAAGGTCCGCTACAAAACCCCCGACGGCCACACGAGCCAACTGCTCACGCATGTTCACAGCGCGGCCCCCGTGCCCCTCGCCAATACCTCGACCGACTGCCGGTTTGCCACCGCCGTTGCCGGTTTCGGGTTGGTGCTGCGCGACTCAGGATTTAAAGGCAAGGCCACCTACGGCGACATGGCAACCCTGGCCCGCACCGCCTTTGGCCCCGACCCCGACGGCTACCGGCGCGAGCTGGTCCGACTGGTCGAAGTGGCGGAGGGGTTGCGATAACGTCAGGAGATCGTGTGACTCAAGGGATTGGTAAAATTCGTACCTTCGTCTAAACAACTAATACACGTATGGAAACGCCAGCTAAACCGCTGCGGGGCATCGAGATCGTCCGCAAACTATTGGAAGTAAAAAAACAGGCTCAACGCGAAACGATTGATAATTACCGGAACAACCCAGAGGTCCGGGCTGATTTCGACCGATTGATGCAACGAAACAAACAACGACGTGCAGGAGAAGGAGCCAATTGAACCTTACGAATATCAGTTTAAGGGAGGTATAAATAACAGCTATTTCTTCTCAACGGACGGAGGAGTGAAATACGAAATAAAATTCGTCCCTTCAACCGAATATTTCGATGGTTACGAAGCGTTAGACGTAGACGTGTTTGAGATGGTTATCGCCGTTGCCGACAACCCCGGTGGGGTCGACTGCCCGCTGACAAGCAGACGGCCCCCACTATTTTTGCCATTTTTGAGCACTTCTTCGCCCCAAACCGCCATGCACTCATTTTCATCTGCGACTCGTCGGATGGGCGCGAACAGGCACGGTTTCGCAAGTTTACTTCGTGGTTTTATGATGAAAATACACTGGCGTTGCCCTCCAAACTTGACTTGAACAAGTGTGATTTGAAAGCCATCGATGGTAACCGGTTGATTTTACTCTCGATCATCTTCAGCAATCAGCATCCGCAGCGTCAATTGATTACGGACATATTTTTTGACTTGGGAAAGGGCGATAAAGCATGAAGCGTTGCCCGCTGAATCGACGATACACGGGTGGGTGAGTTGCTCGGGTTGGTGGTTAAAGGGCTGGAGCGATAAAGCCCGTCCATTGCTCAGCTATTTCTAAAACTCCTTTTGAATTGGGCGGGTTTAGTCGTAAATTAGCCAGATTTCCCCGCGTGCCAAATCGGGCCGAAAAGCGGGGTTTCTGCCACGACAACCAACGCTGATGAACTTTCAATTAACCTCCGAATTTCAACCCACCGGCGACCAACCCAAAGCCATTGCCGAACTCGTAAAAGGCCTCAAAGAAGGCGAACAAGGGCAGGTTTTGCTCGGGGTCACGGGATCAGGCAAGACGTTTTCGGTTGCGAACGTAATCGCTCAACTTAATAGACCAGCCCTTGTTCTGAGCCATAACAAAACGTTGGCAGCCCAGCTCTACGGTGAGTTCAAGCAGTTTTTCCCGAATAACGCCGTCGAGTATTTTATCTCGTATTACGACTACTACCAGCCCGAAGCGTATATCGCCACCACCAACACGTACATCGAGAAAGACCTGGCCATCAACGAGGAAATCGACAAGCTCCGGCTGGCGGCAACCTCGGCCCTGATGAGCGGTCGGCGCGACGTGATTGTGGTGGCCTCGGTGTCGTGCATCTACGGCATGGGCAACCCCGAAGAGTTCAAAAACAACGTGGTGCGTATTGGCGTGGGCGAGCGGATGAGCCGCAATCAGTTTCTGCACCGGATGGTCGAAATCCTGTATAGCCGGACCGAGGGCGAATTTGCGCGGGGTAACTTCCGCGTGAAGGGCGATACCGTCGACGTGTTCGTGGCTTACGCCGACTTTGCATACCGGATTATCTTCTTTGGCGACGAGATTGAGACCATTCAGCGCATAGACCCCGCGTCGGGGCGCAAACTCTCCGACGAACGGCTGGTGACGATCTTTCCGGCCACGCTGTTTGTGACGGGCCGCGACACGCTGAACGGAGCCATCCACCAAATTCAGGACGATCTGGTAGCGCAGATACGCTATTTTGAGAGCGAGTTTCGCGAGCAGGAGGCCGAGCGGATTAAGGAACGCACCGAGTTCGACCTCGAAATGATGCGCGAATTGGGCTACTGTTCGGGCATCGAAAACTATTCCCGCTACTTCGACCGGCGGCTGCCCGGCCAACGTCCGTTCTGTTTGCTCGACTATTTCCCCGATGACTACCTGCTGGTAGTCGATGAGAGTCACGCGACCATCCCGCAGATTCGGGCCATGTGGGGGGGCGACCGCTCCCGCAAAACCGCCCTGGTCGACTACGGTTTCCGGCTTCCATCGGCGATGGACAATCGCCCGCTTACGTTTCAGGAGTTTGAAGATTTGGCCGGGCAAACGATTTACGTATCGGCAACGCCATCGGACTACGAACTCCGCAAGAGCGAGGGCGTGGTGGTGGAGCAGTTGATCCGTCCAACGGGCCTGCTCGACCCCGAAATTGAGGTGCGCCCGAGCCTGAATCAGATCGACGATTTGCTCGAAGAAATCGACATCCGCATCAAACGGCAGGAACGCGTATTGGTCACGACGCTTACCAAACGGATGGCCGAGGAACTGAGCAAGTACCTGGAGCGGGTGGGCATAAAAACGCGCTACATTCACTCCGAAGTGAAAACCCTCGACCGGGTCGAAATTCTGCGCGATCTAAGGCTTGGCGCGTTCGACGTGCTCGTGGGTGTGAACCTGCTGCGTGAGGGCCTCGACCTGCCCGAGGTGTCGTTGGTGGCGATTATGGATGCCGACAAAGAGGGATTCCTGCGCGACATTCGGTCGTTGATCCAGACCATTGGCCGGGCCGCCCGAAACGTGAATGGGAAGGTACTGATGTATGCCGACCGGATTACGGGGTCGATGGCCAGGGCGATTGACGAGACCGACCGGCGTCGGGCGGTTCAGTTGGAGTACAACACCGATCACGGCATCACGCCCAAAACCGTGTTTAAGTCGCGTGAAGCAATTATGGGCCAAACTAAAGTAGCCGACTCCAAGCCAAAGCAGTTTTATGTGGAGCCGGACGAAATTCGGATTGCCGCCGACCCGATTGTGCAATACATGGGTAAAGGCGATCTGGAGAAACTGATTCGCGAAACGCAGAGCAGGATGGAAAAAGCCGCCAAAGAACTCGACTTCATGGAAGCTGCCCGCCTGCGCAACGAGTTGTTTCAGCTTCGCGACAAGTTGAAAAAGGAAGCGGTATAAAGACCTGATTCTTTATAACTTGCCCCCGTAAACTTAAACCGTTCCGTACAATGAAAAAAGTGCTCAAAATTGCAGCAATTGTTATTGCCGTGTTACTCGTGGCTGGTTATGCGGTCATGTCCTACACAAGTAAGTTAAGCCCACCGGCAACCGTAGAAAACACTCATAATGGCCTAACTGTGAAGGTTGTCTATTGCCAACCCTATAAAAAAGGGCGTGTAATTTTCGGCGATTTAGTGCCATATGGTGAAGTTTGGCGGACAGGAGCCAACGAGTCGACTAAGATCTCGTTCGGGCAGGATGTGAACATTGCAGGCAAACCCCTGCCTAAAGGTGATTACACACTCTGGACCATTCCAACCGCAACAGGCTGGACAGCTATTTTCAATAAGGAAACTGGCCAATGGGGCACCAGCTACGACGAGAAAGAAGACGTATTGCGGGTGCCGATTGTCTCGCAAGTTCACTCGCCAATGGCCGAACAATTCACGATGGCGTTTGCTCCAAACGGCAACGGAACTGACCTGAAATTGTTTTGGGACCAGACGGAGGCCATTATTCCAATAACCCGCTGAGAACCAACTAATAGCCGTTCTGACCTATAAAACCCGACTTATCCACAGGACTTTTGTGGATAAGTCGGGTTTTTGTGCAAAACTTTGGTTGTCAAGCACGTAAAAAATTAGTCAACGGCTAAGATGATTTTGCCAAATTGACTTCCTGAATCCATCTTTCGTAAGGCTTTTTCAGCGTCGGCTAATGGAAATACCTGATCGACGACGGGCTTTACCTGATGCTCGTTCACAAAAGCGATCATGGCCCCAAACTCGGCATCGCTGCCCATCGTGCTCCCAAAAATATTCAGTTGCTTGAAGAACACCTTCGATGGAACAACATTGGTAATGTTGCCCGTTGTGCCGCCAAACACGGCGATGCGCCCCCCCGGTGCCGAGGTATCCATAAGTTTGGCAAAGTCCGGCCCCGACGCACTGTCGATAGTCACGTCGAAATAGCCAATTTTGCCTCCGCCCGTGGCTTTCATCAGGTTCTTGTGCCAGTCGGGGTCTTTGTAGTTCACGCCCCCTTTGGCTCCCAGCGTTTTGGCCCGCTCTAATTTCTCATCAGAACCAGACGTTACCCAAACGTCGGCCCCGGCAGCTACCGCAAATTGGAGCGCGAACAGAGCCACTCCGCCCCCAATGCCCGTAATCAGGACTTTCTCGCCCGGTTTCAAGGCGGCTCGTGTCATCAGCGCACGCCAGGCCGTTAGGCCCGCGAGAGGAACGGCAGCGGCCTCCGTAAACGACAGATGGGCCGGTTTGGGGTAGAGATATTGCTTCGGAACGGCCACGTATTCGGCAAAGGTGCCATCGTCGGGCATACCCAGAATCTTGAACATCCAGCTATAAAAACGTGGATTGTCGCCCCAGTTGTGGCCGCAGTTGATAATGACCTCTTGCCCAACCAGCCCCGTGTCGACGCCTTCGCCCACAGCCTCGACAACCCCCGCACCATCGGAGCCGAGCGTGACGGGGACCGAGATGCCGGGGTAAAGACCCTTCTGTACGAACACGTCGCGGTGGTTCAGGGCGGCAGCTTTCAGGCGAATCAGGGCGTCGCCCGCACTGGGTTCGGGTTTGGGGACTTCGGTCAGCGCAACGGGCTGATTCAGTTCGGTTAAGCGTATGGCTTTCATACTAACGGTTTGTGGTTTTTTGTCATTCCGAGGCACGAGGAATCTAGACCCCATACGCTCAGCTTGACTATAATGAAACTAGATTCCTCGTGCCTCGGAATGACAAAAACTAACTACCGACCATACCCCTCAATAGCTCCGCGAACGTTGCCGAATTTGGCCAGTAAACTCTCCGCTTCCTCACGCGAGACGTTGATTTCGCTCATGACCATCTTGGCGGCCCGGTCCTGAAGCTTGAGGTTACTCAATTGCATATCGACCATCTTATTGCCTTTTATGCGGCCAAGCTGGATCATCACACTTGTCGATAACATGTTCAGAACCAGCTTCTGCGCCGTACCCGATTTCATACGTGTGCTGCCCGTGACGAACTCCGGCCCCACAACCACCTCAACCGGGAATTCACAAGCCGCAGCCACCGCCGAGCCGGGATTACAGACCACACAACCCGTGAGGCACCCGGCCTCGCGAGCCTGTTGCAAACCTCCGATCACGTAGGGAGTGCGGCCCGAAGCGGCAATGCCCACGACCACGTCTTGTGGCGTAAGACTGTATTCCTGCATATCGACCCAGGCTTGATGGGGGTCGTCTTCGGCAAATTCGACGGCTCTGCGGATGGCCCCGTCGCCCCCGGCAATAAGGCCAATGACCCTATCGAACGGAACGCCGTAGGTAGGGGGGCACTCCGACGCATCGACCACACCCAGCCGCCCGCTCGTACCCGCCCCGATGTAAAATAACCGCCCACCCGCCCGCATCCGGTCGGTGGTGGCCGCAACGAGAGCCTCGATTTGGGGAATGGCCTTTTCAACAGCCAGCGGAACGGTTTTATCTTCGTTGTTGATGCCCACGAGCAGATCGTGAACCGACATCTGCTCCAGATGGTCGTAGTGGGAGGGGGTTTCGGTAATCATAGAAGCGGGCGAGCCGTTTTTAGTGGCTCGCCCGCAAAGTTAATTAATCAGTTCATCGTCTTCATACTGCCCGGCTTCTTGTTTATCGCCATCGGAGTCGTAGAGGGTGCCGAAACCGTTGCGTTTGCCTTGTCGGAAGTTGCCCACAAAGCGGTCGCCATCCGAGAAATAATAGGTACCTTTACCATTGGGCGCGTTCTCGAAAAACTGCCCCACGTAGCGGTCGCCGTTGCGAAAATAGTAGGTGCCGAAGCCCGCTCGTTCGTCGTCCTGAAACACCCCTTTGTATTTTAGTCGGCCATCGGGATAATATTGGGTACCCTGTCCGTGCTTGTCGCCCTCAACAAACTCGCCTACGTATTTCTCGCGTGTGGGCAGCACATACGTTCCAAAGCCATCCTGACAATTGCCCGACACACAACCCACTTTGTTGGCTGCAATGACCGCCGGTTTGGGGGTTGCTGTGCGCGGAGACGCAGGAACCGGAGCGGCCTCCGGGTTACGTGTTACGGTCGCGGGGGGCGTGGTTTGGCGTTGCGCAACGGGGCGCGAGGTGACGGGCGCATTGGGTCGGCCCGAACCCGAACGGGGGTACATCTCCTCGGCTTCGAGCCAGCCTTTCCGAATGGCCTCCAGGCGCGGGGCACGGGCGGGGTGGGTTGCGCTGGGGTAGTCGCTGCCGAGGGCGCGAATAGCTGCAAACGACTCTTCGAGCGAGGCCCCGAGTTGATGCAACACAAAACCCGAAAACTTGTCGGCTTCGAGTTCTTTCTGGGGGCGGGCACCCTTCCCGTCGATGGTGTGCCCCTGCAAGTGGTGTCCAATCTCGTGCGCCATAATGCTGATTGCCGACCAGTCGGTATTGGTAACGTCGTCGATACGTTGCATAAACGCCCCGTCGTAGATCACAAACCGCTGCCCGCCCATCACAGTCGCAAAGCAGTTCTGGGTATTGGCGCACTCCATCACGTTGAAATTACGCAACAGGCCAATCGGTTTCAGAATCCGGTCGACTACGTTCTCGGCGTGTTTGTGTGAGCGGTTGGGGTCGTACGTACAGGTGATTTCCGGGGCTTTCTGACCCGTGTAATTGCAGACGAATGCTGTGGGTGAATGTGTTGGGCGATGGGGTGCTTGGGCCAGCAGGTTTCCTACACTTACCAACCCTACCATCACGGTGGAAATTGCGCGCATAGCCGTTAAAAGAGAGTTTTCGTTACACATTATTAACGAAAAACACGCTCCATACAGTACGTAGCTATGGACACTCCTTACTTCAGTTTCTTCACGCTGCTTAGTATGCGCAGGGCGTCGGCCTCGGCGGTTTTATCCTCGTCGTCGAAAACGAGTGAGATAAAAAAGTTGGTGTTGGAGTTGGGGTCCATCATGCCCACAAACATAACCCGGTTGCCTTTCACTATGCCTTCCACATAATAGCCCTGCAACCCGTTTACGTCGAGTTCGTGCTGATCGTCTACGGCTTCGAGTTTCAGGGTTTTGGCTCCTGTTTTTACGGCCTCATCCAGCTCGTCGATGGTAATATTTTGCTCGAAAAGTTCCATCAGCAACGTCATGCCGTCGCCCGCCATCTCGAATTCTTCATCGGTGTTTTGGGTCACTTTGAAATCGTCGGGCACCGTGAGCTGAACTTTATAATACTCCCAGGTAAAGGTTTGCGAGGTCACTGCGAAGCCACTTGCCGTGAAACATGCAGTTGCCAGTAAGAGGATATAGAACTTTCTCATATGCTTGATTGATTGGCTGTTACGATCCAAAAACCTGCTGCCGATGCCAGCAAACACCCTGCAATATTCAGGCCAACATTGAGCAGGGCGGCCCCCGCCCGGCCTTGTTGCAGCAGTACTAACGTATCGACACTGAAGGTTGAGAATGTACTCAGACCTCCGCAAAACCCCACGCCCAGCAGCAACCGAAGGTCCTGGCTCATCAACCGATTCGCGACGGCCCCGGCCACTACGCCCAATACCAGACTGGCCAGCACATTGGCCCCCAAAATGGCTATCGGAAACGTTCGTTCGCCTGGTTGCATAGGCATCCATATACCCAGCCCGTAGCGCAGTACACTGCCGAGGCCACCGCCCACAAAAACCAGTAGTGCAGGCTGTAAGAAGAATTGTTTCATACCACCCAAAGAGGTAAAATCGAACAAAGAAAGCCAGATATCTGCGTAAATCTGTCCAATCCGTGTCATCCGCGTACCATCACCGCCGTATTTTTGTGGTGCAATGCCACAACAAATCAACTTTCTTCAAAATCGCCTTCGGCAACGCGAAGCCGCTGGCCTACTCCGCCAACTGCGCACCAATAACGACCTAATCGACTTTTGTTCAAACGATTACCTCGGTATGGCCCGCTCCCAAACTCTGCGTGAGGCCATTCGGCAGGCCGAAGCAATTCCTGATAATCTGCTCAATGGAGCCACCGGTTCTCGCTTATTGGCAGGCCACACCGCCCTTGCCAGCACGGTTGAGGAGCAATTGGCCCACTATTACCAAACCGAGAGCGCACTCGTCTTTAACTCCGGTTACGACGCTAACCTGGGCCTTATGGCCGCGTTACCGCAACGGGGCGATGTGCTGCTCACGGATGAGTTAATCCACGCCAGCATGATCGACGGGGCGCGGCTGAGCTACGCCGAACGGCACCGCTTCCGCCACAACGACCTCGACCACCTCGCTCAGTTGTTGAGCGAGGCTCGTGAGAGAAATGCGCCAACAATTTTTGTCGCCGTGGAGTCGGTGTATTCGATGGATGGCGATTTCGCGCCCCTGCCCGAACTGGTAGACCTGTGTGAACAGTTCGGGGCGTACCTGCTTGTCGATGAGGCCCATGCGACGGGCGTGTACGGCCCCAACGGCGAGGGGCGCGTGGTCGAGTTAGGCTTGCAGGCGCGGGTTCTGGCGCGGGTGCATACGTTCGGGAAGGGGCTGGGGGTGCATGGGGCTGCGGTGGTGGGGCCAACGCTCCTGCGCGATTACCTGGTTAATATGGCCCGGTCGTTGGTGTACACAACGGCCCTACCACCCCACAGTTTGCTGGCTATTGCCTGTGCCCATGAGCAGGTGGCCCGCGAAGGGCAGGCCCGTGTGCAACTTCAAAATCATATTCGATTGTTTCGCGAGCTTGCCGCTCAGCACCTGCCCAATGCCCGGTTCACGGACAGTCAATCGCCCATTCAATGCCTCTTGATTTCGGGCAACGACTCCTGCCGACAGGTGGCTTCACAGGCCCAGGAAGCGGGTTTCGATGTTCGGGCCATTCTCAGCCCCACCGTTCCTGTTGGTCAGGAACGAATCCGAATTTGCCTGCACAGTTTCAATAGCGAGGAGGAGGTGAGGGAGTTGGTATCGGCTACCGCTTCCGGCCAAACGTATAATTCAACGACCCCTGAAAGCTAGGCTGAATCCACTTCGTGGCAGTTAAAGCTCCGGCTTTGGCCACTGCCTCAAGGCCAAATCTCTCCGTAATTCGATACTCTATACCCGCACCCAAGTTCAGTTTTGGGCTTGCACCAGACCACGGGTCAGGACGAACACCGTCAAAATCAAAGTCCCAGGGATCAAAACGGCCATAGGACACGCCAGTTTCGGCGAAGGTTGTCAGCCGACCGTTCCAAGGGTAATATCGAGCGAACAAACCCGCTTCTGCTCGGTAGGATAATGCCGCATGCAATTCGCCTTGTGCCCCTAACCAAAGTCGGTCCCGAACGAACCCGCCTATTTTGGCTGTGGCACCAACAAAGGTTATGCCCGCACCACCCATCAACCGCCCTTTGCTGTATTCGACGGGCATCGGACGTTTGGGTTTGGGAACATCCTGCCCCAAAACAAGAGTTGAGGATAAGCACAAGAGAAGTGCAGATGTCTGGAGTAGTCGTTTCATAAAACGTATTGAGTTGTAAAGTTTCCTCAAAGATAAAAAAGAGTATGAACAAACTAGTAATTGCCGGTATTGGCACCGAAATTGGTAAAACGGTTGTCTCGGCCATTGTTGTCGAGGCCCTGCAAGCCGATTACTGGAAACCCGTGCAGTCGGGTGCCCCTACCGATTCCGACACCGAGATCGTGCGCGGACTGATTACAAATACCCGCTCACGCTTTCACCCCGAAGCCTATAGCCTGCGCGAACCCCTGTCGCCCCACGCAGCAGCCGATCTTGACGGCGTTACCATCGACCTCGAGCAAATTCAGCTTCCACAGACCGCCAACCACCTGGTTATCGAGTTGGCCGGTGGCCTGATGGTCCCGCTCAATCACCACGAACTCAGTATCGACTGGGTCCAACGCAACAGCTTGCCCGTTCTGCTCGTCTCGCGCAATTATCTGGGCAGTATCAACCATACCCTGCTGTCGGTGGAAGCTTGCCGAACGCGCAATATTCCGGTGCTGGGTATCGTGTTCAACGGGCCGAGCGTTCCGGCAACCGAAGCGGTTATTTTGAGCCTTACAGGCCTGGCCTGCCTGGGGCGAGTGCGGGAGGAAGCGCACATAACGCAGGCGGTGATTGGGCAGTACGCCAAAAACTTTTTGGACAGCCTAAATAGTATGCGTGCATAACAACTTATATTTGTCTGTAATTTTCCGAGAGAATAATTGGTTTTACAGATACAGACAAACTGAAAACAAAAAAATATGGATGCATACGTTGTTGCCGGTTATCGCACCGCCGTTGGTAAAGCCCCACGGGGTGGTCTTCGTCTCACTCGCCCCGACGATATGGCGGCAGAAGTTATCAGGCATTTGCTGGCGCAGGTGCCCCAACTCGATCCGGCCCGTGTCGAAGATTTGATCGTGGGTAACGCCGTACCAGAGGCTGAGCAGGGTATGCAGATTGCCCGGTATATTTCGCTGCTTTCGTTACCCAAAACCGTTCCGGGCATGACTATTAACCGGTATTGCGGGTCGGGTTTGGAGGCTATCGCTATTGCGTCGGCCAAAATTCACGCGGGTCTGTCCGATTGTATCATCGCGGGCGGCACAGAGTCCATGTCGCTGGTGCCGGTAATGGGTTGGAAAACAGCTCTTAACTACGAAATCGCTCAGCAAAACCCCGACTACTATATTGGTATGGGCCTCACTGCCGAGCAGGTGGCACAGCAATTCAACATCAGCCGCGACGAGCAGGATCAGTTCGCCTACGAATCGCACCAAAAGGCCCTCGCGGCACAGGCCAACGGACGCTTCGAAAGCCAAATCGTACCGATTACGGTAAAAGAAAACTACTTCGATGCGAACAGCGGCAAGAAGAAAACCCGCGAATGGACCGTTGCCAAAGACGAAGGCCCCCGCGCCGATACAAGTGCCGAAGGGCTTGGCCGACTGAAGCCCGTGTTTGCGGCTGGTGGTTCGGTAACGGCGGGTAATTCTTCGCAAACGTCCGACGGAGCCGCCTTCGTGATTGTGATGTCGGAGCGATTGGTGAACGAGTTGAATTTGAAACCAATGGGCCGGATGATGTCCTATGCATCGGCGGGTGTAGAGCCGCGCATTATGGGCATTGGCCCCGTCGCTGCCATCCCCATTGCCCTCCAAAAGGCGGGTTTGCAACAAAACGACATCGACCTGATCGAATTGAATGAGGCATTTGCGGCTCAGGCCTTAGCCGTTGTGAAAGAACTTGACCTCGACAAGAGCAAAATCAACCCCAACGGTGGTGCCATTGCGCTCGGCCATGCGCTTGGCTCAACAGGTGCCCGGTTGTCGGTGCAGTTGCTCAACGAAATGGCTTTGCGAGACCAAAAATACGGCATGGTGTCAGCCTGCGTAGGCGGGGGGCAAGGCGTTGCCGGTATTTTTGAGCGATTGAATTAATGCGTAGTGCCGGCGGTCCGTCGCTACGGTAGTATCCGGCATGGCCGTCAGGCCAAAGGGCTAAGTAAAATGTAAGTATGCTTAGTGTAAACCGCTTTTTAGCCTGACGGCTGTGCCGGATAGTATCCGGCACTACTTCCCCACTACCAAACGCTGCCCAACTTCAATGGTGTAGCTCTTGAGGTTATTCCAGCGCACGATCTGCTCCACCGTGACCTTGTTGATGAGCGCGACCCGGTAAACCGTTTGCCCCGGCTGCACAACATAATACCGAACAGGGCCGGTCTGTTGAGCTGCTTCAGTGGCCGGAATCGGCTCAATCTTAATCTTCATACGCATCCCCTGCGGTTTTGGCCGGGGGCGGGCTGGTGCCGGTTTTGGTTTCGTAACAAGCTGCGCCCGAGTCGGTGTGCTCAGGCGCAATTGCTTTCCAATCGGTAACGGCATCCTTCCCGACACCTTATTCAATCTGTACAACTCCTCGATTGGAATGCCGTAGCGTTTGGCAATCCCAAAATAGGTTTCACCAACTCGTACCGTGTGCGTCTCGACCTTCGGTGTTACGGCAGTTGTTGCAATAACCGTCGCCGTTGTGCTGACTGGGTTAACCAATACCGTATCTGCCGCAACCGAGTCGGCCCGAACGGGTAACCGTGCGGTTGAGTCGGGCGGGGGAGTTGGGGCTAGCTCGGTCGAATCGGGCGGAAGCTCTGTTGGCCTGGGAGGTGGCGGAAGTTGCCGATATTCAACTGGTTGTTTCTTCGGACGGCGACCCTGCAACCACAATACGCGCCCCTCTACCAGACGTTGATTCGACTCCAGCTCATTATAACGCAACAAATAGTTCATCCGAACGCCGTATTGATTGGCTACCTCACGCAAGGTTTGTCCGCGCCCAACCACATGATAGGGTACTTTGGCCCGCCGTGCTTTCGGAGCCAGATAATACACTTCGCCGGGTCGGACCACGTCGCTTGTGGTCATATCGTTGTATTGCAGAAAATTCCTCACCGAGATTTTACCATAATACGAAAGGGTAATAGCGTTGTCGCCCGACTGGGCCTGAACACCCGGCAGCGAGTTAATCTCGTACAGGATAACGGGCATATTCAACACCGAGATGATGGGGGCCATCCGACGCAGAACCGGGAAACCCAAGTCTGGGTTGGTGAGATCGGTGGAGCCGAGCGTGGGATTGCGGCTACGAATGGCAGAGGCATACTCGTCGAGCGTCATCCGAATCAACACCGGGTAAAAACCCGCTGCCGGAACTCGTCGGGTGCGTAGCCAGCCGTCGTAGGGTTGTATCCGGTCGGTTGGTAGTTTATAGCTAAACGCAATGTCCGATAAGCTACGGCCATTGCTTTCGGTGTGTGTCCAAAGCACAAACGCCCGATTTGGACGAAACATCGGCTCTTCGTAGTTCAAAACCAGCCGCCGGGCCAGTAGTTTCCAGACAACCGGCGGGCTGTTGGCATCAAGTAACAGAAGATCGCCCGTACCCGTCAGTCGCTCCGGTCCGTTGGGGGTTGTCAATTGCAGATATTGAATCGCTACCCGCAACGGGTTGGCCGTTCGCTCTTGTAAGCGTGCCAGAAACACCACGGCGGCCTCGGTTGCCAAAAGGGGGTGAAGAGCCTCCAAAACACCATTCTCGGTTTGCAGGCCGAGCTGGTTTTGTTGGGTTGCCGGTATATTCCAGAAGCTTGCCGAACTGCTCAGAGGCAGGGCCAAATACCGAAAATCGGCAGGTAGTGAGACCTTGCGGAGAGTGGCATCTAGAAAGGGGGCCAATTGTCGATACTGCTCTAATTGGGCAGTGAGCAAGGGACGGTTGGCATAGATGCGCTCTACTTCCTGTTGCAGGCGCTGTCGGCCACGGTCGTCTAAGAGGGCCGTTACACCGCCAAATTCAACCGCATTGCCAACGGTCGCCTGTGCGCGAACCGGGTGCGAAAAACAGGAAAGCAAGATGCACAACATGCCTAAAAAAGAGGCAATACGCACATTCATCAACGAGTAAAACCACGCCGGAGCCTGCTAAGCAAACCACGTGCGAGTTTATTATATGGGTTGTTTGTCGATGCAAGGCCTATTACACGTTGTAACGCACCGTACACGACTAACCGCAAATTACTCGCTTTTATTGCTACGTTCGCTCAATAACCCATAGGCCATTCCCTCGGTTTTCGCTACTTGTTCTATTCGTGTACTATACTCAAGGACAATTGTAAACTCTTTTCGATCCATTAATTCGTCTGACTCTGCCCATTTCCAGTCTTCGGCGGTGGCATCGAGTATCTGCAAAATGCTGGCTAATTTGATGGGATCGCGTTCTTTGCTGATCCAGCGGTCGGTGTTGGTGATGTACAGAACAATTTTCTCGTCTTCGAGCCATTGCAGGTCGTTCAGCGAATCGTTCAGCGAATCGAGGTTATAGCCCGACACGGGAAACTCCAGCACGTCGGCAATCTCTTCGTAAAACTGCCGGAGCGTAACGGCTTTCGCCCCGTCGATGTGGGCAACAAAATACGACGGATCGCCGAAGTGCTTCTCCAGTTCCTTTTCCGATTGACTGAGCCAGATATTGGGCGTTGCTGCCATGTGTGTAATGGGGCTATTTTAGTTGGATGAATGAATTGTAGTGATCGTCGGTGTACCAGGCTCGCCCGTCGGAACCCGTCACGAGCCGTTCGGTGCCTCGATTGCGGCCTCGCTCACGGGGGTTTACATCCCACTCTCGGTACTCGATTCGTCGACCTTCGGTATCTTGCCGAGGCAGGTGTTGCTCAAAATTCCCAAACCGCCGACCACCCACATAACCCTCGGGCGCACGGTCGTACTGCCGGACGTGCGCCAACACATCAAATGCCTTTTTGGGCACTCGACCCGTTGCCGAGCTACTCCCAAAATCGCGGTTTGGCGCATCTGAAGGGGCTTTTCTGTTTTTGGCATGGGATTTGTGAAAGGATTTATTGTATTGTTCGTTGCCTCGTTTTTGTTTCCGGGTGTTCTCGCCTTGTCTGACCGACTGTTTACGCTCATCGAATCGTTCACTAGTCTCGGTTCTACAACCAATAACAACCAGTAAAAGCAATAGCAGAGGTAAGTGCAAAAAACGAGCTATGTACGAAACGTGCATGTGGGAGAATGGAGATTAAAATTTAGTCTTTAGCCTACAGAATTTAGGGACTAATAGGCTTGTAGAGCCAAATTTAGCCACCCTGTCAGATAAAGGGATTAATATGTTTAAAAATGCAATTAAAAATCCCGACGGTGTCTTGATGTTGTACAATGTCAAGTTTAACTTTGAATATCATTAGAACAAAAGGGGAGTCGATAGCGTTTACGATTCATACCTTTTTGAAAGTGATGCTTAACCGAGCTTTTATTTAACCACTGCCTAAGAGATAACTAGAGATGAGAAAGTTACGTTTGTACATGGTATTGCAGTGGGCGTTCTTTCTGCCCATCATATTGCCCCTCTGCTTAGCATTTGGTGCCATTCAAGGTGCCGTAAACATGGCCGAGCGCGTGTTTAACCAGCTTATGACCGATGTTGCCGACGAGTCTCAAACCGAGACGAGCGCATCGTTTGAGTAGCAGGTTCACGCAACGAGACCACAGCGAAAGACCCACGACTGTGCCAGATGGCAGCAGTCGTGGGTCTTTCGCTTTTTTGGGCAGCGTCATTTTATGCGTATACAGTTTGGGGTTCGGGATTGTCAGTACAGAAAGTCAATGTTTTTGTCTTTGACTTGTTCCTGATCTAACTCCAGAAATTCCTCCCAAAACGGGTCTCTGGGCACGCCAGCCTTACAAATGAGGGGTCGCTCCGTCGAATCAGCGTTTTTTATAGGATGCACAAAATATAATCGACGGGCATGTAAGTAAATCTTCTTGTCGGGAGTAGCGCGGTCGTAGCCATACTTCACATCGCCCCGAATTGGGCAACCCATCTCGGCCAATTGTGCCCGGATCTGATGCGGGCGGCCTGTAATAGGATCTACTTCGAGCAGATAATGCTCGTTTATTTTGCCCAGCACCCGATAGTTAAGTTCAGCGCGTAGCGAACCGGGCACCTCGCGGTCGTAGGTCGTTACCTGATTCTTTACCTCGTCTTTCACGAGCCAACTCACGAGCTTGTCGCTTTTCTGCGGTGGTTTGTGCCGGACAACGGCCCAATAGGTTTTCTGGATTTGTCGTTTGCGGAAAATCTCCATCATCCGCTCCAACGATTTAGAGGTACGCGCAAACACGACCAATCCACTCACGGGCCGGTCGAGCCGGTGTACGGGATGCAGGAAAACGTCGCCCGGTTTATTGTACTTTTCCTTGATGTAGTCTCGGAGAATTTCGACCAGCGATTCGTCGCCAGTGCGGTCGCTTTGGACCAAAACACCCGGTTCCTTATTAACAATCAGCAGGTGATTGTCTTCGTAAACAACCTGGTAGGGGGGTAGCTTCTTTTTCATAAAATAGACGTCGGATGTTGGATAGCAGACGTTAGACCAGGGTTTACTTTAGTCCAACGTCTGCTATCCAACATCCAACGTCCTGAATAACCTAGTATGCTTCCTTTTCGTTCGGGAAATCGCGGGCCTTCACATCATCAACATAGTGGGCAATGGCCTCGGTCATGATCGTGTGTACGTCGGCGTAGCGACGCAGAAAACGTGGTTTAAACTCTTTGGTGATGCCCAGCAGATCGTGCAAAACCAGAATTTGTCCGTCGGCATTGGGGCCTGCTCCAATCCCAATGGTTGGGATCGTAAGCGACTCGGAGACTTGCTTTGTGAGCGTTGCCGGAATTTTTTCGAGTACCAAACCAAAGCAGCCAACTTCCTGTAGCATATGAGCATCGTCGATTAGCTTTTGCGCTTCGGCTTCTTCCTTTGCCCGCACGGCGTAGGTGCCAAACTTATAGATAGACTGCGGAGTAAGCCCCAAATGACCCATCACGGGCACACCCGCGCTCAGAACCCGCACAATCGACTCGCGGATTTCCTGCCCGCCTTCCATTTTCACGGCGTGCGCACCCGACTCTTTCATGATCCGAATGGCCGACCGCAGTGCTTCTTCAGAGTTGCCCTGATAGGATCCAAAAGGTAAGTCAACCACCACAAGGGCACGTTTCACAGCCCGCACTACCGACGACGCATGATAGATCATTTGGTCGAGCGTGATGGGCAGGGTGGTCTCATGGCCTGCCATAACGTTCGAGGCAGAATCGCCCACCAGGATTATCTCAACGCCAGCCGCATCGACTACGCCCGCCATCGAAAAGTCGTAGGCGGTGAGGGCCGAAATTTTCTCGCCCCGGTTTTTGAGTTCCTGAATAGTATGCGTCGTAACGCGCTTGATATCGGGATTATGAACAGACATAGTTACAATGAGCAGAGAACAGATAACAACGAACAGTGAAGTATAATGTGTAAGCACCTGTTCCCTGTTATCTGTTTGTTGTTATCTGGGTGAGAGCCAGGTTTCGGGGTTCATTTTAGCAAATTCTTTCCAGACCTGAAATTGAAGTTCAGAAACTCCCTTGGCGTCGGTGGCCACAACGCCGATGGTTTCGCGGGCCTTTACGCGTTGCCCCACGCGCACCGACACGCTTTTGAGTTTGGCGTAAATGGTAAAAAAGTCGCCGTGCTGAATGGCCACTACGTTGTTGCTACCCATCACGTATTCCACGTTCATCACCACACCTTCGTAAACAGACCGGACGCCTTCGCCCGCGTTGGTTTGAATGTCGATGCCGGGGTTCGAGATGTTGATGCCCAGCACGGGGTGCTTGTGTACGCCAAACCGGTCCGACACGAAACCGCGTTGCACGGGCCACGGTAATCGGTGTTTGGAGGCCGCAAACGACGACGCCAGTGCCGACTCGGCATCGTTGAGGTTGTTCTCGCGCCGGGCGCGGTCCGACGACTCCGAGCCGTCGGACCGGACTGGTTCGGTGCGTTCGGGTTTTGGTTCGGGAGCTTTCTCTTTTACAGGCTCCGGTTCTGCGCGGGCAAGGGGGCGGTCTTCGGTGGGTTTTTCGCGGGCTGCCGAGGCTGCGGCTTCTTCGGCACGACGGCGTTCGGCGGCTCGGCGGGCGGCTTCGGCGCGGGCTATGCGCTCGCGTTCGGCGCGTTCGCGGGCAGCGCGTTCACGGGCTTCGCGGGCAATGATCCGCGTAATCATACTCTCCAATCGGGCCACCGACCGCCGACTTTCGTTCAATTCTTCCTGTAATTGACTCTCTTTCTGTGAGAGCTGCTTTACCACATTGCTTTGCTCACTTTTCAGCCCTTCAAGTTTCTTCGATTCGGTGAGCTTCGAGCCAATGGTGTTCTTTTGCTGCTGCCGCTTGCGTTCGGTTGCCGTTTGCTTATCCTGAATCATGGTTTGCACCTGCTCCATTTGCCGAACCTGACCCTGTCGGGCATTGGAATACTGTTTCAGGTAACGGTAGCGGGCAATAAGCTGATTGAAGTTGTCGGCAGCAAATAAAAAGCCAAGCGGGTTGAGCTGTTGCCGTCGGCGGTCGGCCCGAACCACCATGTCGGCATACTCTTTTTTGAGTTTTTCGAGGTCTCCGTTCAGTTTTTCGCGGGCCTGACGGAGTTCGCTGATTTCGCTGGTAGTTAGTTTGAGATCTTCGTTGAGCAGATCAATTTGCTCTGATTGAACCTTAATCTGCTGATTCAGAGCTTTTAACTGGCCCACGTTGACCTGTTTCTCGGAGGTTGTTTTCTTTAAAACGGACCGTATCTCAGATATCCGTTCGAGGTTCTGCTTTTTTTCACGCTCCAACGCCTGTCGGTTGCGCTGCTGCGCCCACGCCGGAACAGAGAACAGAGAACAGAGAACAGTGAAAAGATAGCAAAGAACAGTGAACAGTGAACAACGAACAGAGAACAGTGAACGGGGAGCAATGAACAACGAATTTAGCGCTGTAATGGCTATTGTTTGTTGTTCGTTGTTCGCTGCTATCTGCTCACTATTCTCTGTTCTCTGTTCTCTGTTCACTGCTTACTTTTTTTATAGTTGGCCGGAATACTGAACGGAAAACCGGGGTTTTTATCGACTAATTCGACTTTGTTGTGCCGAATTTGCAGCAATTTCTGGTAAAACTGACCGTCGGCATCTGATTTATAATCGAGCGTTATAAGGCTCGTATAGGGAAATACGAAGCTGTTAAGGGCCTTAAAATCAGCGTAATCGAGCCGAAGCGTATTTTTGGTGGGTTGCTCCGTAACCATCAGTTTTTTGAGCTTACGGTCGTCTTCGCCGATATAATTTTCGACTAACACCTTGCCCTCGCTTTGGCGTAACAACAGGTAATCGCGCTCGTTTTTGATTTTCTGTGCTGGTCGTTTGGGCAGGGGCAAATTGCCAACGATGAGGGCCTGAAGCAGGTCGAAGTTGAGATCGAAGTTGAATTGGCGGCTCAGCGTTGGGAAATCAAAAACAGAATACTCCCCGTTTATTTTGTCAAGAATAATAATACTGTCGCGGGTGGCGATGCCACGGGCGGCCTCAATGCCTAGTTTTTGCACCGAAAACCAAATAAGACTGTCTTTCCGAACACGCAGGTTCATGCTGGCGTTTTCGTTACTTTCGTCTTTACTCTTGAGACTAAACTTCGACTTGGCTGTGAGGTATTTGAAGTCAATTTCGGCCACATTGGCACGGGCCTCCTCAATACCAGGCCGGGGGCGGGGCGGCTCGCTCCGAACCGAACCCGTAGTCGACGAGGTGCCCGTTGGTGTTGAAGCGACTGCCGTTGTCGATGCCGTGCTACTCGTAGAAGCGGGCGCGGTGGCTATCCGGCTCGTATCGGCACCCGCCGACGTAGGGGCACCTCGCAGCACGCGCTGACGTCGACAACCTTCCGATGTGAGCAACGAAACGGCGAGTAAGCCAATTAATAAGACTTTATTCATAGAGTTCCAGAAGCAATTTTTTTGTCAAGCTGCTGGCTGGTTTCACCTTTTTGTTTAGCCCGTTTCCACTGCTCTACTGCCTTGTCTTTCTCGCCCAGCTTGAACAACGCGTCGCCGTAGTGTTCGATAATGGTGCCACTAACCCCGTTAGGATCGGCAGCAAGGGCCTTTTCGAGGAACGTGCGTGCCTGGGCATAGTCTTTCATGACATATAACACCCAGGCGTGTGTATCTAAATACGTGGCACTGTTGGGATTCTGTTGCACGAGCCGCGTCGACATTTCGAGAGCGCGGGGCATTTTGTCATTCCTAAGCGACAGAAAATAACTGTAATTATTCAGGACATGGTCGTTTTTGGGGTCGGCTTTGAGCACATTTTCATACGCTTCGTCCGATTTGGCATGGTCGCCCAAACCGTTATAGGCGTCGCCCAATTGCGCGTTTACAGCCTTGAGCATGGCTTCAAGCTCTGCTGATGGCGCATTGCTCAGCAGCTTACGACTTTCTTCAAGGGCTTCAACGGCTTCGGTGTATTTCCGCTTATATAGGTTTGCCGACCCGTTGGAGTACCAGAGCAATCCCTGGTTTGGGAATAGTTCGAGGGCCTGCTGTGAATGCACGAGCAAGCTATCGACCTGATTCAGTTCGCCGTCGAGTTGGAGCAAAGCCCCCCAAACCTCGTAGGTGGACCCATCGAGCCGGGCGGCTTTGGCGTAGAGGTCGCGGGCCTCGGCTTTTTTGCCTTGTTGCGCGAGCAAATCGGCCAGCATAATCTGCGACCGGGCGTCTTTAGGGTGCGTTTTAGCCAGTTCCTGCGCCAGTTTGAGGGCGTCCTGCTGCGAACCGGGGCTATTGTCGGACAAACCTACGTAGCTCGACAGGATGCGGGCTTTCAGACCGGCTTCGAGATTGGGGTTGGCAAATACATAGTCAAGTTCCTTACGTGCACGGGCCATGTCGCCTTTCTTGCGGTAAATCTCGGCTAGCAATACATGCGCCTGGGGAGACTCAGTGTTGAGTTTCAACGCCCGGTCGAGCCAGCCAATGGCCTGATCGTCGCGGTCGTTGGCCATGAGCAGTTCGGCTCCTTCAATCAAATAATCGGGATCGCCGGGTTCATAAGCAACCAGGCGTTCGGCCTCTTCAACGGCCTTATCGACCTTGTTTTGTTTGAGGTAGATGCGTTGCTTCTGACGGGTAATCTCTTCGTTCAGGCCAAGGGCTTTCTCCACCCGATTGTAGGTGTCGAGGGCTTTGTCGGGCTTATCGTCGAAAAGGTAAATAGCCGCCAGTTCGACGCCATACTCCATGTTGTCGTTGCTCAGTTTGAGCAGATTTTCATAAAGCACCTCGGCTTCGGCGTAGCGTTTCTGCTTCACATACAACTCCGACAACTGGAGGGTGTAATATTTGTTGGTTTTGTCGAGTTCGTAAGCTTTGGTGGCGTGGGGCAGGGCCTCGGTCACCTTGCCGGTTTTCACAAGGGCCTGTGCGGTGGCGTAGTGGGCGGCTGCATTGTTGGGTCGTTGCTTGAGGAGTTTTTCAAACTGAGCGAGGGCCTTCGTTGGCTCGTCGGTCATCATAAATTTCATGCCCTCGGCAAACAGGGTTTCATCGTTGAGCCGGTCGCGAACGGGGTCGGTCGGAATGGCGGCCGTGAGCGAGAGCGGAGTGGGTGCAGAACCCGGTTTGGGCATCTGTGCCCACGCGCTCGTGGGGGCAAAGCCAATCAGTACACCAACCAATCCGGTGAGACCCAGAACGTACAGGCTGGGACGGAGCGCGAAGCGAGATCGGAAGGACAGAAGCGGTTGCATGTCAACTCGTAAGAGTAAGGCTCGTGAGAGCGAGATTCTTACCTCAAACGTTGCGGATAGCGTTCTATTGCTGCCTGATCAACGGTTGGGGATACTATGCAAAGGTAATGCAAAGGGGGAAGATTTATGAGGTTAGTTCACTTACGCGTTGAGTGACTAGGGTCTTGAGTGTTTTGAGCAGACGAAAAATATCAAAAAGGTCATCGGAGGTGGCTGAAAAGCCTGGACTGGTAGCGTACTGACGCCCTTCGAGGGTCATGAACTGCCAGCGGTCGCCGATGACAAAACAGCCATAGATAGGATCAGTCGGGGTCTTGTTAAGGGCCTGACCAGCCAGCATAGCCGCCATACACTGCCCAGCAGGGTCACCATTAGGATCAGTCAAACGCTTGTATTCTTGAAAGGCAAAGTATGGTGTTTCAGGTTGGCGACGGCCTCGGGCAACCATCCCGTCGGGGCGACCGTACAGCCGGATGTGGTCTACAACACCCGAAAGCTCACGCTCCTCGAAATGATTAAATTCGTAAGTCGAAAAATTGACCAGCGTAAACAGAGGGCCAATGAAATGGGAGTCAAGCTCAGACTCATACCAATCGCGGACATTGAACGCTAAAATTTGCTGAAAGTAAAGCAATGACTCGCGCTCAAAGTCGGATAAATCGGCGGTCATGGCAAGCCAGTCTTTTAGCGATGGTAACGCGTCTACCTCGCGCAGACCGAACGTTTTTTCGAGATAATCCAGCGTACAGGCATTGAATCGGAGTTCGGAAGTGGCCATCGGCATCGTAGAAAATGATTACTCAAAGGTACGATTTGTAGGGCCGATTTTGTAAAAAAAATCGCCCGATTCCTGCTTAGGAATCGGGCGATCAGAATAACCTTTGGGAGAACTTCTTTGACCTTATGGAATCACCTTGATCGCGTGGCAACCGCGCGTGAGGCTGATGCGGCCCGGCTGTTTGGTGAGCGTAGGCTTGTCGCCTTTTGTCACGCTCCAGAACTCGATACCACCGTTGCGCATACCGTAGTCGAGATACTCGGGAACGGCCACCGCAATGGCACTGCCCGTGCGGTCGAAATCGACACTTTGGGGAGCGATGCCCTCAAACGGATAATCACCAGCCTGGGTCAGCTTGCCATCTTTACCCAACGAATACACGGTCAGGGAGCTTTTGCCCGTAGCGGCATTGCCAAACGGCTGATACGACTGACCGGCGTTGACCACCACAACCACCGACCCGTCGGGGCTGATGGCCACGCTCTCGGGGCCTTCGCCCGTGGCGGCTTGTGACGCAACTTTGTGCTCGCCCGGAGTATCGTCGGTGCTGAACTGAACTGCAAATACTTCGCCCGCGCCCGTACCCGATGCACCGGCGGCTTTCTTGCCATCAACGATCACAAACGTGCTACCATCGGCACTGAACCGGCCCGAACCGGGCATGGTGCCCACTTTCACGGTTTTGCCGTGGGGAGTCAGGTTAGGCTTTTTTGTTGCGTCGAGCGCGTATTTCATCAAGCCAACCTCACCCGTAGCGGCAATGGTATAGGCCACAAACTGCCCGCCGGGGTGCCAGGCCAAATCGGTAATAACGGCATTGGCAACGGGCGAAGCCGCCGTCAGGATGCGCGTAGGTTTACCCGTTCCGTCGACTTCTACAATGCGGAGTTCTTTGCCGGGGTCGGCAGAGGCCACTATGAGACTATTGCCGGTGGGGTTGATGGTCACGGCGTTGGGATTTACGCCTACGGCAAAGCCAAACTTCACGGCGGGTTTGCCCGCGCTCAAATCAACAGTGAACATTTTGGTGCTGCCGGGCAAGCCACTCAAACCACCTTTAAGCGTAGTTAGAGAGTCGCCGGTTTGGCCGCGCCCTTCAACTACAAACGCCAATCTGCCGTTGTTCGACACAGCCAACACCTTGTCGAACAAAGTCATAGAGTTCGATACAGCCGAGCTAAACACGTTGGCCCCACTGCGGTCGAGCGGGAAGCCGATGGTTGTCAGTTGGTCTTTGGTGCCTTTGTCTTTGAGTAAGTTACCGTCGATCATGGCCGAGGCAGCCATATCGGCATCGGAAAGGGCCACGATACTTTTGGCCGAAAACTGAATAGGACCTTGCTGGGCCATCACGCCACTGGCCAGCATGGACAGAGCAATCGCGAAACTTTGTTTTTTCATGCTTGAATTAGGTAAGTTATCAACACTAGGATTTTTGCAAAAATAACCCAAATTGCCAAAGAATAAATGGTTAAAGAGGACTTGAAGCGCGTTTATGCCAACAAAAAAACGATCACAGCTTTATTGAGTAAGCGTCGCGAAGGGGTCGGCTCAGCAGAGCATTGGCCTCCTTGTCGCCTTTAAACTGCTCTTTTTTGGGGTTCCACTGGAGCGGCCGCCGGAGTTGATACGCGATATTGCCGATGTTACAAACGGTAGCTGTTCGGTGTCCTGTCTCGGCATCGGCAATGGGTTGTTGACGGGTGCGGATGCTATTCAGAAAGTCGGCGTAATGGTTCACCGGGGCCGGTAGCCGCACATCCGAGGGTTTTGGCGTCAGGTTTTTGAGTTTCTCCGGCACGTCCAGAAACGCCCGGCTCAGGTCAATTTGCCCTTCCGAGCCAATAAACCGAATGGCGTTCCCCCGCCCAAACGACTGGTGTTTCATCAGCACACCGTTCGCGTATCGGTAAATCAACCCCTCGTTTGCCGGGGCGACTGGTGGGGTCACTTCGACCGGGCCGGAGTGATCCATATTTAGTGCCCACTGAGCGATGTCGAACATGTGTGCGCCCCAGTCGGTCATGCCGCCCCCGCCAAAACCCTGGTAGTTTCGCCATTTGGCCCAGAACGTTTCGGGCATTTCGGGGGCCAGTCCGTTATTGTAAGGAAACTCGGGGTTGGGGCCTAACCACATCTGCCAATTTAACCACGCCGGAACGGGTTCAGTCCCAAAATCGACGGGCACGGGTGGCCCGCCCACGCTAACAATAATCTCTTTGATCTCACCGATGTAGCCATTCCGCACGAGTTCGGAGGCTTTGCGGAAGTTCTCCCACGACCGCTGCATACTGCCCGTTTGGAATACCCGCTTGTTTTTCTCGACAGCCTTCGCCACCGCCCGCCCCTCGGCCACGGTGAGCGTCAGGGGTTTCTCGCAGTACACATCTTTGCCCCGGTTTAAGGCCTCAACGCACTGCACCCCATGCCAATGGTCGGGCGTAGCAATTATGACCGCGTCGATATCCTTACGGTCAAGCAATTCGCGGTAATTTTGGTGAAAGGTCAGTTCGTTGGCGGGCTTGCCTTCAGGCGAGTTTTTTGTGTGATTTTCGCGGAATCGGTCGGCCTTTTTTTGGTGAACTTCGGAGTAGCCCACTACGGCCACCTCGTTCGTTTTCATGAAGTTGCTCAACAACCCACCGGCTTGCCGTCCGCACCCGATAAAGCCGAGGTTAATGCGGTCGCTGGGAGCGAGAAACCCCCGACCCAACACATGCCGGGGAACAATGCTGAATAGTGGTAGGGCTGCGAGTGTTTGTAAGACTTTCCGCCGGGAGAAGTTTTGAGAGGTCATGATAAACGGGTTTGGTTAATCTAAAAATTTGGCTTTCACTCCTTGTTTGGTGATTTTGATGGGCTTGATACCGCCTTTGTCGTCAAACTCCATCCGGTCGATAGCCACCTCGCGGTGGTTACCCTGGGTCTCGGTGAGCGGGCGACGATGATACACCACATACCACTCGTCGCTACCAGGAACGTTCAGCACCGAATGATGCCCGGCTCCGGTTGCCACGGCGGGGTCTTGCTGCAACACTTTTCCCACGCGCTGAAACGGGCCAAAGGGCGAGTCGGCAACGGCGTAGGCCACCGAATAGTCGGGACCGGTCCAGCCACCTTCCGACCACATGAAGTAGTATTTACCCTTGCGGGTGAACATCATAGGCCCTTCGACGTAGTTGGCAGGTGTGATTTCGCGGAAGGTTTTCCCGTCGTCGAACGGCGTGAAGCCTTTGAAGTCGGCGTTCAGCTTGGCGATGTTGCAGTGCTTCCAACCGCCGTAGATCATGTAATATTGACCGTCTTTGTCCTGAAACACAAATTGGTCGATGGGTTGCGCTCCGTTCTGAATGGTTCCGATGAGCGGTTTGCCGAGGTAATCGCGGAAGGGGCCTTCGGGCTTGTTCGACACGGCCACGCCAATACCCCCAATCTCGCCCTCATGCACGTCGTTAGCACTGAAAAATAGGAAATACTTACCGTCCTTCTGAATCACCGAGGGTGCCCACATGGCTTTCTTGGCCCATTTCACGGATGTCGTGTCGATAATCCGGATGTGTTTGGTCCAGGTTTTAAGGTCGGGCGAAGAGAACGCGTCCAGAAAGGTTTGCTTCTCAAACAGGTCGGAATAGGTTGGATAGATCCAGTATTCTTTGTTAAAAACAGCTACTTCGGGGTCGGCGTACCAGCCGGGGAAGATCGGGTTGCCGGTTGAGGTGGTCGAGGTGAAGTTGAACTGGGCCGACGCCGTCAGCACGGAGAGAGCAAGCAAACAAGTCGAGAATAAACGGTTGAGCATAGTGTTTGAGTGGAGTTGCACGCTCTGTAAAGCGAAAAGTGGGGTTGACATACCAAGTTAGGTTTGAGTTACTGCACGTCTTCGATCATTTCGCAACGCTTGTTCGTCTAAGCAGAGATAATGAAAAAACGATTTGCCATGACACAAATTATTCAATTAGGCCGTTGGGCCTTCATTCTGCCCTTTGCCGTGTTCGGCTTGCTCCACTTCGGTCCGCTCGAATTCAGCCTGCCCTATGTACCGGCGTTTTTGCCTGCGCCTGCGTTTTGGGTGTATTTTGTGGGTGTTTGCTTTTTGCTCTTTGTGGTGAGTGCGATCTGGCGTAAATACGATCAGCTAGCGGCCCTGTTGCTCGCGCTGCTGTTGGCTTTATTTGTGGTATTGATCCATTTGCCTGCAGCCATTGGGGGCGATTTTAAGGCGGTTATAGCCGTTTGCCGTGACACCGCCATGATGGGCGCGGCTCTGCTGTATGCCGGAGCGTATGCGAACGATAAAATTGGACAGTAAAATGGAGAATCAAATCCTAAAACAAGCCCTCAACGGCGACATTAACGCCTTTCAGGATCTATTCGCCCAATTCCAGCCGCAACTTAAATCGTACTTGTACAGGCTTCTGACCGACCGCAACGATGCCGACGACCTGACCCACGACACATTCGTGCGGGCGTTCGACAAGATCAGCTCGTTTGGCGGGCAGTCGTCGCTCAAAACGTGGGTGTTCCAGATCGCTACCAATCTCGCCTACGACCACCTGCGGCTACGCAAACGCTGGCTGCCGAGTGCGCAGGACGACAGCAAAGCCTATTCGTACGAAAACCCCGTCGTTCCGACCACGTTTTTCGAGATCCACCAAAACGCCCCTTATGGCAGCTACGAGATTCGCGAACACATTGATTTTTGCTTTACGTGCATCGCCAAAACGTTGCCCCTTGAGCAGCAAGTGGCCCTGATGCTCAAGGATGTGTACGGATTTAGTGTGATTGAAATTGGGCAGATTCTGACCCAAACCGAGGGTCGTATAAAGCACCTCCTGCACGATGCCCGCTCGACGATGACCGGCATTTTTGCTAACCGATGCGCTTTGGTGAGCAAGACCGGGGCCTGCCATCAGTGTTCGGAGTTGAACGGAGTATTTAACCCAAAGCAAGACGTGCAGGTTGAGCGAATGAAATTGGCGATGGTACGGGCAAGTGCCGACGCTAGTCAGGCCGAATTGTACGAACTTCGCGCCCAGCTTGTTCAGGCCATCGACCCGCTCCGGACAACTGGCACCGACCTGCACGAGGCCATTATGCGTTGCACGCGCAAAGCTGTCGGCGAAATCGAAACCTTTTGAACAGGAAAAAATAACATTTGACAACTACCATGATCCAACCTGCCACCCTTGCTTTCCTGACTGATCTGAAAGCGAACAACTCCAAAGCTTGGTTCGACGCGAACCGCAAACCCTACGAAACCGCCAAATCTGATATTGTCCAGACCATTTCGCAGGTGATCGACGGCTTGCGAACAATCGACCCGGCCTTGGCCGATACGCCCCTGCAAGCCAAGAATTGTATGTTTCGGATTAACCGAGACGTCCGGTTTTCGGCCGACAAATCGCCTTACAAAACCAACTTTGGGGCCTGGGTCAATAAGGGGGGCAAGAAATTAAACTCGGCGGGTTATTACCTGAATCTCCAACCGGGTAATTGCTTTTTTGCGGGTGGCCTATACATGCCCGAACCCGATTTGCTCGCCCGCATTCGGCAGGAAATCGATTACAATTTGCCCGAATTTGAGAACCTGATCAAGGCCCCGACATTTACCCGCTACTTTGATGGTCTTAACCGCGAAGATGCCCTACAACGCCCGCCCAAAGGCTACACTGCCGACAACCCGGCTGTAGAATACCTGAAACTAAAGAGCTTTACGGCCTGGCACAAGTTTGATGATGCCGTGGCTCTGTCGCCTGATTTTGTGCCGCAAACAATAGCGGTTTTTGGTGCTCTGCAACCGATGGTGGCTTATTTGAACAGGGGGCTGGACGGGAATTAAATGCTCAATAAAACGCATCCTCAATGTGTTTGACCCGGAGTTCGCCGTTGGTGCGGACGATGGCGATGATGTCGAAACGGACATCGTGGTGCCAATCGCGGGCGAAAATGTAATGCTCGGCGGCTTTTTTGATAAGCCGGATCTTGGTGTACGACACAAACTCTTCGGGGTTGCCAAAGGCCGTGCTGCTTCGGGCTTTCACTTCGATAAAAATAATCATCTTGCCCTTCTGGGCAATCAGGTCGATCTCCGAATGGCTGTAGCGATAGTTTCGTTCCAAGACCTGATAGCCATTGGTTTGTAAATAGCGCATGGCCTCTTCTTCGCCCTGCTTACCAAATTCGTTGTGTTCTGCCATTACGGTAGAGGGGCAGACGGGCGTATCCGAACGTCTGCTTTGATTTCACTGTTAAGAAAGTAAAGCAATTACTTTCCGCGTGAATAAGCAAGTACAGCTACACCATTGGGGACTCATTGATTATCAGCAAGCCTGGGATAAACAGGAACAAATCTTCGCCGAGACGGTGGCCTGTAAAGTGGCTAACCGGGGCCGCGCTGTTGAGGAATGCGTATCAACGCCCAACCACCTGATCTTTTGCGAACATCCGCACGTGTACACGCTGGGCAAGAGCGGCCATGAAACCAACCTGCTCGCCAACGACGATTTCCTGCGCACTATCGGGGCTACCTACCACCGCATCAACCGGGGGGGCGACATCACCTATCACGGTCCCGGTCAGTTGGTGGGTTACCCAATTTTGGATCTGGATAATTTTTTCACTGACATTCACCGATATATGCGGTTATTGGAGGAGGGAATTATCCGAACCCTCGCCGATTATGGCATCAGCGCGGGCCGGATTGAGGGACCGGGCCACGAGAGGCTGACGGGCGTTTGGTTGGGAAACGATAACGATGGTTCCCGAAGCGTCGGACCGGCCCGAAAAATTTGTGCGCTGGGGGTGAAAGCGAGCCGTTGGGTAACGATGCACGGCTTCGCGCTCAATGTAAACACGGACTTGAGTTATTTTGGGCATATTGTTCCCTGCGGGATTACCGACAAGGCCGTAACCTCGCTACAGGCCGAGTTGGGACATCCTGTTGATTTAACCGAAGTGGCCGACCGGGTTAAAACCCATCTGGCCGAATTGTTTGAGATGAACCTAATAGACTGATCCACCCCCTATCCTTCAAAAGGAGAGGGGGAAGGGGGTGAGGTAACATGAAAAAAGACATTCCATTTTTACCCGTTGAGGGTATACAGGTCGTAGTGGCGCGTAAGTTGAACGAGATTAATGAGTACGACTGGCAGGTATTCGTGATTAATCGTAAAAACGAGCCGATTCAGAATGTGTTTGTGACCTCGCAGGGGTATGGCGAGGTGAACGACGAGAAAGTAAAAACATCGGTACTCCGGCATTTTTTTAACCAAATAGAGCCGGGCGAACACCAATTAGTCGAAACGATTATGCCCGATGTATTTCACCTGAACAACGAATATTGGGTGAGCTACTTTGTTGGTAATCAGATCTTCGACAAAAAATTCACCTTTGTGCCCGACAGTATTGTCGAGGCCAACCTTGTGCCGATTCCAGCTCTAGACGGGCTGGAGGGCATACTACACGAATAATGGCAAGCAAAAAACCAAAAACAAACGAATATAACCGACCCAAAGCCGCCCCCACGGGTAGCAACGTACGACCCAGCATTGCGCGGGCGTCGGGTGGTCGGGCAAGGGAGCAGGGCACGGACCGGCGCGGGCGCGAACCCCGGCTCGGTAACCCCGACTCCTTTCTGGACGAACTAAAGGCCGACGTGGCCGCTTTTTTCGAGATAAATTCACAGGTCTCCTTTTCGCAGCAACAAGTGCTCGACCATTTCGACGTGGGCGACCGCAAGATGAAGCTGATCGTACATGGCCTTGTTGGCGAACTCACCGACGAAGGTCGGCTGTCGCGGTTGCCCGATGGTACCTACCGGGCTAACGAAGAAGTTGCCACCGTGCAGGGCGTGGTCGAACACGTAAATGAGAAGTTTGCTTATGTGTTACCCTCCGAAAACCGCACGGACAGAGAAGACGATATCTGGGTCTCTGCCGACGACATGAGCGGGGCCATCGACGGTGACACCGTTCGGGTTATCAAGTTTTCGGACGGAGGCCGAGGCCGCCGGGCGGGGCGCAGACAGGAAGGTAAAATTGTGCAGGTTGTATCGCGGGGCCGGACCGAGTTGGTCGGCACCATCGACGTCTGGGGCAAGTATGCTTATCTGCAACCCGACAACAAGCGTGTGTATGGCGAAGTGTACATCCCCGGCGATAAAATTGGCGGGGCCAAACAGGACGAGAAAGTTATTGTTCGCCTGACCAAATATCCCGAAGATGGCACAGGTAAAGACACGCTCGAAGGCGAGGTAATTACGGTACTGGGCAAGGCGGGTGAGAACAACACCGAAATGCACGCGATTCTGGCCGAATTTGGCCTGCCAAACGAATTTCCGCAGGGCGTCGAGGCCGATGCCGAGCGCATCCCGACCCAAATAACGAAGGCCGACATTTCCAAACGACGCGACTTCCGCTCCATCACAACCTTTACCATCGACCCCGTCGATGCGAAGGATTTTGATGACGCGCTGTCTATCGAATACCTCGAAAACGGCAACTACGAGATCGGTGTCCACATTGCCGACGTGACGCATTATGTGTTGCCCGGCACGATGCTCGAAGAGGAAGCCTTCAAACGGGCTACGTCGGTGTATCTGGTAGACCGGGTGGTGCCTATGTTGCCCGAAAAACTGTCGAATGGACTCTGTTCGTTGCGGCCTAACGAAGATAAATTGACCTTCTCGGCGGTGTTTGAGCTAACGCCCGACGCCCGGATAGTGAAGGAGTGGTTTGGCCGGACGGTGATCCACTCCGACCGTCGATTTGCGTACGAGGAAGCCCAGGACATTATGGACAATGGGGCGGGCGACTACGTTGAAGAACTCCGACTCCTGAACGACCTCGCCAAGAAACTTCGTGGGGAGCGATTCCGGCACGGGGCTATCAATTTCGAGACGCCCGAAGTCCGGTTTCAACTCGACGAAAACGGTGTTCCCATTGCCGTGCGGCCCAAAATCCGCAAGGATGCGCACAAGCTGATCGAGGAGTTCATGCTCTTGGCCAACAAGCGTGTGGCCGAATTTGTGGTGAGCTTGAGCAAGTCGGGAGAGCACAATACGATGGTCTACCGCGTACACGAAGGCCCTGACGAAGACAAGCTCCGCATTCTGTCGGACTTTGCCAAGCGGCTCGGTTATAAGTTGAACGTGGACGATATTGACCACCTTTCCCGCTCGATGAACCAGTTTATGGAAGCCATCGAGGGGCGACCCGAAGAGAATATGTTGCAGCAATTGGCCGTGCGGACCATGTCGAAGGCCAAGTACAGCACTGAAGACCTCGGCCACTTTGGCTTGGCGTTCCGGCGGTATTCGCACTTTACGTCGCCCATCCGTCGCTACCCCGATATGATGGCCCACCGGCTATTGCAGCATTATCTAGACAAGGGGGCGTCGGTCAATGCCGAGCCGGTTGAGGAGCAGTGCAAACACGCTTCGACCCGCGAGAAAGCAGCCGCCGAAGCCGAACGCGCCAGCATCAAGTACAAGCAGGTCGAATTTATGAGCCGCATGGACACCAATCAGGTGTTCGACGGGGTGATTTCGGGCGTTACCGAGTTCGGCTTTTTCGTGGAAATTCCCGAAAACAGTTGCGAGGGCCTTGTCCGCATGACCGACCTCTCAACCGATTATTTCGAGTACGACCGCGACAACTACCGCATTATCGGGCGTCGATCTAAGAAGATGTACACCTTCGGGGATGCCGTGCAGGTGCGGGTGAAAGAGGCCAACCTCGCCCGCCGAAGCATCGACTTTGAACTCGTCAGCGACTCTGCCAAACGCGCCACCGACGCCGACTTTAGTTTCTCCAGCAATGGTCGTAGCGATTCGCGCCGGGGTGGGAGCAGTAGCAGGGGGGCAGGCCCCAAAGCACCGGGACTCCGCGAGTCGGGCCGCTCAAAACGCAAAGAAGGCGCAGCAGCCCCCAAAGGCGAGAACCGCCGGGGTGGGAGAGGTAGACGGTAAAATATACATGGAACAAAAAAGTCGCCCGGTCAAAATTGGCCGGGCGACTCGCGTTCTGAGCTATGATAACAATCTTGCCTTACGAAACCTCTCTCGATTGTTACTATAAGGATTCCGTTTTTGGGCAAAGGGTTGGAATGCCCTGAAAATTTATTTTGATGTAGGGCTGGATGCTATCCGGTACAGCCGTAAGGCTAAAGGGGTGCATTTCAATCTTGTGTGTTATTGGCCGTAAGGCCAATTATAAGTTGCTTTAAGTAGCGACGGTTGAATAAAACACAAAATTGAAACACACCCGGTTAAAGTATCTAGCCTGCAAATTAGTAACACCCATACTTGGTAGACTGCTGTTGGGCTTTCGGCCATGCCGGATACTATCCGGCATTACACTATATGTCCTACAAACTGAGCAGCGTTATCCAGAATGATACCCCCGCGCCGGAAACCGAGGCCGCAGGGTTCGCCCGCGAAGAAGACCCCAGCCTGATAGGTGTGGCCCGACGCGTCGGTGGGGAAGGGGGCATATTGCTGGTAAATTTTGGGGTAATCGCCGTACTCGCCCTCGGCTTCCTGGCGTACGCGCCCGTCGGCCTCCAGAATGCGCACATTGGCCCCCTCGCGGCCAAACAATACTTTTTCGACGCACGGCTCACCCGCGAGCGGCTTGCTTTCGGTGCGGAGCAGGAGCGGATGGTTGGGGTATAACTCCCACAGAATTTTCAGGATGGCTTTCGATTGGAACAGCAGCGTATAGGCCGGGTTCAGTACGAGCGTCCGGCGGTTGCGAACGGCCTCGGTAAGCAGGCCACACAGGTCCGGCTCCTCCTCGGCGATGTACTCCCACGGCACAAGCTTGAACCAATAATCGTAGCGCACAAACCGCCCGCTGAACGCATCCTGCCGGAACACTCCCTCGTCGGGCGAGAACTCGACCTCGTTAATGGGCGCAATGGCCGTGTCGAAACCAGCCTCGCGGGCGGCTTCGGCAAGCAGAGCCACGTTGGCATCGTCTTCGGGGATAGGATTGCCGTCTTCGCCGTGCATGGCCGAGAGTAGTAGCGACGGGTCAAGGTCGCGGTTTTGCTCGCGCAGGTAACGGAACTGCCCCACGAGCGTGTCATACACCGCGTTGAACTGCCGCGACTCGTCTTGCCCGTTAGCCAATAGGTGCGCGTATTGCACTACTGCCGTTTCGGGCAGGCAGGTGGCGGTGTCGGCGTTGAACTCGATGAGCTTTACCCCCTGCGGAGTCATGGCCAAATCGAACCGCCCGTAGAGGTGAATATTCCGGTCGTCGTCCCACGAGAGTCGGATCAACTCGATCAGGTTGGTCGGGATACCCAGTTCGGCAAAGCGATTTTTGTCGATAACGTGTTGAGCGGCAGCCACGTACATCTCGAAGAGTTCGGCGGCTGCGTCGTGATAGGCGTCGATGTCGGCTTCGGGCACGACCACCACCTCGTTGGCAAGGTAAGGCAGCGTGTCGGTGCCGATCATCCAATCCCACCCAATTTTGCTAACCTGCGCATCGGGGGAGATTGAAAGCGGTTTTAATTGAATTTGAGGCATATGATAGAGTATGTTGGATGTAAGACGTTGGATATTGGACAATTATTGACGAAAAGTCCAACGTCCGATGTCCAATATCCAACGTCTTTTTACGCGGAGAAGCCCCGGTTGCGGCCACCGCCGAAGAAACCACCCCGGCTCCGACCAGGGCGGCTCGTGACTACGCGTGAGCGGCTCACGTCGCGGCCAATGTCTGCCGAACGGGCATATACGCTGGGGTTCGAGTACACGCCCTGACTGTATCGGCGGTCGCGGTCGAAGCTGGAGCCTCCCATAAATTGCCGCCCGATCATGTAGCCCAAACCACCCCACAACAGAGCGTTCGCCAAGCCGTTGCCGTGGTGCTGTCCGTAGCTCGATGGGTTGTTAAAATACTGACTCGTTGAGGGGTCTTTACGCACGAGGGCTTGTGCTGCGGCCACACTGAGCGTGTCGCGGTGACCATCAGCATAGTTCACGATGGCACCGGCCCGGTCGGGGCCAACCTGCTGTTCGTCAGTAACTTTGAAGGTGCCGGGGGCTGTTTCGGTGATGTAAGTAAGCACCCCCTTCTTGAAGCTTTCGGTTTGCTCGCTCCCGCCCGACTCGCTGTATTGGTCGTCGTTGCTGCTGCCGCAACTCTGCAAAAACAGGGTGCCGTTGAGCAGAGCCAAACTGAGGGTGGTGCCGAGCGTAATGTCTTTTACGCGCCGGACCAAAACGTGTTTCCGCGTAGGAGTCATAGCTGTTGCTTTCTAACTATTTAGCTAAACTACGATGATTTGGGCGGAGTTCAAATCATTTAGCGACAAGCGATTTGGGGGGCTGATAGGCGGTTAAATTGAGGGGTATCTGACAAACCATTAAGCAACCCACGACCGTAGCCGGTATGCCTGCGAGACCTCGCTCACCCGCCGACGGGCCAGCGAAAATCGTTCGCCGTTATAGAGCATCACCTCTTGTAAGATGGGGTGTACCGCCCGAACATACTGCCAGTTGAGCAGGTGTTTACGATGTGGGCGAATCATGGTTTCGGCGGGGAGTCGGTCCTCTAATACCTTCAATGTCAGGGCCACCAGCAGATCCGTGCCGTCGATGAAGAACACGCGGGTGTAGTTACCAATGCCCTCCAGGCGAACAATTCGGGCTAGCGGCACCCACCGGCGACCCTTCAGAAAGGGCAAATAAAGGCCCATGCGCGTAGAGGGTGCAATTGGAACGGTGGTCGTTGATGAATGAAGCGATTGAGTAGTCATAAAAAAGAGGGAGGCAATTGAGTAGTCGTCCATTAAATGCTCCGGTTTGTTAGTCGGGAACACCCCGAAGGCGCAAACGCAAAACCGCATTATTTTTTTGAACGGCAAAGCGGGAGCCATCCCGAATTTTAGAGATACTCTGAAAAAAGAACCTCCTTTCTTAGCTTTGAGCATCACCACAATGCCAAAGCCAGAAAGGAGGTCTTTTTTATAGCAGCCTGTTCAATAGCTGACTAGAGTTTATCGCCAGAAAATGGGCCTGTGCATCGGGGTCTGCTTTAGCGGGTATCTGACCTGTTTTTCGGTAACGTAATCCGTGTTTAAAGGTCTCTATCCCGTGGACTGTATAGATAAAACTATTCCATGGGCGCGGTTGCGGACAACCGCGCTACACCAATACCGAACTCAACAATTGCTCCAGAATAATGCGCCCGTCGGTGTTGTTGAGGAGCGGGTCAACGGCGCGTTCGGGGTGGGGCATCATACCGAACACGTTCTTTTGCGCATTGGCGACGCCCGCAATGTTTTCTAGGCTACCGTTGGGGTTGGCCGCTTCGGTAATGGCCCCGATTTCGTCGCAGTAGCGGAAAATGACCTGGTCGTTGTCGTTTAATTGCTTCAGCGTGTCGGCATCGGCAAAGTAACGGCCCTCACCGTGGGCAATGGGGATTTTAAAGGCTGCCTGCTGACTCAAACCCGCCGTGAGCAACACGCTCGACGACTGTGGCTTCAGGTAAATATTTTTGCAGACGTATTTCTGGCTGCTATTGCGAAGCAGCACCCCCGGCACCAGTCGGGCCTCGGCCAGGACCTGGAAACCGTTGCAGATACCCATCAGGTAGCCGCCCCGGTTGGCGTGGGCAATCACCTCGTTCATGATGGGCGAAAACCGGGCAATGGCCCCCGTACGGAGGTAATCGCCGTGGGCAAAGCCGCCGGGTAAAATGATAAAGTCGCACCCTTGCAGGTCGTGCTCTTTATGCCAGAGTTTCACAACGGGTTGACCCAGTAAGGTCAGGGCGTCTACTGCATCCTGATCGCAGTTTGAGCCGGGGAAAACAACAACGCCAAATTTCATGATGCTTCGTTTGCTTCGGTATCGCGCACAACCCAAAGCGTTTGACGCAAAGATACGGAATTACAGTTCCTCTACCTCGGCTGCGCCCAACTCGCCAAACAGGGTTTGCCAGTACCGGGAGACTGCCGGGTTGTTCACCTTGCGCGAGGCAGTGGGTTCAAACGGCAGGGCAATTCGGATCGTGGGCGAGCCAAATGAGAGATCGGCAAACGTTTTGACGTCGGCTTTGGCCCACTCGTCGGCCTGAGCCTCAGTGGCGGGTGGAGTCTTGTGGAAATCACGCCGGGGGGCTTGGTCATTCAGACGAGCGGGCATACTCTCGACCATATCGCTCAGGTAATAAACCGTCACGGGGTCGCCGTCAGCACCAGCCTCGGCAATGAGCGAGATGCTCGCCAGAACATCCGTCCGCTGGTTCGACAGGCCCGTATTTTGCTGGGCTAGTTTGGCCGCGAGTTTCTTTCGGAAACGGGCTTTTTCGCGTTGCAGCGACAGGTCGAACGCCATTTGAGCAGCCTCAACATCGGTCGGGCTGGCGTTGCCCACATCGTCTTTCTCGGAGCGAACCGTCAGCGAAAGAGCACGGGCTTGGGCGGTGTTTTCGTGGATAAAATAAACCGTAATTTGGTCGCCCGTTGTGCGGACGTTCTCGGCCACAATTCCGTCCAGAACGGTGTTATATTTCTGAGCTACATAATCCAGATTAGAGTTCGTGCTCAGGCTCTTATCCATAAAAACAAGCGTATGCGTGGGTTGGTGGGGTTTGGAGTCGCTACGCTCCTCCGAACAGCTTAGACACAGAGTTACACAGAGACAGCACAGAGTTACACGGAGAAAAACTTCCACTATCATAAACCCAACTCCTTCCTCAACACACTATCCCCCGGTGCGTTGTGATTCCAATAGTCCGACAGAATCGTTTTTTGCAACACCGCCCTTGAGGTCAGCAACTTATCTTTCTGTTTCACGGTCTCCTCCCAACCCACAATCCGGTGCGGAAACGCCCCCTCAAACACAACCATCAACCGAGTGCCATCGCCTGTGTAGGTGAGCGTGTAGGCCTGTAAGCCCGCGCCCGCAAAGGCATTGCCCGAATAGGGTCCCATCTGCGCTGTAGCAGGCAGGGGGTCGAGTTTTCGGTGCCGGAGCCGCCCCGACGCCGAGCTAGGAACCACTGACACATCGCCGGTTGGCAGTTTGTCGGGGGAGAGTCGGATTCGGTTCCAAAGTTCATCTTCGAGCAGGGCAACGCCCACTGAATAATCTTCGGTTGCTTCATTCTCAAAATACGAACGGCTGCTGACGGCGTAGCCCGTGTTTCGGAGATTCAGTTGTACGTAGCTGTGCCCGCACCACTCCTGCACCGACGTGCTTACTTTGAGCGTACGCGGAAACTTCGCCGTTTCGATGGGCGTGAACACCGACGTGAACATCGAGTAATCATAAATGCCCGTCAGGCACTTACGCACCAGATTGGTTTTCAGTACCGGGGTTGATTTATCACGAGTGTCGGGCGATTCGGACTTCACCTGTGTATCGGTCCGAAAGTCTTCCGTCACGAAGATCAGCACCGCCGAACCGGGATTAAGGGCACCGTATTGGGCCTGTTCGAGCCGATAACTGCTGATTTCGGCCTTGCCCGCAAACCAATACTCCAAAAATGCTTTGGGCGTTGACCCGCCCGACGCAGAACTGGAAGCGGTCGGCTTTTGAAAGATGGTGGCCCGCATCGCAACGGCAAACACCACGGCAAGGGCTATGACGATGAACAGGAAGTTTTTTTGAACAAACATGTTTTATGAAAATAGACGGTACCCGAACCAAACCGCACCCAATATCAACACCAGCCAACTACCTAGCGCAACCACGTACAGCCCGGCAAATTGCCAGCGATGCCGGGCTAACACCGGGTAAACACCATTGGGTTGCAATCCTAAACGCTGCTGCAAGTCGCTAATGATCAACGACATTAGTACAGATTTGGGCAGTCGTAAATCTAACAAACCCCGTGTGTACGTGCCTCGCACGAACGCCTTGAAGGTTGCTTTCGGAAACAGAGCCAAGCCCACACACATGGCCGAGAAAATTAGCCCCCAAATGAAGGGTCGAAACCCCCAACCACCTGTTACGAACTCCCACGTCGACACCATCGACTCGCCCCGCCAACTCGTATCGTATCCGTTGATAATGTGATTCAGGTCGTGCAAATGAATCATCTCGCGCCGTTCCTGCGTGTTGGGAATGGGTACGCTGACCGGACCGATTTTCAAATACGCCAGCTTTTCGTTCACGCCCCCATCCTCCCCAAAATCATGTTCCTGATAAAATTGGGCGAGTGCCTGCTGAACAGTGAGAGCCGGAGTAGCCATCATGGCTTGGGTTGGACAAACGGAATGTGTAAGTTTGCCTACTGTGCAAAAGTAGGCAGGCCAACCGGCCCCGCCAACCCTTTGGCCCTCCATTTCTCATCTAAGCTCCATTTCTTCTTATGCGCTTTGTATCTCGCTGTTTCCTGCTCTGCCGACTCGTCGGTGGTGCCGCACTCGGATTACTACTGCTCACTGCTCACTGCCAACCGGTGTTTGCTCAGGTCGAGAAAGCCCCGGTCCGCAAGTCTGGTGAGGGCGATGGCCCCTACGACCGACTTATTATCCGGGGCGTCACGCTCATCAATAGCACCGGTGCGCCCCCCGTAGGGCCGGTCGATATTGTGGTAGAGAAAAACCGGATCGCCCAAATCCGACAGGTGGGCTATCCCGGCGTCCCGATTGAGGCCAAAAGCCGCCCGCAAGCCCGCCCCGGCGACAAAGAACTGAACTGTGAAGGCATGTTTTTGATGCCGGGGTTCGTAGACATGCACGGCCACATTGGTGGACAGGCGCAGGGAGCCAACGCCGAATATGTGTTTAAACTCTGGCTGGGTCACGGCATCACCACCATCCGCGACCCATCGGCAGGTAATGGCCTCGATTGGGTGATGGAACACCGCGCCAAAAGCCTGAAGAATGAGATTGTTGCCCCGCGTATTCTGGCCTACACGGTATTTGGGCAAGGTGCAAAAGACCCCATCACCACCCCCGAACAAGCCCGCGAGTGGGTACGTCTGAACGCCAAACGTGGGGCCGATGGCATCAAGTTTTTCGGGGCCGAACCCGCCGTGTTCAAAGCCGCTCTGGACGAAAACAAGAAACTCGGCCTGCGTTCGGCCTGCCACCATGCTCAACTCGAAGTGGCCCGTATGAACGTATTAGCCACTGCCAAAGCGGGCCTGACCACAATGGAACACTGGTACGGCTTACCCGAAGCCCTTTTTGCTGACCGGACCGTACAAAACTACCCTGCCGACTACAACTACAACAATGAGCAGAATCGGTTTGAGCAGGCGGGCAACTTATGGCAACAGGCCGCTAAGCCCGGCACGCCTAAATGGAATGCCGTGATGGACTCGCTCATCCGTATGGACTTCACCCTCGACCCGACCTTTAACATCTACGAGGCCAACCGCGAACTCATGCTTGCCCGTCGGGCCGAGTGGCACGAGGATTACACCCTGCCGAGCCTGTGGCGTTTCTACGGCCCAAGTCGCATTTCGCACGGGTCCTACTGGCACAACTGGGGCACCGAGCAGGAGGTGGCCTGGAAGAAAAATTACCAACTCTGGATGGAGTTTATCAACGAGTACAAGAATCGCGGGGGGCGCGTCACAACCGGCTCCGATTCAGGGTTCATCTACCAGCTATACGGCTTTGCCTACGTCCGCGAGCTTGAGCTTCTGCGCGAGGCAGGTTTTCACCCGCTCGAAGTGGTCCGGGCGGCTACCATCAAAGGGGCCGAAGCCCTCGGCATGGCCGACCAAATCGGCTCGGTTGAAGTGGGGAAACTGGCCGATTTCGTGATTGTAAAGGAAAACCCACTAGCAAACCTCAAAACTCTTTATGGAACCGGAGCCATTCACCTGAACGACAAAAACGAAGTCGAGCGCGTGGGGGGCGTAACCTACACCGTGAAAGATGGCGTGGTCTATGACGCCAAGAAACTCCTCGCCGACGTGCGTGCGCTCGTAGCCGAAGCCAAAAAGAAAGAGAACTTCGAGATCAGCCAACCAGGTATGCCTATGAAACCTGCGAAGGTTGGGGGCGGGAAGGAATAACCACTCCCTCAAAAGTTTACTCCAGTAACGCTATAGGCCGCTAACTTAACAGCACGTCACTTCAAAACCGTGCTGTTATGCAACCACTCAACGTCTATTGTCTTCTTTTTGGGGCTTGTCTGTTGACTCAAATGATACAGGCTCAGAATTATCCGGCCAGTTTTAGTCAAACCGAAGTAGCTACAGGCCTTTCCCAGCCGACCCTCGTGACACCCGCGCCCGATGGTCGGCTGTTTATTTGTGAGCAGGCGGGCACCATGCGTGTTGTGAAAAACGGTAGCCTGTTAGCAACGCCTTTCCTGCAACTAACAGTCAACGCCCTCGGCGAACGGGGTCTCATCGGTCTCACGTTCGACCCTAATTTCGCTACCAATCAATATCTCTACGTCTATTACACTGTTCCAACGAGCGGCTCCGTTACGGTCCATAATCGCGTCAGTCGGTTCACGGCCAACGGCGACGTGGTGCAGCCCGGCAGCGAGCAAATCCTCCTCGAACTCGACCCCTTGAGTGGAGCCACTAACCACAACGGCGGCTCACTGGCGTTCCGGCCCGATGGTAAACTGTACATTGCCGTGGGCGATAATGCCAACACCAGCCACCCCCAAACGCTTACTAACCACCACGGCAAGGTGCTCCGCATCAACTCCGATGGCACCACCCCCACCGACAATCCATTCCAGACGGGGAACGCGGCCCAACGACGCATTTGGGCCTACGGACTCCGCAACCCCTACACGTTAGCCGTGCAACCCGGCACGGGCCGACTCTTTGTGAACGATGTTGGGCAAAGCTCGTGGGAGGAGGTCAATGACGCCAGCACGGGCGGCCTCAACTTCGGGTGGCCCATCGTCGAAGGGCCGGGTAGCAACACGGCTCTTACCAATCCGGTTTTTGCCTATCCCCATACCAGCGGAAACCCCACGGGTTGCGCCATCACGGGGGGCACGTTCTACAACCCCACTACGCTCACGTACCCTAACCTGTTTGTGGGAAAATACTTCTTCCAGGATTATTGTAGCGGATGGATAAACGTGCTCGATCTAACCACCTCGCCTGTCACCTACACGACATTCGCCGGAGCATTACCCGGTCAGAGTTTGGGCATCACGCTGGGCACCGACGGCCATCTTTACTACTTGAGCTACAGTGCAAGTATTCTTTATCGAATCCATTACCTCGGCAACTGCCAAACCCTACAAGCTGGCCACTGGCACGACCCGGCCGTTTGGTCGTGTGGGCGCATTCCAACCACCACCGACCAGGCCAGTATACGGCACCCGGTCACGATCAATACCCCCCAAACAGCCAACGCCCGCCAAATTCGTTACGAATCAGGCGGGCGCATCCTGTATCAACCAAACGGGAGACTGAGACTTGGGCTTTAAGGCTTATTACTATCTACTTTCAGCCGCTCATCGCGGTTGGCAATTTCCCAAGCCGTGTAAAACACAAGTCGGGCTGTTTTTTCGGCCAGTTTAAAGTCGATTTTTTCTACATCATCGCCGGGCCGGTGGTAGTCAGCATGCAAGCCATTGAAGTAGAAAACCACCGGAATCTTGTGCTTGGCGAAGTTGTAGTGGTCCGACCGGTAGTAGATGCGCTCCGGGTCGGTCGGCTCGTTGTACTTGTAGTCCAGTTCCATCTGTGTGTACTGACTATTCGCGTTTTCGCTAATCCGGTGCAAATCCGACGATAGTTTATCAGAGCCAATCACGTAGATGTAATTATCGCTCGGCGATTTCTTGGCGTGTATATCATCGACCCGCCCCACCATGTCGATATTTAGATCGGCCACGGTGTTAGCCAACGGCAAAACAGGACTAAAATCGGCGTAGTATTCGGAGCCAAGCAGGCCTTTCTCCTCCCCTACCACCGTCAGAAACAGCATTGACCGGCGGGGGCCGTTGCCCTCAGTTTTGGCCTTCGCAAACGCCTGCGCCAGTTCCAATACCGACACCGTACCGGAGCCATCGTCGTTGGCCCCGTTGTTCACCTGCCCGTCGGGGCTGATGCCGATATGGTCGTAGTGGCCCGACACAATCACGACCTCGTCTTTCTTGTCGGACCCTTCTACATAGCCCATCACGTTTTCGGTCTGCACGTTCTCGTCTTTGCGCTCAGCCTTTACCGCCACCGTGCCTGCTAGTTTCCCTACCGTGCTCGTGCCCGATGTGCGGATCTGCTCAATGGCTTTGGTCAATTGGGAGGGTTTCTTGCCGAGCAACTGGGCGGCCATGTCAGTCGAGATCATAAACGTGCCCACCGTGCCCACGTTCTCGGCACCGGGCTTCAGGCCCAGCCGGTTGAACCTCTGTTGCAGTGCCCCCCGCTCCGAAAGCAGTTTCTTGAACTCGTCGGGCGTGGAAGCCGAGATGATAAACACCTGAGCCGCGCCTTTGTCTTTGGCCACCTGTGTCCGAATCCGCCAGCTATCGGGCCGCGCCCACCGGGAGCCTTCCTTCGCCCCCGTCACCGCCGACGAACCATCCGCGTTTTTCGGTTCTCCATCAAGCATCACCACGGCTTTGCCCTTCACGTCGAGGTTGACATAATCATTAACCTTGTCATCCACGATGCCGTAATTTACAAACACCGTCTCGTACGACGTCTCCTGCGGCACATTTAACAGACCATTGGTCAGATAGTCTTTCAGGTAAGCGAATTGCTTTTTACCAGCCTTCACATAGAACTCACCCCACGTTTTTTTGTAGAGCGTAAACGGCTGTAGGTAAGCCGTTTTGCCGTCGCCCGCAGGCACAATGGCTTTGAGGCCTATCTCGGCCATTTGACCGGCAATATAAGCAGCCGCCTTCTTCTGACCGGGCATACCCGTCTCGCGGCCTTCCATATCATCGGCGGCCAGAATAGTCAGGTGTTTCCGCAGATCGTCGGCGGTGATCGTTTGGGCGTATGTCTCCGGTCGGGCCGCGTCCGGTCGGGCGGCAGGAGGTTGAGCAACAAGAGTAAGCGAGAGCAGGCTACCAAGCAGAGCCAGCGGTGTTGATGAGGGCATTGGGGGAGATATTGACGTTTTTTTGTAAAAATAGAAAGGATTCACAAAACGCCCATTGTCAGAGCGAGTTCTTAAGATACCATTCCATCTAGTCATCCTTGCAAATCGAATATACTATATTAGATTTGCAAGGATGATTATACGAAAAGTGCAAGCGGATGTGGGCCAATTGCTGGCCGAATTTCCGGCAGTGGGCTTACTTGGCCCCCGGCAAGTTGGTAAAACAACCCTGGCTGATGCAGTAGCTGCTTCTGTTCAACCAACGCCTGTCTATCTGAATCTGGAAAGTCCAACCGACCGCGCCAAACTAGATGATCCCGAAGCTTATTTTGCCATTCATCCTGACCGGCTTATAATTCTGGACGAAATCCAGCGCGTTCCCGAATTGTTCGCGGTGTTACGGGGTGTCATTGATAACCGACGCCGACAAGGTTTTAAGACCGGGCAATTTCTGATTCTTGGCTCGGCCTCGCTCGATCTCCTGCAACAATCGTCCGAATCGTTGGCCGGGCGCATTGCTTATCAGGAACTTACGGGTCTAACATCTCTGGAAATCAACAGCCCTACCGAACAGGACAAACTCTGGCTTCGGGGCGGTTTTCCCGATAGTTTTCTGGCCAACAGCGACGGAGCCAGTTTGCGTTGGCGGCTAAACTTCATCAGCACCTACCTCGAACGCGACGTGCCGCAGTTTGGCCCTCGCATTCCAGCCACCACCTTGCGGACGTTGTGGACCATGTTGGCCCACAATCAGGGAGGGCAATTAAACGTGGCCCAATTAGGGGCTAATCTGGACCTTTCGGCCCCGACCGTCAAACGCTACATTGACCTTCTGTCCGATCTGCTCCTCCTTCGAGTACTTCGCCCGTGGTCGGGTAATGTCGGTAAGCGACTCGTTAAAGCTCCTAAAGTCTACATCCGTGACAGTGGCTTAACCCACGCGTTACTAAATCTGACCTCATTGGATGATGTACTGGGGCATCCGGTTGTGGGAGCAAGTTGGGAGGGTTTCGTGCTGGAGAATCTGCTGGCAAGTTTACCAATGGGTGTTACCCCTTGGTTTTATAGAACCTCTGCCGGGGCCGAAATCGATCTGGTGATTGAGCAAAATGCGCAGTCACGTATAGCTATTGAGATAAAACGCTCGTCGGCCCCCACTTTATCCAAAGGCTTTTACATAGGCTGCGAAGACATCGGGGCAACCAAACGGTTTTTGGTGTATCCCGGCCATGAGTGTTATCCGATTGCCAACGGCGTTACGGTTATGCCTTTGGCAGCGATGATGCGGGAGTTGGAACGTTTGGGATAGTGTGCTTTATGACTAAAAAACCGATATTTTTAACGATATTTATAAAAATATCGGATAATAATGAAGCGAGCTTTATTTACTTCCCTCCTAGCCCATAGTCAACAACGGGAACACACGATTTTGGTAGGTGCGCGGCAGACATGTCGTTCTTATCGACGAGATTCAATATCTGAAAGACCCCACCCATTTCCTAAAGCTTCTCTACGATGAACACATTGACCGGCTCAAGATTATAGCAACAGGTAGCAGTGCTTTCTATATGGATCGTCAGTTCAGCAATTCACTCGCCGGGCGCAAGCGGGTGTTTCGGCTACCTACCCTTTCTGGTATGGTCGTGCTAAATCGGACAGTGTTCTTGCTTAACTTTCGTCCTTATGGCAAGTCCCCAAAAACCAACCCCCTCCCGTCGCAAGTTCGACCAAGCCTTCAAAGCCGAAGCCCTGCGGATGCTTGAGGAAGGCCAATCCGTCGTTCAAGTATCCACAAACCTCAATGTGAGCGATAAACTGCTCCATACCTGGAAGCACACCCACAAAAAACAGACCCTTAAACAAGTGGGTACGCAACAGCAGGCCGCTGAAATTGAGCGACTTAAGGCCCAACTTAAGCGCGCTGAGATGGAACCGCACCGGCGGACCGGCGATATATTAAAAAAAAGCACAGCGATCTTCACTCAACTGACCTAAAAACCATGTATCGCTTCATTCAAAAGCAAAGCGAACACTATCCCGTGCAGGTGCTTTGCCAAACCCTGGCCGTGAGCCGCAGTCGCTACTATGAGTGGCTTAAACCGACTCCATCGCCCGCGCCCATTGAGTTGGATACGCAGCCTACTCAGGTGGAGAAGATGGCCAATACGCAACAGATCAAAGACCTTTTCAGCCTGCATCGCCGACGGTATGGCACCCGTCGACTGGTCGATGCGATGAAAGACCGGGGTGTGAAGGTGAGTCGAGACTTCGTACGTAAAGTACTGGTGAATAATGGATTAAAACCTATTCAGCCGCGTAGTTTTGTGCCCCGAACCACCGACAGCCGCCACACGTTGGGGTACTCACCCAACTTATTGTTGGATCGCCCGCGCCCTACGGGACCTAACCAGATATGGGTGTCGGACATCACCTACATCCCTTTAGCCAACGGCAAATGGCTATATTTGGCTGTTTGGGTCGACCTGTGGTCCCGGCGGGTGGTGGCGGTCCCGCGTCCGGGCTGGTGTCTGGCCGATCACATGCGGGACGAGCTGGTCATTACCGCCTTACGTCGAGCCTTGTTGGGTCGTCAGCCCGCCGATGGGTTGCTTCTCCATTCTGATCGTGGCGGGCAATATGCGTCTAAAGACTTCCGTAAGCTGTTGGCAGGCAAGCACTTGCAGAGCATGAGTCGGGCTGGCGAGTGCTATGACAATGCGACTGCCGAGTCATTCTGGTCGCGCTTGAAAGCGGAAGTCGTGGAATCGGGTGTATTTTTGAGTCTGGACGATGCTCGTGTGGAGCTTGGCGAGTACATTGACAACTATTATAATGCCATCCGCAAGCACTCAGGCATCGGCTATTGCAGTCCCGTTCAATTTGAATTTAAACACATGTCTCAAAACTAAGAGAACGACTGTCCGCTAAAACCCGACCACCCCAAGGCACCTAGGTTACGATTCCGTAACGGGTTGGGGATTGTTCTTTCGATTAACAAGGAAAGGAATAACTAGAAAACTGATACTGCTGAGAATCAAATTAACCCCAAGGCTCACCGCGTGCATAAATGTGGCTGCAACAACAGCTTCGGGCAACGCAAGTCCATACAATACGAGTGCCCGACTAACAAAAAAATGGTAGGTCCCAATGCCACCTTGTGTGGGAACGGCAAGTCCACCTATCGACGAAACGGCTAAAATGGTCAAGGCAGCGGTAGCGGGCAGCGTATTGGTTGACTCTAACGAACGTAACAGTAAAACTATGGTCAACCAAGCCAATACTTGACTAGCTAATGTTAGCCCAATGAAGAGAAGAGGTGAAGGCAATTGCCGGATTGCCATAAATCCTTCGCTCACCCCTTGCCCAAATCCTTTGATTCGACTACTCAGTGGATGCTTTTGCACTATTGGCAAACGCCATATTCTATATACGATATAACCAACAACAAGGCTCGATATTAAGAGAACAGCTGCGGTTAAACCGGGCTTCATGAGCCTAAACGAACGCAAATACTCCTGCATTCTACTTAATTCCAGTACAAAAGCAAGGAGTATGACTATACATAACATCAACACGTCCAGCACTCGCTCAGCCACCACCGACCCCACACTATGCGCCATGGGTACGGCATCAGTGCGGCCTATAGTTGCACAGCGGGTTAACTCTCCTGAGCCAGGCACAATCATACTGGCTATAGAGCCAGACTGCATGGCTATTGTAGCTCTAAACGTGGTTGAATAATACCCTAAAGCCAACAGAGCCTGCTGCCAGCGTTTCCCCCGCACAATGTAGCTTGTTAGTGTCGCTACTGTAAATAAAGCAATCCACCGATAGTCTGCCCGACTAAACTGAGTTACTAGTTCAGTCAATGAAATATCTTTAATTGCGTAACCAAGCAGACCAATTGCCAGAAGAATTGGTAAAAATTGTTTAATCGTTCGACTCATGCGGTCTATTTAAAAGGAAGACAAAGTACCGAAAAATTAACGACCCATTCATAGCCCATGCTTTGAACATCAACGATAGGGCACTAATTTTGACAATCCTAAAAATGGGCATAATAATTGTTCATTTCATGACACTCCGTATTTACCCTGACTTGTTACCTCATGTCGAAGTCATCGAAAAAGCGTCCATTCCAAAATAAACCCGGCGAACCAACTCCTACGCCGAACAAGCAATTATCAACGTCTGCTATTCCAAGCTCTACAAAGCCTTTAGTTCAGGCAACAGCAGTAAATTCATCTAGTACTACTGAAGTAGCCTCAGACAACTTCACCCTGATCCGCTTCGATAAGAAAGTAAAATGGTTTATCGGTATTTGTGTTGGGCTGTTTCTGTTGCTGACACTTGCCAAAATCAATTACTCGTCGATTGGTATGTGGAATACCATGATACCCGACGGTTCCGATGCAAAGCGGGGCATTATCTCAGGAACGCCCAAGCCGATACGAATTGATGAATGGGGGGTAGTTACACCCTTCATGATGTCGCAGGCGCACAAAGGTTTTCCGCTTGAAAATCCAACTATTGGCGGGGAAAGAGTCGCTTTAGTTGGGTACTATCCAATTAAACACTTCATTTCATTTTTCCGTCCCAGTCACTGGGGCTTCTTTCTATTTGACATTGAACATGGATTTGCCTGGCATTGGAATTTTGTAATTTTTTTCAATCTTATTGCCACTACCCTGCTCTTTCTTCTACTAACGCGGAATAACTTTTGGGTGTCAGTGTTGGGAGCCATCTGGCTAATTTTTTCGCCAGGCTTTGCATGGTGGTCTTACTTCTTCCTTACAACTCAGTTTGCGGGTAGCTTATTACTGCTTTCATCAATCTATATTTTTTATGCCCGTAGTGCTAAGACGCTCTTACTGTTAGGTCCCCTGTTCCTTTGGGCATTCGTTATGTTCGCGCTGATTTTGTATCCGCCTTACCAAGTCATGCTCGGATACTTATTGGTAGTGCTCTTGATTGGATTCGTGTGGAGGAATTTTAGCAAAGAATACATATTCGATCAATTTTGGTTTAAACTAGCAACGTTTGCCATAGCTTTTGCTGTGATGGGGTTGATTTTTTATCAATTTTATTCTGATGCAAAGTCCACAATTGATGTCATGAGTAACACGGTTTACCCTGGAAAACGCAGTGAAACCGGGGGGACGGGTTTCATAGCCAACTGGTTTTCCGAATATTACGCTGGTTGGTTAGTGAACAATGAGAAATTTCCAAAAAACTGGCTCAATATCTGTGAGTTATCTCATTTTGTTACGTTCACACCCGTCATCGCTGTCAGTCTAGGACTTTACTTTTTTCGTAGACGACAACTCGATCCGCTTCTCACTATTTTACTTGGGTTCATCCTTTTCGTGCTGATTTACATTGAGGTTGGTTTCCCATCCTTTTTAGCCAAACTAACATTATTTGATGTTAGTCCAACACGACGCGCACAAGTACCTTTCGGGATTGCCAATGTGTTCCTAGCGGTGCTTTATCTCGATTATATCAGTAAGAACAAAAGACCCGAACTGAGTGGTATTACACCAGCTATTTTAACAGTGGCAGTCATTTGCTTTATGATCTTTGCTGCTTGGCTAAATATTTCAACTGCTGATGGTTTTTATAAAGCGCATCAACTGTTTATACCAACTCTGTTTTTTGCGGCCCTAAATTATTTGATGTTGCCCATAGCATCGTTTCGATATAAAGAGCTAACTATTTTGGGGGCTGTTGTGCTGTTTACGTTGCCAAACTTGAAGATCAACCCTGTTGGAAAAGGTATGGCTCCCATAACCGATCATGTCTTATATCAAAAAGTGCGCGAGTTACATCTGACAGAGCCTGATGCCCGCTGGGTTGTATTGGGGAGTCAGTACTTGACCTATATGGTAACCGCAACAGGTGTCAACCAGATAAGTGGTGTGAAAAATCAGCCTGACTTTAAAACGATGCGGGTGCTTGATCCAACGGCCCGTCGAGACTCAGCTTACAATCGCTACGCACATACAGTTTACAGCAGTTATATTGATCCATCACGACCTGATACAGTGGTTATTCAGAATGGATTTGAAGATGGCTATCAGGTTGCACTCGACCCCTGCTCTCCCAAACTTAGAAAACTGAACGTGCGTTATTTTGTCTTTGACCGAGTACCACAGCCCGTTGAAGTACGATGTATGAAACAAGTGGCTAAATTGGGTGGAATTGAAATATACCGTAGCAATGACTGAAAAAATATTTGTGGTAATACCTTCGTATAACGAAGGGAAAGTGGTTCGTCAGACAATTCGTTCACTAGGCGATGGGTACAATGTTGTTCTAGTCGATGATGCCTCAACCGATGACACCATTAACTCCGTTCGCGATTTACCAATCTATTACCTTCGTCATGATATAAATCTAGGCCAAGGAGCAGCATTGCAAACAGGCATGGATTTTGCCCATCAGCACGGAGCTGATGTTGTAGTACATTTTGACGCTGATGGACAACACAATCCTGCTGATATTGAGAAATTCATTAACATTCTTCGCACACAAGAAATAGATATAGTATTAGGGTCGCGTTTTTTGCGTGAAGAAGATTTAGTGGCTATTCCACGATTTCGACGGCTCCTGCTACGAGTCGCGCGCATCATAAACGGCTTGTTGACTGGAATGTGGTTATCTGATGCACACAATGGCTTTCGAGTTATGAATCGTCGGGCACTTGCTGCTATTCAACTAAAGGAGAATCGGATGGCTCATGCTAGTGAAATCTTGATGCAAATTCGGCGTCATGAGTTGAGATACATAGAGATGCCCACCCACATCATATACACAGATTACTCACAAGTGAAAGGTCAACGGTGGCAGGGGGCTATCGACATTATAATTGATGTTTTCATTAATAAATACTTCCGCTAATGAACGCTGATATTCAATTTACGTTAACACCAATTCAATTACTACTGACTGCATTGCTGTTGGTAGTTGCCGTCGCTTCGTTACGATTGTTCAGGAATAGAATTCTGTATCGTCTCTTTTTCATTGGAATCGTTTTCATCGGAATCCTCTTTGTAGCTGTGCCAATACTACCAGTATATCTAGCAATATTAATGGGTGTGGGTAGAGGTGTAGATTTGGTCTTCTACCTTCTTTTTACAGCGTTTTTGCTTCTTATAGCTGTTCTCTATCGCCGACTGCTTCAACATGATATGGTTTTAACGCAGATAATTCGTCAAAACACGATAAAAAATTTCACTGCACTAGGAAGAATGGCATCGAAGTGAACAGAGCACGCCTAGATAAGAAAGTCAAAACCTTTTTTCACTCTTAATTTTAAAAATACTAACCATGTTAAAGTACCATCTAATGAGTTCAGTGGTGTCACCACTAAAAGCAGTTCGCAACCAGTTATTTGGTAGTCACATACTAAGTAAATGGCAGCAGAGTGGCAAGCCATATCCTACTCCTCATATTGTAAAACAAAGAGTAATTAGTCAATACAAAAATAAATACGGTTTGACAACACTAGTCGAAACAGGGACATACTTAGGGGACATGGTTGATGCTCAAAGAAACAATTTTCTTCAAATCATTTCGATTGAGCTAAGTGAGAAATTAGCGTTTCTAGCCAAGAGAAGATTTAGGAATCGACCTAATATTGATATTCAGCAGGGAGACAGTGCTGCTGTGCTAAAAAAAATAACTCCTACACTTGTTAGTTCTGCGCTTTTTTGGTTGGATGGACATTACTCTGGAGGCTTAACTGCAAAAGGAAGCGTTGAATGTCCAGTTTTTGATGAGCTAGACTCGATTTTTGACTACAACAAAAATCACATAATCTTGATCGACGATGCACGACTTTACATCGGAAAAGACGAGTATCCTTCTCTTGATGAACTTACACAGTATATTGCAAAGAGAGACTCGCGCTATAGAATCTCTTCGGAAGATGATATTATACGTATAGAAATTAATTGAACTCCTATCTCAAACGCCTAACAATTGATCGAGATAGGAGATCAATTGTTAGGCGTTTGGTGAGACTTAAATCGTACCGCAAAAGGCCTTTTGCATCTATAATAATTGCCATGCTGACGGCTGCGTCATGGTTAAATCAGGCTTCTGAGAGATTAGCCATTGCTTGGGGGCAATCACAACCCGCTCCTGTTCAGGATTGAGCCAAGCCCCCCACCAACTAAATGAGCTATTGGCAATAATAGCATGATGGCAGTGGGTCATCAAATACATATCCTGCCAACTATCAGCCCCAACATTCCCCTCTACATATACCGCAGATTTTAGCTTATCGCCCAATTCTCGCTTCACCCAAGGCAGATCATCAGAGAAAATAAAAAACTGAGCTTCTGCTACCTGCTTACGTATATGTAGGATCGCCCGATTATAATACTCATCACCGCAAAATCCGTGGTGTTGACTAGCATCTGTGTTGGTTATGTAATCGCCACGCCGAACATGAAGAAAGACAGACTGTGTAGTTTGCTGAATTTTATCAACGAGTTTATATGTCTCCTTAGAAGGTGCTTTTTTGAACTGCATTCGTTCACGAACAACCTTATCCACGTCTTTAAAATAGCGTTCAGATTGCCAGTAACCCATACAGAAAACTTGGTTGGCTGGTTGGGTGATAGGGATTGGGGAGAGAGCTGAATCTGGACTCTCCCGTAACAACATTGAATCTGCTCGTAAGACTGCCTTAATCAGAGGAGTCGGACTTACAGAAGGTTGTTCGATTCCAAATACATCCAGTTCAAACGACCGGGGGGTATAGTTTCTGAACTTAGCCAGCCAACGGCTTGACAGTAAAAATTGGTTTAACTGCAAATCTGTATTCCAGTCCGAGGCCAATCTCAGGCCAAACGCGTACTGGAAAAGTTGATTGCCCAGTCCTCCCATCAAGCTGACGATCACCATACTATTAGTTGCCTAAATTCACTTTTTCTGACCGAGAAAATGATACCCGAAGCATAAAAGTTCTTCTGATGAATTAGCCTTTTTGTTCAATCTATTTAAGACACGTAAAGCCAAAAATAACAGCCCCATTTGGAATGGGTTGACCTTCGTTTTTGAATAGGTTTGAGCTACCATAGGTACCCTCATAATCTCTTGTGCCAAATACTGATAGTAGTTGCCGTTAGCCACGAGGTCAAGCTGTGTATAACTCTCCCCCAACACTTGCTGATAGAAATACCGATTGAAACCAGTGGCAAAATGGTAAGGGGCGAAATGAGTAATGCTACAGAACGGTGCAGTAATTATCAAGAAACCGCCTTTTTTCAACACACGGGTCAGCTCCCTGACAGCTTGGTTTGGATCTGGAACGTGTTCGAGTACTTCTATACACATGATAACATCGAACGATTCGTTGGGCACGGGAATACTCGTTATGTCCGAAACGATGTCGATTTTAGATGTGTCAAATTCTTCTGTTTGTAACCCCGCTCCATTTCCTTGACCGTCGTACTGATTAAAGTCTTGGCTTACATAGTTTAGATGGTTGCACCATTTTTTATATTGTAACTCACCAGCACCTGCATCCAGAATTTTTAATCCAGCCGGTATTTTTTTTAATGTCTGCTCAAGCCATTTCTCACGGGTAGCTACGTTTGTAAGTGCTACATTCGGTAAAAGGCGATTAATCCAACGTTTCGCGTTGTCGTGTCCTGAAGCTATCTCCATTTGTCTATTAATATTTTATCAACTCGAAAATACCGCAGCCATAACTACAACCAAAATTTGCCTTCACAGCATCTGCTTGCCAATCAGCATTAGGTACAAAATGTTCATTGTCATCTATGTAAGACAAAGACTCAATTCGGTAATTTCTTTTGAAATACTCAATAAGGTATTGAAGATCGAAGACCCGATGAGCGTTGTATACGATTCCTTGTGGGCCAATGGGAACGGCGAAATAAAACCGTCCTCCCGGCTTAAGAATCTGATAAATATTATCGAGAGCTTTACTATGCCCATCAACATCAATTGGGTCACCGTATCGTCCTAATCCAAAGTGTTCAATAGCATGCAAAGCCGATATCGAATCAGTGTAATGATGTAAGTCTACAGGTAGATTCATCAAGTCAGCTTGTCGGAAACTAACATTTTGAATTGGTCTATGTAGTGGCCTGATATCAAGTATCTCAATGGGTCGAAAGGTAGCTACATGGGCCACAAAGCCGTCAATACGTGATCCAATGTCAACATGTCGTAGAGGTGAGTTCTTAAAGATCTGTTGAGCAACGAAAAGATCTTGTTGAAAATAGTGTTTGACCAGATAGCCACTCTCAGAGTAGCGGTCGAACAGAGCCGGATAATATCCCCGAACCGGAAAGTCGGTACGGCCCTGCAACTGCCTGCGCAGTTTCATATAATCACCTACGTAAGGCGGTAGAGCCTTAAGGCCATTCCAAACCTGCTTAGAACCTAGTTGAATAAGTCGGCCAATCATACTGATTATGCTTTAAGAATTTTACGTGCTTGATTCATCACGCTGACAAGAAACTTTTCTGGAAGCGAGTTAACAGTTAGTGTGATAATACTCAGTAAAAGTTTATCAACAAAAGATGGACGAAACTTATAGTCATCAATGAAAGAGCGTTTAATACTCATATTGATTTTCCATTTACGTCGTAAATCTGTAAAAACCGTATTACTGTCATGAATGCGGTATTGAACCAGGTATTCGGGTATGTTGGCCATAGGGTAGCCTGCCTGAATAAGGCGGAAGAAACTATAATAGTCGTTAAGAGCAGGAAAGCGAAGCTGGTAAAAGTCTCCTTTAATCAAGCCGTTACGGAACATAATAGAGGGATGTCCAATCGGATTGCGGTAGTAAAACGATTGGTATATGTCTTGATGCCCAGTTGGATACTCTCGACTACTCGTGACTTTTCCGTTAGTATCAATAATCTCTAGGAAACTACCCACCAAAAATATGGTCGGATTATTATTCAAAAAGGCAACCTGTTTAGCCAAACGATCAGGCCGTGCAACATCATCAGCGTCTAATTTAGCAACGTATTGGCCTTTAGCTAGTTTATAGGCCCCATTGCTGGCCTTTTCACCACCGTATCCTTGAGCAGCTTTGTTCGTTAGTATGCGTATCCTCTTATCACGATATGCATATTCTTCAAGGATAGCTGCTGTTGAGTCATTTGAGCCATCATTTACAATTAGCATCTCAAAATTTGTGAAACTTTGATTTAACACACTTTCGATAGCTTGTGCCAGATACCGTTCTCCATTATGCACAGGCATGACAACAGACACAAGCGTTTCAATTGAACTACTCATCTACTTTGTTCAGGCAATTATTGGGCCACAATATTCGTAAGATTTACTGACGAATACATTGTCGAATGACGTCAAAGTTAGTCACACTATGTTGAAAGACTAGCACAGGTTACTCCTCTACCAGTACGACCTTTGCTCCACTACCCATATCAACTCGACCTCCAACGCCATATTTGAGTGAATACCCATAGCCTGTTTGCGCAGCAGGGACATTGACTACGTGCTTTACCTCGACCGGATTATTGGTTGTGGGAATGCAGTTGCATGACCAAGTAGTTGGATCTAACCAACTACCAGTTTTGATTGATTGAATGGGGCCATTTTCGGCGATAAAAATGTCTTTTATCTCCTGAGTAGTGAGTGCGCGGTTGTAGAATCGAATGTCATCAAGTTCTCCGTTAAAGAAGTAGGGCCAGCAATTCATGCCTCCAATAATCAGGTTTTGTTGATTGGAAGCCGCAAAATCAATTCTGCCCACAGAAGCCGCTGCCATGACTCCATTGATATATAGCTGCGATTGATTATTGCTGTGAACGTGAGCGACGTGTATCCACGTATCGAGGTTCAAATTCTTGAAAGCACTAAGGCCGCTTTGCCAGGTTCCACCTGCAAAATTCATACGTGGTACCCCATCAGGACTGGGTAGCACCATAAAAAATAGCCAGTCGCGATCACAATTCTTCGAGAAGATGGTATGTACCCCAGCGGTATTTGACATACTACCGTCATTGCCATTACGGCCCGTGAATGAGCGCAAATTAAACCAACCACTAAAGCTATACGCGTTGTTTAACGTTAAAGATGTGCTGTTGGCAACTACGATCTTATTTCCATCAGCAAAACGATATGCCCCGTTGGGTGTGCCACGCCGGTCGGGCACAAGGGTTGCCCCTTGAACGATGCCATTATTGTTATTGCCACTAGCATCGTTGGCATTGCCGTTAAATGGGTAATAAGCAATTAAGCTATTAGCTGGGGCTGGCGGAGTAGCAGGTGGGGCTTCAGATTGGTAAAGTTGTGTGATTTCGGAATCTGATAAACCACGACTGTAAATACGAACATCGTCAATTTTGCCGTAGAAAAACCAAGTATCGCCAATGCCATCGTTACCAGCGTCATCGTCGGCACCAATTAATAGTCCTCTTGGATTAATAAAAGAAATATTTGCCGGGACTTGGTGCGAGTTTTGTACAACTCCGTCTATAAACAGTCTAGCTGTTGTTCCCGTCTTGGAATAAACAACCTGACGCCAATTCGCATTTGATGCCGTAATATTGGTTTGGACGTAGTTGTCTTGATACGTGTAACCCAAAACCTGCGTTCCTGCCTCATACAAACCCAGATACCAAGCATTCTGAGTTGTTTCGTTCGCTGTTTGCCCAACAATTATATTAAACTGATTGTTATTGGGCATGGGCTTAATCCAAGCCGTCAGCGTAAAGTCATTCCCTTGCAACGTAGGTGACGGAGCAACTTGAATCCAATCATTTCCATCGAAGTCATACGCTTTATTCGCCACGCCAAACCGGTCCGTTGTGAGCGTGGCCCCGTTGGCTGTTCCGTTTCGACCGTTGCCGCTTTCGTCGTTGGCATTTCCGTTGAAGGGATAGTGAGCGACCAAGCCGTTGGTGGGAGCTTGCGGAATTGGTAGGGCAATCGTGTAAAATAATGTGAGTGGCTGGCCTAAGCATTCTGTGCCCTCATTGTATCGCCCATCACCGTTCTGGTCGATGTAGGGTGTAAACGTTTCGCTGATTGTTCCGGTCACCTGTGGATTTACCAGGTCATAGGGACCGTAACTTCTGTTGAAATAGTCCGATGCAGGTACATCAATGATACTCCGATTGGTCTCTAAGGCACGGCCTTGAAAAATTACATTTCCATTCGATGTCACCTTATTTAGAAGGCGCAGAGTACTGACAGATACGCTGGTAGATACAGGACCAACAGCCATTGTTCCCCCGCTGCATAAGGCAATGGTGGCACTGCCAGATGAGGTTGTGTTTGAAAGCACAATTGAATTAGTGCAACCAGTCATTGCATAGCTAAACGTGATATTTGGACAAGCAGGCAGAATGTTATACACCAACACGGCTGGCGTACCTAAGCATTCGGTGGCGGGGTCGAACTGATTGTTATTATTGGAATCAATGTATGGTGTGTGTGTCTGACTGATTACACCCGTTAGTTGAGGGTTTATCAGCGTATAAGGCCCTTGTGTGCCATTGAAATTAGCCGCAGAAGTCTCCGTTGGTGCTCTGTCCGTTTCGACTTGGTACGTCCCGGCAACAATAATATTACCGTTCGAGGTTAACTTTTCCACGAACCGCAAATTATGTATAGGTACACTCGCTTGCATCGGACCAACAGCCATGGACCCACCGCTACGGATCGTTACGGTAGCACTAACGGGGGTTTGGTTTGAGCTAACGACGGGTGCAGTACCGGTAACGGTAAAGCTAAATGCGATGCTGGGGCAGTTGGTGTTCGCTGAAGGGCGAGTTGTGGTTGCTTGGGCGAGTTGTGCGAAACAAACTACGGCAATAAGAATCAGCCATGCAGCGGCTGTGCGGGTGCGGTAAATGTAAGACATAGTGAATGGATGTAGTTGTGTGTAATCAGAAATGGTATGATTTAAGCAATTGATAGCCTAGTTTTTCAAATATATGAGCTACTCTGATATCTTCCAAGAACTTAGGTCATAGAATATATGCGGCTGGCACATTTTGCCGTAATTTTGGGTTTGCTTGTCAAGTAATCACGCGTTCATCTGCTAACTATTGATTGGGCACACAACGAACTTGTGCGCCCTTCTAACCAACTTATGTCCCTCAATATCCGGTATCAGGAGTCGTTTGAAGATCGCCACAATGGCCAGTTAGATGCTGAGTTTGATCAGATGCTGACAACCGTCGGGGTGTCGTCGGTAGGCGAACTCATTGATCAGACCGTTCCCGCTCGTATTCGCCTGGCTCAGCCGCTCAATCTGCCCGCACCACAGTCAGAAGCTCAATTTTTGAGCAGTTTCAAAAAAATGGCTGGTCAGAACAAAGTATTTAGCTCCTACATTGGGCAGGGGTATCATGACACGCTCACGCCGAACGTGATTCTGCGGAATATTCTGGAGAACCCAGCCTGGTACACGGCCTACACGCCCTATCAGGCTGAGATTGCGCAGGGTCGGCTTGAGGCCCTGCTGAATTTCCAGACGATGGTTTCAGACCTAACGGGCATGGATTTGGCCAACGCGTCGTTGCTCGACGAGGCTACGGCGGCTGCCGAGGCCATGAGTTTGCTACACGCTACCCGCCCTGCAAGCAAGAAAAACGCTCAGACGTTTTTTGTGTCGGCGCATTGCCACCCCCAAACGATTGATTTAATCTACACGCGGGCGACACCCGTAGGCATCCGCGTACTCGTGGGCGATCACCGCACCACCGACCTCACCAACCCCGATTTGTTCGGGATGTTGTTGCAGTATCCGGCTACCGATGGAGAGGTATTCGACTACACCGACCTGATTGCCTCAGCACATGAGTTGGGCATCACGGTGGCGGTGGCGGCTGATTTACTCGCCCTAACGATGCTAACCTCGCCCGGCGAAATGGGGGCCGACGTGGTGGTGGGTTCAGCGCAGCGGTTTGGGGTTCCCATGGGCTTTGGCGGCCCCCACGCAGCCTATTTTGCCACCCGCGACGCGCTGAAACGTCAGATTCCGGGGCGTATTATTGGCGTGTCGGTGGATGCACAAGGGAAGCCCGCCTTGCGGATGGCTCTGCAAACCCGCGAGCAACACATCCGGCGCGAGAAAGCGACCTCGAACATCTGTACGGCGCAGGTGCTGTTGGCCGTTATGGCGGGCAGTTACGCGGTGTATCATGGCCCCGACCGGCTACGGCAGATTGCCGAGCGCACCCACGGCCTGACCAAGCTCGTAGCTACAGCCTTGAAATGGGGTGGTTACGAGGTGTTGACCGAAAATTATTTCGATACAATTACCGTACGCGTCAATGATGTGGAATCATTGCGCAAGTCAGCGCGGGCCGCACAGATTAATCTGCGCTATCATGGCGACGACACGACGGTGGGTATTTCGTTCGATGAGACTAAAAGCTACGACGATGCTCTGGCCTTATTGAATGTCTTTGGCGTGGATGTCGATTTGGAAGCGGCCGAGGCTGAGCTTGCTCTCTCATGGCCAGAACGGCTGGTGCGTACTTCTGATTATCTAACGCATCCGGTGTTCAACACGCACCATACCGAACACGAAATGTTACGGTATCTAAAATCACTGGAAGAAAAAGACCTCTCGCTGGTGCATTCGATGATTTCGTTGGGTAGCTGCACAATGAAGCTGAACGCGACCGCCGAAATGATCCCCGTAACGTGGCCAGAGTTTGGTAAGTTGCACCCCTTTGCACCAAAGGACCAAACGGCTGGTTATCAGCAACTTTTTGCTGATCTGAACGATTGGCTTTGCGAGATCACAGGCTTTGCAGCTATGTCGCTACAACCGAATTCGGGCGCGCAGGGTGAATATGCGGGCCTGATGGTTATTCGGGCGTACCACCTGAGCCGGGGCGACGATCATCGGAATGTGTCGCTGATTCCGCAGTCGGCGCACGGGACCAACCCGGCGAGCGCGGTGATGGCGGGCATGAAAGTCGTGATCGTGAAGTGCGACGAGCGCGGCAACATCGATGTGGCTGACCTCCGCGCCAAAGCCGAGCAACATAGCAACGAGTTGTCGAGCCTGATGGTCACGTACCCATCAACGCACGGGGTATTTGAGGAAAGCATCCAGGAAATCTGCGCCATCATCCACGAACACGGCGGGCAGGTGTATATGGATGGTGCCAACATGAACGCGCAGGTAGGTCTCACCTCACCCGCCAACATCGGGGCCGACGTGTGCCACCTGAACCTGCACAAAACGTTCTGCATTCCCCACGGCGGGGGTGGCCCCGGCATGGGGCCAATCGGCGTAGCGGCTCATCTGGTGGAGTTTTTGCCAGGCCACGTTTCAGCTAACAGCCAACAGCTAACAGCTAAAAATCCTCAATTTGGGGCAGTTTCTGCCGCGCCTTTCGGATCTGCCAGCATTCTAACGATCTCCTACGCCTACATTGCCATGATGGGGGGCGAGGGCCTGACCCGCGCTACGGAACGAGCTATTTTGAATGCGAACTACATCAAAGCGCGGCTGGAGGGTCACTACGAAGTACTTTATACGAACCAGACAGGCCGGGCAGCCCACGAGATGATTATCGATTGCCGCCCGTTCAAAACAGAGGCTGGTGTTGAGGTCGAGGACATTGCCAAGCGGCTGATGGACTACGGCTTCCACGCGCCAACGGTCTCATTTCCGGTGGCAGGTACGATGATGATTGAGCCGACTGAGTCGGAATCGAAGCCCGAACTCGACCGGTTTTGTGAGGCTATGATTGGGATTCGCAACGAGATTCGTGAGATCGAGGGCGGGCAGGCCGACAAAGCAAATAACGTCTTGAAACACGCGCCCCACACGGCTACCGTAGTTATGGCCGATGATTGGAACCGCCCCTATACCCGCGAGAAAGCTGCTTTCCCGCTGCCCTACGTGAAGGCCCGCAAGTTCTGGCCAACCGTAAGCCGCATCGACTCAGCCTATGGTGATCGGAATCTGGTTTGCTCGTGTGTACCTACGGATGCTTACGCGGAGGAAGTTGCTGAAACGGCCAACGAACGAATGGTACCAACGGATGTAGTGTCGCCCGCGTGATTGACTCACACCCTGCCAGTGGTCGCTAGACCCCGGCAGTGGTGTTAAGGAGAGGCTGTTAACACCACTGCCAGGGTCTAGCGACCACTGGCAGGGTGTAAAACTCTCTACTTTGCTTCTTCCAGTACCTCTCCCCCACTGCCCGTCAGTTCGGCTAAAAGGTCATGAACGTTGACAGTGGCGAAACTGCTGGCGTAGTCAGCCATAGCGTAGGGAATAATGAGGTCGTCGCCGTTGATAACGCCCCCACAACTGTAAACTACGTTAGGCACGTATCCCTCGCGCTCATTTTCGTCGGGGCTTAAGATGGGGTCTGTGGTGCGGCCAAGTACCTGACAGGGATCGTTGAGATGGAGCAGGAACGCGCCGATGGCGTATTTCCGCATGGGCCCAACGCCGTGACTAAGAACCAACCAACCAGCCTCCGTTTCGATGGGGGAACCGCAGTTACCCAATTGAACGTATTCCCACGGATAGGTTGGCTTCAGCAGAAGTTCTTTGGTTTGCCAGAAGTAAAGATCGTCCGAAAACATGATGTAGATATTCTCGCCGTCCTGCCGCGAAATCATGGCATATTTTCCGTTGATCTTGCGCGGAAATAGGGCCATGCCTTTGTTGGAAACCTCTGCCCCGTTGAGCGTGCTAACCGTAAAATGCAGAAAATCTTTGGTTTCGAGCAACTGTGGGAATGTCACGCGCCCGTTGTAAGCCGTATATGTGGCGTAGTAGGTCACCTCCCTATTATCATCAACAAACTGCACAAATCGGGCATCCTCAATACCATTTGTTTCGTTGGGCGACGACGGGAAAATACACCGCTCATCCAGTTCCAGATCATCGTCGAAGTGAAGTTGGTAATTAGAGCGGGCGAGTGCCAAAATACCGCTCGAAATGGTTTCGTATTCGGCGTTGTAGCGGTATTGGGCCGTTAATCGCTTAATGAAGTCCTCCAGGTCGTCCAGTGTAAACTCATCAGACATAGCCCCCATGATCTTCTCCGAAATACTATTTACCAGCCGTAACTCGTACAGTTTTCGCTCAAACTGCGCCTTGTTGAATTGTTGATTCGGCTCAATTTCAGGAGAAGTCACGTAGCGCGAGGGCTTTTTAAGCACCATCTTGCTCTGTTCGTCGATGTACCCCGTCCGAAACGAAATAGATGAAACGTGGCCTTCACCCGTAGCACGCAAGCTGATAATGAACCGTTTATAACCCGACAATACATTGGTCTGGTCGGGGTGCCACACCATCGACGGGTTGAATAAAGCCGCCGATTCGAGCGAGTACTCCATCGTAAAATAAGCCCCTAGCAAGAGCTTACGTTCGAGCGTGAGCGGCTCGTCGGTGAGCAGGCTCCCCTTAATTTGCGCGAAACGTTTGAGCAAAAACCGTTCGAGCCGGTGGTGCCGACTACCGAACTCCCGGATCACTTCATCGAGCTTAGCGTTGACTTCTTCTTCAGTAAGCGAGCTGACACGAGCGATAATTTTGAGGGTTCGGTTGCTGCTGCCAAACTCAAAAGGCCGGAACAGCACCCGGGTGGGGTCGGGTTGGAGGACAATGCCCGTACGGGTCGCTTTTACACTCATAACGTAAATATGGCTAGAACCAAAAAACAAACTAACACATCTGTTCTAACTCATTTTTACCGGTTCTGTTGTTCTCCCTGTCCGAATTGGTATTATCTGCTCTGGTGTACGCTTCTTTTGGGCGGCCTGTAATTCGGTGAGGGCGAGCAAATACGAAAGCGTCGATTCGGCTCCCTGATTCAGGTTCACGCGGTCGGTGTGCAGGCCATCGCAGCAGCCGCCCGTGCGTGCATCATACAGGGGTAGACCCAAATCGTTGGCTCCTGTAAACCAACGGAACACCCGCACGGCCCGGTTGTACCACTTCTCATTGCCAGTTTTTTCGTAGGCCGCCAAACAGGCCGATACCATGCTCTGCGCTTCCAGCGGCTGCTGATCGTAGTAGGCCCGTGTTTCGCCCTTTACATAAAATCCGTTGGAGCCGATGGGCTGAAAATGGCCGCTTGGTTGGGCCGTCTGAATCCGCAACAACCACCGCAACGCCCGCAAACCGATGTCCGACAGGTTGGGGGCATCCGACAAAATCATAGCATGGGCCAGTTTAGCATTGTCGTAGCTGAGTGAGTTTTCGAACCAGGGCCAGTCGTCGGTAGCGGTTTCGGTGTAACGGAAATAGAGTTTAGCCAGCAGTTGTTGCTGAATTGTTTTGGCCAGTCGGTCGTTACTAAACCGTTTCTGGTATTCGTAGATGCCCATGAGCGCGAAGGCCCAGGCGCGGGGCGACGTAAATGTGACAACCGTGGGCAACACGCACTCCATGACGCTCATCGCCCACGCCGACAAATTTCGGTTGGTCGAACGGCCTAAACAGCTTCCAATGGCCCACATAGCCCGCCCGGTGCTGTCGTCGGAGCCAACATCTTCGAGCCAGCGACGGTCGTAGCTCATAAAATTGCGGAACTGTAGGGCGTCGCCGTTATAGGCGTAGTTCAAAAACGCGGAGTAGACATCAGTTAATTGGTGCAGGCGAACCTCGTTGGCATATGGCCCCGATTCGGTGAGCATGAGCGTCAGGATCAGGGCGCGGGCCACGTCGTCGGTGCAGTAGCCTTCTTCGTAAAAAGGCAGGTGATACCGGGCGTGTTGAGCAATGCCGGTCGAGTCGCTCAGGCGAAACAGGTGGTCGAGTTTGAGCGCGGGCAATTGAAACGACCCGCTCAGGCTTGTTTCGTAGGGCAGTTGAGTCTGAACGGCATTGGCGCGTTCGTAGCGAGCTTTGGCAAAACTGTCGCCGTAGCGGGTAATCACGCGCTCCCAGGTCATTTCGCGGCCCAAAAGGAATGCCCGCTTGCGCATCGCATGACGCAGGGGTTCGTCGGCCAATAGCGCGATAACGGCATCGGCCAGCGCATTGGCATCGTTGAAGGGGACCAACATACCCCGGTCGTCGGCCAAGAGTTCGGCAGCGTGCCAATAGGGCGTCGAGACCACGGCCTTACCCCCACCAAACGCATACGAGAGCGTCCCCGACGTGATTTGGGCTTCGTTTAGGTAAGGCGTCACATAAATATCAGCAGCTCCGAGGTATTCGAGCAGGTCGTCGAGTTCGACAAACTGATTATAGAATCGCACATTGTCGGCCACGCTCAGTTCGGCAGCCATCTGTTTGAGTTTGTCGCGGTAGGCCTCGCCCTCGTGCCGGATCAGGTGCGGGTGTGTGGCCCCCAAAACCATATACACCACATTCGGAAACTGCTCCACGATTCGAGGCATGGCCTGAATCATGTTCTCGATGCCCTTGTTGGGCGACAGCAACCCAAACGTCAGCAACGTTTGTTTCGACTCCATCCCGAAGCGATCCTTGTAAAAATTAGGGTCGACAAACGGGTGGTCGGGAATCCCGTGAGGAATCAGGTCAATTTTCTCTTCCGGTATTTCGTAGATGTTGATGAGGAAGTCGCGGCCCTTCTCGCTCATGCAAATCACCCGCGCCGAGAGGTCGGCAATACTTTTCAGGACCAACAATTGCTCTTCGCTCGGATTACGCAGAACGGTGTGCAGGGTAGTCACAACCGGCATGGTGAGGTTGCGCAACAGGGTCAGGATGTAGCTCCCGGCGGGACCACCGAAAAGACCATACTCATGTTGCAGACAGACTACCTCGGTGTTTTTGGAGTTCAGAAACTCAGCCGCTTTCCGATACGACTCCTGATCGTGCTGGTAGAACTCATAGCGTACCTCGGATGGGTAATCGTATCCCTCAGCCGTATCATTCACTGATACAACTATCGGTTTAGCTTCGGGGATAAACGTACGGTAGGATTGATACAAGTCAGCCGTAAAGGTGGCAATACCGCACTGACGCGGCAGATAGTCGCCAATAAAGGCTACGTTTTTGGGGGTGGCATCCCACGGTTTGTTTGTATAATCGGGCGTTATCATAGCGTTGAGTGAGAGACTTTTATAGGCCGACGGTCCGGCAGGCAACATAGTCTACAAACTTGCTAGATAGTAAAATGTTCGGGGTTGTTATGGAATGGCTTTTTAGACACGGAGGGGCACGGTGATGCACGGAGGGGCGCAGAGTTTTCTCTTTCCCGAATGTCGAGTAAAGCTTTCTCCGTGGTCCTCCGTGCGTCACCGTGCCCCTCCGTGTCCAAAAACTATGGAAAAGAAAAAAGCCGGTGCAAAGCCCCGGCCCTTTCTTGCGACACCAATATGAATTGTTAAAAAGGTTAGTTGTATGGTGTGTTGATTGGATCCCAATTGCACCAGCCGAGCGTCCAGTCGGTCGTACCGAAGGCACCCCGGAAGGTAACGTTATCGAAGAACGTGTCGGAGGCAAGTTTGCCCGTCCGAACTCCGCCCGTCAGCAGGGGCGACCCAGCCTGAGGCAGGAAGTTCGGCGTGCCGGTCAGGTTGAACGATTGGGTGTTAAGTAATAAAGTCGCGATGTCGGCTGAGGCTACAACTTGATTGCTGAAAGCCGCTGTGTTGAAAAATGCTTGTGCCTGAGCGTTGGTAACGGAGCCAAAACCCCGCAATGGAATAGCGGTACTCGAGCTTGTAACACCCGTGTTGGCCAGCACGATGCCACGTAGTTGCATCCGTTCTGCCGTAGCGTTGTCCAGGGTGCTGGCATAGGTTACGCTAGTCTCGGAGTCTAAACGCAAGCCCTCAGGGTAACCAACAAACAACGAGTTGAAAATGCTTATAGCGGTGTTCCGACGCAAGTGCATAGCCGACTGATACGGTCCGCTACCACCCGGTGCATTAGCTGTTGAAGGCGCACCACTGAATGCGAAGTTACTGACGTTAGCAAACACAGGAGCCGTTTGGGGCAAACCCGCATTGGCGGCTGGTGTTTGTACGAAACCATTGTTAAAATTGTCTGACTCAAACCCGTTTGAACCAGAAACGTCAGCCACGTTTGGATCACGAAGGGATACTGCATACTGCACTTTGCCTGTGAAACCCCAGTCGGTATCCCAATCATCATCAAACGTGCGGTAGGCCACCAGATACTTGGCATTCACCGAACCCCCGAACCACTCATACGCATCATCGCCACCGTACGAAACCTGGATGTAATTGATCGTTGTACCAGAACCCACTCCGTAGAGCGTCAATCCATTGATCTCGTTGTTCGCGGTGATGGCAATGCCCGGAAACTCAATTCGTACGTATTGCAACGTTCCTGAATTGTCGGTTGGCTCATTGAACGTACCCATCGGGCCAGGTAGGTCACCCTCCAGGTTTCGGGCAGCTTCGCGGTTATGTGGTGCTTTACCGTGTATGATAAGACCGCCCCAGTCACCACGGGCACGCTGTCCGGCGGGTTGGTTTGATGTAAACACAATGGGAGCCTGCGCTGTGCCCCGCGCTTCGATTTTAGCACCGGGACGGATGATTAATGAGGCCGCGCGCTGCCCACCTGAAGGATCTTCAGAACGAGCCGCTCCTTTAATAATTGTACCAGGCTGGATGGTTAGGACGGCGTTGTTATCGACCAGAACATAACCCCGCAACACATAAATCTTGTCGGCACTCCAAGTTGTGTTTGCCGTAATTGATCCCGATACGGGCACTACTTCCCGTGCGCCAATCTGGTATTGTTGCGTACTGGTGGCTGTCTGAGTACCCGTTTTAACGGTTACGGCTCCATTCTGCGCAGTCGCCGGCACTCGCACTACCAATTGCGTTGGAGATGCCGTCAAAACCGTAGCCACAGCGTTGCCGCCAAACGTAACGGTGTTGCTCTCTGGCGTAGCTCCGAATTCAGTACCTGTAATAGTAAGCGTACCATTAAGTGGCGCGGTTGTCGGAGAAACGTTTGTAATGCTAAGCACAGGGGCCGGTTCGTCATCGTTGTTACAAGCGACGAACGCTACAGAAAGAGTTAGTAACAGGAGCAGCGAATACTGCCAGTTTTTTAAAGACTGCATAAAATAATTGGGTTGGTTGTTGTTGTTGTGTGGTGTCAGTTGTTATGGTACAACGACCCGACGACCAAAGGTGTAGATAGCACTAACGGTGTAATAACTGCCCCGGCGGAAGCTGCGGATATTCTGATCGGCACTAGCTGTAGCTGAGGTTACGTCCGCACCGATTTTTCCGTCGCGGTTGAAATCCTGGGCGAAACGAACCGGCTGATTCAGGATGTCCTGAACACCAAACCGGAGTTCCAATTGCTTGCCAACCTGCTTCGTTACGTTCAAGTCGATCACGTGGCGCGGCATCTCGTAGATACTCGGATTGTCGATGTTACCCACCGTGAAAATGCGCTGCCCGAACACGTTGTACAGTACATTACCCTGCCAGCCCGACGTGGGTGCTGCATAGTAAAGTCCCAGGTTGATCAGGTAAGGCGACTGACCAGTCAATGGCCGCTTTGAATCGGTAATGTTCCGGTACTCGTTGATCTGCCCGCTCAGTTCCGGGGCGCGGATCACCTCACCCACGTTTACCTCACTCTTGATCAGCGACACGTTTCCAACAAATGTCAGGTTCTTCAGGAAGGCACTCGACGAGTTGGTAAATCCTTTGCGCGCTTCCAGTTCAACCCCGTAGCTCTGTGCCGACTCGCTGTTGAAGAACGTGTAGGCGAAACCATTGGGCGTTAGCAGCAGCAGGGATTCAATGGGGTTTTTGAATTTTTTATAAAAGCCTGTTACAGAGATCAATTCGTTCTGAGTGGGGTAAAATTCCCACTTAGCATCCAGGTTCTGAATGGTAGCGGTTGTCAGGATTGGGCTACCCTGAATATCAGCAACGAGGTTAAAATCGTAGTATCGGAACGGAGCCAACTCGCGAAACTCAGGCCGGTTCACCGATGACGAATAGGCCAGACGGAGGTTTGTCCGATCACTCAACTTATAGGTAAAATTGAGCGATGGCAGCGGGCTGAAGATTCTGATCGAAGAAAGGCGCGTGTCCGTGCCCCCCAACGTTGCCCGAATTTCCTGATCGTTATATTCTCCCCGGAAACCAGCCGTCAGGTTAGCTCGTGGTCCAAAATTCACGTCGCCACTCACATAAGCCGCCAGATAGGTGTTATTGCCCTGATACGAATCCAGATCCCGCGTACCGTCGAGCAGGGAGAAACGACCGGGTTGGCCAGTCACATTGCCAGCAGTGAACAAGTTACCGATCTCGTTGGTACGGAGATTTTCCTGCGCATTGCCAATCACCTGATACCCATAGAACCGGGCCGAGAAATCGCGTTGCTTACGCTCCCCATATATGCCAGCCCGAATACGGTTAGGCTCCCGGTCAGTTGGGTTCCCGAACGTATGTTCGACGTTGCCGACACCCGAATAAACAAACTCCTTCATTTTGGAGTAGAAACGGCCTGTTTCGGTGGGCGTAGGGTCGTTTGGTGTTACAATCGAAAATTGGTCCTGTGTGCCCAGTTGCCGGGTATAACGCGCCCGCTTCCAGTCCGGCTCCCAGCGGCCCGTGTAGCCAAAGCTACCCACCCAGTTAATTTTCGTCAGTTGATTTACCGTATGCTCACCCGCCAACTGAGTGGTCAGAATACTCCGGTTCTCGAACCGTTGCGAGTAACCCCGAACGTCCTGCGAATTGTCAATGTGCTGTCCTTCGCGCTGTACGGTCTCGGTGGTGCTGAGTTGGTTGAACAACGTTTTCCACTCCAGGTTGAACCCAGGGGAGAATCGGGCCGACCAATTATGCAGAACCCCCAGTCGGGTGGCCCGGTTGAAGTTTTGGTCCTTGTATTGTTGAGCCAGCGAGTTGGCCACTGAGCCGGGCTGATATACATTGAAGGCAACGTCGGTAAACTGATTCGCTACCGAATAGTTGATACTCGTCAGGTTGCTCACCCGCACATCGCCCAAATCGAACCGACGGCCTGTGTTGAGTGCAAACCGAATATCGGGGGCTGCCGTTATTGGCTGCGGTGCCCACGTATTGGGTAATAACCGCGCATAAGCTCCTCGTTGTGGGGCATTGAGCGAATTAAACTCGCCTGCTTTTGCCGGGAGGCTACTGGGCAATTGTTGATCAGGACTCCATAATCCCAGCGCGCTCAAACCACCCCGCTCGTGCGTTTGAACCGACTGAAACGTGGTATTAGCCCGGTAGCCCAACGTCAGGCCGGCATCCACAAAATTCTGGTCGGGCCGACGCTTGGTGTAGATTTTCACCACGCCACCGGCAAAATCGCCGGGCAGCTCTGCCGAACCCGATTTGTACACAATCATCCGGTCGATGATGTTGCTGGGCACCAGATCGAACGAGAATGAACGCGTATCAACCTCGGTTGATGGCGTGATCACATCGTTGATTAACACCGAGTTATACCGGGCCGCCAAGCCCCGAATGAGTACAAATCGATTGTCGATGATGCTCACGCCCGGCACCCGCCGAATGGCTGCTGCTGCGTCGCGATCCTGTGATTTCTGAATCTGCATGGCCGAAATTCCGACCGCGATAGGCTTCAATTGCTTCACTTCGGTGATCACGGCTACTTCGGTGTTGGTAGCTCGATTAGCACGAACCACTACTTCCTGTAAGCTTTTGCCTTCCTCTTGAAGTTCAGTGTCAATAACTGTGGTATTTCCTGATTCAACCCGAACGTTAGGAATTTCGCTGGTTAGGTAGGAAACGTAGGAGACGATAAGCTTGTGCGTTCCAACGGGGGCGTTGGTAATGTTAAAATTGCCTTCGATGTCGGTGGCAGCACCTAACGTGGTTCCGTCGATGCGGACCGTTGCGCCAATGAGGGCTTCTTTAGTTTTAGCGTCCTTGATTGCCCCGCGAATCGTGCCCGTTTGGGCAAACGTTGCGGCAATGGTCAGGAGAGAAGCAATGAAAATTAGTAGTGTTGAACGTGTCATATTGGTTTTGTCGAATTTGACAGGGCAAAACTACTGCGCCAATGTTAAGCCAATATGAAGTCAGGGTTACCTAAGCATTATGTTTATTGTTAATAAACAGGTAGATGTTATGTATTTATGTGCCAGAAAATAAAAATGTGAGGGTTTTTTAGAAGATCACTGGCTTGCTGGGGAGTAATTGCCATTTCCCAATAAAATACAATTAACAGTCCGTTAATCAAGAACAGTGAATCGATCAGTAACTGTGGGCTTATCGGGCGAACAAATCAACCCATTTATCAAAATATATCGAATTTGTTCGCCTTGTCGGAGTACAAACGTTGGGATCTGCCCCAACTCCAATGGTTGAGCGGGCAGATCGCCTTCGACCAGCACATGCACCGGAACATCACCAAGTTGCGCGTACGCTTTGTCTTTATCTATTTTCTTCACCCGAAACAATACCGTCCCCTGTTTCCGAAGTTCAGCAAGGTTTAGTTTGGCGAGTTTGTCCACCGATTTCAGGGTTTCTGGGTAGATATTGGCGGGGACAAGCTCAAGGCCCGTTGCGTCGATTTCCTGCAAGCCGTGGAACGTCGAGAGGTCGCCGAGGTCTTCGATTTTGCTTTCATATCGGAAATCGCGGGCGTTGTTGGTGTTCTCTTCGTGGTGATTAATGCCCACGTCCATCACTGTCCGAACACCATTGCGTATTACACCTACATTGCGAATCAGGACGTCGAACAGGGCGCGACCATTTTCAGGAATCGCCGTGTACTCGGCTACGTCCTCGTTCTGATAACTCCGATTTGAGATACTATTGAGGGCCGACAGAATCGCCACGAAGTTGAGTCGCCGGATCGCCATCTTCTCGGCATCGCCCTTGTACCCACCCGACTCGATCAGGATGAGCGTAGTACCCCACTTCTGAATGTTATCGCCGAAGGCGCGGGCTTCAAACTCATCGTCGTAGCGGGCAATCTGGCCCGGAATTAGCGGTTGCAACACCCGGTTGAGGCCCGCGATGAGCTGCATGGACCGCTGCCGGACCTCGTTCACGTTGCGATCTTCGTCGTAGGCCGTGGCCAGAAACGATAGCACAGCCTGTTTGCCCGTTTTGCCCACGCCGTAGCGCGGGTTTTGGTCGTGGAGGTTGAAACCCACAAGTGGTTGCAGCGTTTGTTGCAGGGTTTTCAGGATCACCGACTCCGGCGACTGCAATCGGAGGGCGTCGCGGTTCATGTCGATGTCGAGGGCGGTTCGGCGTTGCCATCGTTCGGCTCCGTCGGGGTTGAGCATCGGTACGGCATGGATCGTCAGGCCGGTCAGGATATTGGCCCGGAGTTCGTCCCACTCGTCATCCGATGCCTGCAAAAAATTGAACACGTCGAACAGGGCCATTGTCGCGGTTGCCTCGTCGCCGTGCATCTGCGACCACAGCAGCACGGGTGTTGGCCCCTCCCCTGCCTGCACTTTCTGGATCACGCGCTTCTCCGTCGACTTGCCCACCGAATCCACCTTTACCTTGCCCCGCTGCCGAATAGCGGCTAATAAGGGTTGAATATCAGCGTGTTTAAACCGACGGTAGGTCAATGTTTTTTCCTGAAACTGCGGGTGGGCATCGTGGAGTTGACGGGCCAATGCCACATCCTGTGCCGAAACGGGGGTGAGAGACATGAATGTAATAAAAAAGCCAAGGACTAGTTGGAGGGCAAAATTAGGCTGCCGAAGCCACAAAGAAGATATGCCGCACATAGTAAGCTTGTTTTTGCAATACTACATCAACTTCAATTCAAACGTCAACTTCGGCGACTCAACCGCCCCCATATTCTGTTTGAACTGGGCTAAACTGGGCTTATGCTCCCGATTAGAATCAAGCGAAGTACCGAGGTCGAGCAGGTCGACGCCCGTGTGTTGGCTGTACTGATAGAGATGGTCGATGAGCAGCACCATTGGGCTAAGGGTACGGTAATCGGGGTGGCTCACGGGCAAAAACGTGTACAGAATATCGTACCGCACGCGTACACACACGCACAGGGCCGCAATACTATCACCATCGCGCACCACAAACACCGGAAACTCATGGGAAAACTGCCGCAATAAACGGCTCAAATACTCTGACTGAATCGTAAGTGGATACCCTTGTTGCGCCCGCCCTTTCTGAATGTGTTTTACAACAGTCTCAACGCAGGGGTTATCCCAACGCGAAGCTACCAAACCCGCCCGTTGCGCCTTTCGCAGGCGTTGCCGTTCGGATGGGTGCATGCGGGTGGTCAGGGGCGCGTCGCTCACGGGTACGTACTGCGTAGGGGTGTTAGCAACGAGGTTGAATCCGCTCTCTGTCAGGGCGTAAATCAGGCGATTCGTTTGCGTGGGGGCATAACAGTTGGGGTAGTTGACCAACCGGATTCGTTGGCAACCCGCCTGCCGGACTTCTTCGACAAGCGCATCGACAAAGCAAATCAATTCATCGGGCGAGACATCTTCCCCAAACTCAATCGACCCAAATGGCGCAGCCGCCGGGCTATACCCAACCCCATCCCGAACCACAAACGCACAACGAGCCATTGCCTGACCCGTTAGCGGATGTTGCAACGATAGGCGCATGAGTGGTGAGTCGGTTTGACTGTCGAGATGATCGGGGTCGTTGAACAGAAACCCGTTCGGGAAGTGGGGTTGGTTTTTGCCAACCACAATGGTTCCCAAACGGGCTTCTACGGCTAGACTCATCTGGCTGGCTTCTTACTTCTTCCCTGCCTTCATCAATTGCTCATACACCAACTGCAAAATACCGTCTTTCAAGCCTAGATCGGGCACTGAGATTTGAGTAGCACCGGCCCATTTCATCACCGAAATATAAATTTCGGCGGCAGGCACGATCACGTCGGCACGGTCGGCGTTCAGGCGAAGCTTGTTTTGGCGGTCTTCGAGACTGAAACTGGCGATGTAGTTTTTCATCCGCTCAATTTCGGAGAGCGTGGTTGTGGTTTCAGAGGTTTTGGAAACCAGATTAAAGATTTTGCTGATGTTGCCGCCCGTTCCCACCGCCGTGACGGGCTTGCTCCGGTCGACGTTGTCGGCTATCCAATCCTGCATTTTCTGCCAGGCCCCTTTGGTTTCTTTGCCTTCGAGCAGCCGCACCGACCCTAACTTAAATGAACGGGAATTAAGCTTCTTTTTATTTACGTAGACGTTCAGTTCGGTGCTGCCCCCGCCCACATCAATGTGCAACGTTTGGCGGTCGTCGAGAGCCTGAACCACCACATTATTAATGAGTTCGGCCTCTTTTTGTCCGTCGATCACGTGGATCAAAATACCTGTATTTTGCCGGATGCGCTCCACCACCTCGTTCCCGTTGCTCGACTCGCGCATGGCCGAGGTGGCGCAGGCCATGTAGTGCTCTACCTCGTGCAATTCCATCAGGAGCCGATATACTTGCATGAGTTTGGCCGTACGTTCTTCGCTTTCGGGGGTCAACTCACCGTACGAAAATACGTCATGCCCCAGCCGAAGTGGAAACCGGACGTATTCGACCTTTTTGAAACTTACTTCGCCGTCATTATGTAAAACGGTTGAAATCTGGAGCCGGGCCGCGTTGGAGCCGATGTCGATAGCAGCGATTTTCATACGGCGAAATTAGGGATGGGAACGCGGATTTGGTACTTTTTTTGTCATTCCGACCGGGCCGCCGGAGCGGGAACGAGGAATCTAGATCCCTTATAATCAAATTGTGTGCAATGACACTAGATTCCTCGTTCCCGCTCCGGCGGCCCGGTCGGAATGACAAAAATCCGTGCCATCCGCTAAATCCGTGTTCCTATCCATTTAGAAAAGAGTTATTTTTGCATTATTCTAAGTCGGGCCTCTGCCCGATCTGTACTGGGGTACTAAACAATTGCATTGTTTGAAAACGATTACTGACCTCCTGCACGAACGCATTTTGGTTCTCGATGGCGCAATGGGAACCATGATTCAACGCTACAACCTCACCGAAGACGACTTCCGTGGGGACCGATTCGCCAACCACTCACATGATCTGAAGGGTAATAACGACCTGCTGTCCATTACCCGCCCTGACATTATCAAGGCTATTCACCGGCAATATTTCGATGCCGGTTCGGATATTGTCGAGACCAACACCTTCAGCGGAACGTCCATCGCTATGGCCGACTATCGCATGGAGCATCTGGTCTACGAACTCAACTACGAGTCGGCGCGGATCGCCAGAGAAGTAGCCAATGAGGTCACCCGCGAGAACCCCGACAAGCCCCGTTTTGTGGCCGGTGCGATGGGGCCAACCAACCGTACAGCCTCGCTCTCGCCCGACGTGAACAACCCCGGCTACCGGGCCGTCACGTTTGACGAACTCGTTGATGCCTACTACGAACAAGTGCGCGGCCTTGTCGATGGCGGTGCCGACCTGCTCCTGGTCGAAACCATTTTCGATACCCTCAACGCCAAGGCGGCTCTGTTCGCGATTGATAAATTCGGGGCAAACATCCCCATCATGGTCTCCGGCACGATCACCGATGCGTCGGGGCGGACCTTGTCGGGGCAGACGACGGAAGCCTTTTTGTACTCGGTCTCGCACTTGCCGCTGCTGAGCGTAGGTCTGAACTGCGCCCTCGGTGCCGACCTCATGCGCCCCTACGTGCGGACGCTGGCGAAGGAGGCCCCCTTCTTCGTGTCGGCCTACCCGAATGCGGGCTTACCGAACGAGTTCGGCGAGTACGACGAGACACCCGCGCAAATGGCCGGGACCATCGAAAGTTTTATTCAGGAAGGGTACATTAATATTGTGGGTGGCTGTTGCGGCTCCACCCCCGACCACATTCAGGCCATTGCCGAGGTGGCGGCCAAATACAAGCCCCGCCCCCTCCCCCAACGCGAGCCATACCAGAAACTAAGTGGTCTGGAGCCGCTGAAAATCACGGAGCTGACCAATTTCGTAAACATCGGCGAGCGGACCAACGTGACGGGTTCCAAAGCATTTGCCCGGCTGATTAAATCAGGCGATTACGATGCGGCTTTGGCCGTTGCCCGCCAACAGGTGGAGAACGGGGCGCAGATTGTGGACGTGAACATGGACGAGGGAATGTTGGACTCGGTTGAGGCCATGACCACGTTCCTGAACCTGATTGCGTCGGAGCCGGACATTGCCCGCGTGCCCATCATGATTGACTCCTCCAAGTGGGAAGTGATCGAAGCGGGCCTGAAATGCGTGCAGGGAAAGGCTATTGTGAACTCTATTTCGCTCAAAGAAGGTGAAGAAGCATTTATTGAAAAGGCCAACCTCGTGAAACGCTACGGGGCCGCTACGGTCGTGATGGCGTTCGATGAGCAGGGACAGGCCGACTCGTACGAACGGCGCATAGAAATCTGCGAACGCGCCTACCGGATTCTGGTTGACAAGATGGCCTTTGCTCCGCAGGACATCATTTTCGACCCGAACATCCTGACCGTTGCCACAGGCATCGAAGAACACAACAATTACGCCGTCGATTTTATCAACGCGACGCGTTGGATCAAGGAAAACCTGCCGCTGGCGAAGGTGAGCGGGGGTGTGTCGAATATTTCGTTCTCGTTCCGGGGCAACGAACCCGTGCGCGAGGCCATGCACTCGGCGTTTTTGTACCACGCTATCCGGGCCGGTCTCGACATGGGCATCGTGAACGCAGGTCAATTGGCCATTTACGACGACATCCCAAAAGACCTGCTCGAACGCGTCGAAGACGTGCTCCTGAACCGGCGCGACGATGCCACCGAACGCATGGTAACGTTCGCCGAAACCGTCAAATCGAAGGGTAAAGAGGTTGTTGTGGACGACGCCTGGCGCAACGGGACCGTAGCCGAACGCCTAAAACACGCCCTCATCAAAGGCATCACCGACTTCATCGACATAGACGTGGAGGAAGCCCGCCAAAGCGTTGAACGCCCGTTGCACGTGATCGAGGGGCCGCTCATGGACGGCATGAACGTGGTGGGCGACTTGTTTGGTGAGGGCAAAATGTTCCTGCCACAGGTCGTAAAATCGGCGCGGGTGATGAAGAAGGCCGTGGCTTATCTGACGCCGTTTATCGAAGCCGAAAAAGGAGATGGAGAGGTCTCGTCGGCGGGCAAGATTCTGCTGGCCACGGTGAAAGGCGACGTTCACGACATTGGCAAGAACATCGTAGGCGTGGTGTTGGGCTGTAATAATTACGAGATCATCGACCTCGGTGTCATGGTTTCGACCGACAAAATTCTGGCCGAAGCCAAACGACTAAATGTCGATATTATTGGCCTCAGTGGCCTAATTACGCCTTCGTTGGACGAAATGGTGGGCGTGGCCAAAGAGATGGAGCGGCAGGGTTTCACCCTTCCGTTGCTCATTGGGGGAGCCACAACCTCGCGCATCCACACTGCTGTAAAAATCGACCCGCACTATTCCGGGCCAGTGATTCACGTGCTCGATGCCAGCCGGAGCGTACCTGTAGCCGGGCGACTCGTGAGCGAAACTGAAGGAACCAAAGAGGAGATTTTCCGGGAGATCAAAGCGGAGTATGTCCGTCTGCGCGAGGACCACGCCAAGCGGCAACGAGAGAAAAATCTGCTGGGCATCGAAAAAGCCCGCGCCAATGCCGTGCCCATCGACTGGAGCGCGTTTGAGCCAACCAAGCCGCAGTTCTTGGGTAATCAGTATTTCCACGATTACCCGCTGGCCGAGATTGCGAAGTTCATCGACTGGACGCCGTTCTTCCAGACCTGGCAGCTACACGGCAAGTACCCGGCCATTTTCGAGGATGCTATCGTGGGGGCCGAAGCCCGCAAACTCTACGACGACGCCCAACAACTGCTTGGAGAAATCATTGATAATAAGTTGCTTGGTGCCAAAGCGGTAGTCGGTTTCTATCCCGCCAACGCCACCGAAGACGACGTACTGCTCCATGATTTTGAGGCCGAGACCCGCCAAATTCCCTGCGAACGGCACGGCAGTCACGACCATATTGAGTACAAAATCAGCCGACCCTCGGCGGGACAGTCGGCCTTGTCGGTAAGTGAAGCGGGCACGCTGGTGTACGACACGAAGGCGGTGTTGCATTTTCTGCGTCAACAAAATCAAAAGGCGGCTGGCTTACCCAACCTCAGCCTTGCCGACTTTGTGGCCCCGCTCGATTCGGGCCGGGAAGATTACATTGGGGCGTTTGCCGTTACGGCGGGCATTGGCATCGAAACGTTGTTGGAGAAGTACGAACTTGACCACGACGATTACAACAGCATCATGGTCAAGGCCCTCGCCGACCGCCTTGCCGAGGCCTTCGCCGAACTGATGCACCACCGCGTCAGGACGGAGTTCTGGCCCTACGCCCCCAACGAAAACCTGACCAACGAGGAGCTAATTCGCGAGAAGTATCAGGGAATCCGGCCCGCGCCCGGCTACCCGGCCTGCCCCGACCACACCGAAAAAGCAACCCTGTTCGAGTTGCTCGATGCGGGTCAGATTGGCATTACGCTCACGGAAAGTTTTGCCATGTACCCGGCCTCATCGGTCAGCGGATTCTATTTCGGTCACCCCGAATCGAAGTATTTCGCCGTGGGCAAGATTGGTAAAGATCAGGTGATTGACTACGCCCACCGCAAAGACATGCCCGTTGAGGACGTAGAGCGGTGGCTGGCCCCGGTGCTGGCGTATTGATTTGGTGGTGCTAATTAACCTAAAACAAACTCTACTTTTGCCCCACAGTTCAGACAGAATTAACAACGAATGACGCCCCAGGCTATTCACTTTATTTCGATTGGTGGCAGTGCCATGCACAACCTGGCCCTCGCACTCCACGGGCAGGGCCACACCATTACCGGCTCCGACGACGAGATTTACGAACCTTCGCGCACGCGGCTTGCCCAACATGGCCTCTTGCCTGCCGAAATGGGTTGGTTCCCGGAGCGCGTTCATGCGGGGCTGTCGTGCGTGATTTTGGGGATGCACGCCCGCAAAGACAACCCCGAACTGGCGCGGGCGAAGGCGTTGGGCCTTACCATTTATTCGTACCCCGAATACATTTACCAGCAAAGCCAGCACAAACAACGCGTAGTGATTGCCGGGAGTCATGGCAAAACCACGATCACGTCGATGGTGATGCATGTGCTCAACTACCACAACCGTGTGTTCGATTACCTGGTTGGGGCACAGGTTGAAGGGTTCGAGACGATGGTGAAACTGACGCCCAACGCCCCCGTGATCGTGATCGAGGGCGACGAATACGCATCCTCACCACTCGATCCGCAACCGAAGTTCATTCATTATCAGCCCCATATCGCGTTGATTAGCGGCATCGCCTGGGACCACGTCAACATTTACCCGACCTACGATCTCTACGTCGATCAGTTTGAGTTATTAGCCGACGCCATGCCCAAGGGCGGTATTTTGGTCTTCGACGAAACCGACGATATGCTCGACGTGGTGGGTCAGAAAGACCGCCCCGACGTGACAAAGATCCCGTATGTAGCTCACCCACACCGGATTGAAGGTGGCCAAACAGTCTTGTTGCCGAAGTCGGGCGAGGCCGTGCCGGTGTTGGTATTCGGAGAGCACAACATGAAAAATATTGCGGGGGCACTGGCTCTCTGCGACCGGCTGGGCATCACAGACGCTCAATTTTACGAGGCCATCGGCACCTTCAAAGGGGCGGCCAAACGGCTCGAAAAACGCTCTGAAACGCCCGAACAAGTGGTTTTTCGTGATTTCGCCCACGCACCATCGAAAGTAAAAGCCACAACCGAGGCCGTTAAAGCTCAATACCTCGACCGTACGTTGCTGGCCGTGGTTGAACTGCACACGTTCAGCAGTTTGAACAAAAACTTTTTGGGGCAATACAAAAACGCCCTGAAAGCCGCCGATGTGGCCGCTGTGTATTTCAACGCCCATACGCTCGCTATCAAACGTCTCGACCCCATCAGCCCCGACGAAGTGATGACGGCGTTTGCCCAACCCAACCTGCACGTATTCACCGAAACAAACGACCTCCGGGCTTTCCTGGAACGTGAGCAGCCCAATGCTGGCGTAGTGCTGATGATGAGTTCAGGAACGTTTGGGGGGGTGGTGTAATGCCGCTTAGTAAGCGGCACAGCCTCGAAGAGGCTTGAGGGCGTTAACGGTCAAACTGCTTCCTGTTTTTGAATAAGCTTGAATACTTTACAACCAATTAGCCTCACGGCTATGCCGGATGGTATCCGGCACTACAGATATGCAAAGCATTGTCGTTTATTGCGGTTCCAGCCCTGGAACCAACCCGGTTTATACCGAAGTCGCTAAAGAATTGGGCCGTGCGATGGCCGAGCGCAACATCCGTCTGATCTACGGCGGGGGCGGTTTTGGTCTGATGGGCACCGTTGCCGACACCGTTCTGGAACACGGGGGCGAGGTGATCGGTGTAATCCCGAACTTCCTGGCCAGCCTGGAGGTCGCGCACAAAACCTTAACCGAGATTCACTTCGTGCAGACCATGCACGAGCGCAAGTTCAAGATGGTCACGCTGGCGAAAGGTGTAATTGCTCTGCCCGGTGGCTACGGCACGCTCGATGAACTGTTTGAGATTTTGGCCTGGCGGCAACTCAAGCTATACGACGGCCCCATAGCCATCATCAACACCAACGGCTACTACGATCTGATGCTCCAGCAACTCGACCGGATGGTGCAGGATGGTTTCCTGAAAGCGCAAAACCGCGCCCTACTGATCGTAGCCGACACGGTTGAGGATGCGCTGGAGAAGATGCTGAACGACGGGCAGTAACTACCGGCTCACTGTCGCGGCTTTTCTGCCTGATACAGGCTTCTTATTGAAATCGCCACGGGCGAAAAACTTCTCGATGAAGCAGTACATCAGGATGAAGAAATAGCGGCTACCCATTTCCTTGATTTTCAACTTCGACTCGCCATACTTGCGGTTCGTCCAACTGTTGGGCACTACCTCGTAGCTGTAGCCGCGCACCATCGCCTTGAGGGGCAACTCGATAGTGAGGTTAAAGTGGGGCGACAGAAATGGTTTAACCCCCTCAATCGTCTCGCGCTTGTAGAGCTTAAACGCGTTGGTGGTATCGTTGTACTTAATACCCATCACCATCCGCACGATGAAATTGGCTACCCGGTTGATGTATTTCTTTACTTCCGGGTAGTCGACTACTTTACCACCTTTCTCCCAGCGTGAGCCAAACACAGCATCAGTGTCCGTTTCGAGCATCTTGTGGTAGAACTTGACCAAGTCTTCGGGGTCGTCCGACATGTCGGCCATGAACACGGCCACACAGTCGCCGGTGAAGCGTTCCAGGCCATAGCGCACGGCATAGCCGAAGCCATTTGGCCCCGGATTTGTGTAATAGACCAGCGTCGGAATCTCCGATTTTAGATTTTCGAGCACCTGCGCCGTATTATCCTTCGAGTTGTCGTTGGTCACGCAAATCTCGTGCGGAACTCCGTGTTTGGCCAGTGTCTGATACAGCGTACGGAGTGTATGCGGGATCGACTCTTCTTCGTTGTAGGCCGGTATAACGACGCTTAGTTTCATAACTGTAACGCGGTTTTCCTAAACCGCGTGAAAAGCAAGTAAATCAACTGAACGCGGTTTAGGAAAACCGCGCTACATGCCGAATCGCACTATATGCTTTCATAATGGGTGCGGGCACCACATAATCGCGAATAACATCTTTTATGACACTGGTAGCCGGTTGGGCCATATAGATGTACTTGAGCGCGTAAAACGCCCGCCGAAAATAGCTCTGTTGGTACTGCTTTGCATCGAGCATCAAGCGATAGTAACGCGCAATGTTTTTCCGTAGTACCCGGTCGTAGGTATAATCGAGTTCGCGGTTAATGTCGCTGTACATCTGAATCCGGTTGCGCAGAAACCGCTCGTCCCATTCGTAATCGTGGAAACTGGCCCCGGCCCGGTTTTTCCGGTACACCGACATCACATGGGGAATATAGCCAATCGGACCCATTTTGGCTTTCAGAATAAGCCGGGGAATGTCGCCACTGCTCGACTCGCGAAACCAGGCCGGGTACTCTCGGATGTTGTTTTTGTACATCGTGCTCGACGTAGCCATGAACCAGATTTCCTGCTCACCCACAAGATCATCGAGGGTGTAGAACGTCTTCATGTTCGGACCATTGAGCCGGTACGAGGGCGAACCATCTTCAAAAATCACGTCGGCATTCGTAAACACCGCCGAGCATTGCTGATTGGCATCCAGAAAATCAACCTGCTTCTGGAGCTTGGTCGAGTCGGTCCAGTAATCGTCGCCATCCATCAAGGCATAGTACTCGCCTTTGGCCAGTTTGAGCGTTTCCAGAAAGTTGATCCCCCCGTTTTTGCCCATGTTGCGCGGGTGCAACACGCCGACTACCTTGCCCGGATACTGCCGCTCGTACTCCTGAATGATCTCGCGGGTGCCATCGCTCGAAAAATCATCACCTACCAGAATCTCAAACGGAAACGTGGTCTCCTGCATCAGCGCGCTATCGATAGCCTTGCGGATGAAGTTCTTCTGGTTATAGGTAATTATGGTTACGCTTACTTTCACACGACAGCTTGTTTGATCTGCTCTTTCCAGCCTTGTGGCTCTTTGTCTTCGGCGGGTTTGCCCCAGGGGTCATAGAAGGGCAAAATAGCCACCCAACGACCACGTGGATCGTCCCAGCTAAAGCGGTCGGCAAAGCTCGACGGCGACACCCAGTGAGGCAGGTCGTACCGGAACAAGACCATGTCGCCCATGTTCTGATGCCCCTCGGTCTCCACAATCTGATCGTTAATCACGTAGCCCGTACCGCCCGAATGGTAATCCTTGCCATACTGATTCAGGGCCAAGATCGTACCCACTTTTTGCGGGGTAAGCGGGTGCCAGTGTCGCCCGAAAAAACTCCCCCCCATTGGGTAATGGGTCACCTGCGGGTGGAAGTAGGGTTGCCCCTTCCGAATGCCAAACTCTTCGTTATTGCCCGTCAGTGCATTCCAGAATTTGCGAATCGGGTGGAACACGGCCAGCAAAGCTTCGCGGGTTTCGGCGTCGAGGTCCAGAATGGCATCGAACGTATGGTCGTGAAAAAGCTGCGGGGCTTTCTGAATTTTGGCAATGTGAAGCCGCTGCTTATGTTGATTGTTATCGAACGTGTCGGGAGCTTCGGCGAGGGGCGTTTTTTCGGCCCAGGCGCGGGTGGCACCAACCATACTCTGGAGCATGTCGGCAGGGATACCCGTTTGCACGATCACGATGTTCGGCTCATTGACGAGCCGCATCACCTCCTCGGCGGGAATTTCGGGCACGATCTGACCGTCTTTGAACTCGGCTTTTACTTTTATCAGATAATCTGCTACCTGTTGCATCGCTGTTGATCGGGTTATTGCCCTATTTAATGCTCCTGTATGAAAAAAGTACAAAAGCGGGCTTTTGAAACTTGTATGACAAAATAGGGCTTTGGTAATCGAAAAACCAAATAACTCGCGGCCACCTTAGCCAACGGATACGGGCCGGGTGGCATACCCAAAGCCCGATGCACCAAAGCCGTTTCCATTATAAAACATCAGCCATTGGTCGTTGTTTTGAACTAGGTGGCAATAATCCATCATGAGCGAATCCCAGCCATCCACCGACCGTTCGATACCCGCCCGGTCGTCATGCCGTTCCCAGGCCAGCCCATCCGCCGACTCGGCATAGCCGATGCGGTAGCTGCGGCTTACGTCGGTGCGGTAATTGAGTGAGTTTCGGTACGAGAAGTACATCTTGTATTTCCCGTTTTCTTTATAAACCGTAGGGCGGCCAATGGCATCCGTAAAGGCATCGTAGCCAACGCAAACCTGCCCCGTCCGGTTCCAATGGATTCCGTCCGCCGACTCGGCATATTTGACGTCGTAGAAGGGTTCGGGGTGACCATTTATCACCTCAATTTTTGTGCATGACAAATACCACATCCGCCAGCGAACCGAGCCATCGGGTTGCTCCTCACGCATCACGCAGGGTTGCGCCACCCACACCTGATCAAAAATATACCGGTCGAGCAACGGGCCGTCGAACGCCCGCTCGAACGTCAAACCTCCGTCGCGACTGATGGCCAACCCGATACCAAGCCGGTAATGGGTTGTCTCGCTCTTGTTCCAACCAGTATAATACAGCCAAATATCGGTGCCTCCCTGTTCGTTCGGTACGGGCAAAAACCACGAGGGCATCGTACCGGTCTCATCGAACATGCCCACCGCGCCTTTGCTCAGGCAAGGGGTATCGTGTACGTACAATACACTGCTTAAATCGGTTTTGTCTAGCTCGACAAACGAGGTCGATGAGGCACTGTTTTCGTCGCGAGTGGCGAAATAAACCCGTAACCGCCCGTTATCGAGCGGGTAACCAAACGGCACCTGCGCGTGGGTCCGACTGAACGACTGCGAGCCGTCGGGTTTGTAAATAAGTCCTTGTTTAGTCCACATAATTTTAGGTAGTATTGAGGAGCGAGGAGTGAGGAATGAGGAGTTGCTGACTCCTCACTACTCGCTCCTCACTCCTACCTTCTGCACTCGGTCATTCCTAACATACAATCGGGCATCGTTGAAAATGCCCATGTACCGGTAGTGCGTTTTAATGTGTTCGGCCAACGGGGGAATAATCTCGTGGCCCTGCGTTTTCCGGTCGTTAAGCCAGTGATTTTCGAGACCCACGGCATCGACAAACACGGGTGGGCGGGTATGTAAAAAATTTTTCAAATACCGCTGCTGATACACTGATGTCATGGGGCTGATGAATACGCACCGCTCCGAATGGTTTTCGGCAGTACCCTGAATCATTTGCGCACCCACATAGTAGTCGCACCGCCAGCCCCAAACCACAAGTGGTTCGTTTGCATTGGCATAGTTGCGTATTTGTTGCACAATAGGTGGGCGTATCAGAACAAAGTTTGCTTGCCCATCGTAGAACAGGTAGGGGTTAACTGGAACACCACAAATATAGCTCTGTACGTCGCGCCCGATGATCAGACTCAAAAACAGAGCCGGGACCCAAACCGCTCCTCTGATTAGGGTGGTTGTTGCAAAACGGTTCAGAATAGTGTACCAACTCAGGGCCATCAGCAAAAACACTGGCCCAACCATAAAATAGAGATAGTGTACAAACTCGGTGCCAGTGCGTGTGATGGCAAACAGGCCAGCCAGCCCCAGAAGCCCAATAAACCCCAGCCGGATCACCCAGGAACTGTTTACCCTGTCGGCTGATTTTTTTGTCGCGAACCGGAGAGCAGCAAAGACCATTAACCCCACCGTGAGCATCATAACCCAACCCAACTCTTCGCCCCGGCTAACGTGGTTAGGAAAATTGAGGATCGTTTGAATCTGATTGGTATTCCCGCCATACCGCAGGTTTCCTTCGATGTAGAACAGCCAAAAATCGTTGTAAAGGCCATTAGCGGCCAGCATTATAATAAACAGAGCCGGGAACACCAGCGTGCCAACCCCCAGCACCACTAGCTGCCCTACTTTGGTGGAGGTTGATGTCTGCAAACGCAGCACCGTAATACTGGCAAACAATCCCAGAACCGCCACCAGGGGCACTCCCTGAAGTTTTCCGAGCGGAACCATACCCATCAATACGCCTAATACGAACAGTTGGGCGGAGGTGGCGCGTTGTCGAGAGTCGATGAGAGCAAAGAGCCAAATACCTGCCGACAGTAGGACAAGGGGGACCAATTCGCTGCTATAACTGAGCAAATCGGCGTTTTGGGTCAACCCCAACGCAAAAACCAGTGGCAACAAAGCCAACCGGGCGGGTTGCGTTCCGAACCAGATACGCGCTGTTTTGAACAGAAACAATAAACTCAGAGCCAGTAAACTAAAACCCAGAAGCCGGGCCGAAATATAATCGAACCGCAGGCCAAGCCAGGTAGGCAAGATGAGCGCGTAACTATCCAGTGGTCCAATGGTATGAGCGTCGACAGAGCGCAGATAAACCGGGTCGACGGCGAGTGTACGCGCGTGCGTAATCATCTGACTCTCGTCGGGGTTCAGCTCACGATTGTACAATAAGGTGGGTAAGCGCAGAAAAAAAAGTAGTCCCCCCGACAGCAGGAGCAAGCCGTTGTCGCTAATACGAGTACGAAATGCCACCCAAACCAACCCAACGCAAAGCAGGCAGCACAGGAGCCAGTACGGAGTCGAAAAGGTATCGAAGTGAAACATAAGTAAACCAAAAAAGGGCGGATTATAACCCGCCCTTCTGCAATTTATTTGGCGACAGCCAGGCGGGCAACCATGCTGTCGTGAATCTCGACCATTGTCTCCTTGAGGTCGTAGGTCCAGTTCCAACCAGGGTAGTGCTCCTTGAACTTATTCAGGTTCGAAACATACCAGATGTGGTCACCAATCCGGTTTGTTTCAGAATAGGTATAGTTCATTTTGTTGCCTGAAATCTCTTGACACAGGGCAATAGCTTCGAGCATCGAGCAGTTGGCATGGCGGCCACCGCCCGCGTTATACACCTCGCCCTCGCGTGGGTTTTGGTAATAATGCCAGAACATGTTAACGAGGTCGTGCGAGTGAATATTATCGCGTACCTGCTTGCCCTTGTAGCCGAAAATCGTGTACTGAGTGCCCGTAATGGCGCACTTCATGAGGTAGCTCAGGAACCCGTGTAGCTGCGCCCCGGAGTGGTTAGGCCCAGTGAGACAACCGCCCCGGAACACGCCCGTTTTCATACCAAAATACCGGCCATACTCCTGCACCAGAATATCGGCGGCTACCTTAGAGGCCCCAAACAATGAGTGCTTTGTGTGGTCGATGCTCATGTACTCGTCAATGCCATCCTTGAAATAGGGGTGGCTCTCGTCGATCTCCCAACGCGTTTCGGTCTCGATCAGGGGTAAATAATTCGGGTTGTCGCCGTAAACTTTGTTGGTCGAGGTGAAGATAAACACCGCATTGGGGCAGTGTTGCCGGTTCATTTCGAGCAGATTCAGCGTGCCGTTGGCGTTTACCGTAAAGTCGGTAAAGGGTTCGCGGGCGGCCCAATCGTGCGAGGGTTGTGCGGCTGCGTGAATAATGAGCTTAATATCGGCTCCGAACTCGCGAAAAATCGGCTCCAGTTGCGACACCTCGCGGATGTCGGCAGTGCGGTGTGTGTAGTTCGTAAAGGATTCTTCGAGCCGGTTGCGGTTCCATTCGGTGGAGCCATCTGTTCCGAAGAAATACTGCCGCATATTGTTGTCGATACCAACAACCAAATCGAACTTATCTGAGAAAAAGGCAACTGACTCGCTACCGATCAACCCTGCTGAACCTGTGACTAGTGCAATATTCATGATACTCTGGGCGTGTATTTAGTGTTTTTGCATCGGAAAAATCCAAATGGAATGGATATTTCACGGGTCAAATTAACACAAGAAAGTTATATCTATTGTTGCCATTGCCTAAAATCTGACAGTCTAATAAAAAAAGCGATGCAACGGCGGCATCGCTTTTCCAAAAATCGTATCCGCAGCGTAACACCATCCAGTTATGCACCCTCGCCAATAGTACCCGCACCGTAAAGCTTTTCGCGGATTTTTTGCGTGCGCTCTTCCAGTTCGGGGCGGGGGGTGTACTTGTTCTTCGACTGAACAGCCGCCGAGTCCTTATTGACACCGTAGATGTAGGGATCGTTCTCACGAACATCCATCTGCCGAATCGTATTATATTTCTGATAATCGCAGGCCGTTGCCAGGAAGCCAACGGCAACAATCAGTGAGCCTTGAATCAGGTTACGTTTCATTTGGTTGATTGCTAATTCGTTGCCGCAAAGGTAGGAAACAGCTACCGAATCGCCAACGTTCCGTCGAGATACCGCTTCAAATCAGGAATCGACACCGTTATATCTTCGCTAATGTAGCGCGTATCATACGAACCCGCCGAGCCGTTGCAGTAAGCTGAGTACGAAAGATTCTGTAACTGAGCTAAATACCGAAAGCAGTCGGTAATAAACAGGGGTGAAAATAACTCAAACAAGTGCGTACCCGGCCGACACCAGATCAGGTTACAGAACGAGGCTCCATGTGGTCCCATAATAAATGACGCGTTATGGTAAATGGCCCGTTGTTCGGCTACGGTGCGGGGTTTGTCCTCAATAATTTGAAAATCGTATTGAGTTAACAACTCGATGAGTTCAGTCTCGTTCGTCACCCGGCGTCGGGTATCGCGGCTGATATACACGCGATTACCCGTAGGCAGACCGGGTTGTAGCAACCGCTCGCCGAGCTTGGTTTGTAGCGCAAATATATCGCCGGAGGTTTGATAGGCCCAGTTCTCATGGCTTCCCAACACACACTGCTCAAACTGAACCGCCGTGGCCCGGCTGTCGATCACCTGATCGGGGCCAAAACCGAGTGCGGCCAGCACCTCGCGCTCGTAGTGTGTATGTAAGAGCGGGTACGAGACTACAGCATCCGCAAAAACGGCGTCGGGGAGCATGGCTCGCATCCGGCATAGTTTAGCCGCAACCAACAGCATAAAATCGTAATAGCCAACAAACACACTGCCATCGAAATAATGACCAAACGGGGCAATGAGCGTTCGGGCGGTGCGGGTTGTACGGGACTTCCGATTCAGGAGATCCTTCATCACGTCGCGACTCCAGTAATCGGTATTTAAAACGCTCCGACCAATTTTAACCAACCCACATGGCAAGGAAGTGGTCGGTTCGGAGCCACCCGTGTAGTGCCAAACAGCGTTGGTTGTGCTAACGCCCTCGGTATTCGAAAAAATACGCTTTGTCTGGTCAACGGCGTCCATCACTTCGGGCAAATTAATTGAGTTGCCCAGTACAAGACCAACCCGGTACGGTGCCAGAAACGCGTTGGTCTGCGCCTTGTCGAGCAAATCAACTCCCAACAAACGCACACCCGACCGTGCCGAAGCGGTGAGGACGCGCCTGGTTTGGCCATTAACGCTAGAAATGAGTTGGCGAAGCGAAGTCATACAGTTATGACCCAGACGCCGATTTTGCGTTACTTATATGAACAAAATTTATTGATGAACAACCTCGCTTTTTCGATACGTTTTGAAGCTGTGATTCGGTTGCTCCTTAAAAAGAGGTGAGAAATAAACTATAATTTCGTGATTTACCGTTGTTTATTCTTCCTTTGTCCCGAACAGTTGCAACAAACGCTATGCCTTTTATCACCGCACAAAACCGACTCGTTCAATACCAATACGCCGACAATGGGCAACCTCACACGCTGGTGTTCATCAACTCGCTGGGCACCGACCTGCGCATTTGGGACGGTGTAGTGGCTCAACTCGGCATGTCAGTAAATACCCTCCGCTACGACAAGCGCGGGCACGGCCTCTCGGAAGAAACCCCAGCCGATGCACTCGACACGGGCACGATGGAAGCTTTTACCGATGACCTGATTGGCCTACTCGACGCCCTGAACATCGACCGCTGTATTCCGGTAGGACTGTCGGTGGGGGGGCGTATTGCCCTGATGCTCGCTGATCGGCAACCGGAGCGGGTTGAAAGGCTGATCCTGTGCGACACGGGCCATGTGATCGGGACGCTCCAGAGCTGGGACGACCGGATTGAGGCCGTTCGTTCGGTTGGGTTGGCTCGCTTGGCTCCACAAATTATGGAACGCTGGTTTCCGGCTCATTTCCGCCAGGGAAACGCCAATCAGGTGGGCATTTTCCAGCGGATGGTGGCTGCCTGCGCCCCCGCCGACTACATCAGAACCTGCGAGGCTATCCGCGACGCCGACCTCACCACCGAGGCCGGACGAGTGACTGCGCCAACGCTCTGCATCGTTGGCTCTGAGGACCTCGCCACTCCACCCACTCTCGTTCAGAGCCTGTCGGCCCTGATTTCGGGGTCGCAGTTTCGGGTGATCGATGGATCGGGGCACATTCCGTGTGTGGATAATCCAGTAAGATTAACCGAATTGATTCTTGATTTTATTTACCCCCAACCGACCCGTCGGACCGCCCCTAAAGGGGGCTTAGGTTGAGCATAATCAAGGTAAGCCCCCTTTAGGGGCGGTCCGACGGGTCGGTTGGGGGTAATTTTTCTACCATGACTAGAGACGACTTGTACGAACAGGGCATGAAAACCCGCCGGGCCGTGTTGGGCGATGCTCACGTGGACCGGGCCGAGGCCACAAAGACAGAGTTTGATGCTGATTTTCAGCAGTATATCACCGAGAATGCCTGGGGCAGTATCTGGTCCAGACCCGGCTTAACCCCCCGCGAGCGTAGCCTGATTACCATTGCGTTACTGGCTGCGCTGGGCCACGAGGAGGAATTAGCCATGCACATTCGGGCTACCCGCAACACCGGGGCCTCGCCCGAAGATGTGAAAGAAGTTTTACTCCACACGGCCATTTATGCGGGTGTGCCTGTCACGAATGGAGCCATGAAAATCGCTAAACGAGTTTTGAACGATGACTGACCAAAGTACTCACCCGCCGTTGTATTCACCGGCTTATAAATCAACCATTTATCGGTCGCCGAAGGAGGCCTTGATCCCGGTAAGCGACCGCCTTCGCGACCGCAGTATGCCCGCCTACGGGCAGTCGGTGTTGCGCGAGTTTGATAACGATCTGACAAAAAATGCCCGCATCAACGCCGAACCCATCGGCGAACGGCTCAAGGTGTTTGGGCGCGTACTCGACACCAACGGGCGCGGTATCCCCAACGCGCTGGTCGAAGTGTGGCAGGCCAATGCCGCCGGTCGTTATGTGCATCGGGCCGAAATTCACGACGCCCCGCTCGATCCCAATTTTTTGGGTGCGGGCCGTGTGCTGACAGATGCCGAGGGTGGCTATGTGTTTTACACCATCCGACCGGGGGCCTACCCTTGGGGCAACCATTACAACGCCTGGCGGCCCTACCACATCCATTTTTCGGTGACGGGCCGGTTTCTGGATCAGCGACTCGTAACCCAAATGTACTTCGTGGGCGACCCGCTGCTGAATTTCGATCCGGTATTTCAGTCGGTGCCGCCCCACGCCCGCGAGTTGCTCATTGCCCAGTTTAGCATGGACAACACCGAAGAGGGATTTGCGCTGGCCTACGAGTTTAACATTGTCCTGAACGGGCGTAACCAAACCCTTTTCGAGTAATGGCAAAGCTACGACCCACCCCCTCACAAACCGTTGGCCCCTTTTTCGCCTACGGCCTGACCGCCGAACAGTTTGGCTATTCCTACAACGCCATCATTGACCGGACCATTGCCGACCCCGATACCCCTGGCGAGCATATCACGATCACCGGACGTGTGTTCGACGGTAACGGCATTCCCGTACCCGACGCGATGCTGGAGTTTGTGCAGGCTGATGCCGCAGGAAATTTCCGTACGGAGCCAATCGAACTGCTGGCTCCAGATAGCCCGCAGCAGGGCCGGTTTGTTTTGTCGGGCACAACCCGCAACGGGGCCGCTTACCACTCGCCGGAGTTTCGGGGCATTGGGCGGGCGGGTACGGAGCAAACACCCGCCGGTACGTACTGGATGCAGACCGTGAAGCCCGGTTCCGTTGACAACGAGGCCCCGCACATCGACGTTACCTTGTTTTCGCGGGGGTCGTTGCGCGATCTTCGTACCCGGATCTACTTTTCCGACGAAGCCGAAGCAAACGCAACCGACCCTTTACTGAACGAGGTTCCCGCCGGTCGTCGGCACACCCTACTGGCCCAACGGCGCGAGCAAAACGGACAAGTTTTCTATGATTTCGACATTCGCATGCAAGGCGAAGGCGAGGCAGTATTTTTCTTAATGAGTGAATGAGCGAATGAAACATGTCCCAATTATATCCCTCGGCGAGGCTGCTGCGAAAGTAAAAGAGGGCGACACACTGTTGCAGGGCGGTTTCGGGATGACCGGCAACCCCGTTCACCTCATGCACGCCCTAGCCGGGTTGGGCACCAGAAACTTAACCTTCATTGGCAACAACACCGGCGAACCCGGTTTGGGGGGCGGTCGGCTGTTGCGAAATGGTCAACTCAAAAAGATTATCGGCTCATTTTTTACGAGCAACCCCGACGCCGTGAAGGCGGCTCAGTCGGGCGCGGTGGCCTACGAACTGTTGCCACAGGGTACGCTGGCCGAGGCCATTCGGGCGGGCGGGGCAGGCATCGGCGGGTTTTACACCCCCACAGCCGCCGGAACGCTCATTGCCAAGGGCCAAGAAACCAAAGTGATCGACGGGGTGGAGCAGGTGTTTGTAAAGGGCATCCGGGGCAACGTGGCCTTTATCCGGGCCTGGCAAGCCGACACAGCGGGCAATCTGCGCTACCGCATGACCGAACAAAATTTCAACCGGGCAATGGCCACAGCCGCCGATCTGGTTATTGCCGAGGTAGAAGAAATCGTGCCCGTGGGCAACCTCGCCCCCGAACACATCCATACACCCGGTTGCTACGTCGATTTTCTGGTCGAGGCCAAACTGATGCCCGAAGACCTGGGCATTTCGGTGTCGGTATCGTCGGGCAAGAAGGTCGATGAAGCCCGGATGAACATGGCGCGTCGGGCGTTGGCCGAACTCCGGTCCGGCGATGTAGTGAATCTTGGCATCGGCATCCCGACGCTCGTGGCCGACCTCATCGCATCCGGGCCGCGTTCGGTGCAGCACGGCATTATTTTACACACCGAAAACGGCATGTTAGGCGTAGGTCCGGCCCCAACCGATGGCGGGGGGGCGATGAATTACCCCGTTAACGCGGGTAAGATTCCCGTCACGGCCCTGCCCGGCAGCAGCTATTTCGACTCCGCCGATTCGTTTGCTATGATTCGCGGGGGGCACATCGACGTGGCGATTATGGGCGGGTTAGAAGTCGATGAACAAGCAAATCTGGCCAACTGGGCTGTTCCCGGAAAGCCGTTGCTGGGCGTTGGGGGGGCAATGGACCTCGCAAAGGGAGCCAAACGGCTCATCATCACCATGACTCACACCAATCCCGACGGCTCCCCCAAAATCGTTCCGACCTGTACCCTCCCCCTAACCGCCGAGGGCGTTGTTGATCTGATCATTACGGACCTCGCCGTGTTCGGATACCCCAACCACCAACTCACCCTGCTCGAACTCATGCCCGGCGCAACGCTGGATGAGGTACGGGCGAAAACAAGCGCGAAATTTGTTGAGTGAATGAGCGAATGAGTGATTGAGCGAAGCTTCAAGCCGAGTCTGGTCACTCAATCACTCATTCGCTCATTCACCCAATTATTTATGACTTATATCATTGACGCCATCCGAACCCCCATCAGTTCATTTGGCGGGAGCCTCGCCACCGTCCGCGCCGACGATTTGGCCGCGCTCCCCATCCGCGAACTCCTGGCCCGCAACCCCACTCTACCCCCCGACGCCATCGCCGACGTGATACTCGGTTGCCACAATCAGGCGGGCGAAGACAACCGCAATGTGGCGCGTATGGCTCTGCTGCTGGCAGGTTTGCCCCCTACCGTGCCGGGCGAGACCGTGAACCGGTTGTGTGCGTCGGGCATGTCGGCGGTGGTACAGGCAAGCCGGGCGATTGGGGCGGGCGATGGTGAGGTGTTCGTGGCCGGAGGCATGGAACACATGACACGCGGCCCGTGGGTGATGTCGAAAAGCGCGAAACCCTTCGGCAACGATGCCCAACTGTTCGATTCGAGCTTCGGCTGGCGGTTTGTCAACCCCCGTATGAAAGACCTGTACGGGGTCGATGCGATGGGTATAACCGCCGAAAATCTGGCCGAAATCTATAAAATCAGTCGCGATGACCAAGATCAGTTCGCGCTTTGGTCGCAACAAAAAGCAGTCCGTGCGCAGGCATCGGGCCGATTAGCGGAAGAAATTATGCCGGTAGAGCTACCCGCTAGAAAGGGTACGCCAACCCTGTTTGCACACGACGAGTTTGTGAAGCCAACTACCTCGCTTGAGGTACTGGCAACGCTCAAACCGGCCTTCAAAAAAGATGGTAGTGTCACGGCGGGTAACGCAGCGGGCCTCAACGACGGAGCAGCGGCCATGCTGATTACCAGTGAAAAAGGGGCCAACCGCTACGGCCTCACCCCCAAAGCGCGAATCGTGGCCTCGGCGGTGGTGGGCGTGGAACCGCGTGTCATGGGTATTGGGCCGGTGCCCGCCACCCAAAAAGCATTGACCAAAGCGGGCCTGTCGCTCGATGATATGGACGTGATCGAACTAAACGAGGCTTTTGCGGCTCAATCGCTGGCTTGCACGCGCCAACTCGGTCTGGCCGACAACGACCCGCGCATCAACCCCAACGGTGGGGCCATCGCCCTCGGTCACCCGCTTGGGATGTCGGGAACGCGCCTAATCCAAACGGCTACGTTGGAGTTACAGCAAACGGGCAAACGGTACGCTCTCGCAACTATGTGCATTGGCGTAGGCATGGGCTATGCGGTCGTGCTAGAACGGGTGTGATGCCCGCTAAGGTCGCACCACCAACTGCACCGTGTACCGGCTTTTTTGCTCCAGTAACAGCTTTTTATCCACCAATACCCGGTCGATGGTGGCTTGGTCGTAATACCGAATCGTGATCAGTTCGAGGCCCTCGTTGTAATTGACCCGAAACGTTTGCCGCAACCGTTCGAGCAAAGCGGGGACGCGGTCGGGGTTCGTGTCGACCACTACTGAGAAACTGATAGCCGTGTTTTGCATCAGGTTGATCTTGACGCCTGCTTCGGCAAACTGCCCGAAAATCTCGCTCAAATTATCCTCGGCGATAAACGAAAAATCGTTGGGGTGCAACGAGATCAAAGTCTGATTGACCTTGAAAATAAACGAAGGTATAGGCAGCCGGTCCGTAAAATTCCCAATCACCGTACCGGGGGCGTCGGGCTGCACAAACGAACGGACGTAGAGCGGAATGCCTTTATTCTGGAGCGGTTTGATGGTTTTTGGGTGAATAACCGTAGCCCCATAATAGGCCAGCTCGATGGCATCCTGGTAGGTGAGCCGGTCGAGCAGCACGGTATCATCGAAATATTTGGGGTCGGCGTTCAGCACGCCCGGCACGTCTTTCCAGATCGTGACGCTCTCGGCATCAAGACAATAGGCAAAAATGGCGGCTGTATAATCGGAACCTTCGCGACCCAGTGTGGTGGTGAGGCTAGTGCCGGTAGCCTGCCCGATGAACCCCTGCGTAACGATCACCTCGCCCGTGGCCCGCTCGTTCACAAACTGCCGGATAGCTCGTTGCGTAGCGGGCCAGTCGACCTTGCCCTCACGGAAGGTATCATCGGTATGGATGAGTTGGCGGGCGTCGGCCCAAACAGCCCCGCAGTACGCTGCCACAATTTGGGTAGAAAGAATCTCACCTGCCGACACGATTTGATCGTAGATCTGATCGAACGGGCCATCGGGTTTTTGTCCAAGCACGGTTTCCATCCAGATGAACGTACCATAAGCCGCCCGGAACGTCATTGGCCAATCGGGGCCGGCGAGATCGCGCAGGATGGTTTCGTGATAGGCCCGAACGGTTTGCCAGTGGGCCAGCGTTTCGTCGGGTTTATGGTCGGCGTAGGCACGAGCCAAGAGTTCGAGCGCGTTGGTCGTTTTGCCCATTGCGGACACGACTACAATTGCTCCATTCTCGGTCTGTGTGCGGACAATTTCGGCCAGATTTCGTACCCCAGCCGCGTGATTGACGGATGCCCCGCCAAACTTAAAAACCTTCATAACTATTGGGAATAGCTCAAAACCCTGCTAGTGGGGTGCTAACCCCCTGGCAGGGTTTTGGAACCAATGTCTCTCTAAACAGCTACCTTACTACCCGCAAAGAGCAGTTCTTTAACGGCGTTGGCGATACCGTCGGGGTCGAAGCCGCACTCACGGTGCAACTCGATTTGCTCGCCGTGTTCGATGATGGCGTCGGGGATGCCCAAACGTTTCACACGGGCCATGTAACCGTGTTCGGCCATGAATTCGAGGATGGCGGAGCCAAAGCCACCCATCACACAACCATCTTCCACGGTCAACACCCGGTCGAACCGGCGGAAAATCTGGTGGAGTAAAGCCTCGTCTAATGGTTTCACATAACGCATGTCGAAATGCGCGGGCCGGATACCTTCTTTGGCGAGTTTGTTGGCGGCTTCAACGGCATAGTTGCCAATATGGCCAAGCGTCAGAATGGCCACGCCTTCGCCATCGGAAATCATACGTCCTTTGCCAATCTCCTGTTTTTCAAGTGGGGTGCGCCAGTTCGGCATCATGCCTTCGCCACGCGGGTAACGAATGGTAAACGCCCGCTTGCCCTGTTGAACCTCCGCCGATGCCGCAGTGAACATCATATTGCGGAGTTCCTGCTCGTTCATGGGGGCCGCAATAATCATGTTCGGCACGCAACGCATATACGCAATGTCGTAGGCCCCGTGATGCGTAGGCCCATCAGCTCCGGCGAAGCCCGCCCGATCAAGGCAGAAAATCACGGGAAGCTCCTGAATACACACATCATGCACGACCTGATCGTAGGCGCGTTGCATAAACGTGGAGTAGATGTTGCAGAATACCACCTCGCCCCGCGTGGCCATCCCCGCCGAAAACGTAACGGCGTGTTGCTCAGCAATACCCACATCGAAGGCCCGCGCGGGCATGGCCTTCATCATAATATTCATCGACGATCCCGATGGCATGGCGGGCGTAACCCCCACAATGCGCGGGTTTTGCTCGGCCAACTCAACCAGGGTATGCCCGAATACGTCCTGATACTTGGGGGCTTGAGGGGCGTCGTAAATTTTCTTCTTAATCTCGCCCGTGACCTTATCGAACAAACCGGGCGCGTGCCACTTGGTTTGGTCTTTCTCAGCGGGGCCATAACCCTTACCTTTCACCGTCAGCACGTGCAGCAGTTTGGGTCCGGGAATATGCTTCAGGTCTTCCAGAACGCTCGTCAGATGATCGATGTCGTGCCCGTCGATGGGACCAAAATAACGCAGGTTGAGCGACTCAAACAGGTTGCTTTGCTCTAATAATGAGCCTTTTACCCCGGTTTGAATTTGCGAAACCAATTCCTGAGCTGTTTTGCCCAGTTTATCCATCTTGCCGAGCAAATTCCAGACCTCGTCCTTAACCCGGTTATAAGTCGGTGAGGTAGTAATGTCGGTCAGGTAGCCGCGCAGGGCACCCACATTGGGGTCGATACTCATGTTGTTGTCGTTCAACACGATCAACAGGTTGGCGTCGGTGGCTCCGGCGTGGTTCATGCCCTCAAAGGCCTCGCCCGCCGTCATCGACCCGTCGCCAATCACGGCAATGTGCTGCCGGTTTGGGTGACCCTGCAACTTCGACGCAACAGCCATGCCCAAAGCCGCCGAAATCGACGTCGATGAGTGGCCAACGCCAAAGGTGTCGTATTGGCTTTCTTTGCGCTTCGGAAAACCCGAAATGCCTTTGTAGAAGCGATTCGTATGGAAAACATCGCGCCGACCGGTCAGGATTTTGTGGCCGTAGGCCTGGTGGCCCACATCCCAAACCAACTGATCGTCGGGCGTATTATAAATGTAATGAAGAGCAACGGTCAGTTCAACAACGCCCAGGCTGGCCCCGAAGTGGCCCCCATAAATCGACACATTGTCGATAATAAACTGACGGAGTTGATCGCAAACTTTGGGGAGATCGGCCTTGTCGATTCGGCGCAGGTCGTCGGGATTGTTGATGGAAGCAAGTAAGTTGCCGGGGGTAATCAGCATAGCGAATCGTCTGAGTCGTTGTGTTACAACAACAAACGCAAAAGTATAATGTTTATGCTTATTCGCATTCCGAGCGCGAACAACAGGCAAAGGTACGAACCATTACCCAAAATACTGTTGCTCAATGCGGCCAATGTACCCCATCGGCACAACACTCTGCATCAACGCATATCGCTTGATCTCATCTCCTACATTTGGATAAAGGTTTAGTTGAGTAAGCTTCTCAACATCAATCCATTGAACAGCTAATGCCGATGTCTCTGCCGGATTTAGAATAGGGGTTCCCTCCTGGATATCAGCACCGAAGACAACATGCAATACGTCGTCTTTATGTTCGGAAAGAAGCATTTCACCAAAGAAAAGGGCCTCCCCAACGCTAACAACGATGCCTAACTCTTCGCGCAGTTCACGCACAACGGTTTCGGTCAATGTTTCGCCCCGGTCGGGGTTGCCGCCGGGCAGGGCGTACACGTCGGCCTCGCCGTAGCGGTAGTGCATCAGAAGAACTTGGCGTTGACCGTTGGTCGTGCGGATTAGGAGGGCTGAGGGGCGAACTTTCATGCAAACAATTGGTCGACCCGAAATTGGAAATCGGGCAGTACGGGGGCTGCTGAGATCAAATCCGCTCCCTTATAGGCCTGTGACCGGTCGGCGGAAGTGTACACGTTAATCTTTTTGTTCCCAGGAATAACATACCAAACGAGTTCAGCACCAGCATCGAAGTAATCCTGTACTTTGTCGAGCACATCCTGATACGATTCTGAATCAGACAGAATTTCGATAGCAAAGCGGGTTTTCTGCCGGTTACCCGTCCGGGTGTCCTCAATCTGTTCCAGCGTAAAATAGGCTAAGTCAGGGCGTCGTTTACGAACACCATCAACATACGAGTCCATTTCCGGTATTAATTCATCTCCACGTTTGTGAGCCTCTGTTTGTAGAAACAGGCGTATCAAAAATCGAAGTAAAAGAAATTCCTCTTGTTTCATATCGTTCTTTTCGATGATTCGGCCCCGAACAAACTCATAACTACCGTCGCGGCCATGTGCGCGTTGCCACCGTTCAAACTCGTCTACAGTCTGAAAATGGGTAGGCAGTGTTTCAATTGCAGTTTCTAGCTGTACCATAGCGTTGTCTGGCTTAAAAACTAAAGATACTCATTTTTTGACTATCCTGATTCATCTCAAAACCGTGCCAATACTTTTTCGGATACCGTTTGCCCGATAGACAACGATGAGGTGGCGGCTGGTGAAGGGGCATTACATACGTTGATGGCCCGGTCGGTTTCGATGATTGAAAAGTCGTCGAGCAAACCCCCGGTGCGGTCGCAGGCTTGGGCGCGAACGCCCGCTTCGGCGGGCACAAGGTCGTCTTCCTGAATCTCTGGAATTAACGCTTGCAACGCCTTTGTAAACGCCGATTTGGAGAACGAACGGTACATTTCGCCCAAGCCTGTTTGCCAGTATTTGGCGGCTACTTTCTGAAAACCGGGCCACGTGAGCGTCTCAAAAAGCTCTTTCACGTCAATGTCCGACTTCTTGTACCCCTCCCGTGCAAACGCCAGCACGGCGTTCGGGCCAGCTTCCACGCCCCCACCAATCATGCGTGTGTAGTGAACACCTAAGAACGGGAAGTTAGGATCGGGAACGGGGTAGATCAGGTGCTTGACCAGGTGTTGCCGGTGCGGTTTGAGCATGTAATATTCCCCCCGAAACGGCACAATCCGCAAGTCGATGGGGGCGCGTTGGGTCATCTGGGCCACTTTGTCGGAGTAGAGACCCGCGCAGTTTACCACGAGTGTTGCTTCGTAGGTTGCCTTGTTCGTCACCACCACCGAGCGTGAGTTACCTGCGGTCCGGCGATCCGGTGTTAGCTGCTCCACACGCTCGTTGAGGTGAATCTCGCCCCCTAATGCTCTAAACTTCTCGGCGTATTTTTCACACACCGCCGTATAGTCGATAATGCCCGTGTAGGGTACGCGAATCCCGGCCACCCCCAACACGTGCGGTTCAATTTCACGCATCTCGGCGGGGGTCACTTTGCTAATTCTGGTTAGGCCGTTTTCCAGACCGCGACTATAAAGGGTTTCGAGTTGGGGCAGTTCCTCCTGTTTCGTGGCTACCACCAATTTCCCACACAACTCAAACGGCACGCCCTCTTCCCGACAAAACGTCAGGAGCATGTCGTAGCCACGAATGCAGTTGGTGGCCTTTAGGCTACCCGGTTTGTAGTACAGCCCGGAGTGGATCACCCCGGAATTATGGCCCGTTTGGTGAGCGGCAACCTGCCCCTCTTTTTCGAGTACAGTTACAGTCAGTTGTGGGCGTTGCTGCTTGATTTGTAGCGCGGTAGCCAGGCCCACAATACCCCCGCCAATAATTACTACGTCTGTCATTTTTGTCATCCCGACGCAGGAGGGATCTTAACGGTTCTTAACACTTAACTAAAAGTATTTGTGAGATCCCTCCTGCGTCGGGATGACAAAATTAATGCGGAAAGCTAATCTTCCCCATTGTTACACTCGGAACCCCCTGCCGATTGCCAAAGTTCGTGCCGCCCCCTGACAGAGCCTCGTTGGCCAACACAGCAAATAACACAGCCTCTTTGGCATCGCCCGCAATACCGAGGTCGTCGGTACGGGCAAAGGTGCAGGTGTGAGGGAGCAGTTCGCGCAGGTGGCCCGTCAGGACGGGGTTGTGTGCGCCCCCTCCGCTCATATAAATGGCATAGGCTTGGTCAGGCTGGATCACGCGTTGCATGGCCTCGGCAATGGTCTCGGCACTGAACCGGGCTAAGGTCGCCATCAGGTCGGCGGGGGCGAGATGGGTGGTTTGGCTTGCCTGTTGCGCCCGCTCAACGTAGGCTGGGTTGAACACTTCGGGGCCAGTCGTTTTGGGGAACGGGGCCGCGAAAAACGCGTTTTGCTTGAGGGCATCCAACAATGGTCCGCACACGGTTCCGGCAGCGGCTAGTTGCCCATCTGCATCGTAGGGCTGGTTCAGAAACTGCCGGGCGTAGGCATCGAGCAGCGTGTTGCCGGGGCCGGTATCGGTCGTGAACACGGTGCTGGCGTCGCCGTCGGCGGGCAGGTAGGTGAAGTTGGCAATGCCGCCCATGTTGAGCAACAGGCGATTTTCGCCTATCGCGGAAAACACGAAATAATCACCATAAACGGCCAACGGCGCACCTTCGCCCCCATGCGCCACGTGTTTTTGGCGGAAGTCGCTCAGCGTAATGATACCTGTTTCGGCGGCTACATGATCGCCATCGCCGATTTGCAGGGTTGCGTTGGGGTAGTCGGGTTTGCCGTGCTGGGTCCTGGGGGCATGGAAAACGGTCTGCCCGTGGCTAGCTACAATGTCAACCTGCTGAGGATCAACACCCCAGTTGCATAGGCAGTCACTCACCATCTGTCCGTGGAGCCGCCCGATGTATGGGTTGAGTAAACAAAGGTGCTCAAAATCGACTTGTGATTTGGCAAATACGGCCCGTATACGTTCCTTCAAATCGTCGGTGTAGGACACCGTTTGAAAGTGCTCAATGCGTACCTTCGTGGCCGGGCCACTGCCACTAATCCGGCACAGGGCCACGTCGAGACCATCGAGCGAGGTGCCCGACATGAGGCCGATAATCCGGCGTTCGGGCTTTTGGGCAATCGCGTAGAGTTGCTGAATTTGTGGGTTCATCGGCGCGAAAATAATGCAAAAAGCCCTGCCAGTGGTCGAAGACCCTGGCAGTGGCGCAAGTTTGTCTGGACAAGTAAATGTAAAACCTCCGCCACTGCCAGGGTCTTCGACCGACCCGTCGGACCGCCACTGGCAGGGCTTTTACTCGATAGTAAATGAGCTTTTGGGGCGACGAGCAATTTGCCTTTTTTGAGAGTATTCTGTTTCTGGCCCTGGGGCAGGACGTGCAGGTGATCGAAACCCAGTTTCTGTCGGGGGGCGATATCAACACATCGGCACAGGTATTCTCGTCGGAGGGTGTGTTTTTTGTCAAGTGGAACGAACTCCATCAGCACGTCGACGACCGGCACGACCTGTTTGAGACCGAGGCTCGCGGGTTAGCTCTGCTCCACCGAACCGATGCGTTCAGGATTCCGGCCATCATCGGGCACGGGGTTCAACAGGGCCGCGCCTACCTGATTCTCGAATATATCGACACGGGCAAACCTGGCCCCGGCTACTGGGAAGAACTAGGTCAATCGCTGGCCCTTTTGCACTCACACACGCAACCTAAGTTTGGGCTGTCGTTCAACAATTATATCGGTAGCCTACCCCAGTCGAACACCCAGACCGCTGACGGTCATGCATTTTTTTTCGATCAACGACTGCTACCCCAGGCAGGCCTTGCTCTCTATAAAGGGCTGTTAAACAAACTATTGTATGATAAACTGCTTCTACTCCGCGACCGCTTGCCCAGCCTGATCCCCAATGAGCGACCTGCCCTGCTCCACGGCGATTTATGGTCGGGTAATGTGCTGCCTACCGAAGAAGGCACCCCCGCCTTGATCGACCCCGCCGTGTATTACGGCTTCCGCGAGGCCGAACTGGCGTTTACAAAGCTGTTTGGGGGCTTCGACCGTCGGTTTTACGATGCTTATGATGAAGCCTTCCCACTCCACGATGGCTTCGAGGAACGTGTAGCGATTTACAACCTCTACCCCCTGCTGGTTCACCTAAATCTCTTTGGCTCAGGCTACCTCAGCGGCATTGAGCGAGTGCTAAAGGCATTTTAAGCAACGAAATTTTTGCTTACCTTGCCACAATCAACTGACCACTCTGCTCATGAAACTACTCCCATTTTTGCTGCTTCTCTCATTTTTTGCTCAAGCTCAGAGTCATCAATTTATCAACCCAACTGGTCTGCGCAATGCCAGCAAAAGCTACTCGCAGGTCGTTGTCGCGACAGGTATCCGCACGGTCTATGTTTCGGGGCAAGTCGCTCTTGACTCCACGGGGCAGATCGTCGGCAAAGGTGATCTTCGGGCTCAGGTTCGGCGCGTGTACGAGAATCTGCAAATCGCCCTGAAAGCTGCCGGGGCCACTTGGGCCGACGTGGTCAAGACAACCACCTTCGTCGTCAATACCAATACCGAAAAAATCGGAATCGTCCGGGACGTGCGCAATCAATTCTATGTCGGCCTCACCAATCCGCCCGCCAGTACATACATCGGTGTTCAGGGATTGTACGACCCTGAGATCCTGGTTGAAATTGAAGCCATTGCCGTACTACCTAAATAACTTTTCACTATCGATCAATAAACCACAGGGATAATGACCTCATTTCAGAATCAAGTAGCCGTTATCACCGGCGCAGGCTCGGGTATCGGGCGGGCTACGGCCATCGCCTTTGCGCAGGCGGGAGCCAACGTCGTCGTGTCCGACATCAACGATGCGGGCGGACAAGCCACGGTCGATCAGATAAAACAGGCCGGGGGCGAGGCTACTTACATTCGTTGCGACGTGGGTAACCCTGCCGACAACCAAGCTCTTATCAATCAAACAATTGCAGTGTACGGGCGTGTCGATATCGGCGTCAATAACGCGGGCATTGGTGGCACGTTCGCCCGTATGGCCGACCAAACCGAGGACGATTTTAATCAAATGATGGCCATCAACGTGGGTGGGGTTTTTTATGGTATGCAGGCCCAAATCCGGCACATGCTGACTCAGCCTGAAGGCGGCAAAATCGTGAACATTTCGAGCATCGCGGGTATTCGGGGTATGCCGATGGGGGGGCCGTACAGCGCATCGAAGCACGCCGTTATTGGCCTCACCAAAACAGCCGCGCTCGAATACGTCCGGCAGAACATTCGCGTCAACGCCGTTTGCCCCGTTTACACCCACTCGGCTATGGTGCAGGGCCTGATCGACACGGCCCCCGGCATGGAAGAAAAAATGCGCCGGATCATTCCGATGGGCCGGTTTGGACAACCCGAGGAGATCGCCCAAACGATTCTCTGGCTCTGCGCCAACGAAAACGCCTTCTGCACCGGTCAGGCTATCCAAATGGATGGTGGTCTTACGGCGGGATAAGTACAGTTAACAGTGAGCAGCCAACAGTGAACAGTTGGTAGTAAGCATGAAAAAAAGCCACTCCGCAGAACGGGGTGGCTTTTTGCTTATCAAACCTAAAAATGGTAACCCTACTTGTATTGTCTTAGTACATGGCGATGGTCCGCACTGGCTGGGGCGTACCCACATTGATTCGCTTTACAATGCTGCTTCCGTCGCTCGATTTGATCTTGAGCGTATACACCCCGTCGGGCAATTCGTCGACGTTCAGGCGGAGCGAGGCTTTCATGTTTCTCTTATTAATGATTGAGCTGTGTAGTACCCGGTTGGCGTCATCGAGTAATTGAACCGAAACGTCGATAGCCACCGTTTTGGCGACGGAGACCTTGACCAGATTACCCGCACCAACATAAACGCTGGCATCGAACGAGGTCGGTTTAACGACTGCACCGGGGTTCGAAAAAGACAAGGTAGCTCCAAGGAGCAGTGAGCTGGCCAGCGACTTGGCACCGGCCAGCATAGAAGCGGAAATGAGAAGGTTGCACATGGCGTTTGAGAAATTGTTGTTTACTGTTTGTATTCGCTACAGTAATTACAAGCCTCGTGCCAATGTAAAAATGTCTCTGACTATCAGTTTGTTATGTTTTTGTGGTCGTATTTTTTCGTACGGAAACGGACAACTATCTGTTCGATTATGAACAGGTTGTGCGAAAAGCCACCCCTTACTGCCGACTCTCTTCCCCTTCCAGTACGGCGAAATCCTTGAAAACCCGCTTGATAGCCTTGTCGGTGGGTTCTTTTTTATTTTGCCAGCCCGCGTCGAGTTCTAATGCGACGAGGCCGCTCAAGCTCATGGAGGCCCGGAAATCATCGAGACGCTTCACAAAGTCGTTGCCCCGGCGCGACGATTTGAGTGCAAATTCCCGCGCAAACACATCGCCTTTGTTCTGGATTTCGCTCTTTTTGCCCAACACGTAGTTGTAGCGGTCGAGCAAATCCTTCATCGACTTGCCAACCACCTCGGTGGCTTCGAGCGTGCCCATTGTGAGCACGGCAGTGCCCCCCACCGACGATATGATTCGGCCCGTGCGTTGCGTGGGTACACTCGTGCTAGCCCCCGTGATGGCTGGCGTTACACCCGTCACGGCCCCCAGCGAGGCATTGGCCACGGAACGGTTGCGTTTACCCTTCTTGGCTTTCCGGTAGCTGTACTTTAGCTCTTCTTCTTTCTCGGCCATCTGCTCAATCAGGCTCCAGGCGGTTGTCATTACCTGCCGATACTGCGTGTAGAGGTATCTGTCTTTAGCTTCCTCATTTACGGCATTAATCACCGTGATCGTGATTTTCCGTTCGTCGCGGTTTTGGGCTTTGTCGAGTACGTAAAACGTGAGCGTAGCCTGCAACGAATCGTAGGGGTCTTTCACGAATTCGTAGCCCGGTTTCCAGATAAACTCGTACTGATTGGGCGTATTGCGGACCAGCGCATTTCTTGGAATATCCTGATTATCGGCCAGAAACGCGAAGGTCGAGATATCGTCGTCGCCGTTGGGATCGGAGAGGTAGAACTTGAGGCTTACCGACGCGTTCTCGCGAATTTTGTAGCGGGCATCGCCCGGCACCACCTGAATATCAGGGGGCAAGTCCATCAGGGTTGGCTCCACTTTCAGGCGGCCTTTGGTGCGGCTTTTGGCGGGTTGGTCTTCCACCCAAAACTCAATGTACTGCGGGCGTTCGCGGAGCTTGTTAAACTGATTTTGTGAAAGCGTCCAGGTCCATTCGCCCTGCGCCGAGAGCTTGGCTCCCTCCGGCATTTGGTCGGCGATGGGAATAAATACGAGCGGGTCGCCGTCTTCGTCCAACACCTGCTCCTTATCGAATTTATAGACGTTTTGGGTGCGATACCGGACGTAAAACGGGCGCAACTCGTTCACCACGGGCGGACGATTTACGTGCATCACCTTCAATTCCACCGTCTGCGTAGCCGACTCGCCCGACTTGTTCCGCACCTCGAACAGCAACGGTACTACCTTCGTCAGTTGAATTCGGTCGGCCCAATCGAACCCCGGTTTCCATGTAAATCGTCCCGTCGAATCGAACTGCATCCCATCAAGTCGCCCCTGCGCGAGCGAGAAATACAGGGCATCGTCTTTGCCGCCCGTAGCCCGCAAATCGAATCGTACGGTACTGCCTTCCGAAACTTCGTTCCAGTCGCCCTGCGACGGAATCAACAGTTGAAGTGGTTTGGCAATATCCTGCCCAACGCAACCAACGCGCCACAGAATACCAGCAATGAGCAACAATAAACGCCGAACGGTTAATACCATTGGGATGTAAAATCAGGTCTGATTGGATTAACGCAAAAGTACGGGGAAGATTTCGACCAAGTGACCCTGAACCGCCTGAAATACAATTTTTCTTAGGGAATAAGCCCTCTTTTGCGCTTTTCGTATAATTTTTTGGATAGATAGCACCCCGCCTACTTACCGGCGTCGACCAAAATTAACCCGCCGGTAGGAGACCAGTTGATCGGCCCGGTTGGCGGGCGGACGGTGATAAACAAACACCTCGTAATCGTTTTCGGTCTGCGAAAAATTCCCCTCCAGCAGCGATTCATCAACAAACGGACGTGGACTTTGGCGGGCAATAGCGTAGTCGTAATTATACACGCCCTGTTTGAGCAAAATGGCGGCCCGGTACGTGCTCGTAGCGGGGTCGTAGGTCATGCGGTTGCGGTCGTCGAGCCGCCAACTGTTAAAACCACCGTTCACGTACACCTCGCCGTCGAGCACTTCGGGCGTGCGGAGCGTGAACACGGTTTCGATGTAATCGGCACTCACGCTGCCGTTGCCCGTTTCGCGGTGATCAATTACATACCGCCCGTTGAAATCGTCGAACTGAATGTAAGCACCCACACTACGGGGCTGATCGGTTGAGATATAGGCCATTGTGACCTCGGCGCGGGGCACAATCCGGTCTACGAAATTGGCCCGCGACAGCACCGTGCGGGTATCGAAAAACCGGTACTCGTTGCCCCCTCCAATGGTGTTGCTCAGGTCAAACAGCCGATAATCAAGCCGCTGTTCAAACGCCTGTACGTTGGTGGGTTTCAGGTTCGTGATAATCTTATCGTCGCGAAAATTCTGCCGGATTACCACCTTAAAATCATCCTGTGGCGAGATCACCTCATAACCCCGATAGCTTAGTATCAGGTCGATCTGCTGATCGGCAAACTGCCGTTGCGGACTCACCGAAAACAGCACCGTTGCCCCCACATTCACCTTATTCTGATACGTGCAGAACCGGCGCGACAAGATCAGCCGACGCGGATTGCGCTCATCGACCACTACCAGCACGTAGTTGCCGGGCAGTTTCACCTTCGGCACCGCAAACCGGTAATGATAATACTGCACCTTCGTGCCCAACGACACCTGATAATCGGTAATGGGGTGGTCGTTGAACTCATAGGTAAACTCAATATCGTTGATAATCGACTTCTGCCAGTCGGCATTGCAATGAACCAACCGTGCCCGGAAAGGCCGGTAGTCACCCGTTAGGTCGTCGAATTCCAACGTGAGCGGGGCATCATTGTTCACCTCGATCACAGGCGGGTTAAGGGTGCGGCCCGGTGTTGTTACGTCGCCCCCGATGGCCGGGTACAGCAGCACCGTCTGGATTTGCGGGTCATAGTTCACATCGGCCGTTTGCAGGGTTTGGGCAAACGACCATTGACTGAAAAACAATGAACAATGACTAACAAACAACAGGAACAGGAGCCGGACGGTCTTCGGGGGCATACGCAAAACAGGTTCAGTACGCTAGATAACGATCTTTCGAGTCGTTTTCGCGTTCGGCCCGCGCTATATCGGGATCGGTGTCGACGTCGGAGTCGTTGATGCGGTCAAGTTCGTCATTTCCCACGGCCAACTCTGGTGTTGGATCAATGCCTCCCAACTCGTCTTCGTTGCCCGATACGGCATCCGTTGCCGAACGTGCCGTTGCATTGTCGGTGTACAAAATTGTGTCGGAGGCCTCCTCAGAACCGGGGTTCATGGTATCGGGTTGCCCACCCAAACCCAAATCGGCATATACAGCCGGGTCTTCATTATTCATGTTTTCCATCGTGTTGATTGTTTAGGATAAAGAACCTGACCCACCGGCGAATGTTCGGTTAATCGAGTAATTCTGACCCAATTGGTCTACTGCGGGGTAGCATAGGACCAATTTTCAATATTGTCGGATTATCCATGTTACGCAATGATGATATTTCCGTCCAAAAATTGCTAGGTACACTAAACGTTTTAATTGGTGTGTTTTGATTGGTTTATTGATGGGTTGTTTACCGTTCGATAAAAACCTTTCGAGTCAATCGACTAAATGGATACCTTGCCCGTTGTTTTTCGTTAAAATGTAGTGCAAAACCCTAAGTAAATCCCCATATGATGACTATGAATGAAATGGACGCAGACAAGCGTATCGAAAAAGCGGCATACGTGCTCAAAGCCGTAGCCCACCCACTTCGCATCCGAATTATTCAGATGCTGAATGAAAACAAGGAGTTGAACGTTTCAACGATCTACAAAAACCTGAACGCCGAGCAGTCGCTCATTTCGCATCACCTGATCAACATGCGCGACAAAGGGATTCTGGACATTCGGCGGAGCGGCAAAAACATCTACTATTTTCTGGTAGACACCGCCATCTCAGAAATTATTGATTGCATTTACCGCAGTAAGATTTTGAATTAGTACCCAGGTAACGAAAAAGCGGATGAATGGAAGAGGCACCATTCAACCGCTTTCTCGGAACTTAGGGAGTCCCTGCTCAACGTTATCCAAATAATTCGCCTGTTTTGTAAGCAGGTACAATGCCGAGGTGCATGTAGGCTTTCTCGGTTGCTTCGCGGCCCCGCGAGGTTCGTTTTAAGTAGCCTTCCTGAATCAGGAATGGCTCGTACACTTCCTCAATAGTTTCAGCCTCTTCGCCACAAGCCGTAGCGATAGTCGTTAGGCCCACCGGCCCACCTTTGAACTTCTCGATAATAGCCGACAGGATACGATTATCCATGTCGTCGAGGCCGTTTTGATCCACATCGAGAGCACTTAGAGCAATCTCGGCAATGTCGACTGTGATAGTACCGTTGCCGCGCACCTGCGCAAAGTCGCGTGTACGGCGCAGGAGGTTGTTGGCAATACGGGGGGTTCCCCGGCTTCGGCGGGCAATTTCAAAAGCCCCCTGTTCATTAATGGGCGTCCCCAAAATGGCCGACGACCGCTGCACAATGCTCGTAAGAAGTTCGGCGTCGTAGTACTCAAGGCGGCAACTAATGCCAAACCGCGCCCGCAGGGGCGATGTTAACATACCAGCGCGGGTAGTGGCCCCGATGAGTGTGAACGGGTTCAGTTTAATCTGTACCGAACGGGCATTAGGCCCCGAGTCGAGCATAATGTCGATCTTGTAATCTTCCATTGCCGAGTACAGATATTCCTCTACCACCGGGTTGAGCCGGTGAATCTCGTCGATAAACAGCACATCGTTAGCCTGTAGGTTCGTGAGCAAGCCTGCAAGGTCGCTTGGCTTGTCGAGAACAGGGCCGGAGGTCATTTTGATATTGGCCTGCAACTCGTTAGCCACAATGTGCGAGAGGGTCGTTTTTCCCAGACCCGGCGGGCCGTGCAGCAACACGTGGTCGAGGGCGTCGCCCCGTTGGGTAGCTGCCTGCACAAACACTTCCAGGTTAGCCAGCACCTTATGTTGCCCGGTAAAATCAGCAAATGAAAGCGGTCGAAGCGCCCGTTCGATCTCCTTGTCGGTGGCCGACATGCCCTCGTTCGAACCGCTTATATAGTCTTGTCGCATTGCAAAAAAAGAGAGGTAGGGATGATCGCTACCTCTTCAAATTTACGGAATTTTTGGGAGAAAATGGCACGCGGATGACGCGGAATGAGCAGATTTTCACGGATTTTTTGTCATCCCGACGCAGGAGGGATCTACTTCGAATATCCACAAGTTATCCCAACCAATAGTAGATCCCTCCTGCGTCGGGATGACAAAAAATCCCTATGGTCCACCGTTACGGTTCCTATCATTTTACCGAATCAGCAACACCGAGCCACGCCGGACAACGCGGGGCATTTCGGGGTCGTATTCACTGCCGTAGCTAATGACGTAGGCATACATCATGGGTGGGTAAACCATGCCCCGATACGTACCGTCCCACATGACGTTTTCGGGGTCGTTACTCACAAACACCACCTCGCCCCAGCGGTTAAAAATCTTCAACTCAAAATCCGACGTGTACGCCCTGCGAATTTCCAGTAAGTCATTTGCCTTGTCGCCGTTGGGCGTGAACGCTTCGGGGATAAACACGCGTGGCTCGCAGAAATCGACCACCCGCGTAGCGGCCACCGTCGAGCAACCCGTGGGGTCGGTGGCCCGCACCAAGAAATTACCCACCCTATTCACAGGCAACGTCCGCCCCAGTTGAGCATTTTCAGACCAGACATAGGTCAGGTTCGACGGCCCGCCCACGGCAAGAGTCGTTGAGCCACCGTCGGGCACACAGAACCGGTATTCGGGCGCAAGACTGATGTTGGGCGAGGGTCGGTCCGACACCCGCACACCCGCAGCCCCCGTACAGCCATTTGGGTTACTCACCCGAACCGAGTAATCGCCCGGTTGGGTTACGCTGATAGTGTTGGTGGTTTGCCCGTTGCTCCATTGGTAGGTATTGCCGCCAATGGTAAAGCTTTCGGGGTTGAGCGTGACCGAACTACCCGAACATTTGTCCTGTGGAGGTCCAAGATTGGCAAAACCCGTGGGGTCGAGGCCAACGCGTGTAGGTTGGCTAACGGCCGTACAGCCCCCGGCATCGCTCACGGCCCCCGTGTAGGTGCCGCTGTTAATGCCCGTCAGGACCGACGCACTGCTGATGAGCGCGTTAGTTGCATCGCGCCAGAAGTACTGAGCCGCTCGCCCACCCGTTACGGTCGCGTTGATACTCCCACTGCCCGGTCGCGAGCAAAGTTGGTCGCGAGGAGCCAGGCTCAGGGCCAGCGTGTTGGCGGGCGATTTAAGTGTATAGTTGGCCGCTGCCGAACACGAGAACGTATCCGTAAACCGCACGCCGTATGCTCCCTCACCGATGCCCGTCAGCGAGTTACCCGTTGTAGCAAGGGGTGTATTGTTTGGGCTTGTCCAGGCGTAGGTAAGCGTGTTGGAACCATTGGGTGTGAGCGTAATGGCTCCATCGAGGGTGGTGCAGCTTTTGGGGCCAACAGTCGACGAGGTGACTGTTGGATTGGGCCGTTCGGAGACGCTGACTGTGCCAGAGTTGATGCAAACGCTCGTTACTCCCGGTGGTGCCCCGAAATAAGGGTAAGTGGCCGTAACCGAATATATTCCTGGTCTACTAACAGTTATCGTCTTCTCTGTTTGCCCGGTATTCCATTGAAACGAATTGTATGCAGGAGCAATAGCAGCAAACCCGATGGTCGTGCTTGTTCCTGAACATACTACTGTAGCGGGCGTGGGGGTGAAGGGTTGCACCGGTCGCCTGAACTCTATATAAGCATCATCAGCTTTGTAGCACTCTGGGCTTTCATTGAAAGCGAACGCCGAATAGCTTCCCGGCCTTGTTGCCGTTATGCTTTTTGTCCGGCTCACCACGCGGCCCCCGTAGACCCACACGTAGTTTTGGGCCTGCACATTTATGTTCAGGTTTACCTCGGCAGGGAAGCGGCAAACATACTCATCGCCCACGGTGATGCTTTGCGGATAAGAAGCAATGGTAAGCTGGTCAACAGCCGTTATGACCGTACAACTAGCTCCTTTGCTACCATCTTTATTTTTTCGGAATATCTGAACGGTCAATGTTGCACTATACGGTCTGGCTTGTGCGTAGGTGTGGGTCGTCTGCGTGGCAGTTCCGCTGTATGGGGCTGTCCCGTCATTGAAGTTGATTGTGTATTCTTCAATTAAACCGGGGCAATAAGGACTTATGCTAAACTCCGTTGGCTCTCCCAAACAGATTCCTTCATGCCCAAATCCTCCACCCGAGGGAGGGCTGTTATCGTCTGCCCCCGCGTTAGGCAAGCCAAGCTGACCTGTTTTACCGCCCAACGACTGCCCGATGGGATTGAATACTATCTCTTCCAAAATACCATCAGCATCAGGATTCTCGATGACACCGAGCGAAGTTTGGCCGGGTATGGCAACATAAATACGTCCGTCCGGGCCAATTTGCAAGGCTCCGAATTGTTGCGTCGTACTCGCAGCAATTTCGGTTTGAGCCAATGAAAGTTGACTAGGGTCGGTTATACTCAGATCGTAGCGATAAATGTAGGAGGATGCCGCAGTGCTATTACTTGGATCTCCAATGACGGATACATACAGACTCTTCCCATCAGGAGCAAATTCGACACCATACGCTTTGGGAGGGGAAGGTCCCAGATCTATTGCCCGCTTGTATTCAAGCGTGCCTGTATCAACATTGAAGGTGAATAATTCGACCTTATTGTTCGTGCCGGGGTTACCCGGAGAGGGAGGTATTCCCGGAACAACCATCACAACTGTCCGCTCGGCTGTATTACTGACTGGAGTTGTCGAAGTACCCGACACACCAGTGGTTGATGTGCCCGACGACGCTGACGATGAAGCAGGTGTAGGTGCCGGGCCGACTTTCAGGTAGCCTTCACCCTGAACCGCTGCGGTTTGTGAAGCTCCAGCAGAAACCGTAGTCTGAACAGGTAAAGCATTTTTCGTCACATGGGTAATCCGAAACGTGTTACCCCCAAAGTCTCGTGTAATGACCCAGGTAGTTGAGTCGGTCGGGTTTTTTACTGCTGTTGTTCGCTCTGTGCTAAGGGCAGTGGTCGACGTACCCACTACCGGCAAATTGAGGTCAACTATCGCTCCTTTGCCATCGTTTTTCCGCATATCAACGACACTATAGGTTAGTTGACGAGTACCATTGATTTCGGTTGTAGTATAGACATAATACAAGTACTCACACCCTCGGCAAGTCCCCTTTGGAACAATTAGGGCCGACTGGGTTGAACTTTGACTCCCTCCTAATGTAGTGGTTGCACTCCCCAGAGTTGATACAATAGGCTTGGATGTAACAGGGTCTAAAAGCGGTTTTCCGTCAGGGCCAAATTGCAGAAGCCCCATCACGTTGCCATCCTTGTCGTAGATTTTGATGCCGTCAGTGTAAAACAGTAAATCACCCCTCTTATCACTGACTGCGGCAGAGCCTTCTACGGTACTCAACTTACTATCGTCAATTGGAGTAGGCGCACCACCCATAAAATCCAACCCGGCGTTACTACCAAAGTACCATTTTGTTGCCGGGGGCTGCGACTCGGTAGGACATACCACAACCTGAACTCTGTCCTCTGTTGAACAACCAGAAACGTTATCAATGACTTCTACAGAATAGCACCCAGCCTCCGACACACTTATGGTTTGGGTTATTTCGCCCTTGCGATTCCATTCATATCGATATGCTTTATCCGGTCCATTTGGGTAAGGATCTAACGTACGAATTTCACCTTTACAAATCGTATCATTCCTTACCCAGTTCTGGAATTCTTTGGGTGGTGGCATAACGGTAATTGTAAATGTGCTATCCTCTGTAGTTCCGTTAGCGAACGTTCTTTTTAGGGTAATATTTTTAGAGCCTGGCGATGAGAAATAGTGTTGGACAACACTGTAAGATGTTGTTGATGATGAGCTAGGGGGCGTACCCGTTCCACTCACTGGTGCGCTGTCAAATGACCAGGCCCATGACTTAACACCGGGTTTAGCATCCCGGAACGTGGTCGGTTCACCCTTGCAGTCATTTCCACCTACACTGGTAGGTTGTACACAGGCCCGACGAATGGAAACATTCTGCCCCAAAACGGGCCACAGGCTGCTTAGTCCGAGCAGGCAAAGCAGCATTCCCAAAAACCGAATAGTTACTGATGCGCTACGCATAATGTTTTCTCTCTCCTCCGAACCAGCACGGCTCCTACACACATAACCTGTCTGCGAAGCGTTCCGTTAACTAAAACGAAAATGAGACGCCAAAATTTTATCGAAAACGGTCTGCCACGAAATGGCTAAAAAAGCCGTATTTTTATGGGTACCAACGGACTCCGGCAAACAATTTGCTCTATTTATTCAACGTTAGCTTTACAATGCAGGTTATAGATCAACCAAGTATCCTGCGTTGGTAACAGCAAGCTCCTTGTGCCGACCATTACCACTATGACCAAACGTTTCCTTTTGCCCGTAGCCCTGCTACTCTTGTTGAGCCGGGCGGGCTGGGCGCAGGACCCTCAATTTACGCAATTTTATGCGGCCCCACTGTATCTGAATCCTGCCTTTGCGGGTTCGGCACTGGCCCCGCGCATTACCGTCAATTACCGCAATCAGTGGCCTTCCGTTGCAAACTATGTTACGTCGATGGTGGGCGTCGATCATTATATTCCGCGTTTCAACAGCGGGGTGGGCCTGATGGTCATCAGCGATAATCAGGGGCAGGGACAAATTCGCTCCACCGAAATTGCCGGTCAATATTCATACCAAATCCAGTTGAACGAGTTGTCGGCGGTGCGGTTGGGTGTGCAGGCTTCGTATGTAAACCGGAGCCTGGGTTATTACGGCCTTACCTTCGGCGACCAATACGACAATCGGGGGTTTCTGCCCGGTGTTATCAGTGCTGATGCGCCCACGCTGGCCGCAGCAGCCCGCCGAAACAACTATGTCGACTTCTCAACGGGTGCCCTATATTATTCTGACTGGGTTTGGGTAGGGGCTTCGGCGCATCACATCAACCGCCCCAGTCAGGGATTTTTCTCAGGCGATAACAGCCGGTTGCCTATCAAAGGCAGCGTACACATGGGCCTGCGGATTCCGTTGATGGGCTTTACTGGTCTGGGCGATGAAGACGAAAAAGAGATTAGTTTCTCACCCGTGGTTCATTACAAGTTCCAGGGAAAATTTGACCAACTCGATATAGGGGCTTACTTCACTTACTCGCCCCTCACGATTGGTGCGTATTATCGGGGGCTTCCCTTCAAGAAATACGAGCAACGGATCAACAACCACGATGCGATGGCGTTTCTGGTGGGTTTCCGGCAGGATAAATTCTCGATAGGTTACAGCTACGATGCCACGATTTCGACGCTCGGCTTTGCCAGTGGCGGCTCGCATGAGGTATCGCTGTCGTACATATTCGACCCAATTGAAGGGGGGCGCAAGGCGCGTAATCGCCGAAAAAATCCGCAGTTGTCCTGCCCTAAATTTTAATTACGGACTTATTTGATTATCCTTCACCCTGCCAGTGGTCTTCAGACCCTGGCAGTGGTGTTTTCGGGGCAATTCAATGCCTAACCGGGGTTTTTGAGACAGCCCCCCCAACACCACTGCCAGGGTCTGAAGACCACTGGCAGGGTGCCGAGCGATAGGTAGCTGTTCTATTTCGCTTATATTCGCCCCATGCTACTCCTCTTTATCTCTCTGTATCTGCTTCTGAATGTGGCAGTTGGGGCTTGGGCGGCCCGTCGCGTCAACACCGCCCAGGACTACGTGCTGGCCGGTCGGCGGTTGCCGTTGGCCCTGGCGGCTTCGGTTACGTTTGCCACCTGGTTCGGGTCCGAAACGATCATGGGTGCCCCCGCCAAGTTCGTTGATAAGGGCGTTCCGGCCATTATCGAAGAGCCATTTGGCTCGGCTCTGTGCCTGTTTTTGGTGGGGTTGCTGTTTGCGCGACCCCTGTACCGGCTCAACATCACCACGTTTTCTGATTATTTCCGAATCCGGTTTGGTCGGTCGGCAGAGTTATTGTCTGCCCTGATTATGATTCCGTCGTATTTCAGTTGGATCGCGGCCCAGTTTATCGCCATCGGCATTGTACTGAACGTGGTAACGGGCATTGATCAGCATTACGGTGTGGTTATCAGCGCGACCATCGTGATGATTTACACCCTGCTCGGCGGTATGTGGTCCATCTCAATTACGGATTTTCTGCACAACGCCGTGATCGTGGTGGCTCTGTGCATCGTGGCCGTACCGCTTTGGCAGGAGTTGGGTGGTTGGGAGGCCATTCAGGCCCGCACGGCCACTAGGCCCAACTTTTGGCAGTTCGGCCCGACCTGGACGTTCGACGGGGTGGTGGAATACATTGCGGCCTGGATTACGATTGGGCTGGGGTCGTTGCCGCAACAGGATATATTCCAGCGGGTTATGTCGGCCAAGTCGGAGAAAATCGCCGTAAAATCCTCGTATATAGCCTCGGGATTGTACCTGACGGTGGCAGCCTTGCCTCTATTTATCGGACTGGCGGCCCAGTTTCTGCACCCCGACCTGCCCATGAGCACCGACAGCGACCGCCAACTGCTCATCCCGAATATGGTGATGAAACATGGAAGCTTGCCCCTGCAAATTTTGTTTTTCGGGGCGGTGGTATCGGCCATTTTGAGCGTGTCGAGCGGGGCGATTCTGGCTCCGGCAGCCGTGTTTGGCGAAAACGTAGTGAAGTTTTTCCGGCCTTCTCTCAGCGACCGCGACCTGTTGCGGACCATCCGGGGATCGGTTGTGGTGATTACCGTAGGCTGCGTTTGGATGAGCCTTGCCCGCGACGTGAGCATCTTCGATCTGGTTGGCGAGTCGTCGGCGTTTAGTCTGGTATCCCTGTTTATTCCCCTGTTGGCGGGTATCTACTGGAAACCGGCCAACCGATTGGGATGCCTGCTCAGTATGGGGCTTGGGCTGGGCATTTGGCTCGTTTGTTTGCTTCTCGACACCACGAGTATGCCGCCCATGATGTGGGGGTTGCTGGCCAGTATTATCGGGATGGGGATTGGCGCATTAGCCCCTCTCCTGGTTTCAGGGGAGGGGAAGGGGTAGGGTATTTCTAACTCCGCTGACTAGCCCGGAAAAGTTTTTGCTTCTCCTCGCGCGAGAGGCTCTCATAGCCCGACTTCGAGATCTTATCCAGAATAGAGTCTATCTCATCCTGATCGGGCATCGTTACAGACCCCGGTGCTGCCGCGCCACCCGTTGCCGCAAACGTGCTGGCGTTGGCATTAGCGTTGCTACGCTGCCGGTATGACACCTTTACGGGCGGCTTAGGCCGGGTAAGCGATTGCCAGCCATCGACAAGCCAATAAATCGGGCGACCCAGATCGGTGCCGTTTTGCAGAAGCTTGATAAAGAAAAAGCCCATAAATGCCCCGCCCAGGTGTGCGAGTTCGCCACCCGCGTTGGTGTTCCCACTCAGTTTGGCCAACGACAGGACAATCAGGAAAAACACGATGTATTTAATGCGAACCGGCCCAAAAAATAAAAGATGAAACGAGTAATTAGGCAACAATGTGGCCGCGCCAACGGCTACTGAGAAAAACGCTCCCGATGAGCCAAGCATCTGTACGTTAGTTGATTGCTGAATAAAAAACGGCACCAAATTATACATGGCCAGGTACAGCAACCCACCCGCCAGACCACCCATAATATACAGTCCCAACAATCGGCGGGCACCCAGGTATTCATCAACAAGACGACCGAACCAGTATAACCCCAACATGTTGAACAGGATATGGAACGGGTCGACCTGCGTAAACATGTACGTGAACAAGGTCCACGGGCGTCGGATAAACTCTGATGCCTGCGCCGGCACAACCAGTTGTTTGTAGACTAGTGCGTACCAGTATGAGGATTCCGATAATGTAAAGACAAGATTGAGCAGAAGCAGTGTCAGAAACACCACAACGTTTACCAATATAAGTTGCACCAACGTGTTGTTGGGCTTTGAAAATTCGGACCGGAAATCATCGAGTAAACCGCTCATACTCAATAGAATGTTTTTCGTTGAGAACCCCAGAGTTTCACTAATATAAACGCAAACAACATGCCGCCCAAGTGGGCGAAGTGCGCAACGTTGTCGGTCGGTGCTTGGTTAATGGTCGAGTACAATTCAAAGGCTCCGTAAAACAAAACGAGATACTTCGCCTTGATTGGTATAGGTGGAAACAACAAAAACAACTCAGTGTTTGGAAACAGCAATCCAAAGGCCATTATGACCCCGAAGATTGCCCCCGACGCACCCACCATTGGCCCCTCAATATCGCGATATCGCTCCCAAAACGCATTCACAAACCGAACACTGTCCTGCTGTAGTTGCGTACTGCCGGGGTTTGCCTTGTACGAATCGATAAACCCGGCCAGTTGATCGTATGCCGAGCTGGCATGAGCTTCAATCAAGCCCCAAAAACCGTCGGGGGTAGGGTTAGCGCGGTAGTTTTGCACCAACTCCAGTACCCGGCTCATTTCGTAATAATTAACGCCCAGATACAACAACGCGGCACCAAGCCCGCAGATCATGTAAAAAACCAAAAATCGTGCGGGTCCCCACACCCGTTCGAGCATTGGGCCAAAAACCAGCAAGCCAAACATGTTGCCGAGTATATGCCCAAGCCCAGCATGCAAAAACATGTGGGTTAAAAACTGAAACGGTCGGAACTGATCAGAGAAAAACGAGTGAAGTCCAAACTGCTCGATAACTGACTTCGATGTTAGCACAAAAATCAGCACATTCAGGATAATAAGTGCTCGGACAACAGGCGTCATAACCATGATTAAGTACAATTTACGGGCTTTCCCTGTATTATGTTCTAAAAAGCCCCTGAATTTTATCCAACGTGACGATTGTAGTGATTGGTTCGCCTGTTGGGGTATAGCTAGGGTTTGTGGAGGCAAACAATTGGTCGAGCAGGGCCTTGCTTTCGACCTCACTTAACCGGCTCTGATGCCGCACCGCCGACCGCCTTGCCAACGACCGGGCCAACGATTCCGACCGTTCCAGCTTAAGACGGCCCGTATCGGCCCGAAGTTGCGCCAATAAGTTCGCAAATAGCTCTTCTTCGTTTTCGCCGGGGGTGAGTGCCGGGATACCACGCAACACAAACGTATTGGCGTCGGACTCCTCAAACTGAAAACCCAACCCCGTTAGCTCCTCGCGCAAATCCAGAGCTAACTGATAATCGACTGCTGATACCTGCACCGTTTTGGGAAACAAAAGCTGTTGAGAAGCCCCGTTTCGCTTGGTGAGTGCGGTGTGAAACTGATCGTACAGAACGCGCTCATGTGCCCTGCGAGCGTCTACAACCAACATGCCTCCTTTGGCCGATGTGATCAGATACCGCCCCTGTATGGGCAAAATAGGGCCACCCTCTAACACTAAATCAAATTTTACCGGCTCGGTTTGTTCCAGCGGTAACTGATTGGCCCGGCTACCGAGTGTGAGCGCGTCGATACCCGCATTGACCTCAGTCGGGGGGGGCGTTTCCAGATGCGCCGGAGCCGGGAGCCAATCGGCAGGCTCGGCCCCGGACAGGTCGGGGTTGGAACTACGCGAGCGGGCAAACACGGCAGGCGAATTGGTCGAAATAGCTTTCGGCGAGGTGGCGGGTTGGTCGAAGCTACTAGCCCCCGCCGGAAACTGATCGTAGCGCGGAGCCGCCAGTCGCGCGGACGAACTGCCCCCGTCTGATACCCCGCCCCCACTGGCCCACGAGGGTATCACGGGCCTGGGTGTCGAACTGCCCCCGCTGGGCGCGGCAGGCCGATCTTTAGCACTATTCTGGTTGTTCAGAAAGTTGACGTTGCCGTCGAAATCGAGGGAGGGACTCAGGTTGTAAATACCCACTGCCTTGCGCACAGCCGCCATCATGATCGCATACACGGCCCGCTCGTCGTCGAACTTGATTTCGGTTTTGGTGGGGTGAATGTTGATGTCGATGTGCGAGGGGTCGATCTCGATAAAGAGCACATAGAACGGCTGATGCCCGTCGGGCAGGGTGCCCTCATACGCTCCCAACACGGCGTGGTGCAGGTAGTTGTGCTTGATGAACCGGTTGTTCACAAAGAAATGCTGCTCATTGCGTGACTTCTTGGCCGACTCGGGCTTGCCAATGTAGCCATGTACCGTTACGTAGGGGGTTTTCTCCTCACACTGAGCCAGTTGCTCGCGGTATCCTTTGCCGAACATGTCGATAATTCGGCGACTTAACTTGCCCGCAGGCAGGTTGTACACCTCGCGGTCGTCCTGAAACAGCGAAAAGGCCACTCCCGGATTAGCCAGCGACACTCGCTGAAACTCGTCCAGAATGTGCCGCATCTCGACCGAGTTCGTCTTCAAAAAATTGCGCCGGGCCGGAACGTTATAGAACAGATTCTTAACCAGCAAATTAGTGCCCGGCAAGCACGAAATCTGTTCCTGCGCCTTGATGTCGGACCCTTCGATCCTGACGAGCGTGCCCAACTCCTCATTGGCCCGTCGGGTACGCATCTCTACCTGCGCCACGGCGGCAATCGACGCCAGGGCTTCGCCCCGGAAGCCCATCGTCATGATTTTGAAGAGGTCGTCGGACGAGCGGATTTTGGATGTCGCGTGCCGCTCGAAGCTCATACGGGCGTCAGTTTCGGTCATGCCAGAGCCATCGTCAATCACCTGCACCAACGTCCGGCCTGCGTCGCGCACGACCAACTGCACCGATTTGGCCCCGGCATCGACCGAGTTTTCGAGCAGTTCTTTCACGATAGACGCCGGACGCTGCACCACCTCACCAGCGGCTATCTGGTTGGCAATCGAGTCGGGCAGAAGCTGAATGACGTTTTGCATTATGTGATAGGAACACGGATTGAACAGATGGAACGGGCTGAAACGGATTTTTTTGATTTGACACGAAAAAAAATCCGTGTAAACCTGTTCAATCCGTTCAATCCGTGTTCCTATCCAAACTTAAGGGGTACGACGAGCTTGAGGCTGGCGTTGCGCCCCATGTTGAACACCCCGGCGCGGCCCGTTACGGGATTCGTGCCAAAGTATTTCAACCGGTTCTGATGACTTTGATACGCCCGGTCGAGCAGGTTGTTCACGGATAGATAGACCGAGAACAGCGTCCGACCGTTGCGCCCCACCACATCGGCTCCGGCCCCTATATTCCATAACGTAAAAGCGGGCGTTGGCGTTTCGGTGCCGAACGCTAAAAGTGCCTGATTTTGGGCCTGATTATGCTCAATTTCGGTTTGAGCATATCCGTTGCGTAAAAATAGGCCGAGTTCGGGGCGGGTCAGCTTAATTTGGGCAATCACGCGGGGCGGGGGCAGAAACGGCAAGTACCGCGCCGAGTCGCCCTGCGCCGACAAGTTTCGCGAACGCACCAGCGAATACGTTCCCGACAAATGCAGCCATTTGGCCCCGGCGGGGTTGTAGATCACCTGACCTTCGGCCCCGTACAAGACGGCGTCGCCCTGCACATAGCGGTACGTCAGGATGGGGCGGGCGGGGTCTACAATGGAGTCGCGGCCAAAGCGGTCGAGGACTTTTTCGGAGTAGGTATAGTTGTTGATCGCGTTGCGGAACAGGCTTGCCGTGATCGACAGTTCGGAGGTTTCGTACACAAAACCCAGATCAGTTTGCAGCGACACCTCCGATTGCAGATTGGGGTTGCCAATTTCATAGCGGAACGTACCCGCGTGCTCGCCATTGGCCGAGAGTTCGGGCGTGGTGGGGGCACGGAACCCACGGGCCACGTTGGCTTTCACAGTCAGTTTGGGCGTAATGGCATACGACGCGCCGACGCTCGCGGTGGGGTTGGCGTAGGTTTTGTCAAGCCCCAAAAAACGCTTCTCACGGTTGTTTCCCGCCGTTTCGGTAAACGCACCGTTCTCATCAATATACAGCGGGTTGATGTGCATCTGCCGGACATCGACCCGCAAGCCTCCGTTCAGGGTCAGGCGGTCGGTTTTCTTCTGAACAAACACCACCGCCCCGTTGTCGCGCAGCCGATAACCGGGGTATAACACCTCCAGACCCTGATTCCGGTTCGTTTGCCACAATCCGCTCGTACCCACCGTAAATTCCCAGCCGTTGCGGGCGTCCATGAAGTATTTGAGGTCGTAATACACGTTTTGCAGGAAGAAATACAGAGCCGGTTGGCCGGGCGTAAGCGTGCTGGCAAACTCCTGACGCCGGTTTTGGCTATAGCTGACCACCGCCGAGAGGTTGCCCCTGCCCAATTTAGCAAACGTATTCCACGACAGTTTGGCGTGGTTCAGATTCTGGTAGTTTGCCTTCTCGATAGTCCGGCCCCGCAGTTCGGCGTCCGACACGGGGGCCACGTCTTCGGTATCGTTGTCAATTCGGACGAGTTTCACGTAGCGGCCCTCGGCGTCGCGCTCCCCCGTAACAATATTGATATCCTGATGCCAGTTTGAGAAATTGATCTGTGAATACCCCCAAGTTTTGGCGATGCCTACGGCCCCGTTTACGTCCATCTCGCGATAGGCCGACCCATACACGCGACCATCGTAGCGATTCCGGTAGTTGCCCGCGCTCTTACCACTCACCCGAATTCGGCCAAACACGCCCCGCTGCCCCGTTGTCTCCACCATCGCCGACCCGCCAAACATACCGTTGTTAGTCTGGTAGTTAGTCAAAATTTGCCCCTGCGTAACGCCCGGTTGCGGAGGGCGGGATGTAATCAAACTCATCACTCCGCCTAGCCCATCGGAGCCATACAACAAACTGCCCGCCCCCTTGATAATCTCGTAGCGATCAATCGAATATTCGTCAATTTGCAGAGCGTGTTCCTCGCCCCACTGATTGTCTTCCTGACGAACGCCATCGTGTACGGTAATCACCCGGTTGAAACCCAACCCCCGAATAACGGGTTTTGATAGGCCCACCCCGGTGCTAATCTGCGACATACCAGGCAGTTTCACCACCGCATCGACCAGATTAGTGGAAGCCGTTTGGAGCCACTGTACCTTAGAATACGTCATAATAGGTACGGGGCTTTCCTTCACGGTGGAGCCGGTTGTGAGGCCCGTCACGACCACTTCGTTCAGTTGGGCCACCTCCGTTTCGAGCGGGAATGTCATGGTTGTGCTGTCGCCCGTGAGAGTTAGTCGGCGCGAGAGGGTTTTGTAGCCCACTAGCCGTACCTCTACTGCGAATGGCCCAGCCGAGGGCAAGCCGGTCAGCCGGAAACGTCCGTCGGCTTCGGTAGCGGTGCCTTTTTTGAGCGATGGAACAAAAATAGTGGCCCCGGCGAGTGGTTCGCCCGTTTTGAGGTCGGTAACGGAGCCGTTGAGAGATGCCTGAGCCTGCACCGCCTGTGGCATGGTTAATCCATACCCAAGCAGGCCTGCCCACAGGCAAAGCCGGAAAAATAATGTCATGATTGAAAGGTTGTATTGTGAAGATTTGCCTGTGGCGTTTCATTAGCCTTCGGCTGTTTCAGGTTTCAAGTTTCATTAGCCTTTGGCTGTTTCAAGGCTACGCTGTTTCAAAGGCCGTTGGCCGTTTCACTGAAACCTGAAACAGCGAAGCATTGAAACTCGAAACAGCGAAGCCTTGAAACCTGAAACTAAATTACAGGCGGGCCACGGTGGCGAAACACCACGTGGGCAGCGGGCCGGAAAACAGAGGTCCGGTAAAGAGAGGAAAACGAAATGAAGCCAATTATCAACGGCAACAACAACACAAACGGGTTGGGTTGCCAGTTGGCATAGAGAACGTGGCTCAGGGCGTCGAGCCAGATAATTTCCTGTTGGGTGTGGTTGTTGGGTTGATAGGGATCGTCGCCAACGGGGATGTATGGGTGCGCGTGGCTGACAATCGTGCCATCGGCCAGCCGGTGCGCGTGCCGGAACACCACGCCGTTTATGAGCGTGAGCACATACAGCCCCAACAAAAAGCGGACTACGGCCAGGCGATATGGGTGGTTTGATAACACAGTACGCAAAATTAGTGGTACTCCTTGATTTCCATGCGAATACGCCAGTCTTTGGGCAAATAGTTATTGACGCGATTGCCCACACCTTTCATCCAGCCGAGCGGCAACCCCTCATAACGGGCTAATACCCAGCCCCGCACGGGTTCATTTAGGACGAGATTTTCTTTTTTGAAATACCGCAAGGCCTCTTCCTTACTTAGTTCGACACCCGGCAGGTTGGGCGCGAGGGCCGTGCTTAGGGCCAGGGCGTGATCGGGAATAAAATCGGTGCCCTTGAACGTACCTAGCTGAAGGCCAAAGCCTTTGTTCCGCAGGGCCTCGTGTACGTGGTACAAATCCTTCTCAAGAGCCACCGGAATGCCTACCAGCTCGCCGTTGGGTTTGGTCCAGTACGAGAACGCGTTTGGGTCGCTCAGGTAGTCGCGCACGAGGGCAGTCTCGCGGGGGCGCAGGGGTTTCCAGTCGCGAAAGGGGCGGGCGTTGGGTCGTTGGGCGGGGGCAAAGGCCGTTTTTTTGAACACACTCATAAAAAACCCTTCGCCACGAACCCGGTGTGGATAACACTGGTAGCCAACCGCACCATCAACCAGTTTTTCTGTAATATTCCAGTCGGCAGGTAAAATCAGTGGGCAATTGCGAAACCCGTTTTCGGCCAGATACAGCAGGTTGTCCCTATTTTCGACATCATTGTAGGTACAGGTGCTGTAGATAAGCAACCCGCCCTGATCGACCAACGAGAGAGTCGCCGACAGAATCCGCCTTTGCCGCGCCGAACACAGGGCCACGTTCTCCATCGACCACTCCTGCATAGCATCGGTATCCTTTCGAAACAACCCCTCCCCCGAACAGGGCGCATCGACCATCACCACATCAAAAAAACCTTCGAGCTTGCCAAACTCGTCGGGATCGTGGTTGGTAATGACCACATTAGGAAACCCCCACTTCTCAACGTTCTCGCGAAGCACCGGCACCCGCGTACGGATTACCTCGTTGCACATGAGCAAACTGTCGGGCGAGAGCAGGGATGCCAGCAGGGTTGTTTTGCCACCCGGAGCCGCGCACAAGTCGAGTACCCGCAACGGGCGATCCAGGTTGGCGGTTTGACGCATGGCCTCGGCCAACAGCATCGACGAGGCCTCCTGCACGTAGTAGGCCCCGGCCTGAAAAAGCGGGTCGAGCGTAAAAACGGGTCGACTGGGCAGGTAATAGCCCTCGGCGCACCAGGGCACTTGTTCCAAACCGGTCACGTCGAACGCCCGTTTTCGTGGGTTAAGCCGGATACTCACAGGCGGCTCCTGCGCGAGCGCGGCCTCGAACGCGGAGAATTCATCACCCAACTGGGCCTGCATCTGCGCCCGAAACGCAGGGGGAAGTTGATTCATGCTGTAAATCTAATGGATAGGAACACGGATTGTCATTTTTTGTCATCCCGACCGGTCCGCCGGTGCGGCAGGAGGGATCTACTCCGACAATACTCTACTTGAGAGTACATAATCTAGATCCCTCCTGCCGCACCGGCGGACCGGTCGGGATGACAAAAAATCCGTGTGAACCCGCTTAATCCGTGTTATCCGCGTGCCATTCCAATATATTTACACTATGAACTCTTTACAAGACCGTTTCGCCCGGATACGCACGTTTATTTTCGATGTCGATGGCGTATTAACCGATGGCAGTGTGAATGCGCTGGCCTCCGGCGAACAATTTCGCACGTTTAATATCAAAGACGGCTACGGCATCGAGCAAGCTTTGAAAGCGGGCTACACTGTGGCTGTCATCTCTGCCGCCAATCAGGAGGGCGTTCGGAAACGGCTGGAGTTTCTGAAAATCAAGGACGTGTTTATGGGTGGCCCCTCTGATCAGAAAATCAACACTTATATCGGCTACCTCACCCGCGATGCCCTGAACGAGTCCGAAATCCTGTACATGGGCGACGACCTACCCGACTACGACATTCTGGCTCGGCCTGCCCTCCTCAGTACCTGCCCCGCCGATGCCGTAGACGAAATTCAGGCCCTTTGCGATTATGTGTCGCCCAAAGCGGGTGGTCGGGGAGCTGTCCGCGACGTAATCGAGCAGGTCATGAAGGCGCAGGGGAAATGGGTTCGGTAATAGGTTTCCAGGAACAATAAAAGGCAAATCTATGAACCGGAGAGATTTTATAGCGGTAGGTGGAGTGGGCCTAAGTGCCCTTTCGGGGTTTGGCTTCACGGCTATGGGTAAACCGAAGGCTCCCAAACCAGCCTGGTTGCTCGAATGGATCAAAATTTATGATAAGCAACTGGCTAATTATGCCCCGCTGAAAATTACAGACCGGGCCAGCAAGTTTGCGGGGGCCTACCGGAACGAGGCCGAGATGCCCAATTCGCAAACCACGAGCGGGTTTCTACTAACGGCCTGTATGCTTTTCGGTACTCCCGAATCGGTTCATTATCAATCGAAAACAGTATTACCCGACATTGAAGCAGCCGCCCGAACGATGCTGCTTTTTCAGCATGCCGACGGTACGATTGACTATCTGGATACCAATTTCCACTCCACACCCGACACCGCTTTTGTGCTGGAAAATGTGATTCCGGCGTATCGGTATTTGACCGAATCGAAGGCCACTGGCACCGAAACGGCCCTGCAATCCCTGAAAACGTTTATGAAAAAAGCCGGGGAGGCCCTTATTGTGGGGGGTATCCACACGCCCAATCACCGCTGGGTGGTATCGGCGGCCCTCACCAAACTAAACGAACTCTTTCCCGACCCACGCTACACCGCCCGCATCGACCAATGGCTAGCCGAACACATCGACATCGACCCCGATGGGCAGTTCAACGAGAAAAGCACCAACACCTATTCGTCCATCGTGGATCGGTCGCTGATTAGCATAGCGCGGGGTCTGAACAAACCCGAACTGCTGGAGCCGGTTCGCCGGAATCTGCTGATGACACGGTATTACGTCCACTCAAACGGCGAGGTCGTAACGGAGGCATCGAACCGGCAGGACAAAGGCACCATCGGCAACATGGCCCGCTACTATTACTGTTATCGCTACATGGCTCTGCACGACAAGGATGGCGAGATGGCGGCCATGTGTCGTCTGATCGAAACCACCTGCACAACGCAGCAATTGGCTGGTTTCCTGGATTATTTTCTGGAAGACCCCATGCTTTGGAATGAGTTGCCGCCTGCCAAACCCCTGCCCACCAACTACGCCAAAGCGTTTCCGTATTCAGGCGTGGTGCGAATTCGGCGGGAGCGTTGGGATACGACGATCTTATCGAACAACGCCAGTTTTCTGACCTTTCACAACGGAGACTCCGTGTTGCAGGGGATGCGAATAGCGGCTTCGTTTTTCGGGAAGGGGCAGTTCGATTCGGCAACCATCGTGCAACAAAGCGACTCGTGGGTGTTAAAGAAATCGCTGGAAGGGCCTTACTACCAGCCCATTGCACCCGACAAAATTGACCCCAATGGCGACTGGGCCAAAATGCCGCAAACAGCCCGCGCCCAAAGCGAGATCCAGAAACTCGACACCACCGTGACTATCTCTGAAACCCCAAACGGATTACAAATTCAGTTCGATCTGTCAGGTACGGAGGGCGTTCCCGTGACGCTGGAACTCATTTTCCGGGCGGGGGGCACGTTCACAGGCCTTGATAAATACCCAAAAAAAGACAATGCCTGGCTCTTCTTAGGCCAAGCGGGAATTTATTCGGTGGGGGCCGACACCATCCATTTCGGGCCGGGCAAACTGGAACACAAGGGCTTACAGCTACGGGGAGCTTTACCTGCCACAGATGCCCCAACGGTGTATCTGACCGGGTTTACCCCGTTCCGGCACACGTTGAAGCTTTCGTGAAATTTATTGATCCTGACTCAGTTTCAGGAGCCACTCATTCTCCTTCGCCCGCATGGCCTGTTCTTCTTCGGGCGATTTGTCGCTGTAGCCGCAGAGGTGCAACAGGCCGTGCGCCAATACCCGGCGCATTTCCCCTTCGGCAGAGACGCCCAACTGAACGGCATTGTCCGTGACGCGGTCGACGCTGATGAAAATATCGCCTTCGATCAGGTCTTCTTCCTCGCTTTGGTCGAAGGTGATGATGTCGGTGTAATAGTCGTGGTCCAGGTAGTCGCGGTTCACCTGAAGCACGTGTTCGTCGGAGCAGAAAATATAATTCAGATCGCCAATACGGAACCGCTCGGCCTTCGCCTGCTGGGTTAGCCATTTACGCACGGCCTGTTTCTGAGGCAGTTTATACGGAGAATCTTCGTTGAAAAAGCGAATCATAGTTCAGCGCAGCAACAAAGACAGGTTGAAACTAAAGTTCAGCAATATATCCTCTCCAGAAATTGGCTGGTTGAAATCCGTATGCTTACTTATGGTTCCGTCAGCCCGGTAAATCAGCACTTCCTGCTGTTTGATATTGATAAGCCAGCCCAACAGTACGCCGTTTGCCATATACTCCTGCATCTTCTCTTTAGCATTGGATAAAGAATCAGACTTAGACATTAACTCAACGACAAACTCCGGTGCCACAGGCGGAAATCGTTCCTGTTCCTCGTCTGTAAGTGCGTTCCAGCGGGCGTCGCTTACCCAGGCAGCATCCGGTGAGCGCGTTGCCCCATTCGGCAGTTTGAACGCTGTAGATGAATCGAAAACCAATCCGCCGTTTTCCTCCGACCAAATGTCGAGCCGTGCGGTGATCTTCGTGTTTCGATTTCCTGTTTTTCCGCCTGTGTTGGGCATAGCTACGATGGTTCCGTCGGCATTACGTTCAAATTTCAGATGGTCATTTTGGCGGCAAAACTCGTAAAACGCCCCGTCGTCCATTTGATAGTTGGCAAACTCAACAGTTGTGAGTTGAGCCTCAGGAATATTTGCAATGCTAAGTGTCATAGCCGTTCGCGTTTACCTGTAAAGTTAACTAAACTCTTCATGCCACAATCCGCAGCTTCGCGAAACTCAGCAACAGCGTTTTCTCGCCCGCCGTGTCGAACTGAATCACGGCTTTGCGCTCAGTGCCGTTCACATCCATTCGTTGAACTGTGCCAAAGCCAAACTTGCTGTGTTCGACCTTCATGCCTGCAGCCAACGCACTTGTGTCGCTCGGCGAAAAATCGCTTGAGGGAGTATGCGAAACGGTGGGTTGGGGAGCCTGGTTACGGGCCGTTTTCTGGGCCAACGACCGCACAAAACTCATCGACCCCGCCGAGGGCATCTCGTTCCGGTCGCGGTCGGGGATAGCTCGCCCTTCGCGGGCATCCTGCTTTGTACCATAGGGATTGCGCTCTACCGCAGTCCGGGCCATTTTGAGGTGGCTTTGATCCACTTCCATCAAAAACCGGCTTGGCTCGCACATTTTTAGCCGACCGTAATGGTAACGTTGTTCAGCATACGACATCGTGAGCCGACGTTCGGCGCGGGTGATAGCCACGTAGAATAGCCGTCGTTCTTCTTCCAGATCGGCCCGACTTTCGAGCATCATCTGGCTCGGGAACAACTCCTCCTCCAAACCGACAATATGCACGTTTTTGAACTCCAGGCCTTTAGCTGCGTGGATGGTCATGAGCGTCACCTTGTCGTTGTCGCCATCGTCCTCTTTCTCGTCGGCGGTGGTAAGGAGTGATACCGTTTGCAGGAACGACGACAGGCTTTTGTCCTCATTATCAGGATTATCGACAAACTCCTTGATGGCGTTCAGCAATTCCTGCACGTTCTCGTAACGAGCCAACCCCTCCACGGTTTTGTCTTCGTACAGGTCTTTCAGCAGGCCCGACGTTTTAGCAATGTGCGCCGATACCTCGTAGGCGTCTTTCTTGTCGAGCAACAGCCCGAAGCTCTTAATCAGGTCGGCAAAACTCTCGATAGCTACCGACGCCCGGCCTGCGATATGGGCGTTGATGTTGCTCACGATTTCCCAAACGGGTACGTCCTTTTCCGAGGCCAGCACCGAAATTTTGGCTACCGTTGTATCGCCAATGCCGCGCTTGGGAAGGTTGATAATCCGCTTGAAAGCCTCCTCGTCCTGCTGATTGACCGAGAACCGCAGATATGCGATCAGGTCTTTAATTTCTTTACGCTGATAAAACGACAAGCCTCCGATAATCCGGTACTTGATATCCAGTCTCCGCAGAGCTTCTTCAAACGCCCGCGACTGCGCGTTGGTCCGGTACAGAATGGCGAAGTCGTTGTTTTTCAACCCCTCCTGCATTTTGTTCTCGAAGATGGCCGATGCCACTAATCGGCCTTCCTCGTTATCCGACGCGGCCTTGATTACCTCGATCAGCGAACCCTCACCGTTGTCGGTGAATACGTGTTTTTCGAGTTGGTTCCGGTTTCGGGCAATCACCGAGTTGGCCGCTTCAACAATATGCTTGGTGGAGCGGTAGTTTTGCTCCAGCTTCACAATCTTCACGGCGTCTTTGCCGTAGTCGCGCTGAAAATTCAGGATGTTTTCGATGTTGGCCCCCCGGAAGGCATAGATACTCTGCGCATCGTCGCCCACGACGCAAATGTTCTGGTGAACAGCCGCCAACTTTCTAGTAATGAGATACTGCGACACGTTGGTATCCTGAAACTCATCGACCATCACGTGCTGAAACTTGTGCTGGTACTTGTGCAGAATATCGAGGTGATCGCGGAACAGCACGTTCGTGTTGAACAGCAGATCATCGAAGTCCATCGCGTTGGCCGCGAAGCACCGGCGGGCATATTCCTTGTAAATCCGGCCCGCCTCGGGAATCCGCGCCGACTCGTCATCGGCCTTGATTACTGGGTTTGCCAGGTAATCTTCGGGGCCGATCAGGCGGTTCTTGGCCGCCGAAATTCGGCTGAACACACTGTTAGCGCGGTAGACCTTATCGTCGAGGCCCATCTCCTTGATGATGCTTCGGAGCAGGGATTTGGAGTCGTCGGTGTCGTAGATGGAAAAGTTGCTGGTGTAGCCAATGGCGCGGGCCTCAATACGGAGAATCTTGGCAAAAACCGAGTGGAACGTGCCCATCCAGATGTTACGGGCCTCACTGCCAACGACCTTCTCGATCCGGTGCCGCATTTCGCCAGCCGCCTTATTGGTAAACGTCAGCGACAGGATGCGGAACGGGTCAATGCCTTTCTCAATCAGATAGGCGATCCGGTAGGTCAACACGCGGGTTTTGCCCGACCCCGCCCCGGCTATAATCATCAGCGGGCCTTCGCCATGTGTAACGGCCTCACGCTGAGGGTCATTCAGACTCGAAATATAGTCGATCATAGATGAAGAAGAGGCTGAATGCGCGCATCCAGCCTCTTTTTATAACACACAAACCTACGAAATAATTTGGTCGGCGGGGGCGGAACAAATGTGTTGCAGTAGGGTCTAGCAAACCGCATACTCCGACTCTTCCCGCATATAATCAGGATAGAAGCCTAGCACGATGTCGGACTTAGCAACGCCCCGCTCTACTAGTTTTTGGGCAATGTCGGTATCGGTCCAATTGGCACGAATCCAAATCTTGCCATCTGGCGCAATATCCAAGTGAAACGTAATAGAATGAATAAACCGGTCGGGTGCCCAACCTGTTGTTAACAATTGATAATGATGATTTTCCGTATCAGCCACAAGCATGTTTTCGCAGTCGGGCAGATTGGCATGTTTAATAGCCGACCGCTCTTTCAAGTAATCGACGATGATACGTTGATGGCGGCTAGTCTTTTCTGTTACTGTTTCCATTCGAGTATCGTTGAGGTTTGCGGATCAAAAATTACCAATCGAATCGCTCTTGACTTCGACAGCTATTTTGCGCCCTTCTTTTTCAGCGGCAACCATTTCCTCTGCGCCAAGGTCAATCTCATATTCGACATCAAGTGCCCTAAGTTGGTAAGGGTCATGCGTGACCAGCCAGCCATCCTTTTGCAGAGCAACCTTTACAGCCTCATGTACTTTATCGCGTGCCATCTTGTTTGTTAACCTTCTAGGGAAGAACCAAACCTACGAAATAATTTGGTTGGCGGGGGCGGAACACATCCGTACATAACGGTTTGATTTGGCAAAATCGTCTTCTAAATTACATTTTTTTTGTACCCCCTGCAACGTTGCGCCCGCAACGGTGTCTTTACCCTGAACTTACCACCCAACCGACCCGGACCGATTGCTTGGAAACGAAATTGTACATAGACCGAACCATTGACCTTGTCGAACGCTGTAAGCTTGGCGAACGGAAGGCTCAATATGACCTGTACCGTCAGTATGCGAAGGCGATGTACAATGTCAGCCTGCGGATTCTCAACCATGCGGCCGAGGCTGAGGATTCATTGCAGGAAGCGTTTCTGGATGCCTTTAACCACATCCACACGTTTCGCGGGCAGAGCACGTTTGGGGCGTGGCTGAAGCAGATCGTGGTGAACCGGGCCATTAACCACCTGCGAGGCCGCCGGATTGAACTGGTTGAACTCGATACGACCCGTACAGGCGACGACACGGTGCCCGACTGGGCCGACTCGGAGCCGTACGACGAAACCGGGATCAACTACGACGTGGAGCGAGTTCGGCTGGCCATGCAGCAACTGCCGGAGGGGTACAGGGTGGTGTTGTCGCTGTATTTATTTGAAGGATATGACCATGAAGAAATTGGGCAGATTCTAAGCATCAGCGAAACAACGTCGCGCACCCAGTTTATGCGTGGCCGAAAACGATTAGTAGCACTATTACAATGAGTGATTGAGTGAATGAGCGATTGAGTGGCCATTAAACAGTACCCTTTCTAGTTTCCACTCAATCACTCATTCGCTAACTCACTCAATGAAAACTATGAAGAACAACCTTGAACGCTTTATCCGCGACAATCGCGAGGCATTCGACGCCAACGAGCCGCCGATGGATTTGTGGGCGCGTATCGAGTCGGGGATTACCGTGCCCGAGGCCTTCCCGAACGGGCATGAGTCGCCAACGGAACACCCGGTGGGTTTTGTAGGTGGTGAAAGTACGGAGCCAATTCGTCGGCCTCTGAACGGGACGCCGTTCAAAAACCCTCGGGGAGGCTGGCAATTCAACTGGTGGGTGGCTGCGTCGGTGGCGTTTGTGCTACTGTGCGGGGGCTTCTGGTATTTGAACCATCAATATGCCGTAACGGAACAACCCGAAGTAGTGGCGGTTAACCCCACCTACGCCAAAGAGTTTGCCCAGTATGCCCGGTTGGTCGACGAGAAGCAGGCCGAGCTAAAAGCCATGACCGTGAGCAACCCGGCTCTTTATGAGGCCTTTGCGAGCGATCTGGATCGGTTAGAGCGAAACTACCAGACCCTCAAAGCCGACCTGCCCGTGAACCCTAATCAGGAGGTACTGGTGCAGGCTATGATCCACAACCTGCAATTACAGATTGACCTGCTTAATGAACAGTTGCGCGTGATTCAGCGCATGAAATCTCAAAACAACAAGACTAATGAAAACCTATTATAAAGCCCTTGGGCTGCTATTGTTGCCGCTTTCCCTGTCGGCGACCCCCTTTGCCGCCGAAGACGACGGGCTGGGGGGCATCGAGAAGAAACGGACCATCATCAAGATGTACGACGTGGATGGGAGCGACAAACTCCTGCTCGACAATCAGTTTGGGCAGGTGAAAGTTGACCTGTGGGATAAGTCCGAGATTCGGGTACAGATTGTGGTAACGGCCACGTCAAACACCGAAGACCGCGCCCAGGATTACCTGAACTCAGTGGAGATTGTCGACAAGCGCGATGGCGATCAGATCAGCCTGCGCACCAACATCCAGAAACAGTCGTCGAACTGGAATTGGAGCAGTGGTAACGGCAATGGCGACAAGAACAACGTCCGCATCGACTACACCGTGCAGATGCCCCGCAACAACGCGCTCACCGTGCGCAACAGGTTTGGCAATACGCACGTGGCCACGTTCCGCGCTCCGCTCAACATCTACACACGCTATGGCAATTTCACGGCTGAGCAGCTAACCGGCAGCCAAAACGACATCGACGTAGCCTATGGTAATGCTGACATTCACACGATGGATAATGGAAAACTGGAAATTGCCTATTCAAACCTTGATCTGGAAAAAGCTAATGTGTTGGTGTTGAACAACAAATTTGGCAAACTCAAAATTGGGGAGGTTGGCAAGCTGAACGCCGATATCAGCTATTCAGGGGCACGGATTGGCACGTTGCGGGAGTCGTGCAAGATGAAATTGGCCTTCTCGGGCGGGTTCCGAATCGACCAGCTCAAATCAGCCGATAACGTTGATATTCAGGCTAGTTATTCATCGGTGGCCTTGCCGCTCGGTCCCGAAAACGGGTATGATTTCGACGTGTCGGTAACCTATGGAGGCTTCAACTACCCCAACGGCCAAAATCTCCTGTTCACCACTCAACCGAGCGACAACCACAGCAGCCCCGGCAAAAGCAAACAGTACATAGGCAAAATTGGCCGAGGCTCCGGCCCTCGCGTGCGGGTCGTCTCGAAATTTGGGGACGTGAGTTTCCGGTAAAAAAAGAAGAGCAGACTAAAACGTAGTCTGCTCTTCTTTTTTTCTGTGCAGCTAATGCGGAGGAGGCCTTGTCCTTACCCCCTTTTATGAGCCAGTTTGAACTGGAGTCTAAGCAGCCTGTCGATACTCGACCGGCGTCATAAACCCTAACGCCTGATGGGGACGTTC
>RDXN01000030.1 GCA_004292855.1 Cytophagales bacterium
GATCTTGCCTTTCTGCCCCTCCCTCGGCAACACCCCGTGCAAGAGGGCATTCTCGGCCAGGGGCTGGATGATAAACGAGGGTACCTCGATCTCACTGTGCCGCACGGCCTCGTCCATCACAATTTCATAATCGAACTTGTTGCCCAGTCGTCGTTTCTCCAGCGAGAGATAAGCCTCAATAAAGTCGATCTCTTCGTAGAGGGGGATGGTGGTGCGGCTGGTCTTTTCGAGGATGTCGCGCATGAGTTGGGCGAAGTCGGCGATAAATTCGTTGGCCTGACTGATGCGTCCCTCGACGTAGAGCCGTTGAATGGAGTTAAGCGAGTTGAACAAAAAGTGGGGGTTGAGCTGGGCGCGCAACAGGCGTTGTTTCATCTCGGCGGCTAGTTGTTTTTGCTGGGCCGTCCGCTGCCGTAGCCAGAACCATAACCCACCCAAAAACAGAAGGCTCACCAACGCAAGACCCACCAAAATCCCGTTTTTCTGTCTTACCCGAACCTGCTCAATCTGGTTCTGGGCGGTCAGTAGCAAAATCTCCTTCTGCTTTTTCTCCGTCTGGTATTTAGTCTCTAACTCGTTCACAATCTGGGTGCGTTGCGAATAATCGGCCCGATCTTCAAGACCGATAAACCGTTCGGCGTAGCGGAGGGCTTCGTCAGACTGGCCCAACTGTTTATGAATCTGATACCGCTGTTTAAGGGCATCCCGGTATATCAGTTCTCTCGCTACAATGGGCAGGGTTTGGGTCGTTACTAGCAGCGAGTCCGACCAGCGCAGAGCCGTTTTAGAATCTCCCTCTTTCCACAAGCAATTTACCTTCTCAAACATCGCCTTAAATACCAGCGATTTGTCGACGCGGTGTCCCACCAAAAGGGCCATATCGCATAGCCGGAGGGTTTCGGCCAGATTATTTTGAATCGAGTGATAACTAATCAGAATGGGTAGGGCTGCGGCCTGTTCGGGCAGGTTGTCTTGGGCAAGGGCGATAGCATAACTACGTTGTGCGAATTCGTGCGCTTTTTGTAATTGGTTGGGCTGACGGCTGATGGCATACTCATAATACAAACTGAGCGCGTTCAGGATATAAGGGTTTCGCCCACTGCCGGGCGGGCCTCTCCGTGCAGACGTCGACAGGGGCCGAACCAAAATAGCACGCGCTTTTTGCTTATACAGGAGTTCTTTTGGCCTGTCGTTTACCCGCATAAACTGTGCGGCCAGTCCGTCGTAGGCGAGGGCCAACACCTGGTTGATTTCGGCGGTTGCCAACTCTTTTTCCAGAATAGCAATCGTACGAAGCGAATAATCGGTGGTTTGCTGAACGTTGTTTTCGCTGTTGGTCAGAATGGCAAGGCCGAAATAGGTATAGGCCAGTTCGGTTTGGTCGCCAACGGCCTTAAAACCTTGCTCGGCGTTGAGCAGGCGGGCCTTTGCCTGCAAGACGTCCCTATCCTTGACGAGGGCGAACATCCCGTTCAGAAAATCCGATTTCGCCTTCCACCAGGCGTTGTTTGGAAGTTGCGGATACAGTCGGTCAATCTGGTCGATTTTCTGCCGTAGAACCACCCGATCCTGATCGACAAACAGGCGGGAGTTAATGTCGTTTAGCAAATTCACACACCGCTTCTCTGGCGTTCGGGCAACGCCCTGCACAGATCCCAACAGCCATAACAGGCTCGTAAGCGCAACCCATTTCATGATATAATCGCCTGATTGTGTGTCAAATGTAGGCTCACTTATCGCCCATTTCCAAACCCCTGCGACCAGGTTCCCATTGTCAATTACTCGACTAGAACCATTTGGTAAGTGATACGCGCCAATCGTCCCCGCAACGGTGCAGCCTGATAAGTCCAAAATTTTTGTAAAACCACCCCAGTCACCTTTGTAGCATCATGAAAGCAACCCATCGTTATCCTACTCTACTGCTATTGACCAGCCTGCTCGTTAGCGCACCCGCCCTCGCTCAGTTTGGCAAGCTCGCCGACTCGTTCAAGAAAGAAGCGAAGAAAGAGGCCAAAAAAGCCGACGTGCCCGCCACCAACACCCGGCAACCATCGGGCGATTTGAAGCAGCAACAACGCGACGCCCGCATCGACGGCGTGACCCAGAAAAAGGCCGCCGACAAACACGAGAAAGGCGCACTCGACCGCAAAACCGACATCACCAGCCCCGAATTCGATCAGAAAGCCCACGACGAGCGGTTCAACTCCAAACTCGATCTCGACCTGTCGTCGCAACCGGCCCTGCCCACGGTTGCCTGGTACAGCCTGCTCGACCGGGAGTGCCTGATGTTCGACATCACCAAGGGCGAACTGCGGATGGGCAACATTGAGGTGGGTTTCTTGCCGAAGAAAACGAAGGCCGGGGCCGAGGTCAATTACGAGAAATATCTGGACCCGCAGGGCGTGAACCCGCCCTCGCCACCCCTGCGCGTCGATGTGGTGGAGGCCGGTACGGGAGCGTTCAAGGGGCATCAGTATTTCACGGCCCAGCCCTACATCGCGCCGTTCCACACGATGAAGGCCATGAGCAGCTATCTCAACTTCTTCCCGCTCCAAACAACCCTGAAGGAAGGGAGCTACGAGCTGCGCTTTTTCGCGGGAACGAGCCATTTCTACACCTTCCCGTTTCGGGTGGAGAAACAAACCAACCCCGACCCGTATTCGCCCGTGAAGGATTTCTATTTTTTGCGGGGTCCGTGGGAAGACTGGGGCCACATGGAAGTCGACAACACCGGCGAAGTGAAATTCTCGTTTTACTCCACGGAGCGGACAATTAAAATCAAAAGTCAAAGCAGTTGGGACGACGTGAAAACGATTCAGGTGCAAACCCGGCTGTTCCGAAACGGCAAACAGATTGCGGTTTATGGCATCAACAACGACACGACCGAACCCGTCTGGACCGACCGGGTAGACCGCAACGGCACCTGGACCAAGCACACCATCCAACTCTTTACGTATCCGGGCAACCCACAAAACCGGAAACTACTCCAGAAAGAGGCCCTCACCGACGGCAGCTACGTGGTCGATGTTCGGGTGAAAGACCCGAAAACGGCTAAAGTGGACACCCAAAAATACCCGTTTGTGGTGCGCGGTGGGGTAATTGTTCCCGCCCCCAAAGCCGACCACGCTCAACACACCGACCCGCTGACGTTTCTGGAACAGGGCACCACCTACAGGTACGTGAAACGCACCAACTGATTGTTAATAATCCACCGCTCTTCAACTGTAACCCTACTCGCCCATGACCCCTTCGAACTCAATCAACCAGTCAGCTAAAGCTACACCCCCTGCCTTATTGCTTTATGTAATCGGTTTTGTCATCTTCCTCCTGGGGTGCCGAATGGTGCGGACACAGCAGGCCCTTCTGCAAGCGCGGGAGGGTCGGCTCCGCACCGAATTTATGAGGCTTCATTCGCTCCCGTTGCCCTTACCCGTCACTACCATTCACGCCTACTAGCATGACCTTTGAGACATTTTCGGAATACATAAGCAGGCAACCACGTGAATCGGTGTTGAGCCAGCCTGCTCAAGAACTCATCCTGTCGATTCGGGGCCAGAAACGCGCCGTGGCCGTGGAGCGAATCGTTTATCTGGAGGGCGATGGCAACTACACCAACATTGTCTTGCGCGATGGCAGCCGCGTGCTCGTAGCCCGCACCCTCCGCGACTACGAACTGATGCTCGACAGTCGTTTGTTTGTCCGCATCCACAAGTCGTGCATGGTCAACCTCCAGTTTGTAATCAGTATTGACCTCGGCAAAGACGCGGCTCTGGAGCTAACAAACGGGCAACTCATGCGTATCTCGCGCCGACGCGTGCAGGAGTTCCGGGAGCGGATGGCCCAGCCCGCCGAATAAACAGCCGTGTGGTAGGGCTTTTTAGGAGCCGAAAATGCGTAAACTTGCGTAGCTAAACCCTGCTGCTATGCAACGCCTGCTTTTCTGCGCCCTCCTGTTTCTGACCCTCACCAGCCACGCCCAAAAACCCCCACGCCCCACCATTGGGCGCATCGTTCGTCTGGACCCGCGCCTGGATAAACTCATTCCGAAAGACGCCCAAATCGAGGTCCTAGCCAGCGGGTTTGTGTGGGCCGAAGGGCCGGTTTGGATCAAACAGGGCAACTACCTGCTCTTCTCCGACGTGCCGCAGAACACCGTGTTCCGCTGGAGTGAAGCCGACGGCTTGACCACGTTTCTGAAACCGTCGGGCTACACCGGCACCGGACCCTACAGCGACGAACCCGGCTCCAATGGCCTCACCCTCGACGCGCAAGGACAACTCGTTTCCTGCGAACACGGCGACCGGCGCGTGTCGATCATGCCACTCACGGGGGGCGGTAAACGTACCTTGGCGGATAATTTTGAGGGTCGGCGGTTCAACTCGCCCAACGATGTGGCCGTACACAGCAACGGCAGCTACTACTTTACGGACCCGCCCTATGGCCTTGCCAAAAAAGAAGCCGACCCCACCCGCGAAACGCCCCTGTTCGGCGTGTACCGGGCCACGTTGGCCGAAAACGGTAAGACCGCCAGCATCGCCCTCGTCGTTAACGACCTCACCCGTCCCAACGGCATTGCTTTCTCGCCTGACGAAAAAGTGCTTTACATTGCCCAGTCGGACCCGGCGCGGCCCGTGATTATGGCCTACCCGATGCAACCCGACGGGTCGGCAGGCAAAGGGCGCGTGCTGTTCGACGCCATGCCCCTGCTCAAACAAAATCTGCCCGGCCTGCCCGACGGCCTCAAAACCGACCGAGATGGCAACATCTGGAGTACCGGCCCCGGTGGCGTGCTTGTGATCGCACCCGATGGCACCCTGCTGGGCCGCATCGACACCGGGCAAGCCACCGCCAACTGTGGCTGGGGCGACAACGGCCAAACGCTCTACATCACCGCCGATGGGTATTTGTGCCGCATCAAAACCTCGGCACGGGGTTGGTAGCGGTTTTGTTTAGATTTTGCGATATTTGTCAAGACAAACAGGTAATACGATGAGTCAACTAAATGATGTTCAAGTAGGTCTTTTGAGGATGTTTGACCGCCCGATGAGCCAAGAAGAGTCATTGGAAGTCCGCCGATTATTGACGCGCTTTTACGCAGAGAAAGCACGCGACGCTGCTACCAAAATCGCTCAGGAGCGTGGCTATACCGCTGCTGATTATGACTCAGTATTGAACCGTCAGCAACGTAGCTGATGCGAGTTGTTATCGATACCAATTGCCTCTTGGTAGCTATTTCTCTGAACAGTCCGTACAAATGGCTTTACGAGGCATTTATGGACGAATCGTTCGAGTGGTTTGTTAGCACTGAAATTTTGAAGGAATACGAGGAGAAGATTGGTGAGTTTTTCAGTAGCCATGTAGCTGAATTTGTGCTGAACTCTCTGGATAATGCCCCCAATGTGGTCTTTGCAGAACCATTCTACCGATGGGGGCGAATTGAAGCAGATCCCGACGACAACAAATTTGCTGATTTAGCCCTCTGTATGAACGTCGATTATTTGGTTACGAATGACCGCCATTTTAAGCCCGTCGAGCCGCCAGCGTTCCCCTCCGTTTGTGTGGTAAATATAGATGAATTTGGGCTTGTCATAAGTCGATAAAAAAGGGGGCCGAAGCCCCCTTCCTCATTTTATCTCAAATTCGGAGTCCTTGACCCCGTCGTTCACCTTAACCTTATCGACCGACATTTCCATGGCTCGCCCACCCGACTGGGCGATGGTCGTTGGATATTTGAGTCCCTTAAAATCTTTGTAATCCTTGTATTGCATCGTTACGGTTTGCGGCCCCTGCGGGCCACCGCGTTGCTGGCTCATCGTCTGCACTTTCAAGCCCGACTCCTTGTCGTAAAAATCTGTCCACGTAACGGCCCCATCAGCCGAAGTATGAACCACTTTGTAGGTGTCCTTACCATTCACGGCCTCTGTGCCTACCACCGTGCTTTTTACGCCCAAATCGGCGTAGCGCATCTCGCCGAACAAGGTGTTTTGAAGCAGTTGCCCTTGCGCGGCAGCCCCCTCGATAGTCTGGTTGCCACGCATACCGCCCATCGCGATCTTAGTGCCGTCGCCGGTCATACGCATCACCTCCATACCGTTGGCGTTGATCACCTGCGAGAACTTGTTGGGGGCTTTCATCCGGCGCGTAATCATCACCGGATTCCCGTTGGCCTCTGATGACATTTCAATCCGCAGATCGTTCACGGTACTCAAAAATTCTTTGCCGCCGATAGCCGCTATGTACTTATCCATCACCTGCTGGGCGGTGGGGGTATCCTGCGCAAGGGCCTGCATGCATAAGACCGGAGCCAGCAACAGGGTCATCCAAAATCGTTTCATTGGTTTAAGGGGTTTTCGTGTTTAGATCATAAAGGCACAACCCGCCTGGTTTTTACGGTTCGGGCTGCGGCATTGAATCCCCTCGGCGAGGCCGAAACTCGAACAGGAGCAAAAATACTCTCAAAGGAGTAGATCAAACACCTAAAAATACGGTTTCGGTAGGATTTCTGCGGGAATGCCCACGGGCAAACTTTGTGGTGAGCAAAGGGCCAGCGGTGAACGCCCCCGACCCAAGCTACAATACTGAGTTGCTTTCCGACTATATCCAAACTTTTGAGAAATTGCCAGGCTGGTGGACCATCCCGAAAAAGCACCGTTAACCAGAGATTAGGGGCAACTTTAACCATTCACTGACATGAAAGCCTTACTTGTACTACTCGTTGGTTTGTTCCCGCTTTTGCTTTCGGCTCAGAACTACGAAGCCTACGACAAAACCAATTATTACGAAATCACCTCCCCGGCTTTTGTCCGCGAAAACCTAGAGGGCAGCCTACCCATTTTAGTGGACAAAGGCAGTAAATTCACGCTCATAGGCAAACAGGGCGATGATTTTCTGATTCTATTTTGGGAATGGCAGGATGATAATTTCAAGGCAGCAAAACTCAATTATACATCCATCAACCTGCAAGATTCGAAAGAGAAAATCGACAGGAGCATTGAAAATCGGAGGGTTTTCGTTCTCAAAGCCAACGACATGAAAGAACGAGCCATTCCTTATTTCAACAAAGGAGCCTGGAACTGGGCGGGTGGCTTTGTGCTGTTGCCGGTCAAAATCCGTAACGGACCCACACGCACCTATTCCAAAGATTTGTCGCTCGGTTTTTCGGGTGGTGGCAAAGTTCGGATTTCTGGTTATAACCCTACCTACCTCAATCTCCTGGTTAACGTCGGCATATCGTCGGTGTCGCTCGACAGCCTGTCGACAAAAGGAAAAATCCGACAACCCGCTGATGCCGCAGCCCTCACAACCGCCCTCGGTGTGGTGCTGGAAACCCATGCGTTCCAGTTTGGTCTGTTTGTCGGAACAGACCGCCTATCGGCCAATGACTTCCGCCGAAGTGCCTGGGAGTACAACCGCAAGCCCTGGATTTCATTGGGCCTGGGTTATCAAATTTTGTCCAAAGAAGACCGAAGCAAAGCAAAGTCGGAGGGTACGAACAAATCGTCGCCCTAGCCTCCTACTTTTTTGCTATCTCGATGATCGTCAAGTGTTTGATTTAATGCAATTTTTATTCACCTTGCTTACCCAACCGTAAGCATCGTATATGAAGCATTCATGACCGTTACCTAAACCACTCCATCCCTCATTGCCATGACCACACCAATTCGTATCCTTATTGCCGACGACCACCCCATTGTGGGCGACAGCCTCAGCATCATGCTCGACACCGTGGAGGGTTTTGAGATAGCGGGTATCGTTACCAACGGTTGGCAGGTGTTACAACGGCTCGAAACCGAGCGAGTCGATGTGGTGCTCACGGACCTCCACATGCCCGTGCTCAACGGCATCGACCTCAGCCTGAAGATCCAGGAGCAGCACCCCGACGTGCGGGTCATTATCTTGACCATGAGCGAGGAGGCCCACTCCATCCGCGAAGCTCTGCAAGCGGGTGCCTACGGGTACGTGATGAAAAGTGCCGAACGCCCCGAACTCATCCAGGCCATCCGAACGGTAGCCAAAGGCGAACGTTTTTTTAGCCCCAAGATCGTCATGATTTTGGCCCAACTGCCCAACCCCGACAACCCCACCGGTAAGGCCGACATCGCCGACAACCTCCCGCTCACCAAACGCGAGATCGAGGTAATCCGGCTCATAGCGCAGGGGTTGAGCAATGCCGACATTGCCGAGACGCTCAACATTGCCGCCGTGACGGTAAAAACGCACCGCCAAAACCTCATGAAAAAGGTAGGCGTCGGTACGGCCATCGGCCTGATGCGTTGGGCGTTGAAACACAAGCTCTTAGACGAGGAAGTATAACGTATTTTTTCACATTTTAACCACCTTTTTATGCGTATGGACATTACACAATTCATGAACGAGTATGCGGAGTTCAGAAAAGATCACCCTTTTCAGGAAAACCCTGACGAGGAGTTTATCACGTTAGAAGGCAGAACTAATGTTGAAAGCGAAGGGCTAAAATGGTCGGATGTCACAAGCAAAATGTTCGAAGACAATACTGCCCGTTATGGTTTTTTAGATGGCAAAAAAAATCTTTGGCTTTTTAAAAATGTGGGGGCTAGTAAAGAAACAGGTGCCACGATTGGGATTGTATTGCAGTGGGATTTAAAGCGAGTTATCAAAGAGCTGACGTACAATTCCAGCACTGATACTCTCACTTTGACAGTTTCTACGTCAGCATATTTTTGGCGATTTAGCAGCACAGATCAAAAATCTTCAAGAGAGCGTTTTAGTGATTACACGGGAAATATTGATGAACCTGTCCCTGCTGTCCCTGGTGACCCTGACCCTAACATGGACACACAATCGCCCGTACATCCCCCCACGGGCATTGTTGACATGAGCGGCCCTTTCAACTGATTTCTAAACCACCAAACCATTCCTGTTATGCTATTCTCTGGCTACCACCTGGGTATTCATCTACTCAACTCGACTACAAAAGGAATTGCCCTCGATAGAGAAAAAACAATTGAAGGTGGTTCTCTCAAAATAGATGAATGGGGCATCCATAAAAATCCGGGTCGTTCAACCAGGAATAGCATAACAGTACTTGAGGGCTATTGGAAAGGCGATGCTCAACCCAAAAAAGTAGTTGTGAAGCAGGCTAAGTCACTAGATACCAACCGTTTATCCAGTATTTTGAATGAGCATAACATTTACAACATTCTGAGGAGTTTCGGCCTGTCGAAGATCATTGGCGAATACATAACCTATGACGAGTTTCTGTTTTTGCTCTTTTTTCATTACACCGAGCAACCATCGCTAAGTCGGCTCCAAAAAGTTGAAGCTGAACCTTATCAAGCTGATTTCGCGCAAGTATTAACTCAGTTGGCCGTTTGCTTCGACCAATTCCATACGATCTCGAAAACAGACGTAGCTCAAAACAAACTGAACGCTACGTTTGGCTTTCGTAAGCCGCTGTTTTGGGCCATATCGCAACGCGATTTAACCAACAATCTGTTAGACAAACCCAGCCCATCGCAACAGTTTGTGATTAAATGCCTGTCGGAGAATGACTATAAACTCTTCGATGCCATACAGAACCTCGGCTGGCAGGCAGATTCGCTCATTCATTTCGATTTCAAATTCGCTCATGTACACTGTGAAGATCAAGGCCAGTACATGCGGTTCATCGACTGGGAAATGGCCGACCTGGGCGATATTCATTGGGATATTGCCTGCGTTTGGTACGAAACACTCACTCTTTATCTAACCAACAGGGGCGATAAACTAAAGATTCTTACCAAAAGCGTTGCCAACCTAAATACTTTTCTTGCTGGTTATCAGAACGTTATTGACATTCAAAAGCTTTGCGGCTATTTCGGAGCTTTACTATTTCATAACCACTACTACGGCTTTTTCCCTACCCAGGGAATTTCTGACACAACCGGCCAGGCGTGGTTAACCGAGGTAGCAACGGTGTATATTTTGGGGGGAGACAACCTCCCTAAGCCTACACAAACTAACGCAGCAGCAAACCCTATTCAACTGAAATATACGGCTCTACCTGCTCCCCCCCCGGCCCCCTCTGCCCGCTCAGGAAGGGGCGTTGATTCAGGGGAGACGACCATCGACCCCGTTCTCGAAAACGATTTGTTTCCCGAAGTCAGAAAAAAATATTCAGATCCTACAACTCCGCCCTCAGTAGCCGCGTTAAGCAGCCTTATCTACAAATGGTATTACGGTGAATTCGACCCCACCTTGAGCGGTTTTAAAAGTAAGCTAAAGCACTCGAAAGAAACCGTAGGGCTACCTCCGCTCGTAGGCGCGGCACTAACCACCAATTTGTGGTGGGAGGTTGAGGGCATTACGTCCAACAAAAGTGTGGTGGTGCGTAAAACGAGCGAAAAACGGTGCGTGGCCGCCGGGGAATACATCATTACCAAGAACACGATCCCGAAGTATCAAACCGACATTTCAAAGAGCGATCAGACCTACGTAAGTTTATACTACCCCAGGTTTTTTGTAAGACCCAATGACGAAAAGCGGGAGAGTAATGATTTGTGGATATTGGGTGAAATACCCCTCCGGCAAGATCATGCAAACTGGACGAGATTTTATTTTCACCTGAACGAAGATCTGGAAGGCATCCGGTTCTTTATCAACGAGTTATCGCGTAGGCTAAACGAGCGGACCATTCCCTTCGAGATCAAACTCCGTAACGCTCGTTCCAGTTACTACAGAGCCGACACAGGCATTTTGTTTCTGCACCGGCAGCATTTCATCGCCAGCATCGACACCATCGCCATTGTGTATAATCAGCTAAAAACAAACGGCTATCTCAGAGACCAGACCCCAAAATTCACGAAGGTATTCAAAGATCCTTCGCAAACCGTTTTTGGCGGTTTGGCATTTGGTGAAAACCCGCTTGTAGTCGATCAAAGTTTTGGCGGTTGGAGGGCGAAACTAATTGCCAAAATTTTAGTCGATAATTGGACCAGCCCAGATTGGTTACGGGTTGTGAAACAGGAACTTCTGCGGCTGGGTTTCAACATTCACGAGATGTACCGAAACCCTTTCGATACGCAAAGCGAGTTCAGTTTTCGGTACGATTTGTTGAAAGATAAGCTGAAGACCCCTCCCAAGGCAGGCTCCGACCTCGCCAGCACAATCGAGCTTTTACCCTCTCAGCGATTTCTGAAAGCTGCTCAAACCATTGCTTTTGTGTTATGCCGGGAAGCCATTTGGTACGGCAATGTGTGTACCTGGATAGCCTTCAAATTAGATGCTGAAAAAATGCCCTATTTCGAAACCGTATCCCCTTGCGAACGCGATGGAATCGGGTTGTTTTTAGCGGGCATGGCCATACTTTGCCCCAACGAACCTATTTTCTATCAAACTGCCTACGGGGCATACATCGACTCTGCAAAAAAGGGGCGGCTCCCATCAAAGCTATCGGCAGATGATCTGTATAAAATTTTTCTTAGCAATATCAATACGTGCCCTCCACCCCCATTACCCAAGGAAGATGAAGAAACTGATGCTGACCCGTTGGAATCAGCCACCATCAGAACCATATTAGACACTTACAACATTGACTTTAAAAAACCCTTATATACGTCGATTTTGGTAGCAGATAGTATTATTAGTAAGTATATGGACAAAAAATTACCATTTCCGAACATCTTTGGTAAGGGTTGGAACGATGAATACGGTTCTGAGTTTAATCCTACCCTGTTGCAAGGTTTGGCTGGTTTAGGGTATTTCTTCATGGACTTATCCGAACAAGAGGATACGAATAGAATAACACCCATAGGCAAAATCGAAACTCTTCAGGCTGTGCTTGAAAAATTTGTACCACCTGGCAACACACAATAGAAAACTAAATGCAGTCTACTCGGTATTGAGCAGCGTTATCTCCGTGGAAGTTCCTACAGGACTTAATCGTTTGTAGGCGATGGTTCCGTTAATTGAGAGCAATCTCTTCGAAATATTACGCAAACCCATCCCCTGATTAGTTGTGGAAGAATTCTCAAAGCCAATGCCATCATCTTCTAGGCTAATCAGGGTATTTGACCCATCCTGCCTAAAAGTCACCTGTATAGTTTTCGCGTTTGCGTGTTTTAAAATGTTATTGAAAAGTTCCAGACAGACACTGTATAACTCCGTCTCCACTTTCCTGTCAAATTTAACCATACTGTCGAACGTCAGGTGTATATCTATTTGCCTGCTTTGATTAATGTCACATATCAATTTTTCCAGCGCACTTCTCAATCCTTCTTTCTCCAGAGCTTCGGGTAACATGTGATGAGAGATGTGCCTTACCTCTTGATACGCGCTGCCAATCATCGCATAAATATTCTTGTACACCTTTTGTTCTTTGTCGGTCAGGCTTTCTGGGTTAATCACCTGCATCTGGTATTTGATGCCGGATATCATACTGCCCAGGTGATCGTGCAGTTCCGAGGCTACCCGTTCCCGTTCGAGGGTCTGCCCTTTTAGCATAGCGTATTTGATTTCATCTAATGCTTTTTGCAGTTCGGCTGTCCGTTCTTCTACCTTACTTTCCAGCGTTTTATTAAAGTCGGTTAGTTTACTATTAATGGTCTGTATTTGAAGCTTTTGCTCTTCTATTTTACTGTTTTTCTTTCTCAACGTAACATATCCCAAAAGAATAGACAGGCATACTAAAGTCAAAATGCATATTCCGATAATCAACCGAGTTCCCTCTGTGTCTTTCTGCCTAATGATTACCTCATTTTGCTGGTTCTCGAACGATGCTTTTAACCCCTCGATGCTTTTTTTGCGCATCTGCTCATCATTCTTGCTTTTTAAGTCAACCCACTCCCCAAAAGCCAACAAAGCCTTTTCCGTATTGCCAACCGCTTTGTGAGCCAAATAGACTGTTTCCAAAATATAGATTCTGTAAAAGGGGGTTCCATTCTCTGAGAGTTTTTTAGCTGCCAGAGCTAATTGGAGGGCTTCGTTGGTTCGATTCAACTTCAGCAGCGATTGAGCTTTTTCGCTTATTGCCAGTGCTTTATTCTGATTACTGTTTTCTCCAAACAGGCCAATGGCCTTATCGAGGTTATCGATTGATTCTTGTAAGTTTCCGTTGTTCCTATACGCCGATCCTAAATTTGAATAGTACCAACCCAACATCAATGTGTCGCGTAAAGGAGCCGCGTTTTTAATGGCTAATTTGTAGTTAGTAATAGCCATGTTGTACTTTTTGAATCTTATGTAACACAAACCTATATTACTGAGCATTATTGAATAATACTTAGTGAAATCGTTACCCTTGCGGCTTGCATAAATTTGCCTGGCTTTTTCGTAGAACTCAATCGCAAGTTTGTCGTCTTCCAACGTGTAATAGGCTGCTCCCAGATACCGATACGTGAACCCCAATAGCTCGGCACTCTGGGCTTCCACTGCTGTCGGCAAGCCTATTTGTAACTTATCAATAGCATGGTAACTATACCCCTCTCGCAACAATATATACCCCTCGTAGCTACTAACATACCCTTCGCCCAGATACCAATCAACGTTCCGATTGATCTTTCTTGCCTCTTGTAGTTTCTGCATCGAACTGGTAGAGTCGGGCGATAACAAACTCATATTACACAGCACCCGCACCCGCACGGTATCTGCCGCAAATGACCGCCCTGCGGGGGCAAGTTGGGCCAAAACACGCTTCAGGCTATCTAGTTTGGGGTTTGTGGCCTGTCCGTGCAGGCAGAAGGGCATGAGGAACAGACAACCCAAAAGGGAGAGAAGATTCTTCATGGTTCGGTTGTGTTTGGTGGACTTACCTCGTTTTGACGAGCTTTCGTGTAAGAAAGCACTACCCCGCCCAATTCTCCCGGTCCAGGCTCCGGTATTGAATAGCCTCGGCGAGAAAAGTTACCTGGCCAATAGAATAGAAGCCGGTATATTCAAGTCGTGGTACAGATTTTTAATCATCTTCAACGTCAATGGACGCTTTCGATTTAGCACCTCCGAAACCCGTTCTTTGCTGCCAAAGTACTTTACCATATCCTGTTGACTAAGCCCGTTCTCTTCCATTTCGTATTGAATGGCTTCCACGGGATCAAGTGTATCAATTGGGTACATTCGTTTTTCATACTGTTCAATCAGAATTGACAGTACTTCTAGCAGATCCGCTTCAGAGCTTCCTTCCGGGCAATCCCAAAGTTTGCACATCTGGGCCATTGCTGCTTTATAATCAGCGTCTGTGTGAATTGGCTTTACGATTATAGTCTCCATTCTACGACTCAAATTCTACAGTTTTAGCATCTATTTTGTCATACTCTGCATGAGTTCCAACAAACTTGATCCAACAAATCTGTTTGTCATACCGAAAAGCTGTAACCAACCGAAATTTATTTTGGCTATGTTGAACACAATTCGTGTGTTGCCCACATAATCCGATCCTTTGAAATCAGCCGCCACCTCAGCCGGATTTCTGTACGATGCTTTACCAATACGCTCATACCAATGTTTCAGGCCCGTTTCGGCTTCAGGATATTCTTCCCAAAACTCGCGTATCGTTTTTACGGCAATTACACGCATCTTGATAACGATTCAATTTATAAAATAGTTACCAAAATGGTAACTATTTGAATGATCTACTCCTCTTATATCACCCCGCCCAATTCTCCCGGTCCAGGCTCCGGTATTGAATAGCTTCGGCTAAATGCTCAATCTTGATTTCTTCGGAACCGGCCAAGTCGGCGATGGTGCGCGAGACTTTCAGGATGCGGTCGTAGGCGCGGGCCGAGAGACCAAGCCGTTCCATCGCGGTTTTGAGGAGCATCCGGCCTGCGTCGCTGATGACGCAGATGTTTTTGACCAGTTGCGAGGGCATCATGGCGTTGGAGTACACACCCTCGTCGTCGGTGAAGCGTTTGGTTTGGATGTCGCGGGCACGGATTACGCGCTCCCGGATGGCCTCGCTTGTTTCGGCGGGGCGGTTGGCGGTCATTTGATCGAACGAGACGGGCGTGACCTCCACATGCAGGTCGATGCGGTCGAGGAGAGGGCCACTGATTTTGTTCAGGTAGCGTTGCACCACACCGGGGCCACACACGCACTCTTTGTCGGGGTGGTTGTAATAGCCGCAGGGGCAGGGGTTCATGCTGGCGATGAGCATAAAATTGGCCGGGAACTCCACCGCCCAGCGTGCCCGCGAAATACTTACCTGTCGTTCCTCCAACGGTTGCCGCATTACCTCCAGGGCCGACCGTTTGAACTCCGGCAACTCGTCCAGAAACAACACGCCGTTATGGGCCAACGAGATTTCGCCCGGTTGCGGAAACGAGCCACCGCCAACTAAAGCTGCATCCGAAATTGTGTGATGGGGCGATCTGTAGGGACGCTGCGCAATCAGCGACGCCTTGTTTCCGAGCTTGCCCGCCACCGAATGGATCTTGGTTGTTTCCAAAGCCTCCTGCAACGTCAGTGGGGGCAATATGGTGGGCAACCGCTTGGCAAGCATCGTTTTGCCGGCACCGGGCGGGCCAATCATAATCACGTTGTGGCCCCCGGCAGCGGCAATCTCCATTGCCCGTTTGATGTTCTCCTGCCCCTGTACGTGCGAGAAATCAACGTCGTAGGTGTTCAGGGTCTCGTAGAACAAATCGCGGGTGTCGGTGGTGAGCGGGGCAATATCGAGCTTGCCTTCGAAAAACTCTACGGCCTGCTGCATCGTCTCCACGCCAATCACATCAAGGCTGTTCACAATGGCGGCTTCGTGGGCGTTTTCGGCTGGGAGCACAAACCCTTTGTATCCCCGTTTGCGGGCTTCGATGGCAATGGGCAACACGCCCTTGATGGGCCGCAGACGTCCGTCGAGCGAGAGTTCGCCCATAATCACATAGTCTTCGAGCGATTTTGTCGGGGTAATTTGCTCCGACGATTGCAACACGCAGAGCGCGAGGGGCAGGTCGTAGGCCGAGCCTTCTTTGCGGATGTCGGCAGGGGCCAAATTGACCACAATTTTTTGCCGGGGCATCTTGAATCCCGTCGATTTGAGCGAAGCCTCCACCCGATGCTCACTCTCTTTCACGGCACTATCGGGCAGGCCCACCAGATTAAACCCCAACCCCTGCGTAACAACGACTTCGATGGTAATCAGACTGGCGTTGACGCCATACACAGCCGCGCCGAAGGTTTTGGCAAGCATAATTTAATACAAGTTAACGGTTTCGGGTTTCAAAGCTACGCGTTTCAAGTTTCAATGACTATGCCCGGTGCGCCGGAGCGATCTCAAGTTTCACTCCTTCCAACGCCACTCATTAGCGATTTGCAAGGGCGTTCGCAGGCCCTGCGCCACGAGATAATCGCGGGTTTTAGCATCGTCGAGTCGGCGGGTTGGAATGGCGTCGGCATCGGCGAGGGCGTAGAGTACCATCGCCGAGTAACGGACCGTGTTCTGCATGTGGTCGCGGTTGGCGAGGTTGATCCGGTCGCAGTTGGCGTGGTAGCAGTCGAGTACCTCGCGAGTCAGGTGACCATTCATACCCACGATAGGCACGCCCTCGATCATAAATGGCTGATGGTCGGAGTGGAGGCCCGCCTGATTCGTCATTTGGTTGCCAAACGTCGGTTCCACCTGCTGAATGGTCTCGCCCACCGACTTGAAAAACTGAACCATATCGTCGCGGCCAAAGGCGTTGATGCCGTTGGGGTCGTTAGTCATGTCGAGATTCATCACATAGCGAACGTTGTCGAGTTGGCCGCGCTTTTTCAAGTCGTCGGCCATAGCGCGTGAGCCAAGCAACCCCTGCTCCTCGCCCATAAACAGGACAAATTCAATGGTGCGTTTGGGCTTCAGTTTCAGCTTGCGGAACGTGCGCGCAATGTCCATCACCGAGAACGACCCAATACCGTTGTCGATAGCCCCCGTTGCCAAATCCCACGAATCGAGGTGACCACCGATAACAATTTTTTCGTTCGGCAGATCGCTACCGGGCAGGGTGGCGATCACGTTTCGTGCCCGAATTTTGCGGCTCGTGTTCGTCATGTCGATCACCGCGTGAAGGTTGTCTTTTTTCTCCTCGGCCAGCCATTGCCGCAGGCCCACGCCACTTTCATAGGCAATACAAACGGCAGGAACCGGAATAAGTTTGCCCGTTACGGAAGCTGTGCCCGTAAGCAAGACATTGCCCGGCACCAGATTCACCATAATCACCCCAATGGCCCCATACTGAATAGCGAGGGCTGTTTTTTCGGAACGATGGAGGTTACGGGCACCTTTTGCCGCGCTCAAACCAATGTTGATGAGGGTAATTTTTCCCTTGATCTTGGGGCCGAGAGCCTTAAAATCGCCTTCGAGGCCGTTGCCCACATCGATAATTTCGCCCCGCACGTGGGCATCCACGGGCGAGTGCGCAAGCGAAACAACCTTCAAGTCGCGGTAATTGTCGCTTTTGTTAGGCACAATGGACAGCGTCACTGTGTCGCGCATCCACGACTCGACCTCGAAATTTTGGTAGCGAACATCCTTAAAACCATACGATTTCAGTAAATCGTAGGCATATTGCTCCGCTTTTGCGCCGTTGGGACTACCGGTGAGCCGGTGACCAATGCGTTGGCTGGCATCGGCAAGAGTTTCGTAAGCGCGGCCATTTTTCTGAACATCGGCGTTGATCCGGTTGAACACCTTTTCGACCGATGGACGTGAACTTACAGCAGATCGATTTGTGATGGGTGGCGCAGCACAGACAGATGTAGCGAGGGTGGTGCTTCCGGCAAGAGCCAAAAGAAAAACAAAGGGGCGAGGGTAAATTTTTCTGTGCATAGACGACGTACACGCCATTTTCACCTAAAAGTACAAAATTTGCATCTAATTAACAAAGACAAAGAGGACACGAATAACGTTTAGTTAGAACGTATAAAAAGCAAGCTCACGCATGAAACAACGCTTTAAGGCACATCCCTGGCACGGCATTCCGGTTGGCAAACAAGCCCCCGAAGTCGTTACCGCTTTTATTGAAATTGTACCAACCGACACGGTTAAATACGAGATTGATAAAGAGACGGGCTATCTGAAAATCGACCGGCCCCAACAATATTCTAACGTCATTCCGGCCCTGTACGGATTTATACCGCAAACATACTGCGGAGATCACATTGCTCAACTTGCCTCTGAACGGGCCGGACGGCTTGTGGCCGAAGGCGACGGCGATCCCCTCGACCTGTGTGTGCTCAGTGAGCGCGAAATTACCCACGGCGACATCATCCTGCAAGCCATTCCGGTAGGTGGTTTTCGGCTGATCGACAAGGGCGAGGCCGACGACAAGATTATTGCCGTTCTGAAAGGAGACGCTATGTACGGAAAGTTCCGCGATGTGAGCGAACTCCCCGACGCCGTTATGAAGCGACTACAGCACTACTTCCTGACCTATAAGAACTTACCCGGTGAGGAAGCGCATGTCGAAATATCGAACGTGTATGGTCGCGAGGAGGCTCTGGAAGTGATCGAAGCGTCGATGCAGGACTACGCCGAGCTGACTATGAAAACGGCTGAGATTTATTGATCTGTAAACGAACTACGAGCGAAATTATCGCTATCTTTCAGGGAGTTAAACGGGAGCAACGAGCCGTTTGACTCCCTTTTTTATGAAACAGCCCTACCCTCATTTACTCCTGATTTTTTGTATTGCCTTCCTGAGTTGTACGCAACCGCAATCTGCTGACGAAGCGCAGACGACAACCCCTACTGTGCCGGTTTCGGTAGAGACAGTAGCCATGAAGCTCAAAGCGGAGTCGCCCGATGACCTCGTTCGGGCATTGTACGCTGCCCACAAAGCGGGCCTGAGTCCGTTTTTTCAAGCTAAAAACCGCGCCTTGGTCGACCGGTTTTTTGTCGATGAAATAGCCGATCTGATCTGGGAAGATGCTGTTATTTCGGATAAATCAGGCGAGGTGGCCTTTATGGATGCCGACCCGCTCTACAACGCGCAGGACATGGACATTGCCGATTTTCAGGTTCACCCCGCCGAAGTCGATAATGATCAGGCCGAAGTGTTGGTCACCTTCTCCAATTTCGGCGAGAAGCGCGAGTTCACTTTCCTACTCGACCGCGAAGAGGGTCGTTGGCTCATCAGCGATCTGTTCTACGGCGATGGAAGTCAGCTCTTCCAGATGCTAAGTGGCCGCGCCGAGGAAGAGAATTGAATCGTTATCTTTACCAAAATCAAAACAGGCTGCCGCATGACCCTAGTGCTGAACATCACGCCCGACGAGCCGGAATTCGCGCCCATTGACTTTGTCGACCGGGTGCGGGCAATGACTGACGATGAGTTTTTTCATTTCTGTCAGGAAAACCCCGACAACAAATTTGAGCGCGACGCGCAAGGCAATATCGGGCGAGGACGTGCTGCCTGGTTTCTCGTTTAATCTGACGCTTTTGCGTTAACGTATTCCGTCACGACCATGCGCCTGCCTTTATCCATCCTCCTTTCGGCTTGCCTTTTCCTAACCTGCCGCCCGACCAACTCGATTGATACACCTGCGCCCGGAGCTGTGGCTGAAACGCCCGTGTCGGCCCCAGGTTTGGTGCATCGTGAAGGGCGGAATCTGGTGCAAAACGGAAAACCTGTTCTGCTCAATGGTGTGGCCTTCAGCAATTGGGTTTGGGACAATAAAATTCCTACGCTTCATCACAACGAAGCCGACTTTGCACAACTTAACCAGATGGGCCTCAACTGCGTACGGTTCTATCTGAATTACCAGTGGTTCGAAGACGACCTCCGCCCGTACACCTATAAACAAGCGGGTTGGGACTGGCTCGATCAGAACATTGCCTGGGCTAAAAAAAACAATGTTTATCTCATTCTGAACGTCCACGTGCCGCAGGGAGGCTATCAGTCGCAGAGCAAGGGAACGGCCCTGTGGGACGTGCCTGAGAATCAGAACCGGTTGGCGGCCTGGTGGAAAGCCATCGCCAAACGGTATGCCAGCGAGCCGACCATTGCCGGATACGATCTTGTGAATGAACCCGTTACGACCAAATCAATCGACCAATGGAAAGACCTTGTCAACAAGCTCATAAAGACCATTCGCGAAGTTGATACGGGGCACCTGATCGTGGTGGAACGCCTGAACGGTACGCTCGACGGCTGGCGCGACTACAACGGTGAACGGAACATGTTCCTGATACCCGACGAAAACGTGCTCTACCAATTTCACACCTACGACCCCTTCGAGTACACCCATCAGCAGTTTTCATGGGCCAACCGCTCACCCGACGAAAACGAACGCTACCCCGACGAAACCAAGCTCAGCACCCCTCCCGATTTGCAGTGGTACACCGCTACCTTCAACAATCCGGCGGTTGTGGCCGGCACGAGCGGGTGGAACCGCTACACGGGTGTGCCGTACCGGGTGAGCGACCCCAAAATTAAACTAGCGTTTGCGGTGTGTCAGGCATCAGGATTGCAAACGGGGCAGGCGATCTTTGATGACATTCTTGTGAGGGAATTTGACGAGTCGGGCGTGTTTGTGCGCGATGTGCTTACGCTCGACCTGAATAGCCTGAACGGGTGGTATTTCTGGAGTAAAAACGGGTCTGGCAAAGCGGAGGTAGTTGCGGGCCAAACAGGGAATGCCATTCGCGTTGGGGGCACCACCGACGATGCTAACGTAGGTTACTCAATTGGCAAGTTTCGGGTGCGAGCGGGCTACAGTTACCAAATTAGTGGCTCGGTGCGGGGCGAAAATGTGCCGTCGGCGGCTACGGTCAAGCTACGGGTCGATTTTGAAACCACTAATCAACCCATTCTGACGCGTAACAAGGCATACCTGAAAAACGCCGTGCAGTACTTTGCCGACTGGGGTCAACGGAACAACGTGCCTATGTATCTGGGCGAGTTTGGAGCCGGGGCACCCTGTTTCCAAAACAACCGGGGGGGCCTGCAATGGACCGAAGACATGATCGATATTAACCGCGAACTGGGCTTTCATACCACCTACCACGCCTATCACGAGGATTCGTTCGGCTGGTTCTTCGGTCAGAACACCCTCCCAAATCCGGCCAACGCCAACACGCCCCTCATTGAGTTGTTCCGGCGTAAGTTTGGGAAATGAGTGGGAGCTATACCCGATCCAATCTGTTTTCGTAACGGCTGGTTGTGATTATACCCTAAAAGGTATAAATTGGCATCTCATAGATAGTTTTATACCCGATCAGGTATGGCTACACAAACACCTTTAAGCCAATTCTTGAAACAGCAGCGTAAACGAACGGGCCTCACGCAGGAAGATTTAGCGTATAAAGCTGGAGTCGGCTTGCGGTTCGTGCGCGATTTGGAACAAGGTAAACCCACGCTCCGGCTCGATAAAGTCAACCAACTGTTGGGGTTATTCAACCACGAAGTCGGGCCGGTGCCTATAAAACCTCAAGCTAATGAACCGACGCGCTGACGTTTATCTGTACGACGATTTAGCGGGGTATCTGGTCGAAACAGATGAGGGATATCAGTTTCAATACGATCAACGCTTTCTGCAACAGCCCCGTGCAGAGCCGGTCAGTCTGACATTGCCGCTGACCGAACAGCCCTACCAAAGCACTATCTTGTTCCCGTTCTTCGATGGGCTAATTCCTGAAGGCTGGCTACTTGATATTGCCGAGCAAAACTGGAAAATCCGGCGTAGGGACCGCTTCGGCCTCCTACTGGCCTGTTGCCGCGATTGCATTGGGGCCGTGAGCATTGTACCAAAGCCACTGCCATGATGAACCGCTGCCTGTATTGCTACAAACCGCTGCCTGAGAATGCGTTGGAGAAAAACGAAGAGATTGACTATCACCCCCGTTGCAGTCGAGCGTTTTTTGGGCAAACACCACCACCCGTGCTGCCCTACACCGCCGACGCTATCAAGGACTTGGCAAGCCAAATTGTTCGGCAGCCACTTGTTGTCACGGGCGTTCAACCCAAGATTTCGCTAGACTTGGAACATATTGGCTCGTATAGTCGGCTAACGTTAGTTGGGCTTTGGGGTGAGTTTATTCTAAAGCCGCCCCACGCCCCTTATCCGTCGATGCCCGAAATTGAAAGTTTAACTATGCGTATGGCCACCGAGTTTGGTATTCAAACCGTCCCTCATTCCCTTATTCGACTTCAAACGGGCGAGCTAGCCTATATTACTCGCCGGATTGACCGACCGACCAAAACGACAAAACGGGCGATGGAAGATTTTTGCCAGTTGGCCGGGAAACAAACCGGCGACAAGTACAGCGGTTCTATGGAACTCGTTGCCCGGATTATCCGGCAACATAGTTCGCAAGCCCCGCTGGACCTGATTACGCTGTATGAACTGACGTTGTTTTGTTATCTGACCGGCAACGCCGATATGCACCTCAAAAATTTCTCGCTCTGGCGACACAACGGCCTTATCACACTTACGCCAGCCTACGACTTGTTAGCTACCAAACTGCTGATGCCCTCCGACAACGAGGAACTAGCCCTAACAATGGGTGCCCGAAAAACCCGTTTGCGCCCAACCGATTGGGATGCCTTCGCGCAATATTTAGGACTCACCTCCAGGCAACAGGCCAATATACATGCCCGATTTCAAAAGCGATTGCCGAAGGCACTTGATTGGATTCGGAACAGCTTTTTGAGTCAGACTCTTCAGGATGATTATCAGGCGTTGATACGAAAGCGGGCGCAACGTTTGGATTGGGAAACTCAATCCTGGGCGTAAGCGTGGATCAAGCGACCAACTCACCCTCCAGGATATCGGCGGGCAATTTGATTTTATCCAGAAGTTGCTCTTCGAGCATATCGGCCCAGATTAGCATATAGGTCACAACGTCGTCGCGAACATTGTGTTTGAGATGCCGCTTTTCTAAGGGCAACCGGAGCAACACGGCGCGGTCGTCGAGCTTTTCGAGGTGCTTGAGGTCTTCCAGCATCAGACCCGCGTTGAGCATCTCGTTGATAACCAAGTCAATCGGCAATGCACTCGTTGGGCAGTAGTCGTCTACCTGCTCGTTCCAGTCGCCGTAGCGTTGCATGGCGTAAGCATGAATTTGCCCTTTGGTGAGCTTGGTCAATTCCTGAGCCAGATTGCCACAGTTGCAACCGCCCATGTGGCCCCATTGATAGTGGGCACCTTGTTGAAGGCTACGGGCCGTCCGGCGGAGGGCCTGAATCAGTTCGAGGTTTGGTCGTGCCATGTCAGTTAACAGGTATCAGCGATCAGTTATTTACTGGGCAAACGGCATGTGCAGGCGTTTTGTTTACTACCGCACTAACTCCATCAAATCTTTGTCGTTGACTTCCTTGCGGATGTCGGCCATGTCGAGAAAACGGTTGTAAATGCCGTCGAGGGTGGGTTTATCATAGCGGTAGCCGAGCATTTCGAGCCGGTGCTTGAGCGCGTGCCGCCCCGACCGGGCCGTGAGCACAATCAACGACTTGTCAACGCCCACTTCAAGCGGGTTCATGATCTCGTAGTTTTCGGAGTGTTTCAGGAACCCGTCCTGATGAATGCCCGACGAGTGTGCGAACGCATTACGCCCCACAATGGCTTTATTGGCCTGCACCGGCATCCGCATCATACCCGATACCAGTTGACTAACCGGGAACAGGCGCGTCGCATCGACGTTGGTGTACAAACCCAGTTCGCTATGCACTTTCAAGGCCATCACGACCTCTTCGAGCGAGGTATTGCCCGCCCGCTCGCCAATGCCGTTGATCGTCACTTCAACCTGCCGTGCCCCGTTCATCACGCCCGCCAGGGTATTGGCCGTAGCCAAACCGAGGTCGTTGTGGCAGTGGATCGAGATCATGGCCTTGTCGACGTTGGGCACACAATTATAAATGTACTTGATTTTCTCACCGTATTCGCCGGGCAGGCAGTAACCCGTTGTATCGGGGATGTTCACGACGGTGGCCCCTGCCGAAATCACGGCTTCGGTTAGGCGGCACAGGAAATCCAGATCGGCGCGCCCCGCGTCTTCGGCGTAAAATTCCACGTCGTCAACATAGTTCCGGGCATGTTTTACGGCGTCGATGGCGCGTTCGATAATATCCTCGCGGGTGGTATTGAATTTGTTGCGAATATGAATGTCCGACGCGCCAATGCCGGTATGAATGCGCCCCCGCTTGGCCAGTTTGAGGGCTTCGCCTGCCGCGTCGATGTCGCTCTTGACGGCCCGCGAGAGGGCGCAGATCGTGGGGTTCGTCACGGCTTTTGAAATCTCGACCACCGACCGGAAATCGCCGGGGCTGGAGATCGGGAACCCCGCTTCGATAATGTCAACGCCTAATCGTTCGAGTTCTTTGGCAACCACTACTTTTTCTTCGGTCGTTAACTGACAACCGGGTACTTGTTCCCCATCGCGGAGGGTCGTGTCGAAGATGTAAACGCGTTGACTCATGATTTAATAGGTCTTGTTAACTGGTAGTTTGACGTAAAAAAAGCCCGTTTCTGGCTGAAAGGGCTTGTTTTGGCTTATCCATAAATCCCCTTCAGACTCGGTGCCGAGCAAGTAGCAGTAGATCACGAAGGAGATTTTGACGGTTCATACTTGGCCGCGAAATTTCGCTGATTGCGTTATTTCACTGCAAAAATAGGCGTCTAATCCTAACTTGCAAGTGCCTGCTTAAATTTGAACCTGAAAATTTTTGCTCTCGATCAGCCTGCAAGTTGCTAAACACCAACCGTTACAACGACGGTCGTGCCCTCGTCGGGAACGCTCTGCACTTCGAGGTGGGCGTTGAGATAGGCCACGCGGGTTTGAATGTTTTTCGTGCCCATCCCCGTCTGAATTTGCGTGGTGTCGTACCCTACGCCGTCATCCTCAACCAGAATCATCAGCGAGGGGGTCTGCCAATTGAGTTGAACCAAAATCTCCGAGGCCTTCGCGTGTTTGATCGCGTTGTACAGCAGTTCCTGAATAATTCGGAAAATCGTAAGCGATTGGGTAGGGGTGAGTGCAAATTCCTGGCCGTAGGTCTGAAAATTTATGTCGGGCGTAGCGGGGCTGTGGGTGCGGTTGACGAGGTCGTTGATGGCCGCCGTGAGGCCGAACTGAAGCAGCGCGTCGGGTTGCAGATTATGCGCAATGTGGCGCACTTCCCGGATCGTATTGTCGAGCATGTCGAGGGCTTGCTCGTAGGCGTGGGTGGGTTGGCCCGTTTTGAGCGCGTCGAAGCGGAGCCGAACGGTGGAGAGCATTCCGCCGAGGCTATCGTGCAGATCTTTGGCAATGCGCTCGCGTTCGGTTTCTTGCCCCGTTACAATGGCCTGCACGTTTTGCAAGGTCAGTTCTTGGCGTAACTCATTGATTTCCTTTTGCTTAATCTCTTCCTTTTGATTCTCGATAATCTGGTCGGAGCGGGTTTTCTGGCGATGGAAATACAACACCGAAAACAACGCGCAGAACAAGACAAAAGCCGCAATGCCAATACCTATCGTGATGGTGCGTTGCCAAAGGGCGGTTTGTTCAGCTTCTCGTTTCTCTTTCTCCAGGTTGGCAATCTGTCGGCGTTTACCTTCGGCGTCGAATCGCAAGGTTTGCCGTTGCAGAGCCGTTTGGCGTTGGTTATTCAAGATCGCGTGGCTCGCCTGACCATAACGTTGGCTGTATTGGTAAGCATGGGGGTAGTCGTGCAGAGCTTCGTAACATTGCGACAGGTGCAGATAACACTGCATGGCTTCGGGCGAGAGATTCGGATTGGAAATCAGTGATAGACAGTCAAACAGTTTCCCGATGGCCGTTTGGTATTGGCCTTTGAACTGATGCAGGATGCCTTCGAAAAATAGGCCCGCAATCTCGAAATTCGTTTTTTTCGATGCCCGCGCAATCGTGAGGAGTTGATGGGCCGCGCTCAACGCTTGATCGTACTGCCGTTGACGTTGAAAATTCACCACCTTGCTATTCAAAATGGCTAACGATAAGATGTTGTCCTTCAGTAGTTTATTGTTCGTTTCGCACCGCTCCAGATATACCCGTTCCTGCGGCAGATTACCCATCAGTTTGTAGGTGTTGGCTAAACTGGCGGCTGCATGGGTGGCCATGAACAAGTCGTTCCGCTGTTCAAAATACGTCAGTGCTTCGCGTTGCAGGTCAAAGGCTTGGTCAAACGTTTTCTGATCCACATAGCTGAGAGCCAGGGCGAGTTTGGCCCGGTGCAGGTGATACGCATCTCTCGACGCGGCAAAAAGCTCGTGGCTTTTCTGTAGGTACGTAATGGTATACTCGTTGTTGATGCCGCCGTTCTGTTCCCGGGCAGCTAACAGGTAGTAAGCTTTAGCCTGAAGTAAGCGGTCGTTTCGCTCAAAACCGTCTTTCAGAAACGCCTGAATCTGACCGTCGCTGTAACTGCTGTCGATGTGCGGGGCCTGAGCTTGTGCCATGACCACCGATACTGTCAGCAACAACAAAAGAATTTTCATACCAACGCATGGGCTAGAGCCGACTTCACGAGGCCCGCCGTGTTGCGGGCATTCAATTTTACCAGAAGCGTGCTCCGGTGGCTCTCTACCGTTTTCAGGCTTAGGCACAACACATCGGCGATTTCCTGGTTGGTGTGCTCATTCACGATGAGCGAAAGTACTTCCTGCTCCCGGCGCGAAATTTTCGGAATAGACTTCGCCCGGTTCTCGGCTTCTTTGCGCGTCATGAGGTCGCGCATGATCGTCTCGGTCACCTCGCGACTGAAAAATTCCTCACCCGCATACACGCGCTCGATAGCCCGAACCAACTCGTCTTTGCCTGTATTTTTAAGGATATATCCTTTGGCCCCCTGCTGAAGCATTTCCGTCACATAGCTCGCCTGATTGAACATCGACAGGGCAATGACGTTCAAGCGCGGAAACTCCTCCCGCACCCGACGGCATACCTCAAGGCCGCTAACGTCGGGCAGGCTGATGTCGAGCAGGATTATATCGACAGCCGTGCGTTGCAAAAAAGGCATCACATGACTCCCCAGCGTGCATTTTCCGGTCACTTCGATCTGAGTTTCGTTTGCCAGCAATAGCGAAACGCCATCGGCAAACATAGTGTGGTCGTCAACAATTAGTACGCGAATCATAAACGTGGCTCATTTTCAGGTCAAAGCTATCCGTTTTATAGGTTATTCTGCTCAGGGTTTGCCGCAACAAAAAATGGGGGTTTACCCGGAAAATCATTTAGGGTTTTATACTGAGTACCCCTGAAATGAATGGAAATAGTTTTGTTCCATCAAAACCAATCCTTTATAGCTATGAAATTAAGTATACGATTCTCAGTTCGGTTGTTGCTGATCGCTCTTCTCGGAGTAGCTTCCTGGTTCAGTAGCTTCGCTCAGAATACGCGGTATTTTGGTATGAACGTGGGGGGTGTGGCCGACTGGGAAGAAGCCCGCGTGTTTGCCGATGCCATGAAATCGGCCCGCAAATGGGAAAACCTGAACGGAACCGAAGCCACCGTCGATGCCAATGGCTGGCCCACCGCCGACGCAACCATTATCGTGCATCACGGCGTAAACCGGTTCAACGGAACCTATAAATTGTCGTTCACAGGCAATGGTACGGTAGTAGCCACCAAAGCAACTAACGTGCAGATTGTCAACAAGGTATACAACGCTGCCACCAACACCACCACCGCCGATTTGATTCAGCCCGTTAGCGATGCCAATGGTCTCTCGCTAACGTTCACGGGCATCGCCGGGGGCGTTAAAAACGTGAAACTCATGCGCCCGCTGTCGCCTGGAAGCACACAGAGCTACGCCGTCGGCACGTTGTTTACGGACCAGTACAAAGCGGCCATTGACCGCACGGACCTCATCCGTACGATGGACCTCTCGCACACGAACACCAGCGACGAGGCAACCTGGGCCGAGCGTATTTTACCCACCAACGCTACCTACTACAAAACCCGCGACAGCTACACGGCAAGCACCAATGGACAACACAAAAACAAGTCGTGTCCGTGGGAAATCATTGTGGCTCTGGCCAACGAGACCAATAAAGACCTCTGGGTTTGTGTACCACTCAATGCCGATGCAAACTACGTAACGCAACTGGCCAACCTGATCAAAAATGGTGCGAACGGCTACGCGGGCCTAAAGGCCAATTTGAAGCTGTACATCGAATACTCGAACGAATTGTGGAACACGGCCCCCGCGTTCCAGCAGGGCGTTCAGAACTGGGAATTAGCCAAAGCAGAGGTAGCCGCCGGTGGCTCAAACCTCAACTACGACGGCGAAACTAACGATTGGTACTGGGCCTGGCGACGCATCGGCAAACGCACCCGCGAGATTGCAAACGTGTTCAAAACGACCTTCGGCGCGAGCCAGATGTTATCGCGCATTCGGCCCGTGCTGTGCTGGCAACAGGGAGCTGAGCAATTGACGGCCCGCCAGATTTTCACGTTTTTGGAGGGGGCCTATCCCACCGAGAAAGTTTCGGACTATATATTCGGTGGGGGCGGCTCGGCGTACTACAGCCCCAATTTTTCCAGCACGCTTACGGCGGCCAACATCTGGTCGAACGCTGCGCTGGATGTGACGACCTGGAAGAACACGATCAAGAAAGACGTAGCCTGGACATCAGCTTATGGTATTCAGTATTTGTGTTACGAAGGCGGTACGGGTTTCGATAAGTGCAACTGCCCTAACGACGCCGTGATGCAGGCAGCCTGGGCTGACCCGAAACACCGGCAGAGTATTATCGACCATCAGGTGGCGTTCGACGAGATGGGTGGTTTCATGTTAGGCTACTTTACCATTGCCACTTACAATGCACGAGAGTGGGGTTTTACAGAGAATATTTTCGATCTTAACACGCAGAAATTCAATGCGTTACAGGATATACGAGTTACGCCCAAAACTCCACTGGCCTACGGCAATCTAGCCCCCGGCTCGTTCTTTCCGAGCGATTTTAACCTCACTAGCGGCTGGGGACAACCCTCGGCAGGCAACAAACAGCGGTTCAACGCGGGCGACTGTATGGGCTACCCCGTTCGGACCAACACCACAGGAACCTACCAAATTCAACTGGAGTATCAGTATGCTGGTGCGGGCACACAAGTCGAGCTGTTGCTAGGGACAACGTCGCTCGGAACCCTCACGCTGACCGCCAACACTACCAACACGCTGTCGGCTACGGTTAACGCCGTTAACCTCACTGTCAATACCTTGTATGGCCTGCGAGTCAAGGCAAAAACAGGGGGTGCGGATGTGATGAAGATCAACCTGATTGCCCAGGCTCTTCCGACTCCACCAAGCAGCAGTACGGCCTTGATTACCTTTGAAAACCTCGCCGTTGGCAATGTAGGATCGAGCACGTATGCGGATGCCACGGGCTACACGTTTGAGGACTTCGGCTTCGGCTCAAACAATCTGCTGGTATCGGGAACGGCGCAGGGATATGCCAGCAAGTGCCTGCAAAACCTGAACTTCCAGCGTGGTATTCGCCTGCGTAAATCGGATAATTCACTCTTTAACCTACTCTCGCTCGACTTTGCGGGCGATCAGTGGGGCGGGTTAGCCGATGCCACGATCACTGGGCATTTTAACAACAGTACAACGGCCAGCATCACGATTTCGCGCAGTGGGAAAAGCTACGCAACACAGACGTTCACCTGGACAAATCTGACCAAAGTAGAAATCAATTACGAGGGTGGAGCTACAAACAACTTCGGCGTAATTGATAATATCAACTTGAGCGACGTGGTAGAAATTATTGATTTTGAGAGTCTTACCACAGGTATACAGTCGTCGGGAACCTACCTTGATCCCAAAGGATTTACGTTTAGCCACGTAAATGCACCGAATGAATTGTTTCAGGTGAATGGCACAGCACAGGGCTACGCGAGCAAGGTGTTGCAAAATCAGAACTGGAATCAGCGCATCCGTATGACCCGTACGGGCGGGGGGCAGTTTGACCTCAAATCGTTTGAATACGCCAGCAGTCAGTGGAACGACAATGTGGATGCCCGCGTGACCGGCACCTTTGCCAATGGAACCACCCAACAGGTGACCTACACAACAAACACGCGCACACTCCAGAAGCTCACCGCCAACTGGAATGGCTTGACGGCGGTAGAAATAGACTTTTCGTGGGGCACAAACGCAGCCTTCGGAACCGTCGACAACATCGCCGTTGTAAAAGCCCCCGGCTCGGCTCGGTTGAGTACCCTGGCCTCCGCCGAAACCGATGGCTTTGAGCTGGTTCTGTATCCTAACCCAACAACGGACGCCATCCAGGTGAACACGTTTGGGCAGGCTATCAACGGAATGCAGGTGCTAAACAGACAGGGACAAGCCCTGATCAAAACGGGGGCAGTCAACACCGTTGATGTTCGTGGTTTACCCGCCGGATTGTACTTGCTACGCGTTGAGATGCAAAACCAAAAGCGGGTTACCAGGAAGTTTTTGAAATTGTAACTATGTAGAGACGCGAAGGGTCGCGTCTCTACATGAAAATTACAATGCCAGTTCTTTCTCGCTCACTATCGTAAGTACTTCGGTGTCTTTGAGCCGAGCGGCAAGGCCAAGGTTTTTAGGAATTTCGTAGTGGAAGAAATACTTCATCGTGTGAAGTTTTCCTTCGTAGAAAGCCAATTCGTCGCCCTGTGGATTTTGGGTCAGCAGGGTGCGGGTAGCCACCGTTGCCTGCTTGAGCCATTGCCATCCCACTACAATGTTGCCCATCATTTCGAGGAACAGGGTAGCGTCGGAGAGGTAACGCTCCACATCGCTCATGGCGTGGGGCATCAGTGTCATCATTACCTCCTGTGCTTGCTTTAACTCGACTTTCATACGGTCGCCGTAGGGTTTCAGCTCATCGTAGGTGTTCGCTTCGGCAATGGTCTTGCTAATCTCGGCGAAGAGTAGTTGAGCCGCTTTGCCGCCCTTCATAGTCATTTTACGACCTAGCAAATCCTGCGCCTGAATGCCCGTTGTGCCTTCGTAAATTGGCGTAATCCGAATGTCACGATAATATTGCTCGACCGGGAAATCTTCTGTAAAGCCATAGCCACCAAAGGTTTGCAAGCTTTGACTGGTGGCCTGCAAACCCATTTCCGAAGGGTATGTTTTAGCCATTGGCGTCAGAATCTCAAGCAGCAGATTATAGTTTTCTTTCTCCTCGCCCTCGGTCACGTGCGAGAGGTCGAACAGGCGGGCTGTTTCGAGTAGCAGCGACAAGGCACCTTCTGTCACGGCCTTTTGGAACAACAGCATCCGCCGAACGTCGGGGTGGTTGATAATCGGCGTTTGGGGCGAATCGAGGGCGTTTTTCTGATTCAGTCGGCGGCTTTGCGGACGCTCTTTGGCGTATTGCAGGGCAGAATAGTAGGCGGCTGTGGCAATGGCGGCTCCCGTCATACCCACGCCGATACGGGCATCGTTCATCATCTGGAACATATACGGCAACCCCATGTGAGGCTGACCAACCAGATAACCAATACACTCGTCTTCTTCGCCATAGGTCAGGTGCATGGCCGGCACACCCTTTTGACCCAATTTGTGATAAATCCCGGTCGAAGTCACGTCGTTGGGCGTTCCGTCGAGTCGGTATTTGGGGACCACAAACAGCGAAATTCCCTTAGTGCCTTTAGGTGCCCCGTCGATGCGGGCAAGCAGCAGGTGAATAATATTGTCGACTGCATCGTGATCGCCCGCTGTGATAAAGATCTTCTGACCACGGATTTTATAGGTTCCGTCTTCCTGTGGCGTAGCGGTGGTCATCACGTCGGAGAGCGAACTGCCGGCTTGTGGCTCGGTGAGGGCCATTGTTCCCTGCCACTTGCCCGACAACATGTTTTCCACGTATGTCTTTTGCAACTCCTCCGACCCAAATGAAGTAATCAGGTGCGCGGCTCCCGACGACAGACCCGTGTACATCATGCCGTTGTTGGCCGCCATCAGGATGAAACCGATGCAGGAGCTTACCAAAAGCGGCACTTGTTGCCCGCCGTGTTCGTAGGAAAAACCGGCCCCAATCAGGCCTGCGTCACCCATTTCTTTTAGATACTCTTTAATCTTCGCATGAACTTTCACCTGTCCGTCGATCAGTTCGGGTTGGTTGCGGTCTACCTCTTTTAGGTAGGGGAACATGTGCGTGTCGGCGATGTGCGTCACCGAGTCGAGCACCATGTTGAAGGTTTCTTTATCGTGATCGCTAAAATACTCGTACTGAGTAAGTTGCTCGGCATCGAATACCTCGTGTAGTAGAAATTGCAGGTTGCGTTTGCTGAAATAGGTTGCCATTGGAAGGAATTGCGTTTGAGATTGGAGTAATCAGTATGCGTGCATACTAATTATGGGGTAAAAGTACAGCCATATAGGACAATAGTGCAAGTTAATTTTTGCCATTTATCAATTCAAACCATCCAGTTACTAGGTTAAGCTTGCCGCTTAATAAAAGACGAGTTCCAGGCCATTGTGTGCATAATACTTTTGATGTGTCAGATCAGACACAAAACCTCTTTATAACCAATGAAAAATTGTCTCATTCCTGCCTTGGCCTTATTGGCCATCACTCTTGTATCGTGTAACGACGACGATGCCCAACCTCAGACGTTCTACGGCGAAAGTGGGAAGTTAGGCAACGGCACGGCCCGCACGTTTTATCGAGTCGATGCCGACAACAAACCCACGGCCATTGGCGTGGCGGTCTCCGAAGAGGCCATTGGTTCGCTCCCACACGGAAGCGACATGGTGTTGCAGTTTCCGGCTCAAGCGTCGGCTTTGCCGTTCAAGCACCTGTATATGGGCTATATGCAGGCAGGCCATCCGCCCGTTAAAATTTATGATCTGCCGCACTTCGATTTCCATTTCTACATGATTCCGAACGAAGAGCGGCTCAAATACACCCCCGAAACCATCCCGATGATGATGAAAGCCCCGGCGAAAGGCACCATTCCGTCTACGTTTTTTGAGGAAGCTGCCGTGCCGCTCATGGGTATGCATTGGGCCGATGGCAAAAGCGGGGAGTTCAATAATCAGAAATTTAACAAGACGTTCCTTTACGGCTCGTACGACACCAAGGTGATTTTCTACGAACCCATGATTACGTTGGAATACCTAAAAGCAACCAACGAAACCACCGACATTATCCCGTTGGGGGCTTTCCCCGGCTCCGGCATGTATCCGACCAAATATACGGTAAGCCACAACACAGCCGAAAAGCAATACGAGGTAACGCTGAATACGTTCGTGCAGCGGTAGAGAAATCTCAACCTCCAGTTGTACAACTCACGTAACTAAATTTTGACGGGCAGGCCACATCTACTTCTTTTGCAGTATGTAGCCAGAAGTTAGTTAAACCTTTTGGGCGCAAAACGGTCTGAGAGTGGGTGTGGTAGGGTCGACTACGGCAGACAGAGTAGAAGACCGTCCATCTGGTGTTGTATCAACAAATCATTTTCAAAACAACCATGAAAAAAATCAGTGCATTGCTCGTTTTGCTGTTTGCCACGTTCTCCTTTGCTATTGCTCAGAATGCTAAGCCCGCAGCCAGCCCCCGCATTACGGCTGAAAGCCCCAACAAAAACATTAAGGTAGTGTATGGTCAGCCCTCGAAGCTGGGTCGGGTGGTGTTCGGCCCCGAAGGTTCGTCGGCTCTTGAGAAGTTCGGCAAGCCCTGGCGTACGGGTGCCAACGAAGCCACCGAGGTGACGTTCAAAAACGACGTGATGTTTGGCGGTAAGCACGTGAAGGCGGGTACCTACACGCTCGTCACAATGCCCGGCGAGAAAGAGTGGAGCGTTGTCCTGAACTCAACGCTTGGTCAGTGGGGTGCCTATGAGTACGAGAAAAATAAGGCAAACAACGTAGCTGAGGTGAAAGCCAAAGTAATTAAAAACCCTGCTGCGGTTGAGAAATTGACCATTACGCCAGCCAACGCCAGCCTGACCATCGCCTGGGACAACATGACCGTGTCGGTTCCGCTGATGGATCACGGCAAGTAGGTTTTGTATTTGCTGACCGTCTGCTTCAGCAGATGGCAACGAGTAAAAAGTCCCTGTGGGACTATGCTGCGCTGAGAAAATCTCGTGCTGTGTAGTCCCACAGGGACTTTTCATTCATTGCTATCTGCTTGAGCGGATGGCAAATGCACTTTCGCTAGCACATTCATTTCTGTTGCCCCTGCCCGTGTTCTGTAATCTAAAAACGGCCCGGTCAACTTCGTGACGTGGAAAAACTGGAACGTGTCAAGAGGGGTAACGGTCCAGCCTTCGCGCCGGAGGGTGTCGAGTTCGGCGGGGTGGGTCAAGATCCAAACTGGCTCTTTTTGGGCAGCTTGTGTTAGCTCGACTTTGGTGCGCCAAAAATAGGCGCGTTGCTTCAGATACAACTCAAACGAATAGTGATTGAGGCCGTACTGCCCCACCAGCCGGGGTTTGTCGGGTCTGTTGTTTATGTAGAAAGCGGCTTCACCCCCTGCCTGATAGGGCATGAGATTGGGGTACAGAAACAGATTGTAAAACCCCAGGGCCAGCACCGACGCCCCTACCGTAGTGCCCATCAGGGCGGGTATCCACCGTCCGGGACGCCGGACCGCCCGTGCCACCACGACCATTACGCCCGTGGCAAGCGTGACCCACGAAACGGCTCCCCACAGCGGTTCGGGCCTGAAAAACCAGATCACCCCCCCAACTAAAGCCAGCAACAGTACAAAAACCAGCCGTTGCGTGAGCAGCCACGCCCGGCGCGACTGTTGGGTGCGGAGGGTAGTCAGGAAATGAGCAGTCAGTACGGCGTAGAACGGAAACACGATGTTGAGGTAGTGCGGCAACTGAAACCCTGACAGCGAGAATAGCAAGAACGTGCTCAGACCCGACCCCAACGAGACGAATTCCGGCAGGTAGGTCCGCTTTTGCGCAGTCCAGACGATGGCCCGACCCAAAGCCGCGTAGAGCAGCAGCGACCAGGGCGCGAAGGCCCAAAGTGTGGTGTGCAGAAAGAACGTTTTCTCGCCCGATCCTTTGATTGGCCCCGTGTTGAAAAACCGCCCAAACTGACTGTCCCACAAGAAGAAACGCAGGCCTGAGTTTCCCGTTTTACCAAAGACAACCTTTTCGGGGTGCAGGTCGAACTGGGCGTAGAGGGTGTACAGTTCGGGTAGGCAAAATACCACCGAGAGCAGAATAGCCGCATACCAGCGGAGTTTCAGAAACTCGCGCCAGTTGCCCGTGAGCGCGAAGTGGATTACCAACCCGGCCCCAATGGGCACGAGTACAAACGGCCCCTTGGTCATGAGGGCGAGGCCCGTCCAGAACGAACCCCAAACGAGATCGGGCCAGTTTTTAGCTCCCTCCGGCTGTCGGGACGACAATCGGTAGAGCCGTGTGAAGTGAAAGGCGGCCCCAATCACCTGCGCCGTTAGGTACGGTTCGGCCCGGACGTCGTTGTTGGAGATCACCAGATGCAGGGCCGTGAGCATAATCAACGTAGCAATTTGCGCAACCAACTGGCTGTAGTACAAGCGAGCAAAGCGGTAGGTGTACCAAACGGCGACCAGGAAAAACAGCAGGGCCGGAAGTTTGTAGGCAAACGAGTTGACCCCAAAAACGAGATAGCTCAAGGCAGCCATCCAGAACGGAAAGTGCGGCTTATCGAGCCAGTCGCGGTCCTCCACCATCAGGTTCACAAAATCGCCCGATTCGGCAATGGTTTTGGCAATGGTTGCGTAGAGTGCGCCGTCGGGTTCCATCACGAGGCTAAACAGCCCAACGGCGTTAAGTAAAACACCCACGGTAACCAGGGCGGCAAAAAGTAAATCGGGGAGGGCGGGGGAGGCAGATAGGCTACTGTGGGTGTTCATGCAGCAAAAGAACAAAAAAGGACCGGGTGTGCAAGTGTCTGTATGCGTCGATCAACTCTAACCTGCTTCTAATGAAACCTTAACGAGTCTCTAAAACGGGTGCATCACCTTTGCATCATCAACAAGCACAAAGAAAACAAACTCATGAAAACGCAACTTCGCACACTCGCAATAGCCTGCATGGCTTTCGTCGCAACTACCCTGAACACATTCGCTGGTAACGACAATAACAACCCAACAACGGCTACTGCACCCAATGTATCGGGATGGATATCGTCTCCGGGGGCCACGTTTGACGTGCTTACCCACAAAACAAACGATGTGCTCTCGGTCAGTGTCAAAAACACCGCTAAGCAAGCCATCATGATTACGTTACACACCCCCGATGGTCTGGAATTAGCCTACGAGCCTATTCACCGCCGGGCTGAGGGCAGAACCGTCAAGTTCAACGTAACAGAATTAGCAGATGGCGAATACATGGTCAAAATTGCCAACCGCCAGGAAACCATCACCAAGAAAGTCACGCTTATCAGCCAACCTAAACCTAGTCGGCAGGCGGTGATTACCGTAGCGCGATAACAACGCCCGTTTCAGGACACAATGGCCCGTTTCTGCACAAGAAACGGGCCATTGCTTTGTTGGGCATCAGAGAAATGGGCTGCAACCCTTCGGGCGGGGTTGCTGTACGTATGAATATATACTACCTTCGATCCGTACGTAAACGCTCCCTGATATGACTCGATTTCTACACCCTATTATTTGGTTATTAGTGAGTTGGTGTGGCTGTTTAGGGGCGTTGGGGCAACAACTCCCACCGGGATTTGCGATTGCGATGGTTACGGATGGGCTGGCTAATCCAACGGCAATGGCCTTCGCGCCCGATGGTCGGCTGTTCATTACGGAGCAAGGCGGGCGCGTTCGGGTGGTCCAAAATGGCGTCTTAAGGCCGGAGCCAGTTATTGAACTAACCGTTGACAGCCAGGCCGAACGGGGTATCTGTGGCATTGCAATTGACCCTCAATTTCAGAACACCAATCTGATCTATCTCTATTATGCCGTTCCCGGCGATCCGGGTCACAACCGGGTCAGTCGGTTCACACTCAACGGCAACGCCGTAGTGTCGGGCAGTGAGCAGGTTTTGCTTGACATTGACCCGGTTGTTTATGGACAGTTTCACAACGGTGGAGCCATGCACTTTGGGCCGGATGGCAAACTTTACGTGGCCGTTGGCGATCACCTGTGGGCCGTGTCTGCCCAAGACCCTGATAGCCCCTGGGGTAAACTGCTTCGGATGAACCCCGATGGAACCATACCCACCGATAATCCCTTTCCTACCGGCTCCAACGCCCGGCGACTCACCTGGGCAATGGGTTTGCGAAACCCGTTTACGTTCACGTTTCAGCCCACCACTGGCCGACTTTTTGTGAACGACGTGGGTAATGTTAGCTGGGAGGAAATAAACGACGCCACCCAACCGGGGCAGAACTTCGGTTGGCCGGAGGTGGAAGGGCCAGCCGACAATCCGGCGTTTGTCCAGCCTGTGTATGCGTATGGCCATGCTGATGCAGGCGATGGGTTAGGGTGTGCCATCACGGGCGGGGCGTTTTTCAATCCAGCTACCACCAATTACCCCACCGAGTGGACAGGCCGCTATTTTTATGTGGATTACTGCAACTGGTGGATAAATTACCTCGACCTGTCGGGGCCAACAGCCGTACGTGGCTCATTTGCAACCGACATTCCTGCCTCGCCCCTCGGTTTGCTGGTCAGCCCCGGAGGAGACCTGATGTATCTCTCGCGTGACCTCGGCAAGCTCTACCGGGTCGTGTACAATGCCGGGCAGGCCCCGGTCGTAACGGCTCAGCCGGTTAGCGTGTCGGCCTTTGAGGGGCAATCAGCCACGTTTGGCGTATCGGTGGCAGGAGCAAGCCCCCTTACTTACAAATGGCAGTTTAATGGCGACGACGTGGTCGGGGCCAATGGACCAACTTACACCATCCCGGCAGTATCGTCGGCCACAGTCGGAGGGTATCGAGTTATTGTTAGTAATGACTACGGGAGCGACACCAGCCAAACGGCTACCCTGATTAGTCGGGGTTTCAATGCCCGGCCTGTGGCCCGAATTCTGACCCCCGCCAACCACATACGCTACCAGGCCGGCACAACCATCGCCTTTTCAGGTACGGCTACCGATGCCGAAGATGGTTCGCTGCCCCCATCTGCATTTAGCTGGCAACTGTACTTTCACCACGACGAACACCGGCACGGTGGGCCACCAATTCTGACCGGAGCCAGTGCCGGAACCGTAACTATTCCGAGTCAGGGTGAGACTTCCCCCAATGTCTGGTACCGGATTATCCTGACCGTGACCGACTCCAAAGGGCTAACCGCGCAGGACTCTGTGGATCTGGACCCAACTTTGGCCGTGCTGACGCTGGCAACCAACCCGCCGGGACTGGAAATTCGGCTCGATGGTGTGCCACACGTCGGCCCGTTTAGTCAGTCGTTGGTGGCGGGTATGCTGACGCAGTTGAGTACGCTCCCGATGCAACAACTCGACACGACCTGGTATCAGTTTTCGCATTGGTCGCCTGCGTTGCCGGCTGGTGCGTTCGTAACGATGCCCGCCACGAGCGTAACCTATACGGCCAGTTTCTCGGTGCTGCCTGATGGCCCGCGTCCGCTACGGTTGCTTCAGCCTCTCTATGATTGCCAAACCGGCCAACTGACTTTCCAAACCGCCGGGGGCGATGGCACCCCCATTGAATTCATGGCTCTGGGCGTGACTTGGTGGACGTCGAACCCCATCCACGTGCTCGGCCTCGGTTTGCGTACCGATGGCGATTCAATTGTGCTAAACGCCCGGCAGGGTGGGGTAGCCGTATCGCGCCCGTTCGCCTTCAAAGCCTACTGCCAAAATCGCCCGCCTGTTCTCCAGAATGCTCAACATCTCATCACTACCGTTACGGCTGGAAAAGCGTTTAGTTACGTGATTCCGGCCAATACGTTTTCCGATCCCGACAACCACTCGCTTACCGTGTCGATGTCAAATTTGCACCAGGGGGTAGCGTTCGACGCGGTTACCCGGACGCTATCGGGCACTGTCCAATCGGAAACCATCCTGACTCTTCGGATTGAGGCCACCGACGTTTTTGAGGCTTCGGTTCAGAGTAGTTTGTTCTTAATTGTAGCGGCCCCGCTTGTGAATGACTGTTTCGGGCGTGCCGTTGGCCCCGAAATTATCAGCGTTCAGAATGGCCCCTGGAACAACCCCCAAACCTGGTCGTGCTATTGCGTGCCTGCCAGTTGTAACACCGTTCGGGTGAGTCATTTGGTTAGTATTGGGTTCAATAACCTGGCAGAAATCCGAAAAATCACCTTTACGTCTGGTGGAAAGTTGGTGATGGGGGCTACGGGTGGGCTGAAGATTGGGAACTGAGAACTTACCTCCGTACGAGCTTCAGTTTTTCGTATCTTCGCTCTATCAAAACGGATCTGATTATGGAAACTACGTTGCACTTCAATACCTCGATTAATTTGAGCCAACTAGCCAAACTGTTACGCGAACAGCTTCCTGCTCAGGCACGCCGGGAGTTAGTGGCCATGATTCAGGACGATGATGACGAACCGACGAAGGAGCAAATTTTAACTCAACTCAAAGAAGATTACATTGCCCTGCAAAAAGGGACGCTCAAGACACGGCCTGCTGCTGAGTTTTTAGCCGAACTAAAAACCGAGGGGTATCTATGAGTTTAGTCATTACCTCCGATAATTTTGAGAAAGAAGCCCGACGATTAATCAAGAAGTACCGCTCGCTGGCTCTGGAAATAGCAACACTTATTGAGCAACTTTCTATCGACCCAACACAAGGAGCAGCTATGGGCCGCGAATGCTACAAAATTCGGCTGGCTATCAAAAGTAAGGGCAAAGGCAAACGGGGAGGGGCCAGAGTGATAACCTGCGTAGTAGCCCTGAAAGAAGAAGTTACGTTGCTTTCGATCTACGATAAATCGGAGCAAAACGATATAACTGACCAGGAGTTAGATCGACTCTTGAGGGAGAATGAACTCATTTAGTCAGACGGACCCAAAAACACAAGAGCCAGTCTCCGCAAGGAAACTGGCTCTTGTATGATCTATTAGTTTATTCGAGACGTTGGACGTTAGATTTTAGACGTTGGACTAACCAAAGTCCAGTATCTAGTATCCAATATCCAGCGTCTTATTTGCCTTGCATTTGACCACGCAGTGCCCGTGGGATTTCGATAGATGCAACCGGGTTGGAAGCACTTTCGAGGATTGTGTAGTTACCCGGTGTAATGTCGCCCACACGGACCGACTTACCCAGATCAAGTTCACCTACCTGAACGTCAATATAATCAGGAATGTCCTGCGCCAAACCCCGAACGCGCATTTTGCGTACACGGGTTACCAACTTACCACCTTTCTGCACACCGGGGGCGTTGCCCACCAACCGAACAGGAACAGACACTTTGATCTGCTTACCATCGATGATTTGCAAAAAGTCGGCATGGAGCAGATTGTCGGCAACGGGGTGGAATTGCGTTTCCTGCAATACCGCCTGGTATTCGTCGCCTTCGATGTTCAGCGTCACTTCGTACACGTCGGGCGTGAACAGAAGAGGACGGAACAAAATAGCTGGAGCATGGAAGTGAACCTGCTCCGAACCTCCGTACAATACGCACGGAATGCTGCCCTCATTACGAATGGCCTGAGCCTCAACGGGGCCGAGATTCGCTCGTTTATACCCTACAATCTCGAGTTTTTTCATTTTGTTAGACTTTAGATGTTGGACGCTGGATATTGGACGTTGGAGGTTGGAGGTAAATCCAATATCCTAAATCCAACATCCAGCGTCTAGTACTTTATAAACAATGAACTAATAGATTCATGGTCACGGATGCGGCCGATGGCTTTGGCGAATAGCTCCGACACCGACAGCACCTTTATTTTCTCGTTCGACTCCCGCATCGGGATCGTATCCGAGACAACTAACTCCTCCAGCACCGAGCCACGGATGTTCTCATGCGCCTTCCCCGACATAACGGGGTGCGTACAGATGGCCCGCACCGATTTGGCTCCTTTATCCAGAATAATCTGAGCCGCTTTGGCCAGCGTTCCGCCCGTGTCGATCAAATCGTCGATCAGGACCACGTTTGCCCCCTCCACATCGCCAATCACCTGCATCGACGCAATTTCGTTGGCCCGTTTACGGTGCTTGTCGCAGAGCACAATGTCGGCATTGAAATGCTTGGCAAAGACGCGGGCGCGGTTGGCTCCCCCCACATCGGGCGAGGCAATCACGAGGTTGTCCAGACCCAGGCTTTTGATGTAGGGAACAAACACAGTAGCTCCCTCCAGATGGTCGACCGGGAAGTCGAAAAAGCCCTGAATCTGCCCCGCGTGCAGGTCAATCGTCATCAGGCGGTCGGCCCCGGCAGCGGCCAGCATGTTGGCTACCAGTTTGGCGGCAATAGCCACGCGGGGTTTGTCCTTACGATCTTGCCGGGCGTATCCGAAATACGGAATCACAACCGTTACGTAGTGAGCCGAAGCCCGCCGAGCGGCATCGACCATGAGCAAGAGTTCCAGCAGGTTATCGGCGGGGGGCAGGGTCGACTGGACCAGAAATAGATCGCACCCGCGCACCGACTCCTCGAAACTAGGCGACATTTCGCCATCAGCGAACCGTCGGCACGTGTAACCTCCTAACTCTTTACCGTAATGGTGTGCAATTTTTTCGGCCAGGTAGGTAGACTGACTGCCCGAAAAAATTTTCACCGGATTGAACGCTGCCATTGTGCCGGATAAATTTCCCGCAAAGGTACGGGAAATTCGGGCTAAATCCTTCTGGATATTGAAAATGCAAGGTAACCGCTCATAACGCCAAAAATGCCAGGTCGTTTTCGGTCAGTTCGCGATTCAGAAAAGCCCCCGCTTTGGTGCCGTTAGCCACAGCCGCGCTCACGGCCCGCAGCATCGTGCTGTTATCACCCGCAGCATATACGCCGACTACGTTTGTTTGACCGAACTCGGTGACCTCGATCAGGTTCATACCGTTACTGACACAACCGAGTTGATCGGCCAGCGGGTTGCTCTTGGCTATAATCGGGCGCACGAACAGGGCGTCGAGCGGGTACGTGGTGCCGTCATCTGCCAGCAAATGTTGCACATATCCCTGCCGGTGGACCATCTGCCGCACGGTCGGCTCAACAATCGGTACGTTTAGCCGGGTAAGCTGATCGAGTTGATCCGGCGTGAGCGTGGCCGGGCCATTCGTGAAGAGCGTTAACTGTTTCGACCACTGCTGAATGAGCCTGACCATCTCGACCGCTAAATCGCCGTTGGCCAGAACGCCAATCCGCTGCCCGGCCACCTCGTAGCCGTGGCAGTACGGGCAATGCAAAGCCGAAATACCCCAACAATCGGCCAACCCGTCGATGGCGGGCAGTTGATCGACCACGCCGGTTGCCAGCAGGAGTTTTCGGGATTGGTAGGGTTGGCCGCTTTTGGTGGTGACCTCAAAGCCTCTATCCGTTTGTACTGCCCCAACGACCGAGTCGTTTTTAAACGTGATCGTTGGGTAGGCAAGTATTTGCTGCCGGGCTATGTCGGCGATAACGGCGGGCGGTTGGCCGTCGTGCGTCAGAAAATTGTGCGCGTAGGGCGTTTGCCGGTTTGCCGGTTCGCCCGCGTTGATGATCAACACGTGCCGGAGGGCGCGGCCCAGTGCCATAGCCGCACTCAGTCCGGCATAGCTACCCCCTACAATAATAACGTCGAGTTGTTTCATGCTTGTAGGATCAAACCGTTTGCAAATAAATCGCTTCCAGTTCGTTGGCGGTCAGGTTCGTGGTGGGCAGGGTCTCCACGAGTTGCCCGGCCCGCATGATGCCGATGCGTGTGCCAACTTCTTTGGCCCGAAAAATGTCGTGCGTAGCCATTAGAATGGCTACGCCCTCGCGGCTGAGGGTCGTGAGCAGATCCGAAAACTCGTTGCTTGCTTTGGGATCGAGGCCGCTTGTTGGTTCGTCCAGAAGCAAGACTTTAGCCTGTTTGGCAAGCGCAATGGCGATGCCGACTTTCTGCCGCATTCCCTTCGAGTAAGCCCCAACGCGCCGGTCGTGGGCTTCGGATTGCAACCCCGCCCGCGTGAGCAGGTCCCCCAGTTCGGCTTGGCTGTAGCGGAATCCGGCCAGCGAGGCAAAAAAATCGAGGTTTTCGAGACCCGACAGGTTGGGATACAGCATCACGGTTTCGGGCAGATAGGCCAGCAGTTTCTTGGTCTCGACCGGATGGTCGGCCACGTTCAGACCGCCAATCAGTGCCTGCCCCGACGTGGGTTTTAAGAATCCCAGAAATAGGTTGATGGTCGTGGTTTTGCCCGCGCCGTTCTGGCCCAGCAGGCAGAAAATCTCACCCGGTCCAATGGTCAGATTGAGTCGATTCAGCGCAGCCGGAGCGTCCAGTGCGTACTGTTTGGTCAGGTCGATGGCTTGCAACATAAGTCCGTTGGTTTAGCCCCTCTCCTTTTTTAAGGGGAGGGGTTGGGGTGGGGTGTTGTTAATACTCGTGTATCGTTCTTTGCAATCGGCGGTAGCCCAGCCCGACCACCAGCCCCAGGAAACCCAGCAACGGGGCCAGCGTGAGCCAACCCGACGTGGACTGTTGGTCGGTGAAGGTTTCGACTGGAATCCCCGCCCAGTTCTCACCCGAAACAGGCGCGTTGGTAAAGATTTTTTGGTAATAATAGAGTCGCTTGCGTTCGTGAAAACGGGTTGTTTCGTCCAGAAACCGAAGCTGATTACGCAAGCCCGACTGGGCCAGTTCGGTTAGTTGCAATTGCGCGTGGAGCGTCGGGACAAACCACCCGATACGTTCGCTTACGTCGGCTCGGCGTTGCAGCTTTTGCCGGAGGTTACGGGCTTGTGGAGCCGATTCATCATCGCCAAGTTGTTGCATGGCGTAGTACCAGGTCCAGTTGAATTTCGTGTTGGGCAGGGGCAGATCGCGGAATTGCGGGTAGTGGGCGTAGAACTTTGTCAGCGTGGGTTCTGTGGGCAAATCCCACTTCTCGTGGTAGCCTTTGCGCTGGGTCAGTGTGGTGGCGACGGCTTCGGGAACGGGGTACGCGGCCACCACCCAGGCGTTGACCAGCGCGGGCAGAATCAGCAAGCCCGCGAGCCAGAATGTGAGCAGCAACAGCGCGTTGTTCGCCGAGCTTTTCTGCCCCGACACCACCCAGAAACACAGCCCGAACCATACCAGCACATACCCCACCGACACACTCGCGAACGCCAAAAACGCACTGTCGAGTGGGATGCCTAAGACCCAAACGGCTAATCCCAGCAAGATAAGCAATATGCTCATGATCAAGCCAATACGGATACCGAATAGTAACCCTACAAACCGGGTCAGGTTGCGGCTTTGCACGGCAACCAGCCGCCAGGTGCCGCGCTCTTTTTCGCCCGAAATGAGGTTGTAGCAGAACGCGATAATCACCAGTGGAAACAGGTAGAGCAACACGAAGCTAAAGTCGAGATTGCCCAGCAACAGGTTGGCCGGGTTGGTTAAATCGGCGTCGTATTTTTGGGCTTCGAGCGTGCGGATCGTCACACGTTGCACGGACGGGTTCACGTCGCGCTGCCCGATGGCCAGGCCTGCCAGCGCGCGGGTCTGGTTCACGAGCGCAAACCGGACATAATAAAGCAGCAGTCCGATTTCGTCTTTTTGGTATTGGGCATGACGGACGAAATCTTCACGTTGAAACTGCGCGGTTTCGGTTACGGCGCGGGCTTGCCGGTCCAGAAACTGCCGCCCAATGAGCAGGCTCACCAGCCCGGCCACCAGCAAAAACGCCAGCCCCGCCCGGACCCCGCCAGTCCGTAGAAATTGTTTGAGAGCGAGTGTCAACATCAGCCCGTAACGGTTAAGGTTTTCGTTTGTCGGTAACCCACGCCCAGCAACAACAGCAGCCAGCCAATCAACGCCCCAATAGTCACAGCCTCCTGCCCAAGTACCGTACTCACGGATTGCGGTTCGTAGCTGAAATCCGGCATGTTCTGCCAGTTGGCCCGGCTAATCCGGTTGGGTCCATTGGCGCGGGCTGCGATGTATTTGATCTGTAACTCGTTCATTTTCTGCGCTAATGCGTAGCGATAAGCCTCGGCCTGTTGCTGAAAATGGAGGTAACTTCCGTAGTCGGTGTGGGCCAATAGCATCGACAGCGACCGGATCGCCATGTACGGATTGACCCAGGCCAGGGCTTTCGAGAAGCGGTTTTGGTCTGCGTAAATAGTCTGTAGCCGAGCAAAGTGTCGGTCGTAAATGCCCGCGCTGATGCGTTCGCCCTCGGTCATGACTAACCCCCCGAAGTTGAACGGCAGTTGCGTCACCGAATCGACCCGATAGGCTGTTAGCACCGAGTCTTTCAAGGCTTTGTAGTGCGGGTCGTTGGGGTTATGGCTGTCGCCCTGTTTCATGATGTCGGCTTGAATATCGGCCACGAACTGCGCCTGCGACGGGGCCGGATACAAATAGACGCCCAACGCCTGCGAGGCTCGCGGCAACACGATAGTCAGCATCAGCCACAGGCCAATGAGCGTTACCAGCGCGGTTTTGCCCGTCCGGCTCCGGGCCGAAACCAGCACGGCAATCCCGCAAAACAGGAGCAGATAGAGCAAGTAGGTGAGCGTGAGCAACACCAATCGGATTATATCGTCGGCCTCGACCGGATGGTGAGGCAGGATTAGCACCAACGCCCAGGTCACGACCATGATGGGCACGAAGAACAGCAACATCAGCCGCGATAGCCCCAACCATTTACCCAGCAGCAGTTGCCGCCAACTGACGCCCTGACTCATGAGCATGGCCAACGTGCCCCGTTCACGCTCGGCGGTGATACTGTCGAAGCCCAAAAAGAACACCAGCAGCGGCACCAGCAATTGTAGCAGCATAGCCAGGCTGATCTCGCCAAATCGTAGCAAACCCGTCGAAAAACCCGCTTCGGAAAAGTTAACTGAGTTTTGGCGGTGCGCTTCCAGATAGACCATGTTGCCCATAAACCGTTCCATCCCCCGGTCGAACAGGCTCAGGGGTTCTTTCTCGCGGATGGCGTAATGCCCGAAATGCGCCATTCGATGCGGGTGCTTGTCGGGGTTGCTTAACCAGTCGCGCCGGGCCTCCTGCCGGTGATGAGCGTGACTGGTTTGTTCTTCCCGAAACGCCACCACACCCGTCACCAGCGCGTACAGCATTAGCCCGGCCATCAGCACTAGCAGGGCAACGATGCCCCGGCTGGTTAAGGCCGAACGCGGCCCGGCCGATTTCCAAACGTGTTTGGCAATAAGGTTAATAGTCATAAGTTGAACCCCACCCCCGACCCCTCCCCGGTAGGGAGGGGGGAAGTACCCAAACTGTTTATTCCTTTTTTATTGGGAAAGACAACAATCGCCCGGATGGTTTGCTCCCCTCCTTACGGGGGAGGGGCCGGGGGTGGGGTTTTTAGTGTTAAAACCGATACGTCAGCGTCAGCATTGTGTTGCGGGGGGCACCGGGAAACAGACGCAGGAAGTTTTGCGCGCCGACCCAGTACGTCTCGTTGGTCAGATTGTTGATGTTCAAAGCCACCTGCACGTTGGTTTTGGCGGGGGTGTAATACACGGCCATGTCGAGCAGGGTGTAGCCCGGCACCTCGAACGCCCGCGTGAACCAAGGGATTTTGGCCCCGCTGTGTTGGATGCCAACGCCAACGCCCAGGTCCTTCAGGAAACCGGTTGAACCGAAGTTGTAGCGTGTCCAGAGGTTGCCGCTATGCACAGGCGTATTCTGCTTACGCGCCCCTACCAGGTCGGAATTGTTATCGACCCGGATAACGGCGTTGATGTAGCTGTACGAGGCATTGATCTGCCAGTTGGGCAAAATGTAGCCCGCCAAATCCAGCTCAAAACCCCGGCTACGTTCGGCCCCGCGTGTCACGAGCGAGTCGGGGAAGGCGGGCAGGTTGGCGTTGAGCAGGAGGTTTCGTTGGTTAATTTCGTACACAGCCGCTGTCAAGTTCATGCGCCCGTTCATCAGAGCTGCTTTTACGCCCACTTCCCGCAAATCGCTGCGGAGCGGCTCAAACAAATTGGCCGACCGGGCGGTGTTAAAAAAACTGCCGGTGTTCGGCATCAGCGTCACTGTATTCGACTGTCCCTGAAAGCCTTCCATGTACGTGGCATACACGTTCACGTTTGGGCGCAGGGCGTAGGTCAGGCCCAGGCGGGGCAGCAAGGCCGTCTGCGTAAAAGACCGCTCACCCTGCGATTTGTAATTGGTAATGTCGCGGAACGATTCATGGCGCAGGCCCAGCAACACCATCAACTTGTTCCACTTCAGTTGCTCCTGAATATAGAACGCGTTGGTGGTGGTGAGCGCGGCAGGCAGTGGCGTCCGCACGTTCAGCACATAGTCGTCCACGTTGCGGATGGTATAGGCCGGGTTTGCCAGGTCGAAGTGCGGCACGTTGGGGCGCGGGATCACAACGCCCCCCGGTAACGGGCCAGCTACCGCCTGGGTTTGGTAATTGGCGGCATTGGCGAGGGTAAACGCGCCTGCCACGGTGCCGTTGGTCAACAGAAAACCACGGGCCGCGTTTTGTCCACCGCCCTTGAGCTTGTGCCAGTCGGAGAGGTCGTAACCCACCAGCAGGTTGTGCGAGGCCGCGCCCGTGTTGAACGCGAAGTTGAAGTAGGCGTTCAGGTTGTCGATGTTCCAGAACTGTTTGCGCTGGACAAACTGCATGGCCGCCAACGTTCGGACGGGTTGATTGGCGATGTCGGGGGCGAAGGCGTTAGTGGTGCGGTGTTCCTGCAAATCTTCGGTCCAGGTCTGCTTCATATACGAGGCATTGAAGCTGATCCGGTCGGTGAATTTGTGGGCCAGATTTCCCATGATCACCAATTCCTTCGACTTAAAAAAGTCGTTGGTAGCCCCCAAATTCAGGCTGATGGGCGTGCTGTTGAGGTTCGTTTGGCCCGCGACGGCTCCAAAAATGGGTTGCCCCCGGTCGAGGTTGCCGCTCATGTTACTGTAAATCAGTTCGGCATTGAGGGCGGTTTTGTCGTTGGGGACGTAGGAGAACGAGGGCGACAACAGATAGGCGTTGTTGCGGACCAGATCGCGGTAGCTGCGGGCTTCCTGAATGGCCCCGTTCACGCGATAAAGCAAGGTTTTTTGCTTGTTCAATGGCCCCGTGAAGTCCAGCGTCCCGCGAATGGTGCTAAAACTACCCGCGCTCAGGCTCACCTCTTTCCGGTTAACGGCCAGCGGTTTCTTGGTCACCAGGTTGATACTCCCGCCCGGATCGACGCTCGAAAACGTGGCACTCGCCGGGCCTTTCAGCACCTCCACGCGCTCAATGTTGCTCGTCAGCGGCTGCATAAAATAGTACTGCCGCGTCCGCATCCCATTGATAATCTGGCCTTCCTCGTTCTGGCTAATCCCCCGAATGGTGTACTGATTATAAAAACTGGCCGGGGCCACGCCACTCACCACCCGCACGGCATCGGCGAGTTGAAAGGCCTGCCGGTCGGCAATCAACTCCTTTGTCACGGTGCCAATCGACTGGGGTAAATCCTGGTTTCGGATAGCCGTTCGCGTCGCCGAAAATGAGTAATCGCTGGTGTAGTTGCGGTTCGCGCGGCCTACTACTTCCACGGTTTGAAGTTCGGTGGTTTCGGGCGTCAGTTCAACCGTGACCGTTTTCGCGCGGGGCCGAATCGTTGCGGTCCGGTAGCCCACAAATGAAACCCGGATAGCCCCCGTGCCATCGAGTGAAAATCGCCCTAGGGAGTCGGTGGCGGTGCCTTTGTTGGTCCCATCGAGCGTAACGGTGGCCCCTGCAACGGGTTGTCCTGTGTTGGCATCGAGCACGTTGCCGGTGATGGTTTGGGCGAACACGCCACAGGTACTCAAACTCAACAATAGAGTAATGATAAATTTCATGAAGGTTGTAGAGACAGTGATGTAATTTGTATTGGTAATAAACGTATTACGGTTTAGATACGGCCTCTAGCCGGACCTGAATTTGCTTGATGTTGTTCAGCGTTTCGCGCTGTAAATCACGCATTTGCTCGGTGGGTAGATCCTTGAGCGTTGCATCCGCGTGGTTGTGCTTGTGTTCCCCTTTGCCATGATCGTGCTTGTGATCATGAGGCATACCAGGCACTTCAACCAGGTTTTTCTCCCACTCTTCAAAGGCCGTTTTCAGGCTGTCGAGCGTGGCAATTCGGGCTGCATTAACAGGAGTTTTCTGAGCCGTCAGCACCGTTTTGAGTGAGTCGATTTGCTCGATCTTCGGTTCTACAGCCGCTTGAACCTCGGTAGCCTGATTGTGGAATTGGGCTGCTTCTTCGAGTATAGGGTCTTTTTTGTCGGACGACGAACAGGCCGTGAGCGAGCCGATGAGAGTAATTGCCGAAAGCAGTTGAAGCGTACGCATAGATCAACAGGAGTTTTTCGACAAAGTACGTCATTTGCAACGACGTTGCAAAGTGCGCGCTACTCCCAAACCGGAAACGGGTCATTGAACGGTCCGTTGGCTTCCATGTGCTTAATTTCCAGCTCGGTGCAAAGGCAATCCTGCAACTCTGCCGTCACCTGCGTCTGATCCAGATCCTGCCCGATAATGACCAGTTCGTTTTGCCGATCCCCAAAGCGCTTGTGCCAACGGGACTCAATGCTTTTCTGATTCTCCAGAAAGGCTCCGTACTGTGCCCGTTTGGCAAATGGCATCGACGCCCACCAAACCCCGGCCTGCTCGGCCCGCAAACTCCCCCCGGCCTGACTGAAGTTGAGCGCGTCGGCGGGGCGCGATGCCAGCCAGAAGAGGCCCTTACTTCGGATAATGCCCGCCGGGAAATTGTCGCTCAGGTAGTCCCACAACCGGACTGGGTGGAAGGGTCGATGGTCGCGAAACACAAACGAACTTAGACCGTACTCTTCCGTTTCGGGCGCGTGGCCGATGCCGTTTTTGTGATTCTCCAGTTCCTGAATCCAGCCTGCCGACTGCGACGCTTCCTCAAAATCGAACAGACGCGTGTTCAGAATCTGCGCCGGGTCGACGGTCGAAAACTGCGACTCGATCAGTCGGGCGTTGGGGTTTAGTTTGCGCAGAATCGCCTTCAACTCACCCACCTGACGAGGTTTCATCAGATCGGTTTTGTTGATGACAATCACGTTGGCGAACTCAATCTGCTCGGTTAGCAGGTTTACAATGGACCGGGTATCAGCCGGATCACTGTTCAGCTCGCGTTGATAGACGTTATCATCTGAGCCAAAATCGCTGGGGAAATTGAACGCGTCGACCACCGTCACAAGGGTGTCGAGCCGGGCAAAGCGCGAGAGGTCGATACCGTTTTCTTCGTCTACAAAACTGAACGTTTGCGCAACCGGCAGCGGCTCCGAAATGCCTGATGATTCGATCAGCAGGTAATCAAACCGATTTTCGAGGGCGAGTTTTTCCACTTCGAGCATCAGGTCTTCACGCAGGGTGCAGCAGATACAGCCGTTGCTCATTTCAACGAGTTTTTCCTCGGTGCGCGAAAGCGTATTCTGGTCTTTTACGAGTTGAGCATCTACGTTGACTTCGCTCATATCGTTCACGATCACGGCTACTTTCAGCCCCGCTTTGTTATGCAGAACATGGTTGAGCAGGGTGGTTTTACCGGCACCCAAAAAGCCACTCAGGACCGTTACGGGCAGTTTTTTGGCTAAAGCAGTCATGGTTGTTGGCGGAGAGATGGGTGGATCAATGAGCGTGATGCGTTCGGCAATGGCGAATGTTGAGCAGGTGCCCCGCTACCAGCCCCGCCGATGCCGCATAGGCCAGATACTCAAAGCCTTCGTGCAGGTCTTCGAGCAGTAATCCCACGGCAAACAGGCTCAGAAACCCCCACAGAGCCAGCCGAATCGGGCGACTCGCGTGCCGCGAGGCCGACCAGACAGCCACGATGTTGATACCAATGAACAGATAATCCAGACTCAGAAAACCCACCCGAAGCGCGTCGTGATTGAGCAGGGTGGAGGTCATCACCAGTACCGGCGTAATGAGGCAGTGGATAATGCAGAGAACCGAACCGGTGATGCCGAGGTAATCGGCGCGGTGGCGAAGTAGGGGGGCGTCCATGCGGTCGATGCGTTGGTTGACCGCACAAAGATACAAGTGAGTTTTGTTTTTGCAACAACGTTGCAAAAACAAAACTATGCTAAATAGTAACCCTCGGCTGTTTAGGCGTAGCGAGTTGGTGTGCGTTGCGGTGAGCCGCCCGTGCTTTCTTCCGGTTCTTCCTGCGCTTACCCCACCAAACCAAAAAACCGGTCACGGGCAGACTAGCCGAAAACAAACTCGCCAAACACCACAGAATTTTGCTCGTTAGCCCGAACATCCGGCCCGTATGCACGTCGTAATTCGACATGCGAATCTTGTCGGCAGCGGTATAATCTTTGGCCAGTTCAGATTTGAGAAGTTTACCCGAATAAGGGTCAAGTTGTAGTACGTTCTGGCTCCGAACCCATGTATACGGATAGCGCAAAACCAGCCGGAAAGGGGCTTTTTCATCCTTCGGAAACTGATAAAACGCCAGTCGAAAGGGGCCGAGGGCATCAGCCTGTTGCGTGGCCAAATCGAGCAGGGCAGAGTTTCCGATGCTTGTTGGCAATGGCTGAACTTCCAGTTTCTCTTTCTTTTTCATGGTCTCGCCCGTCAGCCAATAGGTGAGTTGCTTGGCGGGTTCAAACGTCCAGTACAAGCCCGACCACGCAATGGCCAACAGAACGAGCAGGGCATAAAAACCCGCAACCGAGTGCAGATCATAATTGACCCGCTTGAACGACGCGCCCCACTTAACCGTGACAGCCGCCCGCAGAAACCGCCACTGTTTAGGCCACCAAACCCAAAGGCCCGACAGCAGGATGATGAAGAAAATCAGCACGTTCCACTTCACCACCTGCTTGCCAAACTCGCCCAGCAGCAGGTTGGTGTGAATTTCTTCCGAGAGGGCGAGCAGGTCGTCGTTGTGGTCGCGGATGGCGAAGGGTTGCCCGGTGTAAGGGTTCACCGAAATCAGCCGTTCCGATTTGGTGATGGCGATGATCGCCGAGTTGGCCGGGTCGTTGCGGAGCCGAATTTGCGTGATGGTCTCGTTGGGGTACGCCCGCTGAACTTGTTCATAGAGTTGAGAAACGGGAACTTTGAAGGTGTTCTGCTCTGGAACCGTCAAATAATGACTGTAAAACGTGAAGCGGAGTTCTTCCTCGAACACGTAAAAGCAGCCCGTGATCGAGACCACAAACACCACCAGCCCCGACACCAGACCAAGCCACCGGTGAACCCACAAAAACGACGAACGCACGATTTTTTTCATGTCTAAAACGTATAAGCAACGGTCACCAGATAGTTGCGGGTGCCTTTTAGCAACACGTTGGCAAATGCGGCAGGTGCGTTGTCGGTGGTGGTCAGGCGACCTTCAATGGTACCCGGCGCGTCGGTTTGAGCGAGGGCGGGGAACGTGCAAATGAAAAGAAATATAACGTAGAGAATCGAGCGCATGGTTGTGGATATCAATTGAGTTTCATACTGCCATCGGGCTGATATACGTAGCGGAAGGTGTAGAACCGTTGGCGGTCGCGGTTGGGATCGACGGTCGTCGGGGCATTTTCGTAGTAGCTCAGAATCTCCATCTTGGCAAACTTGCCGTCGCCCGTCCGAATGACCAGTACCCGCCCCGGAATCGGGGTAATGAGGTTGGCGGGGGCATTGTAGTTATACCAGCCCCGGCCCGACGCGGCCACAATAGCCAGCGAGGTTGCGCTTTGGTCCTGCCCGAATGTAGCCGACGTGGGGACGGTGGTAAATTCTTCAAACGTGCCCGTGTGGACATAAGCCCCGCCCTGCCCGCTACGGATGGCCCCGCCGTTGACAATAATGGTCGTTCCCCGGAAACCAACGTCCCATTTGTTTGTGGCCGAATCGGTGTTGGCTACCGTTTTGTTGTCGCGCAGGTTGTAGAGCGTAAAACGGCCCGTGGTGCCGAGCGGTTGCCCGGTGGTGGGGTTTACGCCCGTGGTCGGGTCGGCGGGGAGGTTACGAACGGTTTGGGCTACCACAGGCACTACGGCTGGCGTGTCGTCGGTGTTGCAAGCCCATTGGCCTAAAGCAAGACCACTAAGTAAAAAGCTGATTGCGAATGAGTTGAATTTCATTGTACTGAACGAATTAGATTGATTTGTCGGATACGTCTTTACGTTTGCTCATCACCCACCGGGCCGACAGATACCCGATGCGGCCCGGCAGATTGGGAATAAAAAGTGCGTCGGTGTGGTTGAGCAGGTTGTCGATGCCCGCCTGAATCGTTAGCGAGCGGATGGTTTTAGCCGCCGACAGATTCCAGAGTATGTAACCGCCTACATATTCATTGGCATCGTCGAGAATCAGGTTGCCGTTGCGGTCGGCGAAGCCGTAGCGACTGCGGTAAATCCCCCGCAGGGTAGCCGAACAGCCTTGCTTGGCGTTTTCGTAGAACAGGCGGGCGTTGGCCATGTGCCGCGACCGACTGAACAATCCGCCGTAATCGCCCCGCCGAATGCGTTGACTACTAAGTGTTTGAGGGTCACGACTGAACAGTTGCCCCGCATCGATTTGGGCCAGCACGGCTTTGTCGCGGGCGTCCAGAAACTGATAACCCGTCGAGAGAGTGAGTTGACCGTCGGTGGCTACTTGCCAGCGAAACTGGGCGTCGATCTCAACGCCCTGCGTAAACACCCGGCTCAGGTTGAGGTAGCTAAACACCGCTTGCCCATTGGTGCGCCGGGCCACGGGCTGGGTCTCGATTAGGTCGCGCACATCGTTACGAAACGCATTCAGGCTCAGATTGCTGAGGGTTCGGGTGCCGCCCCCCGGTCGGAACTGAAACCCAATATTGTACGCCCTTGAACTTTCGGGGCGAATGGCTCCGAGTTGGGCGGGGTCGATCAGGATTTCGGCCAGTTGACCACTCTGCCGAAGCCGCGCCAACCCGGCGGGTAGTTCTTCGGTGCCAAACACGCTGTACCCAGCCACCGCGTTGTCGAAGTTTAGGTAAAGTTGACGGAAATCAGGGGCTTTGAACCCCACGCCCACACTACCGCGCAAAGCAAGTGCGGGCGTAAGCTCGTACCGGCCCGACAGCTTGGGGCTAAACTGACCGGCATACTGACTGTGACTGTCGAACCGCCCGCCCGCAATCAGGTTGAGCCGGGCCGAGGGGAGCCATTCGTACTGAAAAAAAGCGTAACGAGTGCCAAATCGCTGCCGTTGGGTGTAGCGGGTGGCCTCTACGCTCTCGGCAATGTAGCCCGCGCCAAGCGTCAGGATGTGTTTCTGCCGGATGTAATGATCGGCCTGTAGTTCGGGCCGGTTGAAGGTTTGCCGGAAAAACTGGGCGTCGTACACCCGGCTTTCGTTCGGGAGCAGGGTTCCCTCGTGCTGTAGGTCGGTTTGGGTTTGGTAGGTCGTGTGGTAAAACCGGTACGTCAGCTTCCAGGCTTGCGAAGGCCGGTGGGTGAGCGTCGGGTTCAGGTTCATGTCGTGGATGCGGCCCGGTCCCGCCACCATGCGCCCGTCGGGCAGGGCAAGGCGGTTATCCTGCCGTTCGCTGAAATAGCGACCCGATAGGTTCAGTTTCCAGCGGCTCGACCAGTCGACCGTGAGCCGCCCGCTGCCGGTGTAGTTCACAAAGGGCGAAACCGTTTGGCCCGGCACGTCGGGGGTAAGGTCGTACCCGCCCGATGCCAGCCGATTCCCGAACACGTACAGCCCCACCTTGCCTTGTTTCAGCGATACGTCGCCCGTCAGGTCGCTTGTGCGGTTGCTGCCGTAGCGGGCCGCCAGGGTTCCTCTGGTTTGCGCGGGATTTTCGGTAATGATATTGATGACCCCTGCCAGGGCTTCGGACCCGTACAGGCTCGACGATGGCCCCTTCACGATCTCGATCCGCTTGATATTGCCCACCGCCAACCGCGACAGTTCGAGGGTTCCGGCGGTGCGCCCTACGAGCGGCTCCCCGTCGATCAGAATCAGGGTATAGTCGGGGTTGAAGCCCTGCATCTGTACACCCTGCCCGTGATTGGTTACGATGGCCAGTCCGGTTTGTTCGCCCAGTACGTCGTTGAGCCGAAGGCTACCCATTTGCCGAATCTGCTTGCCGTCGATCACCGTTACGGGCATGGGCAGTGCGCCCATCGGTCGTTCAGTGCGCGTAGCCGTCACCACCACTTCGTCCAGGCCCCGGCTCCGAAGGGTGTCGGTAGCAGGTGATGTGGTGAAGCATGAAAGGCCCGAAAGCAGCGCGGAGACGAACATTATGGATAGCGTTGATGGTACAAATGTAGCCTTTGTTTAGACGCATTCCAAATAAATGACTTCATTATTTTGAAAGATTCTAAATAAAGTGAACCTTTGTAGCCTATCTCACAAACTCAGGATTTACGATAGCCATGAAAAACTACGCGTTAACTCTTTGTATGGCAGCGGTGTACAGTTTATCATCTGCCCAAAACGCCCCGAAACCCGCCGACGTAGCCGCTATCAAGGCCCAATGCGGGTGCCACGATGTCAATTTTGTGTACGCCGAAACGTTTTCACCCGATAAGCTCTATACGTTCAAAGACCGCTACACGGCCAAAGGCACCGAGTTGGTGTTTGTAGATGAGGAACGCGGCTCGGCGGGTCGGCCTGATAAGCTGGTGATTCAGCACATACTGGTCATGGGCGACTCAGTGGTGGTCAAACACTGGCGCGAAGACTGGCATTTTGAACACACCAATCTGCTCGCTTTCGATCAGAACGCCACCTGGAAACGAGTTACCAAAACACCCGCCGAGGTGAACGGTCAGTGGACCCAGAAAGTGTTTGAAGTGGACGACAGCCCGCGCTACGAAGGGTCGGCTACGTGGATTCATGCCGACGGCAAAACGTACTGGGAAAGCACCGTGGATGCCCCATTGCCTCGGCGCGAATACACTAAACGCCACGACTACAACGTGATGCGTCGGACCAACCGCCACCGCATTGTGCCGACGGGCTACGTTCACGAACAGGACAACGACAAGATTATTCGCTCCGAAGCGGGCGACCAACTGCTGGCTTCCGAAAAAGGCCTGAACACTTACACCCGAACCGACGACCAAAAATGTCGGGCGGGCAAAGAATGGTGGGCCAAACACCGGGCGTATTGGGTCGACGTGCGGACCGTTTGGGGCGAAGTGTTGGTTAATCGCTCCACGGTAGCCCTGCGCGGGCAAGTGAAGGGCATGGTGCTGGGGCGCGAACTGGACGACCTTGGCAAAACAGCCCTGACCAGCACCTACGACTCAAAAACAACCCGCCCGCTTATCCGGCAGACGATTGAAAAATACCTGAAATAGAGGTCAATGAGGGCGGGTGGCGGGCGTAAATTGTTGGTATACGCGCACGCTCACTGATGCCATAAACACGCCAATACCTGCACCGGCCACCACGTCGAGCGGGTAATGCGCGCCCACGTAGATGCGGCTGTAGGCCACCGCAAATGCCCACAGAAATCCCCAGCCTAGCCACCGGTATTGTTGCCCCAGCAAGAACCACAAGCCCGCTGCCAGCGCGAAGGCATTGGCCGCGTGTGAGGAGGCAAAGCCGTACTGCCCCCCGCAGGGTAGCACTGGGTGAATGAGCGGTTGCAAAGCCGAAACATGGCAGGGACGCAGCCGGTGGGTGAGGGGCTTGAGCAGCGAAGAGGCCATTTGGTCGCTCAGGGCCACGGCGACAACAAGGGTCAGCACGAGCGGCACTGCCCGCCAACGAAACCGGTAACCGAGCCAGCCGACCAGAAGGACGTAAAACGGAATCCACGAGTTGCGGGCCGTAATCCAGACCATGACCGGGTCGAGCCAGGGGGCGTATTGGCCGTTGAGCCACAGAAACAGGTCGGTATCGAGTTGGTGGAGCGTTTCGAGCATAGCACAAAGGTAATTCTTCGTTATCTTTCGCCCTATGACCCCTCCCGCATCGACTATCCCCGAAACCGCCCAAATTCCCGTTGCCGTTGTTGGCCTGGGGCTGATGGGTTGTAGCATCGTGACGTGTTTGCTCATGGCCGGGCACCCGGTGGTGGCCCTCGCGCCCATCCCCGCCGACGTGCCAACCGCCCTCCCACGCATCCGCCACCACTTAACCGACTCGCTCGCGCACGGCCTCACCAAGCAAACTCCTGAACACTGGCTGGCCAATCTGACCATAACCGAAAACTACGCTGACCTGCAATACTGTCGACTGGTGCTAGAGTGTACTATCGAGAACATCGACATTAAACGGCGGGTGTACGGGCTGATTGAGGAGCAGGTGTCTGACGAGGCCGTGATTGCCTCCAACACCTCGGCCATCCCGATTTCGCAACTCCAGAGCCTAACCCGCCGTCCGCAACGGTTCATTGGCCTGCACTGGGCGGAGCCGTCGCACGTGTCGCGGTTTTTGGAGGTGATTTGTGGCGACCAAACCGAGTTCGCGTACGCCGAATTTTTCTATGATCTTTCGCACCGCTGGGGCAAAGAGCCAACGCTCGTTCGGAAAGACATTCGTGGGTTTATCACGAACCGGCTCATGTACGCTATGTACCGCGAGGCTTTCGACCTGGTCGAGAAGGGTTACGCGACGGTGGAGGACGTGGACCGGGCCTGCCGCAACAACGCGGGCTACTGGATGACGCTCGTGGGGGTGTTCCGCTGGATGGACCTGACGGGCGTTCCGGCCTACCTGAACGTGATGAAGGACCTTTGGCCCACGCTCAGTAACCGCACCGATGTGCCGCCTTTGATTCAGGAGATCGTAGACCGGGGCGGGCGCGGTGTTGCCAACGCCGACGGTTTCTACGCCTACACCCCCGACGAAGCCCGACTCTGGCAGGAGACCTTCGAGCGGTTCAGCTTCGAAATCCGCGAACTAGCCCTCAAGTATCCGGCTGATGTTGTGAAGCGGCAGTTGGGGAAATAAATTTTGTTTTTGGAAACTATAATTTGTTTTTGGAAATTTGCGATAGAGTGGCTTGCTTATAATGACAAACACAATTCTCAATTTAAAGAATACCTCTATGTCATCACGATTCATGAAAACAGAAAACAGAATTTTCGACCAAAACTTTTATCCTGATGGTTATCATAGCCAGAAAGACGGTGTATCAATTTGCGGTTGCTTATCCAGTAGCAACCGAAGCGTTGAACGAGTGGTTTGTCAAAACTAAAGGAGCTGATTGGGCGAACTTTGCAGACGTAAAGAACACGTTCAATTCAGCCGATGCAGTTGGAAACGACAATTACGTTTTCAATATTAAGGGGAATCACTACCGGCTGATCGTCCGTATCATTTTCCCTGTGCGAACAGTTTTTATTCGCTTTTTCGGCACTCATGCAGAGTACGACAAGATTGATGCGTCGTCGGTATGAGGAGCTATAATTCCTATCAACTATGCTATTAGCCATCAACTCGGAGCGAGATTACAACGAGGCTATGGCCCAAATCGAAGTGATTCTTGTCAAAGGCTCGGCGAACATGACCGAAGCTGAGATGGCGGAATTACAACGTCTTTCGCTCTTAGCCGAGCAGTACGAGGATGTTCATTATCCGATGCCTGTTGAACCGGCCACGTTGCCGGAAATGATCCGGTTACGCATGTTCCAAGAGAATATGAAACAGAAGGACGCGGCCCAAACATTAGGCATCTCCGAAACGCGTTTGTCCGAAGTGTTAGCGGGAAAACGTCGGGTCAATATGGACTTGGCGAAGCGGTTGCACGAACGGTTAAGAATCCGCGCCGAGTTCATTTTGAAAGCCGCATAATAAATGCCTTGGTATCATCTCTCCGACCCCGACAAAACCGACTCGCCGGTCTTACTAATACACCCAGAATCGGTCATCCATAACATTCGGGAAACGATTCGCATTGCGGGTAATAACGCCCTGCGCCCGCACGTGAAGACCCACAAGATGCGGGCCGTGACCGACCTGCTCTTGGCCGAAGGCATCCGGCAGTTTAAATGCGCGACGCTCAAAGAAGCCCGGATGCTGGCCGAGACTGGTGCGCCCGACGTGCTGCTAGCTTACCCGGTCGTAGGGCCGAAGGCCGCAGGACTTCGGGCATTGGCCGAAGCCTTTCCCCAAACCCGCTTCGGTTGTTTGACTGATTCAGAGGCCGGGGTCAACAATCTCTCGGCGGTGTTCGTGGATGCTCCTAAACCGCTCGATGTTTGGATTGACCTGAACGTGGGCATGAACCGGACGGGAATCAATCCTGAAGTCGCGCCTGCGTTGGCAGCGCATATCCACCAAACGCCCGGCCTGACCCTCGCGGGCCTACATGCCTACGATGGGCACGTGCGCGACACCGATTTTGCCTTGCGTTGCCAACGGGCCGATGCCGCTTTTGCGCTTGCCAAACAAGCGCAGAAAACAATTGCTGACCAACTGGGCGTCATGCTGCCCATCGCGGTGGGGGGGACGCCGAGTTTCCCGGCCCACGCTCGACGCCAAGATTCGGTCATGCAGCTCAGCCCCGGCACGTTCGTGTTTTGGGATGCAGGCTACCGCCAACAGGTGCCCGACTTGCCCTACGAGATAGCCGCCGTGTTGCTCACCCGTGTGGTGTCCATCATCGACGACCAAACGTTGTGTATTGACTTGGGACATAAATCTGTAGCCGCCGAGAACCCCTTTCCGAGGGTTGTCTTCCCCGACCACCTCGATGCAACGCCCATTGGTCAAAGTGAGGAGCATCTGGTGGTCCGCGTGTCCGATGCCCGCGCCCATACCCCCGGTGACGTTTGGTATGGCATTCCGATTCACATTTGCCCCACCGTCAATTTATACGATTCGGTGCAGGTTGTGGAAAATAAGCAGATCACCGGCGAGTGGGTCGTAACCGCAAGAGGACACTAGGATGATTATTGACGCCTGACCACCCCCCGGCCCCCTCCTAAAACAGGAGGGGGAGGTCTCCAAAGGAGCCTTGTAAGGCACCCCCTCCTGTTTTAGGAGGGGGCCGGGGGGTGGTCAGACACAGACCGGAAACCCCATGATTATTGACGCTCACCTCGACATGGCTCTCAATGCCATCGAATGCAACCGCGACTACCGGCGGTCCATCACCGAGATTCGGGCCTGGGAACAGGGCATGACCGACAAAATTGACCGGAGCAAGGGCGTGGTTTCACTGCCCGAACTGCGCAAGGCCGGTATCGGGTTGATTGTTGCCACGCAGCTTGCCCGGTATAACGAGGAAGACCGTAGCCTGCCGGGCCTCGGCTGGAACTCGCCCCAACAAGCCTGGGCCATGACGCAGGCCCAACGGACGTGGTACGAGACAATGGAAGACGACGACAGCGCGGGCTTCCCCCAAATGCGTCAGATCCGTGACCGGGCTGGCCTGGAAGCGCACCTGTCCCTCTGGCTCGACGCGTCTATCCCGAATGAGCAAAAACCCGTTGGCTACATCTTGACCCTCGAAGGGGCCGACTCGCTCGTGCGGCTGTCGTACCTCGAACGGGCGTATGACTACGGGTTGCGTGCGCTCGGTCCGGCCCATTACGGCCCCGGTCGGTATGCGCCGGGAACGGGTATGACCGGCCCGCTGACGCCAATGGGGCAAGATTTGGTGCGCGAAATGGACCAACTCGGCATGATTCTGGACGTGACCCACCTGACCGATGAGGGCTTCGATATGGCTCTAGAAATGTTCAAAGGGCCGGTCTGGGCGAGCCACCACAACTGCCGTGCGCTCGTGCCCCACCAACGTCAACTGGCCGACGATCAGATCCGGCAGTTGGTGGAGCGTGGGGCGGTAATTGGCGGCTGCTTCGATGCCTGGATGATGAAACCCGGCCTCACGCAACGCAAGAGCAACCCCGCCGACTTTGGCGTTCAACTAGAAACGATTGTAGACCATTACGACCACATTTGTCAGCTTGTTGGGAACGCCAACCACATCGCCATCGGCTCCGACCTCGACGGCACCTTTGGCCTCGAACAATCCCCCGCCGACCTGAACACCATTGCCGACCTCGCTCACCTTCCCGATTTATTGGCCAGGCGCGGTTACTCTGAGGCCGATATTCAAGGGGTTATGTATGGCAACTGGCTGCGGTTGCTGCGGGGGGCTTGGGGGTAAACTGAACAATTACCCCAAATTCCGGTCATTACCGTATGACGAAAGCCATTTATATCGCTTCGGTAGAGCCGTACACCGGCAAATCCCTTATTGCGCTGGGTTTGGTGAACCGGCTGTTGGGCAAAACGCAGAAAGTCGGCTATTTCAAACCAATTATTTCGCCCCAGGTGCCGGGGCGCAAGGAGGTGCATATTGAGGCCGTTCTGAATTATTTCGGCTTGCCAATTGCCTACGAGGATACCTACGCCTTCGACCGGCAGCAGGCCCTCGACTACATGGAGTCGGAGAGCCGGGGCGAGTTGTTGAGCACGATCATCGGCAAGTACAAAAAGCTCGAAGAGAGCAACGATTTCACCGTTATTGAGGGCAGCGATTTCTTGGGCGACGGTACGGCGTTTGAGTTTGAATCGAACGCGGTCATTGCCAAGAACCTCGGTGCGCCGGTGCTCGTGGTCATCACGGGCGAAAACCGATCAACGGCGGGCGTGGTTAGCTCGGCCCTGAACGCGCTACAAGCCTTCGAGGGGCGCGAGGTGCAGGTGTTGGGTTTGGTGGCCAACCGCGTGAAACCCGAACAGGTCGACGATGTGCGCGAATTGCTCCGCGCGCAACTGCCCGCCGAGGTCATGCTCACCGTAATTCCGTGGGAAAAGGGCCTGCAAAGCCCCACCATGAAGGAAATTCGCGACGGTCTGAACGCAAAAGTTCTGTTTGGTGAAGACCTGCTCACCAACCAGGCCGACAACTTCGTGACGGGGGCTATGATGCTGCCCAACTTCCTCAACTATATCCAGGAAAACGTGCTGATCGTGACGCCCGGCGACCGGGGCGATATCATCATTGGAGCCATTCAGGCTAATATGTCGGCCAATTACCCCAAAGTAGCGGGTATCGTACTCACCGCTGGAACCGTACCCGACGAACCCATCACCCGTCTGCTCGAAGGGCTGCAAACCGTAGTCCCAATTCTGTCTGTCGAGCAGGGCACGTTTGCCACGACGACGGCCATTGGTGCTATTCATTCGCGCATTACCGCCGACAACCGCAAGAAGATTGAATTGGCGATCAATGTATTCGAGAAGTACGTGGACATGCAAGCATTTGACGACCGAATCACGACGTTCCGGTCGGAGGGGATTACGCCCCAGATGTTCCAGTATGGGCTTCTAAAAACGGCCAAAAGCGCGAAAAAACACATCGTTCTGCCCGAAGGTAACGACGACCGAATCCTGAGAGCTGCCGCCCGACTGATTGCCCAAAACGTAGTCAGTTTGACTATTCTCGGCGACCCTACGGAGGTGACAGCCTCGTTCCGCAGACTGGGTTTGGAGGAGGCCGCCAAAGCAATCCAGATTATTGACCCGGCCACCTCGGAGCAGTATGAGTCGTATGCCGAGACCCTGTACGAACTGCGCAAGGCCAAAAACGTGACCCTCGACATGGCCCGCGACCTCCTGCTCGACGTGTCGTATTTTGGGACTATGATGGTCTACAAAGGCCATGCCGACGGGATGGTGTCGGGGGCGGTGCATACCACCCAACACACGATTCGGCCCGCCTTGCAATTTATCAAAACGAAGCCGGGGGTTTCGCTGGTGTCGTCGGTGTTTTTCATGTGCCTGCCCGACCGCGTGGCCGTGTTCGGCGATTGCGCCGTAAACCCCAACCCCACCGCCGAGCAATTGGCCGAGATCGCCATTTCGTCGGCGGAGAGCAGTGCCCGGTTTGGGATTGAACCCCGCGTGGCGATGCTGTCGTACTCGTCGGGCACGTCGGGGGAGGGCGAGGAGGTGGAGAAAGTCCGGCAGGCAACGGTTCTGGTTCGCGCCAAACGACCGGATCTGAAAATTGAGGGGCCAATCCAGTACGATGCCGCTGTGGACCCGTCGGTGGGTAGACAGAAACTACCCAATTCAGACGTGGCGGGTCGGGCAAGTGTGCTCATCTTCCCCGACCTGAACACAGGTAACAACACCTACAAGGCCGTACAACGCGAAACGGGGGCGTTGGCCATTGGTCCCATGCTCCAGGGCCTTAACAAACCAATCAACGACCTGAGCCGGGGCTGCACCGTCGACGATGTATTCAACACGGTGGTCATCACGGCCATTCAATGTCAGGATTTTTAAGACAATGACCATTCTAGTCATCAACGCGGGCAGCAGTTCGCTCAAATACCAGTTCTTCAACATGCCCGCCGACACGCCCTTGTGTACGGGGCAGGTAGAGCGGATTGGTACGCCCGACGCGTTTATTCGGCATCAGGTCCATGCGGGCGAAAAGCCCCAACGCGTTGAGCGTCGCGAGGGCGTAACCGATCATGCGGCTGGCCTGCAACAGGTTCTCGCCCTACTGTTGGACCCCGTTTTGGGCGTTATTGGTTCGCCCGACGAGATCGACGCCGTGGGGCACCGGGTCGTGCATGGGGGCGAACGCTTCGCGCAGACCACGCTCATCACGCCCGCCGTGAAAGAGACAATTCGGGCCTTGTTTCCGCTGGCTCCGCTGCACAATCCCGTGAATTACACGTGTATTGAGATCGCCGAAACAACCTTCCCGCAGGCCAAACAGGTGGCGGTGTTCGACACGGCTTTTCACCAAACCATGCCCGACTATGCCTTTCGGTATGCCTTGCCAGCGAACCTTTACAAGCAGGAGGGCATTCGGGCTTACGGGTTTCACGGCACCTCGCACCAATACGTGAGCCAACAGGCGATGGCCTGGCTCGGCAAGCCCGACGCGAAGCTGATTAGTATTCACCTCGGCAATGGGAGCAGCATTACGGCGGTCAGGAATGGGCAGTCGGTTGATACCAGCATGGGATTCAGCCCATTGAGCGGCCTCGTGATGGGTACCCGTTCGGGCGATGTGGACCCGGCGGTGATCTTCCACCTGATTGACCGGGGCTACCGGGCGGACGATGTGAACCGCTTGTTGAACAAGCAATCAGGGATGCAGGGCCTAACAGGCAGGAGCGACATGCGCGATATCCGAGCGGCCCTCGAAACGGGCGACCGCACGGCTGCGTTGGCCTACGAGATCTACGCCTACCGAGTCAAAAAGTACATCGGGGCCTATGCGGCTATCCTGAACGGATTAGACGCTATCTTATTCACGGCAGGCATCGGCGAGAACGACGCTACCCTACGCGCCATGATCTGCACCGATCTCAACTACCTCGGTATCGCGCTTGATGCCGACAAGAATCAAATGCCATCCCGCGACCTCCGGGCCATTCATGCCGCCGATTCACTAGTTACCGTTTTGGTCGTGCCCACCAATGAGGAGTTGCAAATTGCCCGGCAGAGTTACGAGGTGTTGCGCACTAATCATCTCAGTTGAGGCCTGCTACAAAAGCAGAATTATCACCAGTTGTGAGACAGAAATCAATTATTTGTGTTTATTTGTAGAGCATACCCCACAGGAATAAGGCAAGCTATGGCACACGAACTGATAATCTCTCCTCCTTCTAATTCGCAAAGAGAAAGCTTTTTGGAGATAGATTTTGTTCGGAGACAAGTCCGGCTTGCTGTGACTGGGTTCACATTTCTGGATCACGAGCATACTATAATCTATCTACCTAGTCTTAATCTATCAGCCTACGGGAACAGCCAAGAAGAAGCAAAGACTATGCTTTCTGAGGTTGTTTTAGATGATTTTTGTGAAAATCTAATTGCCCTATCACCCGTAGAAGCCAGAGAATTTCTTGGAGATTTAGGATGGGCGATGGATGCCGGAAATGGCCTGAATTTCAGCAATTCGGCTTTCGTGGACAAAGATGGTATCCTCCGAAATTTCGATCTGCCCCAGGATACCCCCATTTCAGAACAGGTAGTTAGTTTCTAAATGGGAAATTTTCGACCGATTCCCGTTAAGTGTTGGATAGCATTTCTGAAAGCTCACGGCTGTACGTTCAAATCAAAACAAGGGACATCGCACGATAAATGGCGATGTCCTAATTGTATTCAATCGATTATATTCAGGGGAGCCGAGAAGGAAATCCCCTTCGCTCACATTGCTACCAACCTGACAACGATGGGCAGAACGAAGGAATATTTTTTGGACTGGATAGCTCAGAGCTGCTAGTTGTCCTTCAATTAAACCCCATTACCGTCCGTACCCGACCAATCGTCTGCCTCGCTACAGTGCGAGCTTTTTCCTCCCCAGCTATTAAGACTTTTTCCAGTTCGGCATCATTGTTCATATAGAAGTCGAACCGCTCGCGTTCGGTAGCGTATTTGGTCAAAATTAGCTCGTACAGCTCCTTTTTGGCGTGACCGTAGCCATAGCCGCCCGCTTCGTAGTTCCGGCGCATTTGGGCCACCTGCTCGTCTGAAGCAATCAGGCTGTATAACTGGAACGTAATGTCCATGTCAGGATTCTTGGGTTCTTCGAGCGGGGTCGAGTCCGATTTGATCTTCTTGATGACCTTGTAGAGATCGTTCGGGGCCTCGAAAATGTCGATGTAGTTGCCATACGACTTGCTCATTTTGGCCCCGTCGATACCCGGAATGGTCATGATCCGCTCATCGATGCGGGGTTCGGGCAACACAAACACCTCCGAGCCGTATTGGTGATTTACCGACGACGCAATGTCGCGGGTCATCTCGATATGTTGCCGCTGATCTTTACCGACCGGCACCAGATGGGCGTCGTACAACAGAATGTCGGCGGCTTGCAAAATGGGGTACGTAAACAAGCCCGCGCTCACCGCCGAACTGCCCAGCTTATCGGATTTGTCCTTAAATGAGGTCGCGTTTTGCAACATCGGCATGGGCGTGAAGCAGTTCAGATACCACGCTAGCTCGGTATGCTCGGCCACGCGCGACTGACGCCAAATCGTGTTCTTGTCGGTGTCGTAGCCAAAGGCGAGCCACGTGGCCGCGATAGCCCGCACATACTCGCGACGGGTCTCGCCATCGCGCAGGGTCGTGAGCGAATGCAGGTCAGCAATGAACAAAAACGATTCATTGCCAGTCTGTTCCGATAATTGAATGGCGGGGACAATGGCCCCCAAGATATTGCCCAAATGCGGGCGTCCGCTCGACTGTATGCCTGTTAGGATTCTCATGTCTTTAATAGCAGTAGGCAGCAGCAGTAAGCAGTGCTTCCAGTGGGTAATTCGACTTCTGGACACTGCCTACTGCCACTGCCTACTGTGAACTTATTTCCCTTGTGCCTCGACAACCGCGATGGCGACCATGTTGACAATTTCGCGCTCCGACGACCCTAGTTGCAACACGTGAACGGGCTTGCGCAGACCCAGCAGAATCGGCCCAATGGCATCGGCACCGCCCACCTCCGACATGAGGTTGTAGGCAATGTTTGAGGCCGATAGGTTCGGGAAGATCAACGTGTTGGCTCCCTCCTCAACCAGCTTGCTGAACGGGTGGTTCTGCTTCAGGAGTTCGGTGTTGAAGGCCAGGTGAGCCTGAATTTCGCCGTCGACTACCAGATCGGGGTTGCGTTGGTGGAGCATCTCCACGGCCCGGTTCATCTTCTCGGCATCGTCGCCTTTAGCACTGCCGAAGTTCGAGTACGACACGAGGGCGATGCGTGGCTTGATGTTGAAGTGCGCAACAGCTTTAGCAGTCAATTCGGTGATCTCGACAATCTCCTCGGCGGTGGGGTTAAAGTTCACCGTCGTGTCGGAGAAAAACAGCGGCCCACGTTTGGTGAGCAGGATGTACATACCCGCCACTTTTTTCACGCCCGGTGCCCGACCAATCACCTGCAAGGCGGGCCGGATGGTGTCGGGGTAGTTGCGGGTGAGGCCCGAAATAAGCGCGTCGGCCTCGCCCGTCTCAACCATCATGGCCCCAAAATAATTGCGGTAGTACATCAGCTTCCGGGCCTCGCGAGAGTTCACCCCTTTGCGCTGCCGCTTCTTGAAATACAGATCCGTAAACTTCTCAATCAGGTGTTCCTGCTCCGGGGCGCGGGGGTCAACAATGGGGGTATCACCCAAGTCGATGTTGTTTTGCTCAATCAACTGCCGGACTTTAGCCGTCTCGCCGAGCAAAACGGGATAGGCAATGCCCTCATCCAGAACCTGTTGAGCCGCTTTGAGCACTTTCAGGTTCTCGGCATCGGCGAAGACCACCCGCTTGGGGGCCGACTTCGCCTTGTTGATAATCACCCGCGAAATCCGGTTGTCCTGCCCCAATCGGCGGGCGAGTTGGTTTTCGTAGGCTTCCCAGTCGGTGATGGGGTGCTTGGCCATGCCCGACTCCATCGCGGCCCGCGCTACGGCTGGCGCAACGGTCGCCAACAGGCGCGGATCAACGGGTTTGGGGATGATATACGTCCGGCCAAACATCAGGTTATCCGTGCTGTAGGCCATGTTCACAAGATCGGGAACGGGCTTCTTGGCGAGGTCGGCGAGGGCGAGGGTCGCGGCCAGTTTCATTGGCTCGTTGATCTCGGTGGCCCGCACATCGAGCGCGCCCCGGAAAATGTAGGGGAAGCCCAACACGTTGTTCACCTGATTGGGGTAGTCGGAGCGGCCCGTCGCCATGATAATGTCGGGGCGGGCGGCCATAGCCTCTTCGTAGCTGATTTCGGGCGTGGGGTTGGCCATCGCAAACACGATGGGATCGGAGGCCATGCTCTGCACCATCGCCTGACTCACCACGTTGCCTTTCGAGAGACCAATAAACACGTCGGCGCCTACAAATGCTTCTTCGAGCGAATGGACCTCGCGGGCCGTGGCAAACATGCCCTTGCGCTCGTCGAGGTCGGTGCGGGTTTTGCGGATTGGCCCTTTCGAGTCGCACATCACGATGTTTTCGACGTTCGCGCCGAGGGCTACGTAGAGCTTAGAACACGAAATGGCCGAGGCACCAGCCCCGTTCACCACAATCTTTACGTCTCCGATTTTCTTACCAACCAGTTCGAGGGCATTCAGCAGGGCCGCGCCCGAGATGATGGCCGTACCATGCTGATCGTCGTGCATGATCGGGATGTTCAGCTCTTTTTTGAGCCGCTCCTCAATCTCGAAACACTCCGGGGCTTTAATATCTTCGAGGTTCACCCCCCCAAAGGTCGGTTCGAGGATCTTGACCGTTCGGACAAACTCGTCGACGTCTTTGGTGTTCAACTCAATGTCGAACACGTCGATGTCGGCGTAAATTTTGAACAGCAGGCCCTTGCCTTCCATCACGGGCTTACCGGCCTCGGGGCCAATATCGCCCAGGCCAAGAACAGCGGTTCCGTTCGAGATCACGGCCACCAAATTGCCCTTGCCGGTGTATTTATAAACGTCTTCGATATTCTCGGCAATGGCCAGACAAGGCTCGGCCACACCGGGCGAATAGGCTAACGACAAGTCGCGCTGAGTGCTGTATTCTTTGGATGGAATTACTTCGAGTTTGCCGGGACGACCTTTGGCATGATAGTCTAGGGCGTCTTCGCGCCGTATCTTCTGTTGCATAGACTCGGTTGATGAAAAGGCTTCGTTGAAGCCGCGAAGGTACAACCGAACGGCTTATGATTAGCCTGCCCTGTTCCTCAACTCATCAAATCCTTCACCGAATATTCGGCCAGAAACTCGTCCAGACAGAACGTGTTGGCGGGCATGTCGAGATAGCACCGGATTTTCTCAACCTGCCACGATGTAAACCAGCCTTTCACAACCGGTTCAAAGTGGATAACCACGAAATTAGAGTCGAGGTAATACAGACTGTGCATGGTTGCCTTGTCGCCTTTTGTGTAAAGCAATGTACCCTCGTTATAGGTGATATTTAGCTGTTCGCGTTGGCTCAGGGCTTGGAAATCGGTAGTCAACATAACACTAAGTTGTTTATCAGATGAAGCTTATCAATTATTCCTGTGGGAAATGTTGAGTAAACATAGATTCCCTGTGGTTTTGTTAACGATAATCAAAAGCAAATGGATTGAAAAAAACTAGATTTTGCAAGAAATTTCCCAAAAATTAATAATTACTAAATATATAGTTAATGTTTTTTGAAAAAAATAAAGTCAATTTTTAGAAAAAGAATGGAAAACACCTTTAAACTCAAAATCAGTATTGGGCATTCAATGCAACTCTAAATCCATGCAACGGTAGGGGTAACTCTATGTCCGTTTTTCATCTTCGTATGCTGCGTAGGCCCCTCATACCTAAAACAGTATATAATCTTGATAATTGGCGTACTTAAAACACAAGATAAACGGTCAAAATGTGCCAAAAGGGGCGGTTTTTACCGAACGGTAAGGCCCTGATCGAGCGAAGTTTATCTAGCTCGTTTTACTTTGTGGGCTAATTCATGGCGTTTTAGTCAAACGTCCATACTTCCGTTCGCTATGCCTTTCATTCTACGGTTGTTTCTTTTTTTGTTCGTTCATCAATCCGTTTTTGCCCAGGGTTTTTCGGCCTGCGGCACTGACGAATATAATCGACAACGGCAGGCAACCGATTCGCTCTACCGAGCCTTCGTGCTGAACGCTCGTGCCGTGGAAACCACCGACAAAGCCGCCGATAAGAGCCTGCTCACTATCCCGGTCGTATTCGTGGTGTATCACCTCGGCGAACCCGTGGGGCAGGGGAGCAACGTGCCCGAATCCGTGTTGCGGGCGCAAGTCGAGCTGATGAACCGGCAATATGGAGCGACTTCAGGAGTAGCAGCCAACGGCGGCACCGATACGCGCATTCGGTTTGTGATGGCCCGGCGCGGTGTGGGTTGCACAACGGCCAACGGTGTGTATCGGCTTGATGGCCGGTCGGTAGGGGGGTATGCGGCCGCCGGGGTCAATTATCTGGATACCGATATGCAACTGAGGCTGGAGACTCTGGCCGGTCCGGCCATAAACCAACTAGGGCAGCAGGCTGTAATTGTGCGGGTGTACTGGCAGGTGACGGGGGCGGGTGGTTGGGCCACTTTTGGGGGCGACATTTCGGTGGGTGCCCCCTCGATGTTTTATACGTCGCCTTACGACGACCTGATGGCCCATGAGATGGGGCACGTGTTGTTTCTGAACCACACCTTTTTGGGGGGCGACAATAACGTGAACTGCCCGCCCAACGCCAACCCCGCCACTCAGGGCGACGAAGTTGCCGACACCGACCCCCACCTGAAAGCGTACCCAACAGACGCCTGCTCGATAGAGTCCGAAAGCCAGATCAACATCTGTACTGGACAAGCCTTCGGGAAAATTGGGCGGAACATTATGAGCTATGGGTGCCGGAAGTACATCTTTACACCCGGCCAAATTGCCCGGATGCGGGGGTATCTGGCGGGCAGTTTGAGTCGGTTTGTGAATTCGCCCTACGCATTTCCACCCACGGCTGCCGAGGGGCTACTGGCGGCATCGTGTACGCCTACGTCGGGCGTTACGGCCACGGTAACGTATCAAAAGGAGGGCATTGCCCGCGTGCAACTGGCTCAACTCGACAGCCGGACCGAGTACACGGGTAGCCGGGCGTTGCTCTACGACGATTTCAGTTGTCTGCGGCAGGCCACGCTCCGGGCTGGGCAGTCGTACACCGTGACGCTCGACGCCCCGTTTGTGAACACTCACCGCCGGGTTTACATCGACTGGAACGGTAACGGCACCTTCGACGAAACCACCGAACGGGTATTCAGCACGGCGATTGGCGAGGACGCAGGCACGTTTGTAACACCCCCGACGGCCCTCACTGGGCAAAATCTTCGGATGCGCGTGGTGGTGTGTGAGGGAAATGTGGCTCCCTCGGCCTGCTTCGTGCCCACGTTGGGGGCCGTGCAGGACATAGCCGTTCGGGTTGAACCGGCAGCGACCCCGGCGCAGGTGCAATTGGGTGTGTTGAACAACCTCAGCCTGTGTTCGGGTGGGTCGGTGTTGCTGCCCTACACGCTGGGCAGTGGGGGGAGTTTGAGCGCGGTAGGCGTTTCGGCAGAATTGTCGGACGCGACGGGCGGGTTTGGCAACCCCTTGTTGTTGGCTACCGGCACAGGTGGGGTGCTCACCGCCGAACTACCCACTACTCTTACCACCGGCACGGGCTACCGAATCCGGCTGTCGGCAGCGGGTTTTGCCCCCGACCAAACGCCCCCGCTCACCATCCGCCAAACCCCCACAGGCACGTTGGTAGGCTCTACCTCGACCATCGTGGGCCGGGTTATGCCCTTGACAATCACCCTCACCGGCGCAGGCCCGTGGGTTGTCTCGACGGTGGTAACCCCTGCTCCAAGCGACTATTATTTGCCCGGTCAATACGAATCGTTGACCCTCACGGCGGCCTCAACCACGCTCACGGCCCAACCCTCGGGTACGGCGGTATATCAACTAGCCACGGTGGAGTCGGGAGGGTGTGTGGGTACCTCGACGGGCGCGGCCCTGACGGTGGTAGCCCTCTGCCGCCCCCCCGAAAGCCTGACCGAAGCTGATCCAACCACCAGTTCGACTTATTTGCGCTGGGAGCAACTCGGCTACCGGAACTACTTCGTGCAATGGAAAGATGCCACGGCTTCGAGTTGGACAAGTTTGCCTGCACAGCCCTACACCGAAGCGTATTTGTCGGCCCTGGTGCTGGGGCGGGTGTATGAGTGGCGGGTGGCGGCAGCGTGTAGCACCACCCAAAACTCGGCCTACTCGCCCATACGCAGCTTCACGCTCAACTGCCCCGTCCCAACCGACATCTACGAAGGAATAACGCCCACCTCGGCCACGTTCGGTTGGTATGGTGGGGGCGCATCGACCTACGAAGTCCGTTGGCGACCCACCGGCGCGAGTAGCTGGACGACCATTTCGGGCCTAACCAACCCGTCGTACACCCTGCCAAACCCGGCTCCGGGGGGAGCCTACGAGTGGCAGGTGAGCAGCGGTTGCGTCGGGGGGAGTCGGTCGGTGCTAACGCCTGTTCGGTCGATCACGCTGGGATGTAAACCGCCCTTGTCCCCGTTTTATTCGAGTGTGGGCAGCACCACCGCGCAGGTGGGTTGGTGGCAAGTGCCGGGGCAGCAGTACACGGTTCGGTGGCGGGCCAAAAACACGATCAACTGGGTAACCCTCGCGCCGGTAGCATCGGGCGTAACCACCCTGACGGGCTTGCCGAGTGGGCAGACGGTTGAGTGGCAAGTAGCTTCGGTTTGTTCGGGGAGCGTTGTTTCGGCGTTCTCGCCCACACAGGAGTTTCCGACCAACTGCGCCAATTTGGGGTTGCCCACCGTGGGCAGTATCACGTCTTATTCGGCCCTGATTAGCTGGGTGTCGCAATCTGTGGCCTCCTGGACAGTACAATGGCGAAAGGTGGGCGCAACGGCCTGGTCGGTGCAGTCCGTGGTGGGAAGCAGCCCGTTTGCATTGCTGGGTTTGTCGAACAACACAACCTACGAGGTGCGCCTTGGAGCCGTTGGTTTGCACGGATACGCCTGTGCTGTAGGTAGTTCCGTCACATTCACGACCGCCAACTGCGCCTTGCCCGGTTTGCTCACCTTGTCGGGGCCGGGGGTGGGTTTTTCAGGCGTGCCCATTACGCTGATAGCTTCGCTGAGCGGGATAGCTCCGTATTCGTTTACGCTCAATACGGGCGCGTCGTTTGCGGGCGTGGGGACATCGCCTGTGTCGTTCACAACGGCCCTCAATAATCCATCCGACTTCTTTGTAGATCGCTATGTTTCGGTGGTAGCTCTCGCCAACTCTTGTGGGGTGGTGAACCCATCGGGTTTGAGCGTGCAGGTGGTGCTTCCGGTAGCCTGTGGCGCACCGCCCACCAACTTGCGGATCGTCGGGCAGGGCACCACAACGGCCCTGCTTGCCTGGGACCTCGGTCCAAACGCAAGCAGCGCACAACTACAATGGCGAGTGGCGGGGGCTACTACCTGGAACACTGTCTCGAATGTATACACGGGCTATTTTTTCACGGGCCTAACCTACGGGCAGGCCTACGAATGGCGCGTGCAGGTGGTTTGCGACGATGGGCAACCCATCACGCCCTCAACCATCCAATCGTTTACCATGAATTGCCCCATGCCCTACAGCCAAACCGAAACGGTCAGCACCTCGACGGTCCGGCTCAATTGGGGATATCAATGGTCGGCCTCGGTGCCCGTAACCTACAATCTGCGTTGGCGGGCCGTGGGTGCGCCCACCTGGAACACCATTAACAACCTCAACGCCACTACCCACACACTAAGCAGCTTATCGGCCCTGACAGCCTACGAATGGCAATTGCAAACGAGCTGTTCGGGGGGAGGGCTAACGGCATTCTCGCCCGTTCGGACATTCACAACGGTCTGCGGGATGCCTGAGATGCCGTTTGTGAACAGCGTAACCTCCACCACGGCCACCATGATGTGGCTCAACCTGGTGGGGGTGCAGTACACGCTACGATATCGAATCACAACGCCTGAACCCTGGGCCACCAATCCAACCCTGTTCACGGCCAACACGGGGTCGCTCACGGGTTTGATCGGAGGCAATACCTACCATGTGCAGGTACAGGCGTTGTGTGCGAATGGCCAACGGTCACCGTTTTCAGAATCAGCGTTTTTAACTACGCCCTGCGGTTCGTTCATGCAAACGGTGGCCTCCGGCAACTGGACCGACCCGGCCATTTGGTCGTGCAATCGCATCCCGGTGCCCACCGATGTAGTGTCTGTTCGGCATGCCGTTACTCTGCCCGCCAACGCGTTGTACCGAGTCCTGCGGCTGGGTTATCAGGCAGGGGGTGGGCTATTGTTTGGCGTTGGGGCGCGACTGCGGCTAGGGCCTTAAACCGGTGATTTTCTCACTGGTTCCAGATGGTGTTCCACATGGTAAGCCGTGAAATAGATCATCTCGCGCACGGTCAGGGGGCCGAGAGCAGGGTGTGGGATCACGTATCCATCTAGTTCGGCTTCGGTCCAATTGGCGAGGGCATCGGCTACTCCGGTATGTGCCTGCAAAAAGCGGGATTCCAGCGCGGCTCGGTCGGTGAGGTCTTCGGGGCGGGCACTCATGGTGGCGGGGGCTTTGATACCGTTGGCTGTTATGGTTTGGCGATAAACAGCCACCACGTCCTCATATGAGCGCGAAGGTTGCGCGGGCGTCCCGAACTGAGCCAGAAACTCACGTGGCCCGGCCAACACGCGAGCCACGGGCCGCGCACTCAGGTAGAGATGCTGTAGATTTTCGGCCACCGACCATTTGTCGCCGTTGAGGGGCGCAACAAACTGATCGTCGGTGAGGGGTTGGGCAAAGGTCAGAAACGATTGGGCGCGTTCGCGGAGCAGGGTTTGGAGGTCGTTGATGGTCATTAACAGATTGGTTTGGGGGGACATTGATAGCCGCCAAATGTAGTAACTTTGCCGGAGACAGTGAGCGATTGAGTGGCGGTCCGACGTATCGGTGAGCGAATTAGTGATTTACTGATCGCGTTACATCCATTCGCTCAATCACTAATTCACTCATTCGCCATTAACTATGTCGCTCAAACAACAAATCGACGCTGATATCAAGCAGGCCATGCTGGCCCGCGAAACCGACCGACTCCGTGCCCTTCGCGCCATCAAGTCGATGATTTTGCTCGAAGAAACCAAAGAAGGGGCTGGTCCCGATGGTCTCAAGGCTGAAGATGAGATGCGTCTGCTCACCAAAGCCGTGAAGCAGCGTAAAGACTCTGCCGATATTTTCCGGCAGCAAAACCGCCCCGACCTGTTGGCCACCGAAGAGGCCGAAATCGCCGTTATCGAAAAGTATCTGCCTCAGCAATTGTCGGAAGACGAACTCCGCGCCAAGTTGCAGGATATCATCGCCCGGGTGGGTGCCAAAGCCCCATCCGACATGGGCAAGGTGATGGGGGTAGCCACCAAAGAACTCGCTGGCCTCGCCGAAGGGAAGGTGGTCTCGGCGATGGTAAAATCAATACTACAGTGAACAGATAACAGTGAGCAGCGAACAGCCAACAGAGTTTGAACTCATAGAGCACTGTTCGTTTATGACTGTTCACTGTTATCTGTTCACTGTTAACTGACATGAAGACCCTCGACATCCTGATACTGATACCACTCATTTGGGGGGCCTGGAACGGCTACCGCAAGGGCTTGCTGGTGGAGGTAATTGCCGTGATTGCGTTTGTGGTGGCGATGGTGGTGGGCCTGAAGTTTCTAGGCTTTGGTATCGACCTGCTATCACCCTACATCAGCCGTGACTTGGCCCGGAAGTTTTTGCCGTGGTTAGGTTTCTCGGTGATCTTTTTCCCGGTGGTGTTTATGATCAACCGGATGGGCTACTCACTCCGGCAATCGCTGCGGAAAACCCTGCTGGGAGGCTTCGACCGCGTGGCGGGGGCTGCAATGGGCGTGTTTACGTGGGTGTTTGGAATTAGTGTGATGCTCTGGTTGTTCAGTTATATGGGCGTTCAAATGCCCCCGCAACAAACCAAAGATACCCGTTTGTATCCCCTTATCCGACCCGTCGCGCCCAAAGTTATGGACGTGGCTGCAGTTTGGGTGCCGAAGGGATTGGAAGCAGGAAAAGGTTTTAATGAGCGATTGAGTGAATGAGTGACGGTCCGACGTATCGGTGAGCGAAACGACTCAAGTTGCCTTTGTTCGCTCACCGATACGTCGGACCGTCACTCATTCACTCAATCGCTCAATCAAAGATGAAACACGACATCCGTAAATATTCCCCCGCGCAACTGAAAGACTGGTTCGTCCAAAACGGCGAACAGGGCTTTAGGGCCAAACAGGTGCATGAGTGGCTCTGGAAGAAATCGGCGCACTCGTTCGGGCAGATGAGCAATCTGTCGGTGCCCCTGCGCGAGAAACTCGAAACCGCCTTTGAGATCCGTCCACTGACCGTCTCGACCGAGCAACGCAGCAACGACGGCACCATCAAATCGTCGTTCCGACTGTTCGATGGCAATCTGGTGGAGGGTGTCTTGATTCCAGCGTTACGCAGTGACGATCAAGACCGAATGACCGCCTGTGTGTCGAGCCAAGTAGGGTGTTCGCTGACCTGTAAATTCTGCGCGACGGGCTACATGGACCGTAAACGCAACCTCGATGCCGCCGAGATTTACGATCAGGTGGTGGCCATCGACCGGCAGGCCAAAACCAACTTCGACGCCCCCCTAACCAACATCGTGTACATGGGCATGGGCGAGCCGTTGCTGAACTACAAAAACGTACTCGAATCCGTCGACCGGATCACCTCGCCGGATGGGTTGGGAATGTCGCCCAAGCGGATTACGGTCTCAACAGCGGGCATTGCCAAGATGATTAAGCAGTTGGGCGACGATGAGGTAAAATTCAATCTCGCGCTCTCGCTCCACGCGGCCAACGACCAAAAGCGCGATCAGATCATGCCCATCAACGAGAGCAACTCACTGGACAATCTGGCCGAGTCGCTCAACTATTTTTATCGTAAAACTGGCACTCGCGTTACCTTCGAATACATTGTGTTCTACAACTTCAACGACACGCTACAGGATGCTAAAGAGCTTTGGGCCTTCACGAAGAAAGTGCCGGCTAAGGTGAACATCATCGAATACAACCCCATTGCCGAGGCCAACTTTATGAACACCGACCCCCAAACCCTCGACAAATTCGCGGGCTTCCTCGACAGCAAAGGCGTCACGGTAAACATCCGCCGGAGCCGGGGCAAAGACATTGATGCCGCCTGTGGACAATTAGCGGGGAAAGAGAAAGCGATTTAGGATATTTGTAGAGACGCAACGGCACGGGCCGCCCCGCCTTTGCGTCTCATCATGCGTCAGCAAAATACCAATGATTGAATCCATCAAAATTGTCAACTTCAAATCCATCCGCGAAGCCGAAATAACGCTTCGCCCGATCAACGTATTGATTGGCTCGAATGGGGCTGGCAAGAGCAATTTTGTGAATTTTTTTGGGTTCCTTAAGGCAATAAGCGACCGTGAGTTAACCAAATTTACTGGCGATAGGGGTGGGGCCGACCGCATTCTTTATTTGGGGAGCCGCGTGAGTACGGAGCTTCTAGGGATAATCAATTTTGAAAACACTAACAGGTATAGATTTCACTTAGCTCCTAACGATCAACAAAACTTTTATTTCGTTGGCGAAGCTACCGATTACAACAAAGCGGCTAAAAAAAACGAGGATACCAACTGGTATGACAAGCAGTTAGGTAGCGGACACATTGAGTCTCGTCTTCAAAACCACGGTTCTCTCGTTATCGACTATGTCCGTAAGTATATGGGCTTGTTTCAAGTATATCACTTCCACGATACTTCCCGCACAGCTCCACTAAAAAAAACTGCCCGTCTCCAAGATAATGTCTATCTGAGAGCCGACGGCTCAAACTTGCCAGCCTTTCTCTATCATCTCCAGCAAACCGAACTTCAGTCATTTAATTGGATAGAAGGTATTATTCGTACTATAGCACCGTATTTTGAGCGATTTGACCTTCAGCCCACTGGTGATTACATTCGATTGAACTGGCGGCAGAAAGGTACAGATATGTATTTGGATGCATCCGATTTTTCGGATGGTACAATTCGCTTTGTGGCTCTCTGTACCTTGTTGGCGCAGCCTAACCCGCCCAGGACAATCATCATTGATGAGCCTGAGCTTGGTTTACACCCGTATGCAATCACGGTTCTGGCTGAACTAATAAAAAATGTCAAATCACAGGTCATTTTGTCTACTCAGTCAGTCAATTTTGTTAATGAATTCGAGCCTGAAGACGTAATCATAGTCGAGAACAACCGTAACCAATCAACGTTTCGTCACTTGGATAAAGAGAATCTAACTGATTGGCTTGAAGAATATACACTAAGCGATTTATGGTACAAAAATGTAATCGGCGGTAACCCATGAGACCTATTATTATTGTGGTTGAAGGGCCAACCGAACAAACGTTCATTGAACAATGCCTGATGCCTTATTGGTTTGAGCGTTTTGGTATATATGAAGTGTATCCTTCCCGGATTGGAAATGACGGAGGAAATGTACGAGTAGATCGTCTTCGTAAGGATATAGAGTTGTTTCTGAAGCAGCGTCCAAATGCTTATGTGACGACGTTGATCGATTACTCTGGAAACGAGCTTAAAAAGTTGGAGAACTATGTGAAGTGTAAAGCACTCCCAACTACTGATCAGCGGATAAAATGTATTGAGGACAACCTCTTAAAACTTATTGATTCAGAACGCTTTATACCTTTTATACAAAAACATGAATTTGAATCGCTGCTTTTTTCATCAGGCTATAGCCTCCAAGCCTATTTAAAGCCTAAAACGTGTGAAGCAATTACACAAACGCGCAGCCAATTTCATGGCCCGGAAGACATTAACACAAATCAATATCCTTCATATCGCTTAAAGGAATTTTTCAACCTGTATGAGCCACGCAAGTACAGTAAAGTAGCAAATGGCAGCATCCTGGCCCTCGAAATTGGCTTGCCTACCATCTTGAAAGAGTGCCCTCGCTTTGCTGCTTGGGTCGAACGCATCGGTAAATTAGCAACGGAGTAATTTGACTATTACCCGACGAAATTTTCCCGTACCCAATCGGTTTCTGTTGTAACTTGTCGCGACACAAGCGCGTACCATACGACCGAAACCCGCACATGTTTGAATCCCGCATTGACCTGCAAAACCTGACGGCCACCGTAGCCGCCATCCGCACCGAAGTTGGCAACGTTCTGGTTGGCCAACACCAAACCCTCGACCTGTTATTAACCGCCCTGTTGGCCGATGGACATGTGCTGCTCGAAGGCGTTCCGGGTGTTGCCAAAACACTCACGGCCAAGTTGCTGGCCCGTACCATTTCGGTGGGCTTCAGCCGTATTCAGTTCACCCCTGACCTGATGCCCTCCGACGTATTGGGCACGTCGGTATTTCAACCCAAAACGGGTGAGTTCGTGTTTCGGCAGGGGCCGGTGTTCTCCAATATCGTGCTGATCGACGAGATCAACCGGGCACCGGCCAAAACGCAGGCCGCCTTATTCGAGGTGATGGAAGAACGACAGGTCACCAACGACGGTACCACCTACCCGCTCGAAGCCCCGTTTTTGGTGCTGGCTACCCAAAACCCTGTTGAGCAGGAGGGAACCTACCGCCTGCCCGAAGCCCAACTCGACCGGTTTCTGTTCAAGGTCGTAATCGACTACCCCGAACAGGCCGACGAGATCGCGATTTTGCGCGGGCATCACCAACGCAAAAGTCTCAAAGACGCCATTGAGGCCGTGCAGCCCGTGCTGACCCCCGGCCAACTCGCCGACCTGCGGGCGAGTGTGCAGCAGGTGCATGTGGAAGACAACCTGTTCGACTACATCGCCCAGATTGTGCGCGACACCCGCGCCAACAAGTCGCTGTATTTGGGGGCCTCGCCCCGCGCGTCGGTGGCGTTGCTGAACAGCGCGAAAGCCCTCGCCACGCTCCGGGGCCGCGATTTCGTCACGCCCGAAGACATTCAAACGCTGGCCGGGCCGGTGTTGCGCCACCGGATTCTGCTCACCCCCGAACGCGAAATGGAGGGCACCACTGCCGATGAAGTTATCGCCCAAATTGTGCAGAAGATCGAGGTGCCACGATGAAAAGTCAGGTAATACGGCTTTTCGAGGATACTAACGGAGAAGGGTTTGTGGATGTACACGCCGATCATAATGGCTCCGAAAAAACGCTAAATATCCAAACGGCGACTTTGTTAGCTCAACATGGCTATCAGGTTCTTCTATTGCCCATTGTTGACGGACCGGGTATCAAAAACCCCGATGCTTTTCTGATTCGTGAAAAGCGACTTATAGAATTTAAGCATAATCAAACGCCCACAGCTTCGGCAATTGACAATGAGGTTAGAGATGCTCAGAAGCAGTCAGATCTTGTCTTGCTGCATATTTTGAGCGAAATCAAACCGGGTGCGTTATTGAATGGCTTGAAAGATAGAATACGGCGTAGTGAGAAGGTGAAGGCACTATGGTTGATTTGGAAGGACGAGTTGATACAAGTAACGCGAGAAGAAGTACTTAGTGGCGTGCTTGATGCTAAAATACAATGAGGTGTCACGGAGCGACCGTAACACCTCAAGGCGGGGTCGAGGCTTGCACCCCAACCACCGACGAAACATGTCTTTGAAATATAAAAGTTTCAATCTGCTAAAATTTGTGTAAACCACCTTATACCCCACTCCAATGAAACGAAAACATAATCAACTTTTGATTTTTCTACTACTTGTAAGCGTCCGATCAATTGCCCAATCGCCAACGCCCGCGCAGCTTGTGGGCACCTGGATTGGTGAATCGACCGAGGTGGACATTGGGTGGGTACGCCCCCTCCCCTGGCGCATGACGTTTCGGGCCGACAGCACGGTAGAAATCGCCCTGATGGCCAATGGTGAGCGACCCAAGACCGTTCGTTGGCAGGTAAAAGACCGGGCCGTGCAAATTGATACGGTTCAGTTTGGGGCCGCGCAGTGGACGCTCCGGGGCGACCAACTGCACATCAACGCCTGGCAACCCCAACGCTACCGGCGGTTTACTGACGTGCCGATGGACTCGGCAACGGTTCGAAAGGCTATTAGCAGCCGGACCTGGAGTACCGACAGCCTGATCTACAATTTGTTTGACGATGGATCGGTTTGCCTGAAAAACGAGCGAACCGGCAATACCACGCTTCACTACTGGCAGTTGGTGCCGGTTGAGTCGTCGATATTTCTGGTGATCCGGGGGACGCATGAAAACCCGGTCAACTTTAGTCATTTTCCGCTACAAATCACGCAGGCGGGTTCTAACATGCTTACCGTTCGCGGTTGGAACGGCAAACGCTGGGGCGAGTTTGGGTTTGTCCGCACAGGCAACCTGAAACCCGACGACCATTGCCGCACCAACGACTTTCAGCTTTGCAACACGTTTTTGCCGCCCGGCGATCAGAAATACCCGTATTACGAATACAAGAAAGGCCGCCTGGGGGCCATCCGGCGGTTGGTGGCTCGTGAGTTCGTGCCGGTGTCAGGGGTAACGCAAGCGGGACTAGTGCGGTTTCGGTTTGTGGTGAACTGCGAGGGCAAGGCCGGGATGTTCGAGATGCAGACCGTGGATGAAAATTACGAACCCTGCCGGTTCGACACCCGCCTGACCGACCAACTCCGACGCATTGTGCAGGAGCGCATCACCGAATGGGAACCCGGCAAAGGCACTGGTAACGACACAAACAACACCTACGATACCGTTTGCCTGCTCACCTTCCGCCTGAAAGATGGTCAGGTAGCCGAAATCTTCCCCTAAACCTCTGTCACCATGAAACGCCTGGTACTGCTGTTTACTCTTTCACTCTTTTGCTCTTTCACTGGTTTAGCCCAGTCGCCTGCTGATTGGCTGTTGGGTCAGTTCGCCTTTATGCCGCGTTTTGCTAACCCAAACTCTTATTTCAACGAGAGCAGCCGACGCGCCTATGAGTTCTATGGTTTTGAGGCAACCATGACCAAAGACAGTGTTAAACAAGCTGAAATTTGGGCCACCCGTGCTACTGGAGAAATGAAGTTCGGCAATTACGACCGAGCCTTCGCTGATTTTGAAAAAACCGTAATGTTGAATCCCGCCTGGCAGGGGATTATCGGCTGGCGGTACCTGTTCCTATTCCGCGACTACCCCCGCGCCCTCGCGTACCTGCAAGCCTACGACGACCGAACCCCCAACTTCGACGACCCCATCGACGACTATTCTGTAAATTATTTGAAAGGCCGTGCTTATGCCGGGATGGGCCAACACGACAAGGCTGTACAGGCGTATAGCGTGACTATCGGCGACCGCAGCAAACGCCTGGGGGCCGAGTGGGTCGATTACCGGTATCTGGTCGCGCGGGGCGTGTCGTATCTGCACCTGAAAAAAGCTGCCGAGGGGCTAGCCGATTTTGACGCGGCTCTCAAAAACTATCCCAAAAGCATCATGGCCAACTACCACAAAGGCCGCGCCCTGGAGCAGTTAGGGCGGTTGGAGGAAGCTAAAACGGCCTTTCGCGATGCGCGGTTTTTCCTGGTTAGCAACCACTCCTTCGAGCGCGATTACTACTACGAACAACCCGATGCCGCTTACGAAGAAGATATTGAGGAAGCGTTGGCACGGTTGAAATAATTGAAATTGCTGACGCTTACGACCTCCGACAAGCTCATGAGCAAAACTTGGCGCCCAATCTGGCAGTTTATCGCCACTCTTTCACTCTTTTACTCATTCACTCATTCACCATCTACCGCCCAATCCCTAACAGGCCGTTGGGTTGGCGTAACGACCGAATACGACCTCGACGCCTTTTGCCCGTTGCCCGTTTACATGGATTTTAACGCCGACAGCACCTGGCAGTTGGGCCTGATCGACGAGTCGGCGGCACCGCGAACGGGCCGGTGGGCGCGACTCAAAAACGACTCCCTGCGGTTTAACGAGGCCACGTACGCGCCTGAGTTGGTCACGCTACAAGGCGACCGTTTGCGCATCGGGCGGGTGCAACCCATGACATTCCGGCGGTTTCGGGCCATGCCCATGAAGCGCGAAACCGTTTGGGCGCGGCTGGTGGGGCAGGTTTGGCAGTCCGACTCGGTGCAGTTCCGGTTTGGGGCCGATGGGCGTGTGGCCCTGCGCAACCGCCGGGCAAACACCCAAACTATTCATTACGCCGAGGTGCTGGCATTGGCCGAGTCGGCGTTTTTGGTGGTGCGCGGGAACCCCAACGGGCGGGCGGGCGACATTCGCATATTCTGGCAGGTGGTGGGAAACGACGTGGGCGTTATCCGGTTGCAGAATGACTCGGAAAAGCCCGAAATCTTGCGTTGGGTTGGGGCCTTGCCTGCTAACGAGTCGCTGCAATCGACACAGTTCCAGCCCTGCGCGAATTGCTACGGGATGGACCCCACGTTTTTTGCGGGCTACGTAAACGAGTTGAACAAACGAAAACTGTTGTCCTTATTTCGACAACAGTACAAGCCTGTTGACGTACCCGACCAATCGGGGGTCATAACGCTCAAATTTGTGCGCAACTGCGCGGGTGAGATTGGCCCTATTTCGCTCCAGCAACTCGACACGAACTACAAACGTCGTCCGTTCGATAAGCGGGTGAGCGATCAACTCATGGGTATCGTTCGTAATCACCTGCCCGGAAGCCTGTTTGGCGACAACGACAAGGCCCCTTCGCACGATCAGACCGTTACGTTCACGATCCGGCTGGTCGATGGTCGGCTAACTGATTTATTCTGATGAAAATGGCTTTACTTTTCGCGCTGGTTGTCGTTGGAATAATCGCCCCTTGCCGGGCGCAACCGGGCCGGAACGCGGGCGACGAGACGTTGGGCCATATAGCCACTACGCTTTGGTTCAATAGCCACCCGGACCAAATTTTGTTTGGCACCAATATGCGCCGACAGGCGATTCGGTTCGACACGATGCCCCAAACCGGCGAGAATCTGCATCAACGGGCCATGTTCGAGCCGGATATGGAAACGGCTATTGCCCTCCTCGAAAAAAGCACCCAACTCGACCCCAAACTGCACAACACCGTGGGCTGGAGCTATTTGGTTGCCTACCACGATTACCCCCGCGCCCTTTATCACCTGAACGCCTACGATGACCTGACGCCCAACTTCGACGATATGGACAATATGGCACCCGTGAGCTACCTGAAAGGGCTTTGTTATCGGAACATGGGCAACCATACCGAGGCCATGCGGGAGTTTAGCCGAGGCATCGACTCGCTGGTGCGAAAACACGGCGTAGAATGGGTCAACTACAAGTATTTCGTTAGTCGGGCTATTAGTTATTCGGCTCTGGGTCAGTTTGATAAGGCCCTGATTGATCTGGATTTAGCTACCAGGAATTGTACGCACGACAGCCCGCTGATTCTGTATCACAAAGGCAGGGTGTTCGAGGGGCAGGGCCGCCCGACCGATGCCAAACGAGCATTCACCGACGCTAAATTCTTCTGGCAGGCCAACAACGCCAAAGGAATCTCGCAACCCGAAGACGATTATAATCTGGTGCTGGAAGATGATATTGATGAAGCGTTGAAAAAGTGATTTTGCTATGCGCCTTGCCTGTTTTTTGTTGTTTCTCGTTTCTATAAATGGCTTGTCTCAGTCATTCAATGACTCTATGGTTATCCCTTCCGCTTTGGAAAGTGGCCAAGCTAAAAGTGCGGCCCAGTCGTTCAATGACCCGTTGAGCCACTACGCTGCCAAATTGCGTAATAACCGTAATTTGGAGCCAAACGAACTACATTCCCGTCGGCGATTGGTTCAACTGGAGCGCGAACCCTTGCGCCCGTCTCGTCGGCGCGGCCCAAACAGAACCATCGTTGAAGTTCGTGACTCAACCGAAATGCGGTTGATCAATCTGCTCGAACGGTCGTTTCACTACCTGTCCGACCAGAATTACGAGCAGGCCGTTGCCGCGCTTGAACAGGCCGCTCAACTGAACCCCAAAGAGCATTTTCACGCTGCCCGAACGTATCTGCGCGCCCTGCACGATTACCCCCGCGCCCTACACCACCTAAATGCCTACGATGCCTTGACGCCAGATTTTGACGATTCGGACGGGTTGTTTCCGGTCAGTTATCTCAAGGGTCTTTGTTATCGAAATATGGGCAATCACGCTGAGGCTGTGCGGCAATTCAGCATTGGTATTGATTCGCTGGCCCTGAAACACGGGTCGGAATGGGTCAACTACAAACAGTATGTGAGCCGGGCGGTGAGTTACCTGGCTCTGCAGCAACCCGATAAGGCATTGGACGACTTGGTAATTGCTGCTAAAAACTGCCCCAATTTTAGTCCGCTTGTGACCTATTACAAAGCCAAAGCGTTCGAACAGCAGGGCCGACCCGACGAGGCCAAACGCACCTATCAGGACGCCCTGTTTTTCTGGCAGGCTAACCGCGTGAAGGGCATCGGGCAACCCGAAGATCAGTACAATCCAGTTTTTGAGGACGATATTGACAACGCCAGTAAGCAGTAATAAACCTAAACCACCATGCACACATTTTACGATTCGGTTAAGACAGTCCTGAGTAACGCACAATCGCAGGTATTTCGGGCGGTCAACTTCACAATGGTCGAAGCCTATTGGCAGATTGGCAAGCTCATTGTCGATGAAGAACAACAAGGCAACAGCCGCGCCGAATATGGTGCCGGTCTGCTCAAATACCTCGCCCAACGACTCACCGAGGACTTTGGAAAGGGCTACAACGAGACAAGTTTAAAATACATGCGGCTCGTTTATCAGGCTTTCCCAATTCGTCACGCATTGCGTGACGAATTGACGTGGACGCATTATCGGCTGTTAGCAAAAGTTGATAGCCAGTCTGCCAGAGCGTGGTACATGAACGAAGCTGCGGAGCAACAGTGGAGCAGCCGGGCACTTTACACAATCGAACAACGCCAGCAACCATGACCCTAATTCGATCCCTTTTTTTCTCCCTCCGTGTGTGGCTGGTGCTGCTCGGGTTTGCCATGACCTTTGTGGTGGCCTACGTGTTCCCGTTTCTGTTCCCGCTCGTGCAGGTGGGCTTATTCGTGTTTGGCCTGCTGTTGCTGATCGACGGATGGCTGCTGTTTCGTCCGAAAGCAGGCATCCTGTTTGCCCGGCGCGAGGTACCCGACCGACTCAGCAACGGCGACGATAACCCCATCACCATCTTTCTGGAAAGCCGCTACGGATTCACGGCTCCCGTCGAAGTGATCGACGAAATTCCGGTGCAATTTCAACGGCGCGACGTGCTGTTTCGGGCTGATCTGAAACCCAACGAGGGGCAACTGATTCGCTACCAACTGCGGCCCACGCGCCGGGGCGAGTATGCGTTCGGGGCGTTGAACGTGCTGGTTATGTCGCCGTTGGGGTTGTTGAAACGGCGGTTTCGGTTCAACGCCAACCACGCGGTGGCCGTGTATCCGTCGTTTTTGCAGATGCGTCAGTACGAACTGTTGGCGGCCACCAATCGCCTGAATGAGGTGGGCATCAAGCGCATCCGGCGTATCGGCCACAGCATGGAGTTCGAGCAGGTGCGCCCCTACACGCCCGGCGACGATATTCGGACGATTAACCACAAAGCCACCGCCCGTCTGAGTTCCGGCCCCGATACCGCCCTGATGGTCAACGCGTACCAAGACGAACGCTCCCAGCCGGTGTATTGCCTGATTGACAAGGGCCGCGTGATGCGGTCGCCGTTCGAGGGACTGACCCTGCTCGACTATGCCATCAATGCGTCGTTGGTCTTGAGCAACATTGCTTTGATCAAGCAGGACCGGGCGGGCATTCTGACGTTTGCCAACGAGGTGGGGCAAGTGTTGCCCGCCGAGCGCAAGCCCGGTCAATTGCAAAAGATTCTGGAACTACTTTACCGCCAACGGACGCAGTTCCTCGAAACCGACTATGAGAGTTTGACCGCCACCGTTCGCACCCAAATCCGCCAACGGAGCCTGCTGCTGTTGTTTACCAACTTCGACACGGCCAACGCCCTGAACCGCCAATTGCCCTTTCTCCGGCGCATTGCCAAAGATCACCTGCTGCTGGTGGTGTTTTTTGAGAACACCGAACTTCGTGCTCTGCTCGACAAGCCCGCCCAAACCACCGAGGAGGTGTATATGAAAACCATCGGTGAAAAATTCAGCTACGAAAAGCGGCAAATTGTAAAACAGTTAGGGCAATACGGCATCCAAACGATCCTGACTGCTCCCCAAAACCTGACCGCCAACACGGTCAACAAATACCTTGAATTGAAAGCGCGGGGTATGATTTAGCAATAAAGTTGAAAAGTTGTATGGTCGGAAAGTTGTATAGTTTTTGTGCGTCAGCCAATTTTACAACCCTGCAACTTTACAACTTCGTAACTTGATCGTCTGTCCGGCTACCCCCGCTGATTACCCAACCATCGAACGTATTGCCCATCAAACCTGGCCCGATACGTTTGGCGCGATTTTAACCCCCGAACAAATCGCCTACATGCTCCACTGGATGTACCGGCCCGAAGCTCTTGCCCAACAGGTTGAGCAAAAAGGCCACGTATTTCTGATGGCCGTTGACGGGATGGGCGAAGCCGTGGGATATGTGTCGTATGAGGTGAATTACAAATCGCAAACCACTAAGATTCACAAGCTCTACCTGCTTCCTCAAACGCAGGGGCAGGGCATCGGGCGGTTGCTGATCGAGGCCGTAGCCGAACGAGCCAAAGCCGCCGACAACAACGCCCTTGCCCTGAACGTGAATCGCCAAAACCGCGCCGTGCAATTCTATGAACGACTGGGCTTCTCGGTTCACGAAACCGAAGATATCGACATCGGAAACGGCTACTGGATGCAAGATTACGTCATGATTAAACCCCTCCATTCGTGAAAAAACTCCTATTGACCCTTGCCGTAGCTCTTGTTCTGCTACTTATTGTATTGCTGGTCAATACCTTCCGGTTGCCATCGCGGCAGCTCACCGACGTACCACCCGCCCCCGACCTGACCGGCTTCCCGGTCGACTCAGCAGTGGGGCGGCTATCAGCGGCCATTCAGTGCCGGACCGTTTCGTACACTGATTACTCCCTGACCGATACCACGCAGTTCGACAAGTTTCTGAGCCTGATTCGGGTGCGGTTCCCCCGCATTCATAGCCAGTTAAAACAGGAAACGGTCAATCGCTATGGTCTGCTGTACACCTGGGCGGGCAAAAATCCGGCCCTGCCGCCCGTGTTGCTCATGGGCCATTACGACGTGGTTCCCGTGATTCAGGGCACCGAGCGCATGTGGAAACGCCCGCCGTTTGCAGGGCTGGTCGAGGGCGGTTACGTGTATGGGCGCGGCACGCTCGACGATAAAACAACGGTCATGGGCCTGCTCGAAGCCGTCGAGTATTTGCTGGGCAAAGGCCACCAACCCGAACGGACCATTATGCTCGCCTTTGGGCAAGACGAAGAAACGCTGGGTAAACGCGGAGCCACAGCCACCGTGGCCCTGCTCGAAAAGCGGGGTATCAAACCCCTTATGGTGATGGACGAAGGGGGCGTGGTGAAAACCGATGGTATTTCGGGCCTGAACAAGCCCATCGCGCTCATCGGCATCGGCGAAAAAGGCTACCTGAGCCTCGAATTGACCGTTACGGGCGAGGGTGGGCATTCGTCTATGCCACCCCGCCAAACGAGCATTGGCGTATTAGCAGCCGCCCTCGACAAACTCGAACAAAACCCGTTCCCTGCCCGGCTCGATGCGGGACTGAGCCAAATGTTCTCGTATTTGGGCCCAGAAATGCCTTTGGGTCAGCGGCTTGTGTTTGCGAACCAATGGTTGTTCGGCCCCGTGATTCAACGGATTTTGAGTGGCTCCAATTCGGGCGATGCGACCCAACGAACTACAACGGCTCCGACGATTATCAATGCGGGTCAGAAAGACAACGTGTTGCCCATTGATGCCTCGGCGGTGGTGAATTTCAGGATTTTACCCGGCGAGACTACGAAGACCGTCACCCAGCGCGTAAAGGAAGTGATTGATGATGAGCGCGTAACCGTGAAAACGTATGGTACGTTTAGCGATCCATCGGCCTTGTCGGACCCCGAAGCGGCCCCGTTTGTGCAACTTCACCGGACCATCCGGGCCGTGTTTCCAGAGGCCACCGTGGCCCCGTATTTGGTGCTAGGTGGAACAGACTCCCGGTTCTACAGCAAAATTTGCCCGAATGTGTACCGCTTTATGCCTGTGCGGATGAACGACGAATCGCTCAAGATGCCCCACGGCACCAACGAGCGCATATCCGTGAAAGATTACACGGATATGGTGAAGTTTTACGCGACCTTGATTCAGAACACTAATTCGCTCCCCCCGACCCCTTAACGGATTCGTAGTTGGACTTGAGTCGCCCCATTTCGGTGGCCAGAAACGTTTGCAACTCAGCGTTGAAGATTTCCTTTTCGGCCTCCGGCAACGACGCGTACAGGGCTTTCAACTCCTCGTTGATGGCGGCTCGTTCGGCGTCGGAGGCCGCATTGATGGAGCGATAGTGGTATCTGCGAAAATCGAATTGGGGCATACTCTTATTCGTTGTCCCGTACAGGATTCCTCGCCAGTTCTTTGAGCCGGGCACGTTCGATGGAGCCGGATACCCAGATACTGACTTCGTAGAGCAACACCAGTGGTAACGTAACGGTCAATTGGCTAAAAATGTCGGGCGAGGGGGTAATCAGACCCGAAATAACCAGGATCACGATGAAAGCGTGCTTCCGATAGGACCGCATGAACGAGGGTGTCAGAATCCCCACTTTCGAGAGTACGAAGGCCACAATCGGCATCTGAAACATAATGGCGCAACCCATACAGAGCGTGATCAGCGTACCGATATACGAGTCGATGGCATACTGATTCTGAATGGACTCATCGAGCTGGTAGTTCGCCAGGAAGTTGATCACCAACGGTGAAACAATATAGTAGCCGAAGAACAAGCCGATCAAAAACAGCATGGACACGTAGAACGTAGCCCCACGAGCCGCCCGACTTTCTTCGGGCCGTAGGCCGGGCTTGATGAACCGCCACACCTCCCAGAAAGCGTAGGGGAATGCGAAACAGATGCCGATAATCACCGACGAGGTAATGCTCATCGTGAACTGATCGGCCATGCCCAGGGCCTGTAGTTTAAAGTCGAGCTTCTTGACGCACAGATCGGCATAACCCGTCCAATCAGCGAGTTTGCACATCTGCCGGTACGTCCAGAAATCCTCTCTGCTAGGTGCTATAATGACTCCTTTATAAATGTCTTTGATGAAAATAAAGGCAGTAAGCCCAAACACCACGATGGCTATTGCCGCCCTGATAATGTGCCAGCGGAGTTCTTCGAGGTGTTCGAGAAACGACATTTCGGTCCCGTCCTCTGCGGGTTCTTCGTCCTGGGCCGGAGCCGGATCGTCGTACGGGTACTCGTTAAATTCTTGGTCGAGTGGCATCTATTTAATGAGTGAATTAGTGAATGAGCGAATTAGCGAATGAAATACTAGGCTAACCTTCGCATTCACTCAATCACTAATTCACTCATTCACTCATTATACTTGGTACAACGGAAAAGCCTTCATCCATTCGTTGATTTCCTCCCGAATGGCCAGAATCTTGGCGTCGTTGTCGTGATTGGTCAACACTTCGTCGATATATACGACAATCCGCTCCATGTCCGATTCAACCAGACCGCGCGTTGTCATGGCCGCCGTTCCCACGCGCATCCCCGACGTGACCATCGGCGACTTGTCATCAAAGGGAACCATATTTTTGTTGATCGTAATATCGGCCTTAATCAGGGTGTTTTCGGCCAGTTTGCCGGTCAGGTGGTTACCTTTCGAGCGGAGGTCGATCAGCATCAGATGGTTGTCGGTTCCGCCCGAAATAATCGAGTAGCCCCGGTCCGTAAATGCCCGCGCCATCGCCTGCGCGTTAGCTTGAACTCGACTTGCATAGGCTGCAAAATCATCGGTCAGGGCCTCGCCGAACGCAACGGCTTTGGCGGCAATAATATGTTCCAGAGGGCCACCCTGCGTACCGGGGAACACGCCCGAATCGAGCAGCGACGACATCATGCGCAACTCGCCTTTGGGCGTTTTGATGCCGAACGGGTTCTCAAAATCGTTGCGGAGCATGATGAGGCCACCGCGTGTGCCGCGCAGGGTCTTATGCGTCGTAGTCGTGGCAATATGCACATGGTCGAGCGGGTCGTTGAGCAAGCCTTTGGCGATCAGACCGGCGGGGTGCGAAATATCGGCCAGAAGCAGGGCACCAATTTGATCGGCGATGGCACGGAGCCGGGCGTAGTCCCAGTCGCGGCTGTAGGCCGAAGCCCCGCAAATCATCATCTTGGGCCCCTCGCGCATGGCGGTTTCCTCTACTTTGTCGTAGTCGATCACGCCCGTTTCGCGTTCCACACCGTAGAACGTAGGCCGGAAATATTTACCCGAAATGTTTACGGATGAACCGTGTGTGAGGTGACCACCGTGCGACAGATCAAAGCCAAGAATGGTATCGCCTGGTTTTAGGCAAGCCAGAAAAACGGCCATGTTGGCGTTAGCCCCGGAGTGCGGCTGCACGTTGGCCCAACTTGCCCCGAACAATTCTTTGGCCCGATCAATGGCAATTTGTTCTACTTGATCGACCACCTCACAACCCCCGTAGTAGCGTTTGCCCGGAAGCCCCTCGGCGTATTTATTGGTCAGCACGCTCCCGGCGGCTTCCAGTACGGCGGGCGACACAAAGTTTTCCGAAGCAATCAGCTCGATACCCGACTCCTGCCGGTGCTGCTCCTTAGCAATCAGATCGAACACCTGCGTGTCGCGGGTGGTTGCGGTGGTCATCGTTTCAGTGGTCATAATTTGGTCATTGGTCATTGGAAACTAATCCTTGGCAACAAATACCGAACGACTACTAACCAACAGCCTGTTTTCTAAGCTGCAAAAATAAGGCTTTTTGAGAAGGTAAGCTGTACCGAGATAACATCTTGTTTCAGAAAGATCGAGGCCGCCCGTGCTGTCATCGCTGGACTACCGCCCGCGCCCGGCCACCTGATATTTCAACGGCGTCGTGCCTGACAAGAGCCGGAATTGCCGATGAAAGTGCGAGATGTTGTTGAATCCGCATTCCAGGCCCACTTGCCCCACGCTCATGTCGTTCTGCGTCAGCAGCTTGCGAGCGTGACTAATGCGAACTTCGTTCAGATACTCAACAAACGATTTACCCGTGCGTTTGCGGAAGTACCGGCAAAACGCTGCCGGGGCCATCCCCGCTACCGAGGCAATTTGCTCAATGCGGATTTCGGTTCTGAAATGCTTCAGCATGTAGTCCAGAACCCGTTTCATGCGCTCGGTTTCGGCCTCGCTCACGGAGAGTTGGTAGCCGTCGCTTGCCAGCAAGGTCGTGTCCGAAACAAGCGTCAGCTCGTGTAGCAGGGTCAGAAAAGCCAGCAGTCGGGGCATACCGTCGAGCGTGGCGAGTTGAATTAAGCGCGGGCCGAGGTCAGTTTCTTGAGTCGGTAAAAAGCGCAAACCATATTGCGCCCGCCTGAGCAATTGACCAATGGCTGAGGCTTCGGGCAGCGCGTTTAGGACGGTTTCGGCGAAGGTGGCCGGAAACTGCACGACCACGGCTTCGGCGGGGCTGTCGGCGGGTTGGTCGTCGTCGTTGCGCCAGAAATGGGGCAGGTTCGGCCCTACCAGCACCAGATCGCCCGCGTCGAAGGAGCTGATGTGATCGCCCACGAACCGTTTGCCGCTGCTCCGAACAATGTAGGTCAGTTCGTATTCGGGGTGGTAGTGCCAGGGCGCGTCGAACTGCGGCATACGGATGTGTTTCACCAGCAACGATGTCTGTTCAGCGATTGTAACTTTCTCGAAAAGGGCTTTCATGTGGGATAGTGGAATCAGGTTTCGTGCGGTATATTGATGCCTTGACTGCGTAATTTTGTTAAAGAGGGTCAATATTTCACATAAAGAGGAGAAGAAACCGAATTTTACTTCTTTGGATGACGAGTATTTTTGTGCCATATAAAGCGTTCCTAATCAAAACCAACGTAGCCGTGACCATCCAATCCGACAAACAAACCCTCCTCGACGAACTGAACGATCCGTTCGCTGTCCCCGCAGAAGTCGTTGCCCATTACCGCGCGAAAGGCTACGTGAAGCTCAAGCAGGTCCTCAGCCCCGATGTGCTCGACTATTACGGCACGCTCATCTCCGATCTGGTGATTCAACTGAACACGCTCACCAAACCCATGGAAGAACGCACGACCTACGAGCGGGCATTCTTGCAGATTATGAACCTCTGGCGCGAAAACGACGAGGTGCGCGAGTTTGTGTTCTCACGTCGGCTGGCCAAGGTTGCCGCCGATCTGATGGAGGTCGATGGGGTTCGACTATACCACGATCAGGCTTTGTACAAGGAACCGTCGGGCGGCATTACGCCCTGGCATGCCGATCAGTTTTATTGGCCGCTGGCGTCGCCCAAGACCGTCACGGTTTGGATTCCGTTGCAGGAAACGCCCATGCACATGGGGCCGCTGGCCTTCGCCGAGGGGAGCCAACACGTGGAGATTGGTCGCGATATCGAGATCAGCGACGACAGCGAAAAGATTTTGTCGGACGAGTTGCAACGGCAGAACTTCCCGATGAACGACTCGCCGTTCGAACTAGGCGAGGTGAGTTACCACGCGGGTTGGACATTCCACCGCGCTGGGCCGAACACCTCCGACCGCCCCCGCAAGGTGATGACGATGATCTACATGGACCGCGATCAGGTGATTATGCCCCCCCGCAACAGTTATCAAACCGCCGACTGGGCCACCTGGCTCGACAACAAGGCGGTTGGCTCTGCGCCGGATAGTTATTTGAACCCGGTGTTGTTTGAGCGGTAGTTTTTTGGGACACCGGTACGCCGGAGCGGGAGGACCACAGTGATGCACGGAGGTACACAGAGATTTTTTGTCATCCCGAAGAATGAGGGATCTACCTTGTGAATGCTCAACTTGGAGAAAAGCAAACTAGATCCCTCATTCTTCTGGATGACAAAGAAAACTGTGTTACTCTGTGCCACACTCCGTGTACTCCGTGGTTAAAAACTCCGTAATTGGAAATATTTTTGCAGCGTTCGTGTTAGACTAGTCATACAGTCTATGTACCTGCCGATCATCGTATTTCCAATGAAACATACCTTTCCTTTCTGGGCATTCCTCTTGTTGCCCTTGCTGTCGTGGGGGCAGATCAAACAAAATCCCGCCGTTTGGACATTTAGTCTCGACAAGAAAACCGCCAATGTCGGCGACGTGGTCACGGTCAATATAAAAGGCAGTATTCAGGATGGTTGGTATGTGTATTCCAACGATTTCAAGCTAGATCCCGGCCCAAATCCGGCTGTCGTCACCGTTAACCCAAGCGGTCTATATGAAGTGGTCGGCGCGGCTACACCAGTTGGCGTAAAAGAAAAGTTCGAGGATATATGGCCGGGCAACGTACGCTATTTCATTGGAAGCGCATTGTTCAAGCAAAAAATCAAGCTGCTTAAAGCTGGCCCTGTTTCAATAAATGGAAACCTGAATTTTTCCACATGCTCCACAAAAGATGGAACATGCCTGCCCCCCGCCGACGAACCGTTTGAGCTAGCTGTTCAGGTTGCCAGCGCACCGACCACGACCTCGGCTACCAGCGCAAGCCTGACTAAACCAATCAGCACAACCGTAGCCGCAGCTACAACGGTTGTCTCAGCACCCGCGCCCCTCACGGCCCCGGTAACAACCTCGGCAACCGTGTCGGCCACCCCGCCCGTTGCGAACCCTACCGACCCGTTGACTGCCCTCGATGGCACAACTGAGAAAGAGGCCGATGGCTCACTGTGGGGTTTCATCATCACGGCGTTTTTGTCGGGTTTGGTGGCCCTGCTCACGCCCTGCGTGTTCCCGATTATCCCGATGACGGTTAGTTTCTTTACCAATCAGAAGGGGGGCGTTTGGAAGGCCCTGCTCTACGGGGCGTCGATTATCCTTATTTACGTGCTGATCGGGACGGTCGTCTCGCGGATCAACGGCCCGGCTTTTGCCAATTTTGTGAGTACACACTGGCTTCCCAACGTGCTGTTCTTCGCCGTATTCTTCGTCTTCGGACTGTCGTTTCTGGGCCTGTTTGAGATCGTGTTGCCCAGTTCGCTCGTCAACAAGGCCGACCAACAGGCTGAGCGTGGTGGCGTGGTGGGGATTCTGTTTATGGCCTTCACGCTGGTACTGGTGTCGTTTTCGTGTACTGGCCCCATTGTAGGGAGCTTGCTCGTGGCTTCGGCGGGGGGTGAGGTCATTAAACCCATTGTGGGGATGGCGGCTTTCTCGTCGGCGTTCGCGATTCCGTTTACCTTGTTCGCGCTGTTCCCGCAGTGGCTCAAGAGCTTGCCCAAATCGGGCGGGTGGCTCAATTCGGTGAAGGTGGTGCTGGGTTTTCTGGAACTGGCCCTCGCGCTCAAGTTCCTGAGCATCGCCGATCAAGTCTACCATTGGGGCCTCCTCGACCGCGACGTATTCCTGTCGTTCTGGATTGTGATTTTTGCCTTGATCGGCTTCTACCTGCTCGGCAAGATTCGCCTGCCCCACGACAGCGAGACCAAGATGGTCAGTGTTCCGCGCTTGTTGATGGCTATTCTGATGTTCGCCTTTGTAGTCTACATGGTGCCAGGTTTGTGGGGTGCTCCCCTCAAAGCGTTGGCCGGGTATCTGCCTCCCGAAACCTCGCAGGATTTTAATATCAGTGGGGGAGTGGCAGCAGGCAATGGCGGTCCGACGGGTCGGCAGAACGGTTCAGAGTCGCGTCGGCATGGGGCGTTGTTCAAGCTGCCCCACAATTTGGGGGGCTTTTTCGACTACAAAGAAGCCCTGGCCTACGCCAAAACGGTAAACAAGCCGGTTTTTATTGACTTCACTGGCCACGGTTGTGTGAACTGCCGCGAGATGGAAGCCCGCGTCTGGAGCGACCCACAGGTACGCAATCGCTTGCAAAACGACTACGTGGTGGTGGCTCTTTATGTCGATGATAAAACCGAACTTCCCCAAACGGAGTGGTATAAATCGACCTACGACCAGAAAGATAAAAAGACTATCGGCGCACAAAACGCCGACCTGCAAATTGTCAAATACAACAACAACGCCCAGCCACACTACTGCCTTGTCGATCACGACGGCAACCTGCTCGTGCGCCCCAAAAACTACGATTTGAACGCCCAAAACTTCGCCCAGTTTCTTGATTCGGGGAAGGCGAAGTTTGAGAAAAAAGGGTAAAAAGAAAGCCGGGTCCAAGTGGCCCGGCTTCTTCGATTCAGTTCGTAGGTTCAACAAAAACGATCTTTACTTACCGACTGAGCGGGAATGAGTAGCCGAGTGATACGCTCACACCCCGGTTGCGGACCGGCAACTGCACCACCGGCACTTCGAGTTGACGTGTGAAGCCGTGTACGTAGCGACCTTCGAGCATGAACTGCCCCGCTCCGGCGTTGAAGGCTAATCCAAGTCCACCGACTCCGCTGAAATCCCATTGTTTCATGACCCCGCCCAGCGGCAGGTTGATGTTGAGCGGCTGGGTGCGGAACAGACCATCACCACGGGCACTCACGCGGCTGTCGGCAGCATAACTCACCGACGGACCGGCAATGATGTAGGGCTGAACGGGGCTATCGGAGCTAGCCAGGTTGATTTTGGCAAGGAGTGGCACCTCGATGTTTCTTGTTTGCAAAGAAATCCGGGCACCCAGGGGCAGGTTTACACCCAACACATCGAAATCAAAACTCTGGCGAATAACCAGCCCTTTTTGCGCATAGCCAATTTCGGGGCGGAACGAGACGCGCTCACCCAGCGGAATGTCGAGGAACAACGCCCCCTGTGGGCCGGGCGACAACTGGAAATTGGGCGTGTAGTTGTCTAGGATTTGGGGTTTTGATACCGAACCCCAGTGGGCACCACCCCGGAAACCGAGTTGTACCTGGGCAAAGGTTGAGGTGGTGGCGAAGAGGCCGGCAATAGTGGCGAGGGCAAGAAGTGAACGTTTCATTTTTCTGGTTCTTTTTGTTGTTTATCCGTCCAAACAGGAGCGGCAGAAACCGTCGCGTTTTTGTTGAACTATCGGACGTTTCTGATGCTTGGATAGATGCCAGAAAAAAAGGATTAATGCGGTAGGAAATATTTTTTGTCGCTTTTGCCCCCAAAGGCGTTTGTATAGAAATCGTATCGACTACTCGTATATTTACCGACTTACGCGACTGCCAATAACCAATGAAATACGTTAAACCGACCAAATTCAGCTACTTACCCAGACCCCTTGCTTTTCTGGATGTGCTCGGCCTACTTGAATGTGATCCGTTCGGTAACTCGTTGTTAGTCAAGAGGATGATGATTGGTTTGGTTGGCTGGTTTACCTATGCCCGATATACGGTCGTAAACCGAATCGAGATTGAGGGGACCGAAAATATCGAGAATTTACCCATCAATAACGTCCTGTTTCTGTCGAACCATCAGACCTATTTTGCCGACGTAATTGCCTTCTACCACATCTTTTGCGCGGTTAAATGGGGATTTAAAAATACGCTTCTGCCCCCCATGTATTTGTTCGGCCCTCGCGCTCGTAACTACTATGTGGCCGCATCCGAAACGATGAAAAAGGGTATTTTGGCCCGGCTGTTTGCCACCGGCGGAGCACTCACCGTTGAACGTTCGTGGCGGGCCGATGGGCGCGACGTCAAACGAACCGTGGACACATCGGCAGGCGATAAGGTGTCCAAAGCTCTGGAACACGGTTGGGTAGTTAGTTTTCCGCAGGGCACTACCAGTCCTTACGCCCCCGTTCGGAAAGGGACGGCCCACATGATTCTGGACAGCCAACCGATTGTAGTGCCCATCGTGATTAATGGTTTCCGGCGAGCCTTTGATAAAAAGGGTCTGCGCTTCAAAAAACGTAATACCCTGCTCACGATTCGTATTAAACCCCCTATCGAATACAGCCTTGACGATTCGGTGGAAGATATTGTGGCCAAAGTCCGTGCAGCCATCGAGCAGGACGCCCCGGAATGGGTGAACAGAGAACAGTGAGCAGATAACAGTGAGCAGAGAACAGAAATCAACCAGCAGAGTTCACTGTTGGCTGTTCTCTGCTCACTGCTCACTGTTTAAACCGCTCGATTGCCGCGTTCAAAATCAGTACGTCTTCTTCGGCGAGAGTCACGGTTTTGCGGGCGGCCTGTAGAGTTCGTACGAGGTCTTGCGTGTCGGCGAGGGAGACGCCGGTTCGTTTGCTCAGGGCTTCGGCAAAGTCGTTGTCGAGGGTGGTGGTCGAGAGGCCGTAGCGTTCGCGGATGTTAGCCAGAAAATAATGGATCATCTTCTGACCGAGGTTGTTATGGTCGGCCTGCTGATAATACACTCGCCCTACGGTTTGCGCAAACTCCAGCGAGTTGTTGCGGGGCGGCTCCACCACCGGAATAGACCGTTGCGTGCGTTTCCCGGCAAATAGCGCATAGAACAATAATCCAATCACGACCACGTAATATGCCCACGTAAGGGCGGGCTGGCTCAAAACATATCGAAAAATGGACTGCTGATCTTCGTCGAAACGCCCTTGTTTCTGGTATTCGTCCCAGTACGTAGGCCGGGCGGGCAAATAGGAGAGAGCCTTGAACGCATAATCGGCGGTACGGCGGTCGAGTACGAAAAAGTTAGTCAGGGCAAGGGGCAGGTTGTGGATAAAAAAGTAGCCTTTTCCATGTTGCACGCGGATGAAAACCGGCTCGTTACGGGCGTTGCGGCCCAGTACAACAGTATTCTTAGTATCCTTCGTAACCAGATAGTTACGGCCATCATCGTGGAAGAAATTGTAGCCGCCCACCTTACGGTGTTGTGGGTTTGTGAAGTTGTTCAACAAGGTCGTGTCGCGCAGTTTTGGGGCTTTCACCAGCGACCGATACCCCAACAGCTTGCCCAGCGTATCAGGAAAATAATAGGCCGACAAAAACACGTTGCCCCCGCGCCGGGCGTAGGCCGTCAACGTCCGAACATCGTTTTGATCAAACTCCAAGGTATTAGCAACAAAGATGTAATTGCTGTTGGCGGGCGGGGGCGTTTCGGTTAGGTAATTGTAGACAGGCACCCGCACATTCATCACGGAAGGTTGCCGCATAACCCCCGGCAAAAGCTCGAACAACGCCCGCGTCCCGAAGGGCATCTTGTCGGTGTTTTTGTATGTGGCTTCCCAGTCGAGCGGCTTGGGTCGATAATGCTCAAACAGCCCGTAGGCCAGCAAAAAGGCCAGAAGAATGAAGAAATAGCGATTTGGCTTCATGATCGAATGGCTTCTGCGAACTGTGAAAACTGGGTCTGCAAGACTTCGTAACGAGGTTTGTCGAGCGGAAAATCGCCGTACCAAACGTAGTCGAAGTCGCGGGTAAGCGTGTTGAATTGGCCAGAAAAGGGCTGATTGCCAAGTTCATACACATATTGCCCGTTGGTCTTGTCGGGTTTCCAGTCGATCAGGTTGCGGTCAGTGAGTTGCTTAAGCGAGCGCAGATACAAGAGTCGTACGGCTAGCCGGAAATTACCCTGCGTGGTGGCCGTTTCGAGTTCGCGCTCGAAATCAATAGCGTGGATGTCTTCTTTCAACGTCTCGTAGTCGAGCGTGGACCGTGCCGACCGACCGGGCACCAGGAAGCCCAAATACTCGGCTTTCACGCCCAAATAAACGACAAGGCCCGCGATGACAATCAGGATTACGTATCGCCAAAAACTCTGGTACGATGGACTATTGAAGAACGCGCCTATCTTCCGAAACAGCCAGGTGAAAAATTTGCCAATCAGGCTTTCAGGCGGGGGGATGTCGTCGCCGTATTGGTAATCGCTGTCGGCGCGGTAGCTGTTCAGCGCACTGTCGGCGGGATAACGGGCTGTTTGGGGCGAACGGTCGTCGGGGGCGGCTACCATGACGGTGTCGCGTGGGTCGATTGTTCCCTCTTCATCGTAGAGAATCTCATCGTCCTCGACCGTAACCGAATCAACGTCTACCTGCGAGGTGTCGGCCACAACGGTTGAGTCGGTGGGGGGAATTTGGGCAAACGTTGGGGTCGTCAGTAACAGAACCAGCCAGATGAGTAGCCCTCTATTACTCGTAAAAATCTTCATTGGCTAGTTGCGTTTGCGGGGCGGTTTCGCCGATGGAGTCGATCCGGTCGATCAGGCCGGGGTGTTCGCGTTTCTCGACCAGGTTGAAATACTGAAACCCGATGGCCAGCACTACCACGACCAGAAACAGCAGCAGAGCCAGCACGATGAAAGCCCCCAAAAAGGCCATAGCCAACGGTGGTATTTCGGGCAAGTGCAGTACGGATTTGAGCACATCCCAGAGCGTGGCCGGCACCAAAATGAGGCTCAACAGCGAGAGGTAAACAAAACCCATAATGGACAGTAACCCGAACGTACTCCACCAATGATCCTGAATAAGCGTGAAGCATCGCCCGAAGGCATCTGCCGGTCCGGCATCTTCCATGACTACCACGGCCAGAATCATTGAGATCGTTACGGCGAAATAAATGCCTGGCAAAACAAAGATAAACGAGCCAATAACACACACCAGCAAGTACAACGCAATAGCAACCACGGCCCGCCCAAACGCCCTACGCACCTCGCGCCAAACGTCGGACACGCGCACAGGCCCACCCTCGGTTTGACCATACACTTTCAGGTGGGCGTAGGTTACGAGCGGCACGAGCCAGAACGCCAGCAAATAAGCCCCCAAACTTACAACTGACGCCCGCGAGGTTAGCCCAAACAGATTGCCCCGCACCGCCGATTCGCTCATCCCGTCGGCAATGCCCGCCACCAGCACCACCGGCCCGGCAATGTAGAGCAAGGCCAGCCCCAGACTACGGAACTGTTGCACGATATACTGAAACGTGGCGTTGATCTTCGCCCCAAAATCGCGTGTTTGATAGAGTACGATCATGAAAAGATTGGAACGCGGATGACGCGGATTAAGCGGATTTTTTTGTCATCCCGACGCAGGAGGGATCTAGTTTGTTGACCCTCAACTTGATTGTAAACCGAGTAGATCCCTCCTGCGTCGGGATGACAAAAAATCCGCTTAATCCGCTTCATCCGCGTTCCTATTAATTGTAATCGGATACCAGATGAAATACCAGCCGATGAAGGCTGCTGAGAGGGCAATTATGCCCGCGCTGACCACGGGCGGCAACGTAAGCCGTGTGACATAGCTTTCCAGAAACCCGGCCACCACAAAAATCGGAACCAGCCCGATGGCAATCTTGACGCCCTGCTTGACGCCCCGCTTAAACGATTCCAGCCGCGTGAACGTACCCGGAAATAACAGGCTGTTGCCCACTGTGAGACCCGAACAGCCCGCGATCACAATGGCCGAAATTTCGAGCGTGCCGTGAATCCAGATCTTCAAAACCGACTCAAGCAGCAGGCCGCGCTCGTAGAAAAAGTACTGGAATGAACCGAGCATCACGCCGTTGTAAAACAGCATGGCGATAGTGCCGAACGAGGCCAACATCCCCGCCACAAGCGTTCGGAGCGACACCATGACGTTGTTGAACGTAATGGTCAGGAACATATTGGCTCGGTCGTCGGTGGCATACACCCCCAACGGATCGCCCTTTTTGATGTTTTCGAGGGTCATGTTCACGTAGCTGTCGCCCAAAATGAGCCGCACGAAGGTGTTATCGTTGGCCGCCGAGAGCCACCCTACCACACAAGCCAGCAAAAAGAAAAGGGCCGATACCAGCAACAGCCGGTGCGACTCCCGGAATACGGCGGGCAACTCGTGCGTCCAGAACACCACGAACCGATTTTGGTCGTCGCGCTTGTTTTGCATCAGGCCCCGGTGCATTCGGGCAGCCGCACTGTTGAGGTATTTGGTAATGTTGGAGTCGGGGTAGAACGTCCGGGCGTACGAGAGGTCGTCGGAAAGATCAATATAACGGTCGGTGAGTTCGTCGGGGTCAAGCCCGGCCGAGGGTTCGTTTATGGTTTCCTCGTACTGCCGCCATTTTTCGGTATTCCGCTTGATAAATGCTGCTTCACGCATGGGGTGGTTGGGGGGCAAAGGCCTACGGCTGTTTCAGGTTTCAAGTTACCAAACAAAATGAAAAAGACCCAAAAGAGTTGTTTCCTCTCCTGAGTCTTTTATTCTGGCTAATCTTGAAACGGCCAACGGCCTTTGAAACTTGAAACAGCGTAGCCTTGAAACGGCTTTTGAAACCTGAAACTAATCCACTACGCTCAACTTAACCGTGTTGGTCTTGTTACGTTGCGAAAGGGGCATGCTGAGGGTATTGACAAAAATATCGCCGGAAGCAAGTGCGCCCCGCTCCGTCAGCACCTGCCGGATTTCGTCGACGGTTTGCTCAATCGTGTTCTCCGAATCGGGTGCGTAGGGCAGAACCTGAACCCCCCAATACAGACCCAGTGTGTTGCGCAGGCTGGCATCGGGCGAGAAAATATACAGGTCGGCTTTAGGGCGGTGGTGCGATAGGCGCGTAGCCGTGTACCCCGACGTGGTGATCCCAATCACGGCTTTGGCCTGCGTATCGCGAGCGAGTCGGCAGGCACTCATTACCACGTTGTCGTTGAGCACGTTCTTGGTTGGCTCCTCATTTACGTGGGCATGGTATCGGAAATAGATCTTATCGGTGGTGGTTTCGACCTGCCGGATGGTGTTAGCCATACTCTCGACAGCCAGAATCGGGTACTTGCCCGATGCTGTTTCGGCACTAAGCATCACGGCGTCGGCCCCGTCGAGCACGGAGTTGGCAATGTCGTTGATCTCGGCGCGGGTGGGGCGGGGCGCGTCAATCATGCTTTCGAGCATCTGCGTGGCCACAATAACGGGCTTAGCGGCTTTATTGCACTTTTCCACGAGCATCTTCTGAATCATTGGCACCTCTTCGGCGGGCAGTTCAACCCCCAAATCGCCACGGGCCACCATCAGACCATCCGTTGCCGCAATAATCTCGTCGATGTTGGCGATGGCCTCGGGCTTTTCGATCTTAGCAATCACCCGCGATTTCTTACCCTTCGATTTGATGTATTCTTTGATTTCGAGAATCTCCGAGGCCTCCCGCACAAACGAGAGCGCGATCCACTCCACGTCGTTTTCGAGACCAAATTCGAGGTCGGCCCAGTCTTTGTCCGTCACGGCGGGCATCGACACCTTCGTATTGGGCAAATTCACGCCTTTTTTCGACTTCATCGGTCCGCCATACACCACTTCGGTGATAACGTCGGTGCCGTCGCGGCCAATCACACGCACCTCAAGCTTGCCGTCGTCCATCAGGATGCGCTCGCCCGTATGCACGTCTTTATACATGTCTTTGTAAGGTGTACTCACCCGCTCAGCATTGCCAACAATGTCGTCGTTGGTGAACACGAGCTTACTACCCGGCAGTAACATGACCCCGTCTTTATTTTCGACGTTACCGATACGGATTTTAGGACCTTGCAGATCTTGCAGGATGCACAGGTTCAGGTTATGTTCTTCGTTTAGTTCGCGAATGCGTTTAACGCGCTCTAAATGGTCTTCGTGGGTTCCGTGGGAGAAATTCAGGCGGAATACATTTACACCGGCTTTTGCCAGGGCCAGCAGTTGGTCTTTGGCTTCGGAAGCCGGACCGACAGTGGCAACAATCTTGGTTTTCTTAGACATGAGGGGCGCAACAATTGGATCAATTTCACCAACAACGGGCGCAAAATTAACCCGTTAGCGCGAAATGGCAAGGTATAAAGCGTAGAGCATGGCGCATAGAGCGCGGAGCAGGAGGATAGACTTCGGCACAAAACAACGAGCAGAACTGCCGGTTGGCAATTCTGCTCTGTTTATTCGTTGCTAGCTCAGATGAACTTAACCGTTTTTCTTCAACTTGAGGAACATCCAGCCACACAAGCCCAGCGATACCGACGCAATCAGTAACGACAGCTTCGTTAGCCAGCTAGCTGAGGTACGTTCGTCAACAGTCGCCTGCTCGGCCACAGGTTGTGGGTTTGTAGGCTGAACCATCGGGGCGGTCTGATTTTGAGCAACCAACGTAGGCGCGACGGATGCACTCTCGGGCATGTTGGCTACGGCACCCGCAGCTACTGCGCCCACGGCTGCCCCACCGGCTGCAACAGCCGCCGTCCGCCCTACTGTCGAGGTATTTACCGAGGGTGCCCGACGACCCGCCGAACGCATGGTCCGGTTGGCCTCCCCGTAGGCGATGTTGTCCTGCCGACGCGCTTCGGCGATGCGGGCTGCTTCGGCCCGGCGAGCGGCTTCGGCTTTGCGTTTATTGTCGATGCGCTTACCGATGGCGTAGCCGGCTCCGGCCCCAACGGCTCCACCGACAACACCCCCCACCACGCGATTACGTTTGTGGATGATGGCCCCGGCAGCGGCTCCAGTTGCCCCACCAATTACGGCCCCTTTAGCCTGTGGACTCCACTGACGCGGCCCACGCAATGTATTGATTGGAATTTGTTGCGCATCCTGTGCGTCGACAACGGTCGAAACCATCAGGGCAAACAACAGCGCGAGTATCGAGACTTTACGATTCGTTTTCATAGCTCTAATTGGTTTTAAACTGTGCGTTTTATGACACGTTGACAACTTTGACAGGCTGGCAAGTCAAAGGTTTAGTTACCCGCCTGACAAAGTGTATTATGTAGAAAACGGATAACCTAAATGGATGTTTTCAAACGCTAGCTGCCGGATTTTGGTCTACCTTTGTTTCCTCAACCAGTCACTTTTCAACGTTTATGGCCAATGAGCTTTTCAACCGGCGGGACGTAATCGCCTATTTTATTGTGGCCGCCACCGGGGCTACGGTCCAGTTAATTGCCGGTAGTCTGTTACAGGAGTGGTTTCAGATGACCTACGAGCAGGCTTTATTCGTTGGGTATCTGGTAGCGTTTGTTGTGGGTTTCGTCCTGACCAAATTATTTGCCTTCAACGCCCGTAACTCGTCGCAAACGCGCCGGGAGGCAATCAAGTTTACGATTGTTTCGGTCATTTCTTGCCTTATCACGGTGTATGGATCTTCGCTCATCTATCATTACTCAACCACGCAGTTTGAGCCGTTTAGCGCAGTAATTCCCTTTTCGGTGAAGCGCGTGGACCTGAACAAACTTGGGGCGCAGATTGTAGGAATGGGGTTGAGTTTTATCAGTAATTATATTCTACACAAACGATTCACGTTTGCCAATACGGGCTTTTATGAGGGGCTGAAACGGTTACTGGGGTTGTAGGGAGAGTCGGGTGTGGTAATTGTTGTCGAAGAAGTAGTTTCGCTCCTATCTTTGGCGAATTGACCCCACCTGCATCAATGTCTACAATTTTTCACCTATTTGGTTTTCGGTTTTTTTACCGGATGTTTGACCTGAGTGAGCCGTGCCACATCCATGCCGGTAGCGGTCGAAAGCTGTGTAAGTACTGGATTAGGGCAGACGGAACATTTGTACAGGCGTTTGCGTACTATTTTACAAAATCAGAGATTCGGAAAATCGAAAAAGCCCTTGGCGAAAACATGACCGCCATCAAAGCCTCCTATGAAGACGACTGCAAGCGGGCAGGTATCCGGCCCAATTACTACCAGAAAGAAGGCTAAAACACAGAGGCCTCTAGTATCGGCACAGCCCACGTTGCATGGTGTGCAAGTCGATTCGGAGCACGTCCAATTCGACCTGTCGGATGGGCGGAGTGTCCGGTTTCCGTTGACTTGGTCTACTAGATTAATGGCAGCTAGCCCTGAGCAAAGGCAGCAGTTTACGTTTACTCCGTACAATGTTTTTTGGGACGATATTGATGAGATTATTGGGGTTGAAAACGCCCTGTATGGAAATAAGTTATACCTCTGATTCTTTACAAACAATCGACATCGACCACCACGCTCACCTGCCGTAAACCCTTGTCGGTGAGGATGTCGTTGATGCGGTCGCGGATGAATTCTTTCACGGCCTTCATGTTCACGGGGCCACGCTCAATCTTGATCAGAATATCGTAGAGAAACTGGTTGCGGATGCGCTCCACCAGCGGTTGCTCCGGCCCCAGCACCCGGCTGCTGCCGAGGGTGTCGGTGAGTTCGGCGGCAAGGCGTTCGGATGCCTGCTTGCTGATGTGCTGTTCGGGGTGGCGCACTGTTACTTTGATGAGCCGGGAGAAGGGCGGGTAGTTGAAGTCCTGCCGTTCGCGAATTTCCTCGTCATACAATCCCTTGTAGTCGTTGGCGATAATCTTTTGGAGGATCAATTGTTGCGGGTTGCTCGTCTGAATCAGCACGCGCCCCCGCCTGCCCCCCCGCCGACCTGCCCGCCCGCTTACCTGCGTGAGCATCTGAAAGGCTCGCTCCGTGGCCCGAAACTCCGGGAACCGAATAATCCGGTCTGCATCGAAAATACCGACCAAACTCACCTTGTCGAAGTCTAATCCTTTGGTAATCATCTGCGTACCTACGAGCATGTCGACGTCGCCCTGCTCAAACTCGGAGATGATTTGTTGGTAGGCGTTTTTGGCCCGCGTGGTGTCGAGGTCCATACGCAGGATACGGGCCGCCGGAAACAGAATCTGGAGTTGATCTTCAAGTTTTTCGGTGCCGAATCCAACCGTTTTCACCTTCGTGGAGCCACAGGTAGGGCAGGTTCGGGGCACCTCTTCCTTGTAGCCGCAATAGTGGCAGCGCAGTTCGGCGGCCCGCATATGGTAGGTCAGGCTCACGGCGCAATTGGGGCACTCGGCAGTCCACTCGCAATCTTCACACTGCACATAGGGCGAATAGCCGCGCCGATTCTGAAAGAGAATGCTCTGTTCTTTGATCTCCAGATTGTTACCCAAAGCCGCAAGCAGAGCCGATGTGAACTCGTTTTTCATCGTCTTTTGCTTCTTCTCCACCTTCGTGTCGACCAACGTGATTTCGGGCAGAACGGCGTCGCCGAAGCGTTGGAACAACTCCACCAGCCTGTAGCGACCCTGTTTGGCTTGGTAATAGCTTTCGAGCGAGGGCGTGGCCGATCCCAGCAGCACCTTAGCTTGTTGCCATTGGGCCATCATCATGGCCACGTCGCGGGCGTGGTAACGTGGGGCCGGGTCGTGCTGTTTGTAGGAAGTCTCGTGTTCTTCATCCACGATAATCAGGCCCAGGTTGTCGAACGGCAAAAACACCGCCGACCGAACCCCCACCACAAACTGATACCGCCCTGACACGATGCCCTTCCAAACCTCCACGCGCTCGTTGTCAGAGAATTTGGAATGGTAAATGCCCATCTTGTCGCCAAACACCCGCTGGAGTCGCACCACAATTTGGGTGGTCAGGGCAATTTCGGGCAGGAGGTACAGCACTTGCGAGCCACTGCCCAGGGCTTGTTGAATCAGGTCAATGTAGACCTCGGTTTTGCCGCTTCCCGTAATGCCGTGCAACAACACGATGTTTTGGGTCTGAAAATAGGCCATCACCTGCTCCGACGCCTTACGCTGGGCCTCGGTCAGGATAATCTCGGCAGTGGGCGCGGATAGATCGGCGAAGCGCGGCTGAATCACCTCGAACGTCTCGAACACCCCGTTTTTTACAAGCGTTGCCAGCGACGACTGCGACAGCTCGTCGTCCTGATTCAGCACCGATTTGTCGAGGCCACGTGCGTTGAGCGACGGGTTCAGTTGCACCGGCACGTGGCGCATGTAGCGCATAACGACCTCCTGTTGCTTCGGAAGTTTTTCGAGCCGCCGAATGAGCATCAGCAATTGCTCTTGCTCCTCGTAATTCGGGTGCAGCCGCACTTTCCGAATCATTTTTGGCACGTATTTTTCCCGAACCTCTTCAAACACAATCACGGCATGTTTGCCCACGAGTGATTTGATCACGGCGGGTACATTCAGCTCGCCCACGAGCCGACCAAGTTCATCGTAGGTCAGGGCAGGGTGTTTTTGTAGCTCTTCGAGTAACGAAACTTCCTCTGGGGTGAGTAACTCGGCGTAATCGAAGTCAGGGTTATACTGAACCTTCGATTGGCTGGATATTTTCAGGCCCGATGGCAGGGCAACATTCATTACCTCACCCACGCAACACATGTAGTAATCGGCCATCCACCGGAACAGTTCTAGCTGATAACCAGTAATTAACGGGTACTCATCTAAGAGCTCCAGAATATATCGAGCCTGATACTTGGGTGGCGGTGTGCTGTGGAGTCGGGCCACAACAGCAGTTAGCACACGGCTGTTTTTTTTACCGAAAGGCACAATAACTCTGGCACCAATTTTGATACCCGCCACCATTGCCCGTGGAACCCTATATGTAAAGAGGTTTGGAATAGGCAAAGGCAGGATTAAATCAGCGAAAGAGGTTACTTCCTCATCCGGTTGATAAGAAAAAAATAGGTCGGAAATCGGTGAATTATGGTCTGACATAGGTACAGCGTAAAGTTACGGATTCCACGCAAAAAAGGTTGGCAAGATGTTTGCAAGCTCACTCGCAGAACCTAGTAACCGAATGTAGAGCAAGTTAAATTAGATGATACTTTCTTCATACAAAGAATTGTCCCATATTTGTACTCAAACTACTTCGAGTTGCCCCACCATTAAAGTCCATACCTCGATTGAATATGAATAACACAGCCTCACATGGAACGATTTGTATCAATTAAATTGCCTAACTGCTTTTTGCTGTTTGGCATAATTCTTTGCCTTTCGGGAATACTCACGCCTGCTTCAGCGCAGGTGAGTGGTAAAGTATTTCGTGATTTCGATGGCGATGGAAATCTTAGCCCGTCAGTAGCCACTGCGACTGGTGCTCGCAGCACATCGGCTCCCGTTGAGAACGGTGTGCCGGGGATTGTCGTTCGGGCATACGTCGAATTGAGTACGGTCCCCGTAACCACTACCACCACCGCCGATGGTTCGTATGTATTCACGGCTGCGCAGATTGCGCCGGGGCAACGGACCAGGATCGAATTTGCTAATTTAGCGAGTGGTTTCTTCCCATCGGCGCACAGTAGCGCAGGGGGCGGTACTACCGTACAATTCGTACGGGCACCTGCTACCAATGTCAACGCGGGCGTTAACGTCCCAAGCGACTATTGCCAGCCCAATAACATCCAGATTGTTGTTCCTTGTTTTGTTAATGGTGATCCCAGCAAGACACAGGAAACCGACGGAACACCTATCAGTTTGGCAGATCAGGCGGGACCAATGGATGCGCTGGTCAGTTTTGACTACAACGCGTTTACCATCAAAGATCCCAATGCAAATGGCTCAGCCAATGCGGGCGATTTTCCTCCGCGCCATTTGGCTAATGCCAGGCAGGTAGGCTCAATCTGGGGAGTAGCCCTACAGCGTCGGCCAAAGAAGGTCCTCACTATGGCGGCAGTAAAGCGGCACGCTGATTTTGGTCCACTGGGGCCGGGCGGTATTTATTTGACCGATCTGACCAGCACACAGGATAATCCAACAACCCCGTTTTTGAGCTTACCCGACGATTTGGGCATTGACGTAGGCTCAATGCCTGCCCGCAATCTGTTGGGTAATAAGCTTCTGGCTAACTCCGATCCTGATGCGATGACAGCACTGGGCCGAATTGGTCTGGGTGGTACCGATTTTTCAGACGATGACAAGACCTTGTATGTCATGAACGTTTTTGACCGGAATCTATACGCGTTTGCGGTAGGTATTCCGGCCCAAAAACCCAATTCTCTTACGGGCGTGCGGTCATGGGCACTCACCGGGCCGGGTTGCCCACAGGGCGAGTTTCGGCCCTGGGCGGTCAAGTATTACCGAGGCAATGTGTATGTAGGTGGGGTTTGCTCTGGCGAAAACGTATCGACACCCGTAGCCAGCGCGGCCACGCTCGATGCGGCCGTTGCTTCTAACACCGTACTGTCGGGCCATATTTATCGGATTGACGCTAACCTTGCGGGCGCACAGCCTGAACTGGTTCTTTCGTTCCCGCTCTCCTTCACTCGCGGCTCTGCCGACTTGACTGGCGACTGTGCCAAGTTTAAATATTGGCTTCCCTGGACCAACACGTTCCCCGAAGCCTGTGTGAATAATTTCGTGATGTGGCCGCAGCCTATGCTCACCGATATTGATTTCGATGTCGACGGGCACATGATGATCGGCATGCTCGACCGATTCGGGCACTTGGCGGGGGTAGCTAACCACGCCCCCGACGGAACGGGTCTCTACGATGGGTTTACGGGCGGTGATCTCCTCCGGGCTGTTCCAAGTGGAACCCAGTTTACGCTCGAAAACAATGGCTCGGTTGGCGGTAAGGTTAGCCCAACCGGTGTTGGCAACGGACAAGGGCCGGGCGGTGGCGAATTCTACGATGGCGATTCCTGGCTATACTACGGCAACCGCGCCCACGACGAAATTAATAACGGTGGTCTGGTCTTTATTCCTGGAAAAAACGAAGTGATTTCCTCTGCGTATGACCCCGTCGATGAAATTTACAAATCGAGCGGCTGGAAAGCCTACAACAACACAAGTGGTACGGCTGGACGTGGTTTTGTGATTGTTATCGACGCACCCGGTACGTTCGGGAAGGCGTCGGGCCTGGGCGATGGGGAACCCCTTTGCGACCCGGCACCCGTTGAAATTGGTAACCGATTCTGGTTCGACGATAACCGCAACGGTATTCAGGACGCTTACGAGCCGGGAATCGACGGAATTATTGTTCGGCTTTACGAAAACAATACGCTCATTGCCTCCACCACGACAACCAACAGCGGGCAGTGGTATTTCAATAACAGCAACGTGCCTGGTGGATTGAAGTTTAACGGGCGGTATCAGGTTCGGATGGACATGAGCCAACTGGCCAATTACACCCTTGTAGCCGTTGGCCCTACCATTTCGGCCCCCCGACTCTTGGCTAACAGGACGGGTGCTCGACTGGCTGCCACGCAAACCTACGAACTTTCGCCTTTCCAGGTTGGAAGCGGAACTGGTGGCTCCCTCCGCGATTCGGATGCCTATTTGAATGGCAACGAAGCCGTTATCGACGTGTTTGTTGGCGATGCTGGTGAGAACGATCAGAACTACGACTTCTCGGTTTTCTCGTGCCCCAATATCGAAACAAGTACCCAACAGCTTACTGTGTGTCAGGGGCAACCCGTTGGCGATTTGGTGGTGAAGGTCAACTATCTGGCCGTTACTGACAAGGTTAAATTTGTGTATTTCGATGCACCCCAAACTAGCGCAACGGCCATTTATAGCGGTACGAACGTGCTCGGAACTATTACCCCAAACCCGTCGTCGACAGTCGCCGGAGGAGGTATTGAAGTGACACTAGTTCGGCCAACTATTCCGACCAATACAGGAGCAACCACGACTGTACGAAAGTATGTGTACGCTGTTGTCGATGCTACACCCCCGCTATCGCTGACGGGCAATTGTTTGCCGTATGATGAGATGGTGATCACCATTTTGCCCAAGCCGCGCCTGAGCGTGACGAGTGCTACGCTGACTTGTGCGCAAACGTCGGCTACGCTCACGGCATCATTAACCAACGAGCAAAACCAACCAATTGCAAGCGGGGTTTACCGCTGGACGGGGCCAAACAGTTTCAGCAGTACCGCGCAAAATCCGGTGGTAACCGTGGCGGGCAACTATACTGTAAATGCAGCCGACCCTAATTGTCCTGATTCGTTCACAACGGCCATCGCTACAGTAACAGCGGGTACGAATCCGCCCGTAATTGTCGATGCTATTGGGGGGGTGCCGACCTGCTCAACCTGCTCGGCTACGATTTCGGTCTCGTTCACGCCCTCGACCGCAACGGTCCGCTGGCGGGGGCCTAATAACTTCACATCGACGCAGGCTACCAATACTGTTTCGGCACCGGGCTTCTATACGGTTGTTGTCACCGGCATAAACGGCTGTACGGCTGTAGCAGAGGTGGAGCTATCAAGAGGTCTGGATAATCCCGATCCGGCTAGTTTGGGCAACTTTGTCTGGTACGACCGTAACAACAACGGCTTGCAGGATGGGGGTATCGAAACGGGTGTGTCGGGCGTGACTGTCGAACTCTATCCGCAGGGTAGCACAACGGCCATTGCCAGCACAACCACAAGCGCGAGCGGACTCTATAGCTTCACAGGTCTCACGCCCGGCTGCTATCAGGTGAAGTTTGTTACAGGTACGTACCCCACTGAATATGGTGCAACAACAGCCCTCGCAGGTAGTAACCGAACTATCGACTCGAACCCCGACCCAGAAACGGGCCTTACGCAGACGGTGTGTTTGAGCGCGGGCGAAAACAATACCAGTATTGATGCCGGCTTGGTGCAGAAAAGTTTGGTTGCCCGCTTTGAATCCGTTTGTATTCGGGATACGCCGTACCTGTCGTACACGATTACACCAGTCAACTTCACACCGACGAGTGGTAGCGTAGCCACCATTGTAATTCGGCGGGTTACGGACAATTCGCTGGTTGATACCCGGACGAACCAACCCTTTACCGGCACATTCCTGTGGCCGGGGGCGGTGGTCGACGCGCAGGGCAACCCAATCGACTGGCCGGGTTGGGAATTTGTGGGTGGTGAGTGGATTCGGGTTGAGGATGGCCTGCGCCCTTTCTTGAAATTCGAGGTATCAGTGAACCCCGTCACATCGACAACGGCCAATTACCCCGACCCCACGCCCGAGTGTTTCTCCGGCCCAGGCCACGGTCTCGGTGACCGAGTTTGGAAAGATCTCAATAACAATGGTGTTCAGGACGCGGGCGAACCCGGTGTGGCCAACTTTGCGGTCGAACTGTATCAGGTTGTGAATGGCGTTCGCTCAACCAGTGCGCTCAGCACCACCATAACCGATGCTACTGGCTATTATCTGTTCAGCAACCTCGACGAGGGCAGCTATCAGGTCCGGTTTGTACTCAGCTCGGTGCCTGCCGACTGTATCATAACGAAAGCGTTCGCTGGCACCAGCCGTGCAGCCGACAGCAATGCCGACTCCAAAACGGGATTCTCCGATGTGATTACGCTTAGCCTGACCGACGCCATCCGGCCCAACCGCACCGTCGATTGTGGCCTTGCCCCCTGCCCCGGCAACATCTGCGTACCCGTGCAGGCAAGGCGATTACGGTAACCGTTAACGAGTGAAAGAGAAAAAGAGTGAAAGAGTGTATCCACAATGGACACTCTTTCACTCTTTTTCTCTTTTAACGCATCGGCGGCCCGGTCTTTAACAAAACCAAACCAGCCCTACTTTGTGTTGTACAAGTATGCAACTGTACGACGTAGTCATTGTTGGTGGCGGCCCCTGTGGATTGGCCGCTGGTATTGAGGCCGCAAAGAATGGCCTGACTCACCTGATTCTGGAGAAGGGCAGCATTACCGAGTCGATTCGGCGGTATCCGAAGCTGATGCGCTTTTTCTCAACTGCCGAAAACATTGAAATAGGCGGTATTCCGTTTCCTATCTCGGGCGTAAAGGCTAACCGTAACGAGGCCTTGCAGTATTACCGGAAGGTGGCTGCTTACTATAAACTGAATACGAGTGTTTTTACGGAGGTCGACCGGGTCGAGAAAGACGGGGAACTGTTTACCGTTATGACCACCACAGGGCAGGCCTACCGTGCTCACCGCGTTGTTATGGCCACGGGCTACTTCGACAAACCCCGTTGGCTCGGTATTCCGGGCGAAGACCTTCCCCACGTTTCGCATTACTACGACGAACCATTCCAGTACTCATTCACGAACGTTGTGATTGTGGGGGCAGCCAACTCAGCCGTAGAGGCTGCGCTCGAACTGTACCGGCACGACGTAGACGTGACGGTGGTGCATCGGCGGGAGGATTTTAAACCGACCGTGAAGTACTGGCTTATTCCCGATGTGAAAAACCGGGTGAAGGAAGGCAAAATAAAAACCCGCTTCGATTCGTGCGTGACCCGTATTGAGCCGGGGCAGGTATACACGCAGAACCTGCAAACAGGCGAAACCAACGCGCTCCCCGCCGATTTTGTCCTGATCCTGTCGGGCTACACCCCCGACGCGAGCCTGTTGCGCCGGTGCGGAATTGAGCTTGACGCCGAGACCCAGATTCCGGTGTTCGATACCCAAACGTTCGAAACCAACGTGCCGGGCTTGTATGTCTGCGGAACGGTATTGGCCGGGATTTTCACCGAAAAGGTGTTTATCGAAAACGGTCGCGACCACGCCCGCGCCATCTTCGAGCATATCCTGGGCCGCGAGGTACAGCCCGTTAAAGAGTTGATTGATCGGATATAAATGATTTTTTAGATTGGCACGCGGATGACACAGATGGAGCGGATTTACACAGATTCTTCTTGCCGATATGAATAAAAGATCTGTGTAAATCCGCTCCATCTGTGTCATCCGCGTGCCAATCATTTTTTGCAGCTACCGCAGCCAACCGTAACCGCGTAGCCACTGCGGGGCATCTTGGCCCGACCGAGGTAAATTTGATCACCTTGCAGAGCGATCTCGGTAGCAAACCGGAAGCCATCCCGATTGTAGCGGACCATAACCCGGCTTGTTTTGCTCGGTGCCGCGTAGGGCTGCGTGGCGGCAATCAGGATCTGATCGCGGTTAACGATAGCCCGAACGAAAGGCAGCGCGCTGGTTTTGAGTTGATTGGCGTTTAGCTGTACCCACGAACGACCTCCGTCGTACGAAATTTCAGTTTGTTCGTTCAGGTATTTCTCGGCCCCATCGAAGAGGTCGCCGTGGTGTTTGAAGAGCCGCCACAGGCCGTGCAGGTAGTGTTCGTACGATGAATAATTGCGGTCGTTGCCGATGCCCTGTTGCTCAGGATCGGTGGGGGTGGGTTGGTCTGGAATCAGAATGTTGTGGTCGTCCCAAAAAATGGTCCCGTAGGCCCCCGTGAACCAGTAAAAAATAGCCATACCTTCGGCAATGGCCGGAGGAGCGGGTACAGTGGCTTTGCCCCCATGCGGAATGTCGGCACTCTGTGTGTTAAATACCCACTGCCAGGCAATGCGGGGCTTCGAGGAAAGCTTCATGTTCACCTCTTGCTCACCGAGCAAACTAGCCAGCCAATGCCGGTCTTCGTCGCCGTTGTGGGCAATGGCATAATCGAAATCGCTAACCAGATAATACGTGCCGGGCATCTGGAAACTGGCATAATCGCCAAACGACTTGCCCAGAATATCGTCGGGCATGCGCCGGCCACGGGTGTTGGTGGCGTCGATGTGTTGGGCGGGCGTTTTCCAGAGCCAGTCAACGTCGGTGTTGGCATAGTCGCTGGAGCGAGAATAGCCGAAACTGTTGTGAACGACGGGCGTAATACCCCCAATCATCGTATACGGGCTAATTACCTGCCGCAAGGCCCACATCTTGTACGCGTAGAGATTGGCGTGTTCCTGCCGGTTTTCAAACGGGGTGCCATCGTTTTCAAGATCGAAATAGATTTTGCTGTACGTACTTACTTCACCCGACGGAGGGCAGTCGCCAAAGGTAACACAGCCCCCGTCTAACTCGAACATAGCCTGACCGAGACTTTGCCGGGGTGTTGCCGAGTTGGCGGGTTGTAAAAAAAACGTTTGACTCGCCAACTCACTGTTTCGTGCCCAGGGCAGGTTAAAGGGCAAATCGGTGAAGTAGTTCTGGTACAAAATCAACGCCCGCTGATCGGGCGTCAGACGGCTTTTCCAGCCGTTTTTCTTGGGCAGTTTAACCGTCAGAACCTCCTCACCTGTCATGCGGCTACGCTCAATAGACGAAAAACCTCGTTTAAACAGTTTGCTCCAGTCCTGCGTAATGTGCAGATTGCGCCCGGCCCCGCTCCAGGTAATCGACTTTGTTTTGGGCAGGTAAAAATCACCCACAATGTCGATATTCCAATAGCCTTTTCCAGATGTTGGGGTGAAGGCTTGGCGGGGGGTCGGCGTCAATGGTAGTAGGGGTGTTTGCGACACAGCCCTTGTAGCGGTTGCTGCAAGGCCCAGAACAAGACCAATCCGAAGAATACCAAGACGTAGAGAGAACATATTTATGTAACTTTATGCGGTGTATGGCTGCAATAATAGGCTTGTCAAAATCTGTGCCAAACCCCATAATAACCTTGTTAAAAAGTAGGCTTAGTATTGACCTATCTTTGTGCTTCTATATCTCCTTCGTCATGCGGTTTGCCCTGATTTGTCTTACTCTATCATCACTTCTTTCGTACAAAGCTCATTGTCAGTCAACTAATTCTGATTCGACCCTTGGCAAACGTTGGCAAACGTCGTATTGGGATGCTCGCTGGATCGTGATGCCGTCAGCCCCGGCCCGGCAATATGGGGTGTATCACTTCCGCAAGACGATCTCGCTCGCGCAGGTGCCGGCTCGTTTTCTGGTGCATGTTTCAGCCGATAATCGATACCGCTTATTCGTAAACGGGCAGTCGGTGGCCCTCGGACCCGCCCGCAGCGACTTACTCAACTGGAATTACGAGACCCTCAATCTGGCACCTTACCTAAAACCCGGCCCGAATGTGTTGGCCGCTCAGGTCTGGTATTTGAGTGAGTCGGCCCCGTTTGCCCAGATGAGCTTTCAGGCTGGTTTTGTGATGCAGGGCGAGGGCGAAGCCGAAAAAGTTGTGAACACCGATAAAAGCTGGAAGGCGTTTCGGAACGAAGCCTACGAACCAATCAAGACCGACAAACTCCAAACCTACATTGTGGTGGGCGATGGCGACCGGGTAACGGCCTCGCGCTACCCCTGGGGCTGGGAACAACCTGCCTACGACGATAGCCGCTGGCCCAACGCGCAAGCTCTCTGGTTTTCGGCCAAACCGCGCGGGCTGGGGTCCGACGGAAACTGGTCGCTTGTGCCCCGGCAAATTCCCCTGCTCGAATCGGCCCCGGTTCGGCTACGGTCGGTTCGGCGGGTCGAAAATGGCCGCATGACCGACGCGTTTGTGGCCGGGACCGCCCCCGCCGAGGTGCCCGCCCGCACCAAAGCTACGTTCCTGCTCGACGGGGCCGTACTGACCAACGCCTACCCCGAACTAACTGTGAGCGGAGGCAAAAGTGCCACCATCACGCTGGCCTATGCCGAAGCCCTGGTGGACGCCAAACGCCAAAAAGGTAATCGAAACGAGATAGAGGGGCGGCAACTGATTGGTTTTGAGGATCAGTTCATAGCCGACGGGCAACGCCGGACCTTCCGGCCTTTATGGTTCCGTACCTACCGCTACGTGCAAATCACGGTCGAAACCGCCGACGAACCGCTGACCCTGAATGACTTCGTGGGTCAATACACGGGCTACCCCCTGGCCGAAAAGGCCCGTTTCGCAAGCAGCGACAACAGCCTGACCGACATCTGGAACGTGGGTTGGCGTACGGCCCGGCTCTGCGCGGGCGAGAACTACTTCGATTGCCCCTACTACGAGCAGTTGCAGTACGTGGGCGACACGCGGGTGCAGGCCATGATCTCGCTGTATGTGTCGGGCGATGACCGGCTGATGCGTAAGGCCATTTTGGATTTCGACAACAGCCGAATTCCCGACGGACTCACTCAAAGCCGCTACCCCAGTGCCGATTTGCAGGTGATTCCGCCGTTCTCGTTGTTTTGGGTCTGCATGATTCACGACTACTGGATGCACCGGCAAGACGACGCCTTTGTGAAATCGCTGCTCCCCGGGATGGCGAGTGTGTTGCGCTGGCACGAGGACCGTCTGGCCGAAAACAACCTTAACGGCCCGCTCGGTTTCTGGAACTTTGTCGATTGGGCCTGGCCCGAAAGTGAAGATGCCCGCATTGGCGGGGTGCCGCCGGGTGTGCGTGGTGGCTCGTCGGTACTCTCACTACAACAGGCCTACACCTATTTGCGAGCGGCTGAGGTGTTCGCGCACTACGGTCAAAACGACGTGGCCGAGAACTACCGGAATCTGGCCTCGCGCATCAAAAAAGCCGTTCGCGAAACCTGCTGGGATGCCAACCGGGGCCTCATGGCCGACACTCCGGCCAAAAAAACGTTCAGCCAACACGCCAACATCATGGCCGTTTTGACCGACGCCGTGCCCATCGCGCAGCAACCGGCCCTGCTCCAGAAAATCATGGCCCCCGCGACCGGCTCCCCCGCCGACCTCACGCAGGCCACGTTCTATTTCAAGTTCTACCTGTTTGAGGCTCTCAAAAAAACGGGCCTTGGCGACCAACTCGTGCCCCAACTCAAACCCTGGCGCGACATGCTCGCCCTGGGACTGACCACCTTTGCCGAACAACCCGAACCGACCCGGTCCGATTGCCACGCCTGGAGTGCGTCGCCCCTGTACGAGTTTCTATCAACGGTCTGCGGTATCACCCCCGCCGAACCAGGTTTCCGGTCGGTGCGGATTGAGCCGTTTTTGGGGTCGCTGACGTTTGCGGAGGGTCAAATGCCGCACCCATCGGGCGAGATCGCCGTTCGGTTCGAGAAAACGGCAACGGGCGGGCTGAAAGGGGTTGTCACGCTGCCTGCGGGCATTACGGGCACGCTCGTCTGGAAAGGCAAATCGCGGGCACTGGTTGCCGGGCGGCAGGAGGTGAGTTTGTGAGAAATAAAAGGTTGAGTAATAATCGGCCTAAACCAGTTGCAGCGTCCCCAAATACATACCCTCCTTGATGCGGTCGAGTACCAGATTTTGAAATGTGCGGTAGTCACCCTGAACCTCGGCGGATGGGAAATAGGCACTCGCTTCGTCGATAGCCTGCCCGATGGGCTTTGATTCCAGGAAAGCGTCGTACAAGACCATGTCTAGGCTGTCGAGTGGTTTTTGGGCGGGTTCGTTACGAATGGGGTTCTGAAAGTGTAACGTCTGTTTCAGTGTGGGTTCGGTTTCTTCGTCCAGTCTGGCATCGCTATTAAACACCAGCGACTGACTCAACAACTCACAAAAAGGCCGACTGAAGAGCGTTTCAACGTCTTGGTATATATGCAATCCTTTTCCGTAGTGATAGAGTGCCGATGTATTAGCCGAAGCCGAGCCGTTGGCAGCATGCCTCAACTGGGCAAAATAATCATCGTCGTGCAGGCTGGGGTTTAATTCCGGGGTTTCGTAGAGTGTATTATGGAGCGATAACCCAGCCTCCCGACATAGCCGCAAAATGCGGTAGTAATAAGTGGGGTAGTCCTGCCGGAGCCGACTGGCTAAGTGCCAAACTACTACCTCCTGCCGTTTGTAATCACCCATTGTGTGGATATACGCTGTTTGATAAGGAACATCCATAAAGTTAGCCAAACCGGGGTAAGTGGGATCATCGACGGGTGTTTCTCCCAACACACACGTTACCGTTTCGCCTTCAGCGCGGGTTAGGCTGTAAAACAAACCCTGCTCAAGGAGCATATTAACGTCGAAGCCGCTGACGGTCGTAGCATACGAACTATTCCGGGTTGCAAACGTGAAGGCCTCCTCGGCATACCGTTTGAAGAAAGCATGATTTTGTCCACCAATAACGCCCGCGTTATAAGCGCGATACGGTGGAGATTGCGCCATACAGGCAGGCAAATAACAACCTTGCTCAGTCAATTGGGCTATAGCTGTGTCGTAAAATGGAAAACTAACCTCCTCATTTTGAGCGACAAGATTAGATGAGAGTAACGAAGGCGAAAAAGGTTTCCAGATAAAGACATCGCCGTCGACATGCAAAAATGGCTCATTCTGTAGACTCTCCGCTTTGATTTTGGCTAATGCCCACCATACCGACGGATAAATAGTTAGCGCGCCCAACTCTACCCGGACGTTTGCGTAAGGTAACTGTAATAAATCAATCAGAATATGCTTGCCCAGATCGTCAGTAATGAGTTCTACGCGGTCGTAGAATCGCTTGAGTTGCAACACGCTCAATGCCCAGGCCATCCAATGGTATTCAGGGGCCATCCAGCCGCCCGTCAGGTGCAAGCCGGGCTGCGTAGTGGCCCCGGTCCAGAACGTTTGTACGATTTTCATGAGGTATACGTTCCGGTTAAGCAATCTGAATACCTTGTGTGTTCACGCGGGTTTTCAGCATGGCGTTGGTTTCCCGGAGCGCGTCGATAGCATTGTCTTTGGCCGTTATGATTTCGCGGAGCGATGCCTCCAATTGTCCGGCATTGGGGGTGTTTTCGGGTTGAATGCCGAGCAACAAGGCTACTTTTATTTGCAGAATAGAAGCGATTTGGTAGAGCCGATCAACGGTCAGGTGGGTTTGGCCGAGTTCGATTTTGCGGTAGGCTGGCGTTGAGATGCTCAACTCATGGGCCATGTTGTCGTAGGTTAGTCCTTTCTCTTTCCGGGCTTTAGTGATGTTTTTGTGTACTGTTTCTGTGGTAAACGTAGGTTCGGTGTTCATAGTGGTGATATTTATGGGTTTATAAACGGTTTGTGGTTGTCTGTCAAATTATGTGGTTTCACTCAGAAATGGCTAAAACTCGTAACCGCAGATGCTCGAAATTAGTCATGCCGAATGCTGTTCGACGCACACTGCGAATCAAATTATTCAGCCCCTCCGTCACTGCATTCGATACCGAATTGAGCACGTAATTAGCAATGTACACGTTGGTTTTAGTTAGGGTTTTAACGAAAGTATCGAAGGCGGTTAGGCTTTTATGGGCTACTTCGTCAGTCCACTGCTGAATGCCAACCAGGGCGGACTCAACGCTTACACTGTTGTCGAGAATGTGATGAAAGGCTTCGCGGCTCCAATAGACTTCTTTCAAGGCTGGTGAATCGGCAAAGGCCAAATCCAGATCGTCCAGTTGCTTGTCCGACAGGGTGTGATATTGTTTGTAGAGTACCCATTTGAGGGCCTTATAGTGGGGGTTATCTTTGTCGGACTTGCGGAGTTGTTTACGGAAGCTATCGACACTTTCATTGAGCCATTTAACCACATGAAACCGGTCCAGAACCAGCGTTGCTTGCGGAAAACAGAGTTGGGCAGTCACGATATAGGCATCCCAATAGTCGCAGGAAACATCGGTTATCTGCTGGCAAAAAGATGCGCCAAGTCCCTTAAAATGAGTGACTAATGTTTCTTTCTTGCGGTTTGGCAGGATGTCCAGTAACGTGCCCCTATCTAAATCGGTGAGGATGCAAATGAAATCTTTTTTGCCCTTGCGATGGCTGTGTTCGTCAATGCCTAACCGGCGAACGCGGGCGTAGCGGGTGGGCAAATCAATGACCTGGGCGCAGCGGGCCAGCACAACTCGCTCAACCGTTTTGGGACTCGTATCGACTAAAGCGGCTACCTCGGTATAACTTTGCTTGCGAGCCAGCATAAACATGTAATTAGCCTGCCGGTGGGTGTACTCTTTCGCTAAATCAGCAAAGTCGAGACTCTCGCTGAAGTATCGCTGGCAATTTTGGCAGTGCATCTGCCGCATTTTGACCACTAGATAAACGTGCCGAATGCCCATGTTCAAATCTCTCAGCGTGCGATTATAATACTGATTGACGTTGGTTATGGGCTGATGGCAAGTGGGACACGACTGACTAGTGGCTTGGGTTTGGCATTCGATATGAATGGTTTTGGCGGCTACTTCGACGTGAGTAATCGAGAGGGAAGGCAAGTCCAGCAGTTGCTCGTAAATTGAGGCTAAGTCCATGATGAAAGCTACTCAAAAAAGCCCGATCCACATAATTTGACAGACAACCCGGTTTGTTTACTTGGTACTTATAGAATAGTCGATTCTGAGAGACGAAATGTAATCGCAAAAGGATTAAAATAAAATTAAAATTATTTAAAGAGAGAGAGTAAGTTATTGATTATCAAAGTTTTAATAATTAAAATAAATAGATAGAATCTGAGTACAACTACATGGTGATAAACTGCTTCGTGATGCGTCTGCAAAGACGACAGCCTTTGACCGCATCTCTTTTGTAAGCGGTTTCGCAACCTTCTGTACAAAAGTTAAAAAATTTGCATTAAAAGTTAAAAAAATAACATTATAGGTTTTTTTATTACTTAGTTTCGGGCGTCTACTTTGCATTGGCCGAAAGCCGGTGAGCGGATGTTCACCCCAATCCTTCGGCTAAACCATAAAATGAAAAGTAAATTTCAAAATCTCAATTTTGGCTCGGTTGCCCTGCTTAGTCAGGACGAGCAACGGAAGGTGAAGGGCGGGTATTATCCTCCTGGCTCACCTACTACTGGACCCTACACTCCACCATGGAATGGCAACCCAGGGGGTGGCCCTTCTGGACCAGGAGACGCCGTTGCTTGTGTTAATGGGGTTTATGCCGCAACACTAAGTGCTACTGATTGTGCAGCTACTTATGGCAGCGCAAACTGCACTCCAAAAATTTCATGGACAGGTGTTTGTAAGACCCCTGGGCAACTCTAGCTTAAAATTGTATGGTGAAGTCTACTAGTATTCTTCACCATACTACTTAATTAACACTATGAAACGAACGATATTTTACTGGCTCATAATCGTTTTATTGGGTGGTTGTCGAGAGAAAGACAACGACATAGTGGCTGTTAATCCCGTATTTCAACCCTACATCGATTTTTTCCAGAAAGAAGCGGTAAAGCGAAATGCGAGTATCGTAAAATTGGATCGTATCAACGTCGTTTTTGGTAATCTACAAGCTAAACAAATAGGAGCGTGGGCGCAGGATAATACCATTACGATAGATTCTATTTATTGGAGAAAAGGCAGCGAATACTACCGAGAACAACTGATTTTGCATGAATTAGGGCATTTAGTTCTCGAAAGAGTTCATGATAATTCCTTCCTGGAAAATGGTGAAATGGCATCGATCATGCAAAATGTATTGGTTGACAACCCAGCCGTGAAAGGCTATCCGATGTTTCGCGGAGTACGGAAAACCTATTATTTGGACGAGTTATTTGGGTTGCAAAGCCCTGATTCCTATTGGTCTAAGTCCCAGTTTTTAAAAACTAAACTTCAGGAAGGTAGCAGACAATTGGTAGTCTCGCAAGATTTTTTATCCGATAATGGACTATCAACCTTCATGTCGACCATTGGGAACGAGGCAAAAATTGAAGGAGGTTTGTTGAAGATTGACGCTCAAAACCGTATCATACTCGTATTGATGGGTTCACTTTTGAATAGTATGGGCGTAAAGCAAGATAGCATCACTTCGATAACCAATAAAAACTACGAGATTGAATGGAAATTGAGAATTAGGCAAGGGGGCGTACTGTTTGCAAACGGAATTCAGCAAAATGACTATTTTAATTTCACCATTGCAACGGAGGGGATCAATCAGCTATCTATACCAGAAGGTTTTTTCTCTCCGCTCAACACCCCAATTGCAACGAATACCTTCCTGAGTTTTCGATTAAGAAAGTATGAGAACACCGTTTTGATAGCTGTAAATGATAAGCCCGTTTTCTTCACTGAACTCGTAGGAAACGCTTCTAATGCCGTTTGGATACACAATCTTACGCTAAGTAGATTGAATACGAGTGTAGATATTGATTACTTTAATCTATATAAAATATTGTAAATGAGAGAATTGACTCTTTCTCTGTTCCTTTTTTTACTCACGACTGCGGCAGTCAGTCAAGTGCCTAGTGCGCCGATACGGCTGCATTGCAACAAGGCTTTTTACCAACCCCAAGACACAGTTTATTTTAAACTGTACCCCCTACCTACTGCCACGGCAGAACATGAGCCTTCGAGTCAATTAATCCATGTCGAGTTGTTCTCTGGTCAAGGCAAACTGCTTCAGAAACAACAGCTCTACGCCGAAGCGGGACACGTTAACAGCTTTTTTGCCATAAATTCACCGGCCGATACGGCCTTGTATTACCTAAGAGCCTATACCCAATTACAAAAAACTAACGCTGATACAATTCTGTTAGTTGAACCGATCATCGTTTGCGCCCCTCCCTTTCATTTCGTTGAAAAGCCGTCAATAAAGCTTCATTTTAGTCCACACAGTACGGATGTAGTTGAAGGTTTGCCAGCTATGATTGATGTGTATGCTACGAACGATTTCGGCCATCTGTTTACTGGAAAGGGGTACATAGCTGACCACGAAGGGAACAAAGTGGCAAATTTTGATACAGGTAACCCAACAATGGGTCAATTTCTTTTCGTTCCTGTTGCCAATAAAACCTATACGGCAACCGTAGTTGTTCACGATAAGATCGTGACACAACCGTTTATCAGCGTACAGAAACAGGGGGCAAGTCTGTATGCACCGAACGTAACAGCCGATACCGTTTCGTTTCGGTTTTACAGCAATTTCAAGTCGCCCAAAAAAACGATTACTGTTCTTCACGACAAGCAGATTCTGTGGGCAGCCGAAGACACAACGAATCGAAATGTATTGCGATTCTCCATACCCCAAAATGTATTTCCACCGGGTCGCTCGCAGGTAGTGGTGGCGACTGATTCGGGTCGGGTTTTAAGTAGATATTGGTTTGAACAGTCAAAAAATGGCAGATGCACCAGTAGCTATGATGCTGAACAAGAGCGGATTGTAATTACTACTAACACGCCCACCCACCTTTCCCTATCCCTTTCGGATACGGTCGTAAGACAACGTACTACTATAAGGTACGCCCCGGACGCAGCCCAATCACGGTCAGAAAATGAACCAGGTATCGACGTAAGAGGTACGGCTACGCAAGAGCAGGGTAAGCCCTACGCCAATGGAGACCTAATGGTTTTTAATGCGGTCACTAAACGAAATTTTATCATCAAGACGAATGAAAATGCTGCGTTTTCATTCGTAGATGAGCTGACTGAAGATACGTTGGTCTATTTTGTACAAGGGTTGAATCGGAATGGCAAGCCTGTTAAAGTGACTGTTCGTTTGAAAGCCGATTCAATACCCTTCAGAATCCCATCGAACCCCTACTCATTCGCTCGAAAGACCCGTTTTTCTACGTCCGGCTCAAAACCTGTAAACCAGGGTGCGGAGGTAAAGGGCGAAAAAGTCATAGACCTTTCAAGTGTAGAAGTCAAAGCCAAAGCTTCCTCCAAGTACCTGGATAACAAGTCCAAGCTTTTCAAAGCGGACGTTACTATCAATCAAGAAGAAATCAAACAGCGCGTCGGCTCGCGAGCGGCAACCAATTTGGAAGAATTATTGATTGGGCGTGTTCCCGGCCTTGAGTTGGTTGGGGGCAGGATACGAATTAGAGGACCGCAGTCTTTTGGGTCAAATACTCCTCTTTTGATTCTCGTCGATAATGCTCCAGCCGATTACTTGTTCGTAGAGGAATTGATGCGAAACTGGCAACTAATCGAAAAAATAGAAATAGTCAAAAGCCTCAGTGGTAGCATTTTATACGGCTCAAGAGGGGGCGGGGGTATTGTTGCCATAACCACCAAAAACCTGCTTAAAGCCACCAAAACCCCGCCTTCTCAATTCTCACTGGGGACTATTCTAAAAGTGGGCGGATTGACCCCTTCGCTCGGGCAAAAAAACGTGGATAGGTGGTATGTCTTCGTTGAATCAGATGGCATCAATCCCGTATTCATCCCGTTGAAAAAATCGGATTTACAATCGAGCCGTTATCTACAGATAGAAGGGATTTCGCAAGACGGGCTTATTGTTTCGTTTCAACAGCGACTAGAAATAAAGTAACTGTATTTCAACCCCAATGGGTACAATACAAAACTCAAACAACTCTTTATGTAACAGTAGAAGGTACTATTCAGGATAGAAGGCCCGTGTCTTCGAACTGGAAACTACCTGTAGAAAACTGAGTCAAAATCAGGATGATTTTTAGAAATCACTCATAGGCAAGAAAGGTCATTAAAAGTTAAAAAATTTGCATTAAAAGTTAAAAAATTAGTATTATAGGTTTTTTTATTACTTAGTTTCGGGCGTCTACTTTGCATTGGCCGAAAGCCGGTGAGCGGATGTTCACCCCAACCCTTCGGCTAAACCATGAAATGAAAAGTAAATTTCAGAATCTGGATTTTGGCTCGGTAGCCCTGCTGAGTCAGGATGAGCAACGGAAGGTAACGGGCGGGTATATTCCAAGTGCTGGTGGTGGCCCTGGGGGCGGCTGTCTCAAAAAAAATTGTACATATAAAATATGGACGGATTTCAACAAATATACACTTGCATCGGCAAGCTGTAATGTCACATCCATGCCAGGTAAGGATGAATGCCTGTATGTATGCTCACAGCCTGGTGGCTCTGCTTGCTCATAAGTAGGATACTTTTTTAACTCTGTTCTCTCCCTTTAGGTAATGGAATTTGGTTCTTATCATTGACAGTCTGGGGCAACACATAGTAGTTACACTCGAAACGAAGTAGAGATAAATTTTTTACCTAGAGGGAGAAGCCTTACAAAACTTATGAAACACATCATCGCGTTTTTTCTCATTGGGTTTCTCTCAATATGCCCACTCAACACAAAGGCACAGTCTCCGTTTAAGGTGTATTTTACTTATGAAAAATGCGCTAAGAATAGGGATTTTAGTTTTGTATTCCATGATGGTGAGAATGTAATTCCTGCAAAAGCTATTAAAACTGACAATGGATATATTGTCACTGGAAAGTTACGAACCCAATATAGCTATATAGAGATTCTTGAAAAGAAAGATAGTTTATCAAGCTATTGTCAACGTTATGTGATAAGTAATGTACCAGCTAAAATTCAGTATGTTAGTTGTGACTCTTCAAGCAAAGAATCTTATTGGAGTGATGTCAAACTCAGTAACGCAGAGGATTGGAAAGGATATGCAAAAGATATGCATGAGTCTTTAAATGATGAATATGAATCATTGTTTAAGTTATATAGAAACTTGTCTATGGCACATGAAAAAGAAGATTTGATGAATATAGAAAAAGCCCAACAAAAACTTTTAGAAAAACAACTCAGTTACATAAAAAATCACTTAGATAATTATAGCTCATTGTTTTTTTTAAGAGATATAATTGACCAAAAACAAGACCTTGAATCTGGTCAATATTTAGATATATTCAGGAGGTTTGCCAATGAGACCCAAAACAGCAATGAAGGAAAATTATTACTTAAAACAATTTTAACAAAACAAAGCCGCTTTGTAAGTAAGCCAGCCGTTGGTAGAAATGCCCCAAACCTCGAAGCTAAAGATATTAATGGAAGCATAGTTAGACTAAAAGATTTTCATAATAAATATGTTCTTGTTGCTTTTTGGGCGACTTGGTGTGCGCCCTGTGTTAAAGAAATTCCTGAACTTTTACAAATTCGTGCAAAATATGACGTAAAAAAATTAGACATAATAAGTATTTCGCTTGATGAAGATAGGAAAAAACATTCAGCTTTTATTAAAAATAAAAAATTAGATTGGATACATATTTTGAGTACTAAAACTATTATCAGTGACTACTATATAAATGGTATCCCTGAGATGATACTTGTTGATCCAGATGGGAAAATTGTCTACCTAAGCGTAGGCAACAATCTTGATGAGTTACGAAATATATTGTCTTTGCATTTGTGAATTAAGAGGAGTATCAAGTACATCATCGGAGGCTGTTAAGAATGACTAACCCATATTAAAACTTGACTCATGAATCCCATCTACTATCTCTTCAAGACACTCGGTGTTCCATTCACCCGTTCTTATCTATTGGACTGGCTGGCTGATAGACAGCTAAACAGTCTCTCAGATTTTTCCAGTTTGCTGGATACTTACCGTGTCGCCAATCTGGCCGCTCGGCTGGAGCCGGGTCAACTCACCGAAGTGTCGCTGCCGTGCCTAGCTCATTGTCAGCCGGAAAATGAAGCTCCTGCTTTTGTGGTTATTACGGCAGTAGAAAATAGGCAGGTTGCCTATTTTGAGGGCAAAAAAACAAAGCGGGTGGCAGTAGCCGAGTTCGCTAAACTGTGGTCGGGGGCGGTGTTGCTGTTGGCCCCCGATGCCCAAAGCGGAGAGCCTAACTACGCTCAAAATCGCAAATCGCAACAGCGTCAAACCGGGCAACGGGTTTTGGCGGGGCTGGGGCTGGGGTTGCTGGCTCTGGTATTGTTAAACCAGACAACCAACGGCCCCGAAGCCGGTTGGCTGTTGGTGCAGTTTTTGGGTCTGGGGCTTTGTGTGCTGCTGCTAATCAATGAGTTTGGCAAGCCTGCGCTCTGGATCGGTAAGCTTTGTCAGGTGGGTAAACAAACCAACTGTCAGGCCGTGCTACATTCGCCGGGGGCCAGGTTGTTCGGGTGGTTGTCGCTGGCCGAGGTAGGGTTCGTCTATTTTTTGGGTACTATTTTTTCGTTTGCCTTGTCGTCGGCTCTGCCCGCAAAGGGGCTAGTGGCCGGGGCTGTGCTGCCCCTCACGCTTTGGTCGGTTTATTATCAGGGGCGGGTGGCCAAAGCATGGTGTACGCTCTGCTTGGGTGTTATGGCCGTGTTGTGGATTAGTTTTGGGGTAAGTTTTCCGTTGGGCGGCAGTCCGTTGGGCGGCATTCCGTCGGTTGCTCTCAATCAGCTAGGGGCATTAGGGGGTTCGTGGCTGGTGGCTGCGGGGCTTTGGTTTCTGGTGAGGCCGTTTGTGGTAACTACTCAACAAAAAAGGGGTGTGGATGGGGAATTAGGTCGCTGGCGGCATAATAGTTCATTGTTCTTGGCCTCGCTACGTGGACAATCATCTACCGATTTAGCTCCATTACCCGATGAGGATCAGATTGGTAGCCCGGATGCTCCCGTTGTGCTAACGATGGTGAGCAACCCACACTGTAACCCCTGCAAAGATGCCTACCGGGAATTGACCACCTGGCAGAACTACTTTTGCGATGAACTGCAACTCCGCATTCGGCACATCAACAGTGGCGAAGAACGATACCAAACCCACGACACGTGGGCCGAACAAGCGGCTATTGAGTACACGCCTACGCTATTCATAAATGGTCGGAAACTACCCGAACCCTACAGCGTTAACGACATTCGGTATCACATCCGCGCCCTAGCCGAAGCATGAAATCGTTCCCCCTCTTCCAACAACCCGACACTATGGACTGCGGCCCTACGTGCCTTCGTATGATTGCGAAGCACTACGGGCGTAGTTATACCATGCCCTACCTGCGCGAGATCACGGAAATTGGCAAAGATGGGGTTTCGCTGTTGGGTATCGCGCAGGCCGCCGAACGGGTTGGCTTCCGAACGTTGGCCGTTCGCATCCCGTTTTCGCGGTTAGCCGCCGAGGCTCCTATGCCCTGCATTGTGCATTGGGGGCAGAATCATTTTGTGGTCGTTTATCGGGTTAAAAAGTCGGCAGTAGCAGTGGGCAGTCGGCAAAAAACCGAGCAGGTGTTTGTGGCTGATCCGTCGGGTGGGTTAGTTACCTATAGCCGTGCTGAGTTCGAAAGTCGCTGGGCTACGTCTGTTACAGATGGGGAGCCTACGGGCGTAGCCCTGCTGCTGGAAACGACTCCCCGTTTTTTGGAGGAAAGAGACCTAACCGACCCGCCGGACCGCCCCGGTCCCTCTCTTGGCGAAGGAGAAGGGGGGAGGCCGGCCAAGGGGGTGGGGTTTGGTATGTTGCTGGGTTATTTGTGGCAACACAAATCGCTGTTGGTGCAGTTGGGGCTAGGGTTGGCGGTAGGGTCGGTGTTGCAGTTGGTATTGCCGTTTCTGACGCAATCGGTAGTCGATACGGGCATCAACACCCGCAATCTCAATTTCATTTATTTGGTGCTGGCGGCTCAATTGGCCCTGTTTGTGGGGCGTATGGCCGTTGAGTTTCTACGTAGCTGGATTCTTTTACACATCTCAACCCGCATTAACCTTAGCATCCTGTCGGACTTCCTGATTAAACTGCTCAAGCTGCCCATTTCATTTTTCGATACCAAACTCACCGGCGATATTCTCCAGCGCATCGGCGATCACAGCCGCATCGAGCAGTTTCTGACCGGCACGTCGCTTTCTACCTTGTTCTCAGTGTTCAATCTGCTGGTGTTCAGTGTGGTAGCGGCTATGTTCAACCTTACTATTTTTGGAGTGTTCGTGGTGTCGTCTATTCTCTACACCGCCTGGATCGTGGTGTTTTTGCGGTATCGGCGGCAGCTTAACCACAAGCAGTTTGCGCTGGCGTCGCAAAACCAAAGCAGCCTGATTCAGTTGGTGCAGGCCCTGCCCGAAATCAAACTCAATAACGCCGAGCATTACAAACGCTGGGAGTGGGAGAACTTGCAGGTGCGGCAGTTCAGACTGAACATCAAAAGCATGGCCATCGGGCAATACCAACAGGCCGGGGCGATGTTTTTGAATGAAGGGCGCAACATTCTGATCACGTTTTTGTCGGCAACGGCGGTGGTCAACGGGCAAATGACACTGGGCGGCATGCTGGCCCTGCAATACATCATCGGGCAGTTGAACGGCCCCATTGAGCAACTGATTGGGTTTATTCAGCATTATCAGGATGCCCAAATTAGTTTAGAGCGTCTCAACGAAATTCATGAGCAACCGGATGAAATGCGAGAGGGGATGCTGGCCGTTGCACCCAACCGGGCGGCTTCGCTCGAATTGCGGGATCTGTGGTTTACCTACCCCGGCGCGGGCAATGAGCCGATTCTGAAAGGACTCAACCTGACCATTCCGGCGGGCAAAGTCACGGCCATTGTTGGTACAAGCGGCAGCGGCAAAACCACCCTGCTCAAACTTTTGCTCAAGTTTTATGAGCCAACGAAGGGAGGAGTTTACCTGCACCCCACCGACCTGTCGGACCGCCCCGACTCCTCACCAGTAGGGAGGGGAGAAGTTCCCGACGCATCAGCCGTCTCCCCCAACGGGGGGTTAGGGGGGCTTTTATCCGATATCAGTCACCGGGCGTGGCGGGCGCGGTGCGGAACGGTATTGCAGGATGGGTTTGTCTTTTCGGATACGATTGCCAACAACGTTGCCGTTTGCGACGAGTCGCCACAGCTTAACCAACTACTTCATGCTGTGCAGGTGGCCAATATCCAGCCGTTTATTGAGGAGTTGCCCTTGAAATATAATACCAAAATCGGAGCCGATGGAAACGGTATAAGTCAGGGACAGCGGCAACGGTTGCTGATGGCGCGGGCCGTTTATAAAAACCCGGATTACCTGTTTTTAGACGAGGCCACCAACGCCCTAGACGCCAATAACGAGAGCGTGATTCTCCGAAACTTAACCCAGTTTTTTCGGGGTAGAACCGTGGTCGTGGTCGCGCACCGGCTCAGTACGGTTAAAAACGCCGACCAAATTGTGGTCATGGAAGGGGGGCAGATTGTGGAAGTCGGTACGCACACCGAGCTTACCGCCCGCTACGGTCGCTATTACGAACTGGTTCGGAATCAACTGGAACTGGCGGGGTAAATGGAACAGCAACAAAATCACTGGACAAACGAAATCGTGGGCGGTCGGCGGAGCGGTCCGGTGGTGGTGCCTACTATCGAACTCCGTAGCCCTGATGTAAACGAGGTGCTGGGTCAACCCCCGGCCTGGCTCGTTCGCTGGGGTATATCGCTCGTCTTTCTGGTGTTGCTCGTGCTGCTCGGCATTGCCTGGTTCATCCACTACCCCGACCGGGTCTCGGCTCCGTTGCGGGTGTTGGCCGTGAGTCCGCCCCGGCCTGTAGTCACGCGCACCGAGGGCAAACTCGAACGCCTGTTTGTAGTTGATGATCAGCCCGTTCGGGCGGGACAGGTGCTGGCCTGGCTCGAAAGCACTGCCGACCACGCCGAAGTACTCGCACTGGATCGGGTCGCCGACACGCTCGTGCAACGCGCCAACGGCAATCGGCTCGAACGGGTGCAAACCGTATCGATTCCCCTGTTTTTTCGGCTAGGCGAGGTGCAACGATCCTACCAAACGTTTCAGGAGGCTTTTGTGCGGGCCAAAGCGTCGTTGGCTAACGGCCTGAACAGCCAGAAAGGGCAGGTGCTGACTAACGACGTTGGCCAACTCCAAAGCCTGTACGAAAACGGGCAGGCACAATTGGATAACCTGGAAGCCGACCTGCAATTGGCCGCCGAGGAGTTGGATAGTCAGGAGCGGTTGAGCAAACGCGGGCTGGTATCACGCAATGAGTACCGGCAGGCTCTCAGTCGTTATCTGAGTCGCAAGCAGGCGTACGAACAGGCCCGTTCCAGCCTGAACAGCAATCGGTTATCGCAGAATGGGAAACGACAGGAGCAACTGGAACTTCAACGCACCGTAACTGATGGGCGCGTGAGTTTAGTGCAGGCCATCAACACGCTCAAAAGTGATCTGGAAGCCTGGAAACAGCGATACGTGGCTGTTGCCCCCGTTGCCGGGCGGTTTTCGATGGCCACGACGTTGCAGGAAGGGCAGTACCTGAAAACAGGACAGGAATTGGGGCATGTGTTACCGCCCGATGGTCGGTACTACGGCGAAATGCTCGTTGGGCAGTACAACTTTGGCAAGGTGCGCGTGGGACAACGAGTGCTGGTGCAATTGCCAAGCTATCCGCACGAGCAATTCGGGTCTGTTGAGGGAGAGGTAAAAGCTATTGGAGCCATGCCCCGCGACACGGCCTTCCGCATCCAAGTGGTTTTCCCAAACGGCCTCATGACCACTGCCCACCACCCCATTCCTTACCGAACGGGGCTAGTAGCCTCTGGCCAAATCATCACCGAGGACACTCGGTTGCTGGAGCGACTCTTTCACGAATTTCTCCGGGTCGTCAGGCAATGAAACGGTTCATTCTTCTGGCACTCTGCCTCACCACCACTCTAGCCACCGCCCAACGCCTGACGCTGGAGCAGTGCATCCGGTATGCCCAAACCAACAGCCCCGACGTGCAGGGGCGAACCCTTCAAACCCGTCGCGACGAAGCACAACTCATCCAACTACGGCAGTCGCAATGGCCATCGGCCAATGGCTCCTATTCGCAGGGGCTGAATCTGGGCCGCAACATCGATCCGTTTACGAACGTCTACGTGCAGCAAACGATCCACAGCAGTAGTTTGGGGGCCACCCTAAACTGGAACGTGTTTAACGGCTTCCGCACGGTAAACCAAATCCGGCAAACCGAAAAAACGATTCAGGCCGACGTTCAGGACGTAGCCGCCAACCGGTTTGACTTGGGCATTCAAGTGACGCTGGCCTATATGCAACTGTTGCAGCAACAAGCCGTTATCACGATTGCCGAAAACGCCTTGAGCCTGATCGAGAAACAACGCCAACGGGCCGAGGTGTTGATTCGCGAAGGACAACTGGCCCTGGCAACCCTGCTGGACCTGGACGCGCAACTGGCTACGGCCAAACTTGACCTCAGCACAGCCCGCAACGCCCATCAACTCGCCCGGCTCAACCTGGAAAGCCTGCTGAACTGGCGCAGTTCGGAACCGCTCACCATTGAGCCAATTTCCACGCCCGAACTGACGGCAAAGCCCCCCCCATTGACCAATCTGATGCTGGCCGACCGAATAGTGCAACGGCAACCGAGCCTGCAAGCCGCTCGTTTCCGGCTCGAAAGTGCCGACGCTGGCCTTGCCCTGGCCAAAGCGGGGGCTTACCCTACAGTTTCGGTGGGAGCCGGGTTTGGTACGGCTTATTCGAGTGTGGCGGCTCGTGATGAGTTCAGGTTCTTGAATCAGCTTTGGTATAATTTGGGGCAATACGTCCGGGCAACAGTCTCGTTCCCAATCTTTGATGCCGGACAACTCCGCTTCCAACTGACCCAGGCGCGGCTCAATCGGCAAAGTGCCATTATTCAGGTTGAGCGCGACCATCAACGCGTAGTTCAGGCCATTCGGCAAGCCGAAGCCGCCTGTCAGATTTCCCTTGAAGCGTTAACGAATACCCGGATCGTCACCGAATCTCGGCGGTTGGCCTACGAGGGCGCCGTTGTTCGATTTGAAGAAGGCTTGCTACACACCGTCGAGTTAGAAACATACCGAAACAGTTGGTTAAAAGCGCAGACTGACCTGGCCAAGGCTAATTATGAGGTCTTTTTTAGGAAGCGAGTTTTGGGGTTTTATCAGTAATAGATAGTAACTTCACACAAAACAGACTCGTTATGCAACTCACACTCGAAGTTCCCGATCAGCACGTTCCCTTTTTTAAGGATTTAGTGAAGCACCTTAACTTTCCGGTTATGGTTGAAGACGACGAAACTGACGATGAACCATCCCCTGAACAACTCAAAGCCGAAATGCGGCAAGCTGTGGCGGAGTTGAAACTGGTTAGGCAAGGCAAATTGAAATCTCGTCCTATAGCTGATGTTCTCAATGAACTATAACGTTGAGACCATCCCTACTTTCGACCGGCAGCTTAAACGGCTAGCCAAGAAATTTCTGTCGTTGAAAACCGACTTAAAAGAGTTGACAGACAGCCTCGCGGAAACCCCCACGCAAGGCACATCGTTAGGTAACAATTGCTATAAAATCAGGCTGAGTATTCGCAGTAAGGGCCGGGGAAAATCGGGTGGCTCGCGTGTTGTCACCCACGTTCGGGTGGAGGGTGAGACGGTATATCTGTTGTCGATTTACGACAAATCGGAAAGGTCAAACCTGATTGAGGGCGAGTTGGATAATTTGCTTACGGAGGTTATGAATGAGTAACGGTAGGGGCGGACCCACGTGTCCGCCCGTAATCTTAATACCACCACGTGTCCGCCCATTGACCTGCCCAATACGCCGTGAGTTTGTGAGAAATTGCCGACTTTTGTGGTTTCAAACGTGTTTCGCGTCATGCAAATCAAATCAGCCGAATTTCTAATCAGTAATACCGACCTCGACAAGTGCCCCAAACCCGACAAACCCGAATACGCGTTCATCGGGCGGTCGAACGTGGGAAAATCGTCGCTGATCAACATGCTTGTGAGTCGGCATGGGCTGGCTAAAACCTCGCAAACACCGGGTAAAACGCAGTTAGTCAATCACTTCATTATCAATAAAGAGTGGTATCTGGTCGATTTGCCGGGTTACGGTTTCGCGCAGGTGGGCAAGGCAACCCGCGCCGGATTTGCCCGCATGATCGACGCCTATCTGACCACCCGCGCCAACCTGCTCTGCACGTTCGTGTTGATTGACGGACGAATTGCACCTCAAAAAATCGACCTCGATTTCATTACCCGCCTGGGCGAACAGGGCATTCCATTTGTATTGGTGTTTACCAAAACGGAGAAGCTCAAATCGGGTGGTTTGCAGAACATTCAGGACCGTTACAAGGCGGCACTAACCGAGATGGGCTGGGATGAATTTCCGCAGATGTTTCTGACCTCGGCCACGAGCCGGGCCGGGCAGAAAGAACTGCTCGATTTTATCGAACCCCTCAATAAAGCCTTCGAGATACCCCAAATGGGCGAGAAGAGACCGTGGCAACAGTAGAATTGCCTGGCCGTTTAAAAACTGCCCAAAAAAAGGGTGCCTCACAAACGAAGCACCCTTTCCCAATTATAGACGAGCTAGTCTATCACACTTCTAAAGCTGCTGTCCGCGACGAAACCTGTGCATTTTTGTGTTCGTTCTGCGTCGATGCCATAGCGGCAGCGTACACAACGAGACCAAAACCGATCTTGTTGATCGCATCGCCAATGTTGTAGACGAGGTCCAGATTCAGGCCCATACCACCCAACAGACCGCCGGGCATCGCCATGTAGCCGATTGGGTAAATACCCCAGCCAATAATTACGAAGTTGCGTAGCAACCGAACGGCTTTTGCCACCTCTGGATTGGGTGAGGCATCGGCTGTTTTCTTTACATCGCCCAGCGTTGCTTCATATACAATACCGAGGTAACCCAACGTTGATATGGCTCCCCACATGACCGTGTTGGCCGGGTCGATAGACTCACCGATGTAGCCCGTCACGAGCATAAATACGGAGTAGGCGATCAGCTTCCACAATGTAGACGACTTTCCACCGTAAGGCTTTATCAACAGGTAGAACTCCACACACATCAACGGAACGGTCAGTGTCCAGTCGATGTACCGAAACTCGGTGGGTGAGGTTTTGGTCTCCAGCCACACGCCCCGCATGTAGAAATAGTGAACAGCAGCAATCATGGTAATCAGCCCTGAAATCAGCAGGGATGTTTTCCATTTGCCATCGACCTGACTACGTTCCATAAAAAAGAACACCGATGCCGCAAACATCGACATGTAGCCAGTGAAGAACGTGAAACCGATCACGTCGCCGGGCTGGAGTACCTCCAGCAAGAGAGAGTCGAAGAAATTATACATAAAGTAAACGTGTATTAAAGGGATTAAACTGGATTACTGTGCAATTATTTACAGAAATAGTAACAGTTCAAGGTTTCCTTTTGTTTAGGATTTATAGAAAATAATTAAACAAAAATTACTACAAACCCTTCAGTTAATCGTATTGGCGTTTTGTTGAAATTTTTTAATTGTTATTTAATTATCTAAGAAATAGCTATTTAGAGGCAGAGGCTACCGAAAAGATGCGGTGCATCACCCGTACGTGGGGCAACGTAATTAGTGAAAGAAAGATAAACAAAATAGGAATTAGCTCGGTCAAGGAAAATAGTTGGTCATAGAGTACGCCACCTATCAATAAAAAAGCAAAAGCTAACCCAGTCAATGGGACGGACTTCGTCCAAACATTCCAGATTTCGGTGCTCAACGAATGCTCGTTGGCGCGGAGGTACTGCCGAATGGTATCAAACGAGTTGAGGGAATGCCAGCCCCCAAAATAGAGCATAAATGCAGGCAACAGGGGCAGATAAAACGTTAGGGCCAGAATGCTCAGTAGTCGGATAAGCCGCCAGCCATTAACGGCCAAGGACCGATGCGCTGAGGCCAGCATCGATAAAATGAGTACTTGCGTAAACCAGGCCCGTAAAAGCAGACCAGAGTGGTTGGTCATCCACTGCCACGTTTGGAGAGCGGTTTCGTTTTGTCGAACCAAGCCGATTATGATTGGTGTAGCTTCGGAAGCGTGATTCAGCAAAATGAAAGCCAGCACGAAACCGCCCGACAACAACCGCACCAACGACCATTGTCGGGTATGAGGAGCGTTTGGGAGGTCGGTTTCGCCAAAGTGCCAGGCCGAAATCAGTAAGAACAACAGTAAACTTAGTGTAGGAACCAACAGCCACAGTAGCCCGTATAAACCGGCAGTAGCTAAGTAATTGGCTATAAATGAGAGCATTGAAAATGAATGCCCCAACCGGGAGGCCCGTTCCTGTTCCAGCAGGTGATCGAGGGCACCATGCGGTATGCCTGAAAGTACCAGAAACAAGCCGCAAAACACCAGTTGTGTGGATAAACCGAGTTGGCCGACCAAATGTTGGTACACAACAAGAGACAGCCCAATACCAATTGTGCCGACAGAAGGCCTTTTTACCAAAAAACGAAACAGGACACCAATTGCTTTGTAGAGTGACATGTGGTAATGGAGACGGTGGGTAAATGCTTTACAATCACAACCTTCTTTGACGTATATTGTTTGTTTTGTCCATAAAATTGCCTCATTAGTGCAAATTGTAGATTCATTCAGATTTATTAACTCCTGCTCCCTTCGTACCTTTGGCCCTCGTTTAACAAATTAAAAACAATACGCCATTCTCTATTGGCGTTGTAGGGTTAGTGAGTATGGAAGCATTACGTCAGATTGCCAATATCAGCGGCTACGGTGGCCTGTATCGAATCCTGAAGCCGAGCCGTGCGGGTGTGATTGTTGAAACACTCGACAACAAGAAAGAAAAAACCATGATGGGGCCAACGGCCCGGGTCTCGGTTCTGAACGATATTTCGATGTACGTCGATACGCCCGAGCAATCGGTTGCCCTCGGCGACGTGTTGCGGGCCGTAGCCGATAAATTTGGTGATGAGCTACCCGTAACCCCTAAAAGCTCCGATGCTGAACTCGGCTCGTTTATGGGTGAGGTACTGCCCGATTACGACCGGGAGCGCGTTCGCACGTCCGACATCAAGAAACTGGTTAGTTGGTACACTATTTTGCGTCAGTACGCTCCCGAACTGTTTGAAGCTCCTGCTAGTGATCCGGCAGTTGCCGAAGCGGAGTTGACAGCGGCTGGCGATCCAGTCGTTGCTGAAACAGCCGAAACAAAATCAACCGACGACGCAACGGCTCCCGCAGCGGAGTAGCTCGTGCATCGTTAGTCAAGTTGGTCTCCATTTTTCAGTGAGAACGAAAAAGCCGCGAAATGCCCTTTGGCTCGCGGCTTTTTTTTATGTTTGTCTCATGCCTGTACAAATCCGAACCTCGCAAAACGTCCTGCTCGAATACGAACCCGCTAGCCTCGGCGACCGGCTCGTGGCTACACTGCTCGACTACCTGATTTTTTTTGGATGGCTTATTCTGGCGGGCTACGTGGCCAATGCTGGCGGGCGTGCTCTGGGCAATTATTTCTGGTTCTTTTTCGTAATAGCCCCCTTCCTGCTCTACGATCTGCTTTGCGAGTGGCTTTTGAACGGCCAAAGCCTAGGCAAGTTGGCCATGAGTATACGGGTCGTAAAGTTCGATGGCTCACGGCCCGGCTTGGGCGATTACCTGATCCGGTGGTTATTCCGATTGATCGACACACGCATCCTGAACGGGGTGGTCGCGATGGTGGCGGTGGCGGCTAACGAGCAGGGACAACGCCTGGGCGATATTGCCGCCGGAACCACCGTGGTAAAGGTAAAAGCCCCCATCACGCTCGACGACGTGTTGCACCGGATGCTCCCCGACGACCACGTTGTGCAGTTCCCCGACGTGATTGCCCTCTCCGACCGCGACATGAATATTGTGCGCGACACGCTCCGCACGCGCCACCCGCTGCTGCTGGTCCGGGCTACCGAGCGTGTTAAATCCGTGACCGGCATTTCGTCCCCAATGCCCGCCGACGTATTTTTGCAGACCGTCGTGGCCGATCATCAATTCATGACCACGCGGGGAACCGCATGATTGAGTCGATAAAATCCCTCTCCCGGCAATTTGCTGCCGATACCGTTGCCACGCGCCGACACTTGCATGCCCACCCCGAACTGTCGTTCCAGGAGCATCAAACGGCTCGCTATGTGGCCGACCAACTCCGGGCCATCGGTCTGACCCCGCAGGAGGGCGTGGCTAATACGGGCGTGGTAGCCCTAATCGAAGGTACTAAAACGCCGTCAGGCAGAGTGGTGGGATTGCGGGCCGATATGGACGCGTTGCCGATTCGCGAGGCCAACGACGTGCCCTACAAATCGACGGTAGAGGGGGTCATGCACGCCTGCGGACACGACGCCCACACGGCAAGTTTATTGAGTACGGCCCGGATTCTGCACACCCTGCGCGACGAGTTTTCAGGAACCGTGAAGCTGGTTTTTCAGCCTGCCGAGGAGAAAGCTCCGGGCGGGGCTTCGCTCATGATTAAAGATGGCGTATTGGAAAATCCGGCCCCGGTCAGTATGTTGGGGCAGCACGTGGCTCCCAACATCCAGGCGGGTAAAATCGGCTTCCGCGAGGGCATGTACATGGCGAGTACCGACGAGCTATACCTGACCGTTCGTGGAAAAGGGGGTCACGGTGCCATGCCTGACACCCTGATTGATCCGGTTCTGATTGCCTCGCACATCATTGTGGCGATGCAGCAGGTTATCAGCCGCAACCGGCCTCCGGCGAGTCCGTCGGTGCTGTCGTTTGGGCGGTTCATTGCCGATGGCGTCACGAACGTAATTCCGAACGAGGTGACCATCGAAGGCACGTTCCGTTGCATGAACGAACAATGGCGCGAAGAGGGCCTCCGTCGAATGAAAAAACTGGCCGAAGGGATGGCCGAAGCAATGGGCGGCACCTGCGAATTTGAGCGGGTTACGGGCTACCCGTTCCTGAAAAACCACCCCGAACTCACCCGCCGAACCCGCTCGGCCACCGAAGCCTACATGGGTCAGGAAAACGTGGTTGACCTCGACCTCTGGATGGCGGGCGAAGATTTTGCCTTTTACTCACAAGTGGTCGACTCGTGCTTTTACCGGCTTGGCACGCGCAACGAGTCGCGGGGTATTGTATCGGGGGTTCACACGCCCACGTTCGATATTGACGAAACTGCCCTCGACATTGGCCCCGGCCTGATGGCCTGGCTGGCCGTGGAGGAGTTGGGACGGTTGTAGTACCGGACACTGTCCGGTACAGCCGTAAGGCTGAAAACTAGGTTAGGCGATAATCAATTTTTAACAAGGCAATCCATTGGCCTTACGGCCATGCCGGATAGTATCCGGCACTACAACACCGCTGGCACTACAATACCGCCATGAAATACTCCAGTTTTACAATGCTACCTCGCTGGATTGCCGGCTCGGCCCTCGCCCTTTTACTCTCTGCTTGCTCCACGAGCAACATCTACATTACGCGCCATGCGGAGCGGGCCAACGAGTCGGACACCACGAGCTTGTCGGCGGCTGGGCACGTTCGGGCGCGGGCGTTGGCCGAGCGGCTTGCTTCAGAAGACATCGACAGTATTTTCGTTACACCTTACCTCCGTACCGCACAAACGGCAACCCCGCTGGCCTCGCGGTTAGGCCTGCCGCTTACTAAATACCCAACCTCGCCCGTGTCGACCATTGCGAGTCGTTTGCGTAACTTACGCAGTAAAAACGCGCTGGTAGTGGGTCACAGCAATACTATTCTGGAGATTGCCAAAGCGTTGGGTACTACACCGTCCATCCAAAAAATTGAACACGCTGAGTATCGAAATGTCCTGTTCATACGGATGCGCCGTTCGCCATTTGGGCAGCGCGTGTACCTTTACGAACAGAAACTAAACCCCTGATTGCACCATGTTTCGACGTTGTTTGTGGCTCCTGCTGTGTGTGGTGAGCCTAACCGCGATTGCCCAAACTAAACCTGCCAAGAAGAAACGGACGGTAAAGAAAACGGCTATTGCCAAAGCATCTGTCTCGCCCAAAGACTATACAGGCCGGGTCATTACGGTCACGAGCGGGGGAGGGGTCACGGGGCGGTCAACTTCGTATTTTTTGCAGGACGACGGTCGGCTTTATGGCAAACGCAGTACCGATGGCTCGTACACGCTCCTTGCCAAGCAAACCGCGCCCAGTACAAACCGCGTTTTTTGGTCGCTGGAGGACCGTTGTCTGATAAAAACCACCCAGTTCGACAACCCCGGTAACCTGTACAAGGCCGTGTCGTGGCGCAAGGGAACTGAGCAATACAAAGTGGTTTGGGGAAGCCCTAAAGACAGTATCCCGGCTAACTACGAGAAATTCTATAGCACGTTCATGGCCATGATTCCGGCGAGTTTGAAGTTGAAGTAAAGCAGCAGCAAATCCCATGAAACACCTTTTCCTTCTCCTGATCCTCTCGACCGCTACCCTGGCGTTGGCGCAGCCGCTGCCAAAGGGCTTTGGGCGCAAGCTCAAAACCGAGCGACCATTCGACAATCTTTCCCGGCGCATTGGGGCCGAGGAGATGCCGGTTCCGGGCAACAAAACGCCCCGCCCTTCGCTCCTGAGCGTACAGGCAACCACATCGGGTTTGCAACCTCTGCGGTTGCGGGTGGTGCGCGACGAGGCCACGGGCTTGCCCATTTACATCGAAAACCGGTCGGCAAAGAGTCGGGCGGTTGCTGGTGGGGTCGCCAGGACACCCCCAACGCCCCTGACCGGGCAAGCCCGTGTGGCGGTTGCTGCAACGGCCTATGGATTTCTGAATCAGGTGCGGAGTGTATTGGGACTCGAAAACCCCGAAGCGTCGTTCAGTGCTCGCGAGGCCGAGACCGACGCGTTGGGGCAAACGCATATCCGCATGACACAGACTCACCGGGGCATTCCGGTGTACGGAGCCGAACTGGTGGCGCACGTGACCGAAAATGAAGTGACGCTGGTGAACGGGCGGTATCGGGCTGTTGATCAGACTATTGGTGTTCAGGCTAAACTGACCATGAATCAGGCCGCCGATCAAGCTCTGCAGGATGTACAGAAAAAAGGCGTTGTGCGGTCGTTTGGGAGTAATGTGTTCAAGCTCGAACGGGCCAAAGGCGACCTGTGTCTGTATCCGGTAGGGGAGGGGCATCGACTGGCCTACGACCTCACGATCCGGCCAAGTATGTTGCAGCGTTGGTCGTACATCATCGACGCCGAGACCGGAGCCGTTCTTGATAAAACCAACACAACCTGTACGTTTTTGGCCCCCACCCGCGCCACTGCCCGCGACCTCAACGGGGTGTCGCGCACGTTTGGCACGTTCCAGACGGCCACGAACAAATACTACCTGGTCGATGCGTCGAAGCCTATGTTCAACACATCCTCGACTATCCCCGACAAGGTGGTGGGTGGGCTCGAAACGTTGGATTCCCGGAATACCTTCGGCGACAATCAGAAATTCTATTACATCACCTCAGCCAACAATACCGATTGGTCGCCCGCAGCCGTTTCGGCCCATTACAACGCTGGCGTGGCCCACGACTATTACCGTAACACCCACGCCCGGAACTCGCTTAACGGTAAGGGTGGCAGCATTCGGTCGGTGGTGAACGTGGCCGATGAGGAAGATGGGTCAGCGATGGACAACGCTTATTGGTCGGGCGAGTTCATGGCCTACGGCAACGGTAAAACGTTGATGAAACCGCTGGCCGGTGCGCTCGACGTGGCCGGACACGAGATGACCCACGGGGTAATCGAAAACTCGGCCAACCTGGTCTATAAGAGCCAATCGGGGGCAATCAACGAATCGATGGCCGACGTGTTCGGGGCCATGATCGACCGCGACGACTGGACTCTGGGCGAAGACGTGATCAAGTCGAACCGCTTCACACAGGGTGCCTTGCGGAGCCTGTCGAACCCAAATCAGGGTGGCAAAAACGACCTCGGCTACCAACCCCGAACAATGGCGCAGTATGAGACCATGCCCGAAGACGAAGACAACGACAATGGGGGCGTACATGTGAACAGTGGTATTCCCAATTATGCCTATTATCTGTTTGCTACGGCCACCACCAAAGACAAAGCCGAGCGGGTTTACTACCGCGCCCTTACTAACTATCTGACCCGCACCTCGAAGTTTCTGGACCTGCGATTAGCCGTTATCAAAGCCGCCACCGACCTCTACGGGGCCAATAGTGCCGAGGTGAGTGCGGCCCGGTCGGCGTTCGATCAGGTGAGTATTCTGGAGAGCACCCAGCCCACCCCAACGCCCAGCACGCAGGTTCCGGTGGCACAGGGGCAAGACCTTATGCTCATTTATAGCTCCGATAACAAGCTGTATTCGACGGTGGTAGGCTCAACTAAATTTGACCTGAAGAGCAGCCTCGGTCTCCTGCACCGCCCAAGCGTGACCGACGATGGCCGCGTGGCCTACTACGTAACGCCCGACAAACGAATCCGGGCCGTAACCTTGACCGGCACACCCACCGAGTCTATTGTCTCGAACGAAACCCGCTGGGACAATGTGGCGATCTCGAAAGATGGCACCAAGTTGGCTGCTCTCTCGTCGGCGGCTGAACCGAAGATGTACGTGTACAGCTTCGATAAGAAAGAATGGAGAACCTTCACGCTTTACAACCCCACAACGGCCTCCGGGGTGAAGGTGGGGGGCGTGAAATACGCCGACTCGTTCGAGTGGGACTTTGCAGGCGAAACAGTCATCTATGACGCCTACAACGAGCTAACTAACCCCGAAGGCGACGACGTGAGCTATTGGGATGTGGGGTTCATCAAGGTCTGGGACAACACCAGAAAAGACTTCGCTAAGGGCGATATCGAGAAGCTATTTTCGAATCTCGACGAGGGCGAAAGCGTGGGAAATCCGTCGTACGCCAAAAACTCAACCAACATCATTGCGTTTGATTATTTATACGAACCCGACGACGAGTATTACGTGGCCGCTGCCGACGTGAATGCGGGCGTTTTGAAGGGTGTTTACAAGAACAACACCCTCGGTTTCCCCAGCTACGCCCGGCTCGACAACCGGATTGTGTTCACAACCGAAACGAGTAGTCAGGCCGAAAACGTGGCCGGTATTAACGTGGCGGGCGACAAGATTTCGCCTGCGGGAACGGCGCAAACCGTGGTGCAGAACGCAAAATGGCCCGTTTGGTACACGCAGGCCACCCGAACGCTGCCCCAGAAAACAGCCCAGACCATCACGTTCAACACCCTTGCCGACCGTTTTGCAAATGAGCCTGAGTTCACGCTGACAGCCACGTCATCGTCGGGGTTGGCGTGTGGATTTCAGGTGCGGTCGGGGCCAGCCCAACTGAACGGGAACAAGCTGAAACTAACGGGCGTGGGGACGGTGACGATTCGGGCGTTTCAGGATGGCGACAATCTATTTACTGCCGCCACCCCCATCGACAGGTCGTTCTCGGTGCTGGCCGTGCTTGGCCTCGAACCCGACTGGGCCGACGCCCTCAAACTTTACCCCGTTCCAGCCCAACACCAGCTTACGGTCGAGGTGCCCGCGTCGGTAGTTATCGAGCAACTGAGTCTGGCTAATTTAAGTGGGGCCACTGTGCGTCAGCAACCCGTTTCGGGTCGTTCGCGCACGGCTACGTTGCCGGTGTCGGAATTACCCAAAGGGGTTTATGTGCTAACGATTCAGACGGATAAGGGGGTAGTTAGCCGGAAGGTGATGCGGGAGTAATTCAGTCCCAAAAACTCATGTTTCGCCTTTGATGAGGACTACATTTGGATTACCACTGCTTGATTCGCCTTTACCACCTGTGGTTCAAACCCAGAAAAACTTACCTCCAAACGTGCGTTGGGTTCGGCTCGAATCATAAACTTCCCATTCATATCTGTCGTTGTGCCTGTGTTGCTGCCAACTATAACAATGCTGGCTCCCGGTAGCGGTTTTTGGTTCCGCCCTATAACACGCCCACTCACCAAAATACGTGTTTGATTTGATGGTACCTTGTCTTGCGAAACTAACGGACCAGGGGGAGAAGGAACAACCCCAACGGATTTTTTCAGCGACCCCTCTTCCAACTCAAACATAATCGGCAAATTAAAGCGTACGTTCACAGGTTTGCCGCTTTGTTTGCCGGGGGTCCAGTTGGGCATACGACTCACAACGCGGATGGCCTCTTCGTCGCAGCCAAAGCCGAGGCCCTTCAGGATTTGAACATCGGCAATGTCGCCTTCTTTCGTGACCACAAAACTCACAAACACGCGACCCTGCACGTTGGCTCTCTCGGCGGCTGCGGGATAGCGCATATTATCGCCCAGATACTTGAACAGCTTCTCTTCTCCGCCTTCAAACTGCGGTTGATCCTCTACAACTGAGAAAATCTCACCGTCCACCTTCGTTAGCTTGAGCGATTGGTCAATTTTCTCCTTGCCTTTTACGACTTGGTCCATGTCTTTCTCAACCTGCGTACACATGAGTAGCAGGCCCGCAACGGGCAACACAAGGGCGTAGCGCAACAGTGCGCTGCGTGGGGAAGTTGGTTTGGTTAGCATTTGAACGCGGAGTTTAAGTTGTGAAACATTCAAAAAGGTATTCGTCAGTTCGTAGCCGGGTACCGAGGGCCGGGGTTTGGTTGTCTGCTTCATGAGGGTTGCCGTTGTTCAAGATTGCATTTTAATCTTGTGTTATTGGCCTTACGGCCATGCCGGAAGGTACCGTAGTGACGGACCGCCGGCATTACAACAGTCGCCCCTCCATGTAATGCCGGATACTTTCCGGCATGGCCGTAAGGCCAATACAGGTTGCTTTAATGGGCAACGGTTGAGCAAAACACAGCATTGAAATGCACCCGTTGTTCAGTGTTCCAGGGATTACTTGTTATTGAACGCGTGATCTATTGTGATGCGGACCGAAGGGGACGCGTCATACCAGAGAGTGACATCGGCTTTCTGAGTAGCTAGCACCGATACCGCTGTTTCGTAGTCCACTGGCTTTCCATCAACGAAGTAGTTGCGGAAATTTGGGTCGTCGAAGAATCCCTCAAATCGAAAGCGTCTCATCCAGGTTGCCTTTGGCTTTTCAAGACCAAGTGCAGTGGCTCTTTGATCAACTTCCAACGCGCTTTCACGAATTGACATAGCTGCCTTCTCCGATCCCTTCTGTGTACACATCCAGAACCCACCCACAAGGGGAAATACGAGAGCAAACTGCCACAGCGTGCCTCGCCCCGAAGTCGGTCGGGTAAGCATCCGAACCCGCTGCGCTAAGCTCGACGGCTCATAGAACCGGTTGGTAAGGCCGTAGCCGGGAACCTTATTTTTTGACAGGCTCGGTCGCATTTTTCTTGCCGGTTTTAGTGGTGATAATAACGACTCCATTGGCAGCGGCTTCGCCATAAAGGGCTTTGGCTGAAGCATCTTTGAGAACAGTAATTTCCTGAATATCGTTGGGATTTAAGTTGTTAAGAGAACCACTCTTTCCAATTGTTACACCGTCGACAATGTATAATGGATCATTTGCCAACCTGCCCTTATTGGTTCCCCGGATACGAATGTTTGCGGGCGTTGCTGTCTCAAACGACTTAAACCCCGGCGTAGGCCCCACTGGATTGCCATTCACGTCTGTTTCGGGAGCCTGAACGGGTGTTTGGGAAGGGAGTTCATTTTTGGGTTGATTATAGCCCGTTCGCGGGTCATCAATTGAGAACTCAATTGGTAGAATATAGGTAACATCAACGGGTAGACCATTTTGACGGCCCGGATTCCAGCGGGGCATTTGTGATACTACCCGGATGGCCTCTTCGTCTAACCCAAACCCTATATACCCTTTCTGAAGGCGAATGTTGCGAATGTCGCCAGTTTGCGAAACTTCGAACTGGACATAAACTCGCCCCGCCACGTTAGCTCGCTGTGCGTCCCTTGGGTATCGTATGGTTCGACTTAGGTATTGCCTAAGCGCATCCATACCTCCAGGGAACTCTGGTTGCTGCTCAATGGACGTAAACACTTCCTTTTCATTCGCCGTATCGGCTTTGGCAATTGGCCTGGTGGAATAACCTACTACGTGCAAATCACTTAGCATCTTTGGCTCAACAGCCATCTTCACTTGCATCTCCGCGCCCCCATTTGCTACAACCTGCATCGTCTCGAAACCCACATGGCTTACCGCCAATCGAATTCCCGGTTCGACGGAGATTATAAACCGCCCGTTCGCGTCGGTTGTGGTGCCTTTGGTACCGCCCATGACAACTATGGTTGCCCCCGGTAGTGGCTTGTTATTGGGGCCAAGCACGCGCCCTTTCACCACGATTGGGTTGGTTGCCAGTAATGGTTTCACGAGCCGCTCTACCTGGGGTCGGGCGGCTGTCAGGGCCAGCATAACGGCCACCACAGGCAAAACCAGGGCATATTTGCCCAACGCCCACCGACTCGTGGCGCGTCGGTGCAGCATTTTTAATCGGGTTATTAAAAGCGATGGGCTAAAAAATGAATTGGTCAAGGCGTTGGCCCCATCGCCGAGTGCGTACGATACCAGATAGTCGGCGTAGTTGGCGCGGTGCCGGGCTGAAGCTGTCTCGTCGGCCAGAAACTCGTGTACTTGCCGGATAGCGGCCCGATAGGCCAACATCACCGGATTAAACCAAAATACGGCCTGAACCACCTCAAAAAACAACACATCGACACTGTGCCACTGCCGGATATGGACCAGTTCGTGCTCGCGGACGGGTTCGGCCTGCACGTCGGCGGGGCTAAGAACCATGTACCGAAAAAACGAAAACGTTGGCGTTTGGGGGTCTTGTGGTTGGATAAGTGTGTAGTCGGCAAGGGGCTGTTGCGGGTGTTCGCGCAGGTAGGCCATCAGGCGGGTTGTGCGCCAGACGAGCCGGATCAGCAACGCAACGGCCACTAGCCCATAGGCCCACCAGCCTATAGTTACCCAATCGGGGCCGGTAGGGGCAAGGTCCTGCGGGCGAATTACCACGGTGCCGAGGAATTGGGGGGCAACTGTTGGCAGGACAGTTGTGGCCTCGGCCGGTAGTTGAACGAGCGGTAACCCCAGCGAAAGGGCCACCGACCCCAATAAATAGGCCCGGTTGAGTGCAAAAAACGTGTGCCGACGCAGCAGCAGGTAGTAACACCCAAAGAATAAAAGCAAATAGAGATTGGCGCGGAGGAGATAGTCTAACGTGCTCATGGCTCGGTTTTGTTTTGGTTGAGGAGCCGAATAATTTCGTCGGCTTCGCTTAGGCTCACGTTCTTTTCATTCACGAAAAACGACACCAGCTTTTTGAGCGAGTTGTCGAAATAGTTGCTCATCAGTTGCTCGGTCTGGAAGCGTCGGTAGGCCTCTTCCGTAATAAGCGGGTAGTATTCGTGCGTTTTGCCGTAGGCCGTGTAGCCTACCAGCCCCTTTTTTTCCAGAATTCGGATAATCGTCGAAACGGTGTTGTAGGCCGGTTTGGCCGGGGTCGCGCCCGACTCTGGGATTTCGTTCAGCACATCCTTCACAAAAGCACGGTCGAGGTGCCACAAAACCCGCATGATCTCTTCTTCGGCGCGGGTAAGTTCGCGTATTTCCATATCTATAACGTATGTCTTAGTTGTAAAACTAATGTATTAGTTATTTGTTTCCAACTATTTTAACGAAATTTTATTGAGGTAAAAAAATGGGGCTATTGAGAATCTATTGGCCTATTTCTATATTCACGGAATATTTATGCTAATCCTATTGACAAAGGTTAGTAAGCCGTAACCAGCCTGATGAAACCCACTCTCCTTTTCGTTATCTACGCACTGCTTGCGGGTGCCGCTGTTTCGCTTCGGGCACAGCCGCTCACGGAGGCCGAAGCCCGCGACGATATTCAATTTCTAAAACGCCGGCTCGATCAATTTCATCCGGGCGTTGGGTTCTACACACCCAAACCTCAATACGAACGCCTGTACGATTCGTTATTTAACCACCTGAGCGGCCCCGTCGAATATTTGCCATTTTTCAGGCACGTTAGTCCTCTTGTCAATAGTCTTAAAGACGGCCACACGAACCTGAATCACCGCCGAACATACATTGACAAGCATACGCTCTATATCCCGTTTTTCATCCGCAACGTGGGTGCAGATTACTACATCACCCACAACGTTGCGGGTGATACGACGTTTCGGCGGGGTACCCAACTCCTGAGCATCGAAGGCCGACAGGTGGCCGACATTCACCACGATCTGATGGAAGCCGATAGGTCGGGGTCAGATGGCGACAACCGTACAGGTCGCCAACAGTGGAGCCTGCACCAATTCGCCGATTACTACGCGGCTTGGTTCGGATCGTTCGACTCGCTCACGATTTCCTATCGCCTGATGAACGATCCGCTTCGGCTGATTCGGCAAAAGCGCGTGGCCTGCGTGAATCTGCAACAGTTTCGGGCCACGTTGAGCAAACGTTACCGGCACGAGCGCGACGACCGGCCCAATTTGTCGTTGCAAATCATTGACAGCCTGTCAAATACAGCAGTTTTGCGCGTATCGTCGTTTATGGGTCCAACCCGACACGACCCCTTTCAAGTGGCGTTTAAACGGCGACTTAAGCGGGCATTCAGGCAGGTGCGCGACAATCATATCGAGAACCTGATTATCGACATGCAGCAGAATGGGGGCGGCATGGTTGTTAACTCGGGGCGGCTGTTGCAGTACTGGATGCCTAATCGCTTCACCATTATGCAACGTGAACAGATGAAGCGGGCGGCCCGCGCTGAACTGGTCACGCGCTGGAATCCGTTTTCGGCCCTACAATTTTCCATGCAGTACAAACCCGAGGGGCAAGAGGGGTTCGCGAGTCGGGCACACAAACGCCGGTTCCGGCCCGTGCGAAAGCTGGCATACCGGGGCAACTTGTATTTTCTGATGAATGGAGCTTCGTTCTCGGCGGCTACGTCGGTGTTGGCTAAATCGCTCGACGCGGGCGTCGGCACGTTTGTGGGTGAAGCCTGTGGAGGGGCCTATTGGGGCGATTTTGCCGGTCACTTCAAGACCATTACCCTGCCTCATTCGCGCATTCAGGTCCGAATTCCGCTCAAGAAACTCACGCACGCCGTAAGCCTAAATCAGGCCAACGGCTTCACCATCGAACCTGATTTCGAGGTGTCGCGCACCTACGATGATCTGCTTCATAGCCGCGACTACGCCCTCCAACAGACCCTCACGTTGATCCAGGAGGGTGTCACGGCTCGCAAGCCCAGAGATAGTGAGCAGTTGGCAGTGGACAGTAGGCAGTAGGCAGTAGGCAGTTTGCAGTCAAGATTGAATACTGCCTACTGCAAACTGCTCGCTGCTCGCTATCTTTACAGCGTGTATTGCATCGTTGACGTTGAGACTACCGGGGGTATCAAAGGCCCCACCCGCATGACGGAAATTGCTATGTTTCGGCACGATGGCCTGACGGTTGTCGATTCGTTTCACACCCTGCTTAATCCCGATTGCCCAATTCCCCCGTTTATTCGGCATCTGACCGGCATTTCGGAGCAGATGGTTGCCACGGCTCCCCGATTCGAGGAGGTAGCCGCCGATATCTTACGCGTGTCGGAGGGGGCTATTTTTGTGGCGCACAACGTCGCCTTCGACTTTAATTTTGTTAAGAAGGAGCTTGATTGGGCGGGCCACGCGTTTCTGCGCCGGACCCTCTGCACGGTCCGAACGAGCCGTAAGATTTTCCCCGGCCTGCCTTCCTACAGCTTAGGCAGGCTTTGTACCTCGCTCGACATTCCGGTGGCGCACCGGCACCGTGCCCACGGCGACGCAGCCGCTACCGTGCAACTGTTCGAAAAGCTAATGGCCCACGACCGATATCAGCTTATTCCCCGTCCGGCCAACAACCAATAACTAACACTCTTACCTCCTTCAACGTTGTACAGATGAATCATCTACAACGTTATGGAACAACAACGCACAGTATCGGCAGGCCAATCGGCCCCGGCTGGAGAACAACTGCCCGATTTGGGTTTGGGGGTAATTGGCATGGGGGGCTTCGGGCTATTTGCCGTTCAGCAGTTTATGCAAACTCCGAATGTTCGGCTTGTGGCTATTGCCGGCTCGAAACGGGAGGAAGCTCTGGCGGCTGCCAAACGGTTTGGAGCCGAACATCTCGACTCGCTCGACGATTTGCTCAGCCACCCCGACATCAACCTGATTTATATTGCTACTCCCCCGTTTCTACATTACGAACAGGCCATGCGTGCTCTTGATGCGGGTAAACACGTGATCTGCGAGAAACCGCTGGCCATGAACATCGAACAGGGGCAGGCCATGCTCGATAAGGCTGCGGAAAAAGGTTTATTGATGGTTACGAACCTTATGCAACGCTACAACCCGATGTTTGAGCGAGTCAAACGCCTGATCGACAAGCAGCTACTGGGTGAATTTTTGCACGGGTATTTCGAGAATTATGCAGGCGATGAGGGCCTTTCGCCGGAGCACTGGTTTTGGGATCGAACCAAAAGCGGGGGTATCTTCATCGAACACGGCGTCCACTTTTTCGACATGTTTGCCGGTTGGCTAGGGGAGGGGCGCGTGGTGTCGGCACAGATTGTCAAACGACCCAACAGCAACGACATAGAAGATCAGGTTAACTGCACCGTCGAGTATGGCGATGCCCAAACGGGTATCAAAACCGTCAATTTTTATCACGGCTTCACCCAAACGGGCAAAATGGATCGGCAGGAAATGCGACTGGTGTTTGAGCGGGGCGACATTACGCTGCACGAGTGGGTGCCCACGCGCCTTGTGATGCGGGCCGTGGTCGACGAAGAAACCACCCGTGAGCTAATAACCCTGTTTCCGGGTGCCCAGTTAAACGTTACGGCTAATTTGGGGGGGAAGGATCGCCTGTTGCGCGGACGGCACAAAGAGTTTGAGGCTTATCAGCAAATCGAGCTTCGCTATGGTTTTGGCGAGGACAAACTCCACCTCTACAGCGAATTACTCCGACTTATGTTCCGCGATCAGATAAGTGCAGTGTACTTCCCGGAAACCCGGACCGCCGGACCGCACCGGAAAATCACGAATCAGAACGGACTAACCTCGCTCGAAACCGCTGTTATAGCGGATCGGATGGCCAGAAAGAGTTAAGAGTTAAGAGTGAATAGTTAAGAGTTTAAAAGCGTAAGCCAACTCTTAACTATTCACTCTTAACTCTTAACTAATTTCACTCTATTCAAAATAATTCAACACCCGGTGACCACTCTGCTCCAGCAGTTGGTCTTTGCGGAACAGGGCAACGTCGGCCTGAACCATGTCTTCGACCAGACCTTTGAGGTCGTACTTAGGCTTCCAGTTCAGTTTGGTCATTGCTTTGGTAGGATCACCCAGCAGCAGGTCCACTTCGGTGGGGCGGAAGTACCGCTCGTCGATAGCCACTACTTCCTGACCCTCGGCCACGGGGAATGCGGGGTTGGTAGAGCGAACCACCACGCCTTTTTCGTCGACACCCTCGCCACTGAACGCAACCTCCACACCAATCTCGGCGAAGGCCATTTTCACAAAGTCACGGATGTGAGTGGTTTGACCCGTGGCAATCACGAAGTCTTCGGGTTTCTCCTGTTGCAGGATCAGCCACATGGCTTCGACATAGTCTTTGGCATGGCCCCAGTCGCGTTGAGCGTCGAGGTTGCCCAGGAACACCTTGTCTTGCAAACCCAAACCAATACGAGCCACAGCACGGGTGATCTTGCGCGTCACGAACGTCTCGCCACGCAGGGGCGACTCGTGGTTGAACAGGATACCGTTGCAGGCATACATCTTATACGCTTCGCGGTAGTTAACCGTGATCCAGTAGCCATACAATTTGGCAACCGCATAAGGTGAGCGGGGGTAAAACGGTGTCTCCTCCGACTGCGCATGTCCCTGTAGGCCACCGTACAATTCTGAGGTCGATGCCTGGTAGATACGGGTCTTGTCGGTCAGGCCCAGCAACCGAACAGCCTCCAAAATACGGAGCGTACCGATACCGTCAACCTGCGCCGTGTACTCCGGCTCATCGAAACTCACCCGCACGTGCGACATAGCCCCGAGGTTGTAGATCTCGTCGGGTTGCACCTCCTGAATGATACGGATAATGTTAGTGGAGTCGGCTAGATCGCCGTAGTGCAAATGAAACCGAACATTGGTTTCGTGGGGGTCTTCATAGATATGGTCAATCCGCTGGGTATTGAAGAGTGAACTCCGGCGTTTGATTCCATGCACCTCGTAGCCTTTTTCCAGTAGCAGTTCGGCGAGGTAGGCACCATCTTGCCCGGTTATGCCCGTAATAAGTGCTTTTTTCATGCGTCTGATCGAGAGGTCCAGTACCTCTTTTAGTATTTATTCAAGAATTTCGTCCAAAAGTAAGACGAATTTTTATGCGGTCGTCACTTATCTTATCAATAGGCCACGGCGTACATCAACTTTATCAGGTATGAGCATAGCTGTACCGATTACCTGTTTGATTTGGCTGAAGTATCGCTCGGCATCCGTCCGACGCATAAAGTCGCCAACTTTGAGCTTATAAGTGGGCTGGTTGTACGACAGATAGGGCGCAAGCTCCGGGAAATTCTGGTACACCTGTAGTTTAGCTGCTTCGGCTTGTTGACGTTCATTGCCCACATAGATCTGGACCCGATAACCCGAGGCATACCGAATCGACCGATTTTTATCGGCAATAAGGGTTAGTTGTTCGTCAACTTTGCGGTTAACATGCAGTGCCTCGGACGAACCCACATTAGTAATTTTCCGTGATTCGGGTGCAGGGACTGGTGGGGTCGTGTTGGCTGGCGAAGCAGACTTACCCGTGCTGGGAGCCTTAACGCCATTAAGTGCGTAAACGGGCCGTGCTGCCGATAGGTCTTCGTTGTAGGCGTTGCCGTCGGTGGCCCGACCCGACGAGGGGAGCGTTCTGGGCGAACAGGCAACTAGCCCGATCAACAGGGAGCTACTAAACAGAATTGACCTTGGGTTCATGGAGCTATCAAATGCAGGTACAAATTTACGGGACTAATTTGGTTAATTTTGACCTTTCACTTAATCCTTGTGTATGCTGAACGTTCAGAGCAACGTATCGCTGAAACCCTACAACACATTTGGTATTCAGGCTACAGCCCGCTATTGGGCCGACGTACAAACCCCGAATGATCTCCAAACGCTGTTACAACTTGCCGACTATAACCAGGTGGCCAAGCTTATTTTGGGCGGAGGCAGTAACCTCCTGCTTACGGGCAACGTGGAGGGCATGGTGATTCGGATGAATATTCAGGGCATCGAGTTGGTACGCGAGAACGATACGCACTGGTGGGTCAAAGCCGGTGCCGGGGTTAATTGGCACGCGTTTGTGATCTATTGTGTAAAGCATGGTTACGCTGGTGTTGAGAACTTGTCGCTTATTCCCGGAACGGTAGGGGCGGCCCCCATGCAAAATATTGGTGCGTATGGAGTCGAGATCGAACAGGTATTTGAATCGCTTGAGGCCGTGAACCGGCAAACCGGCGAGGTTCGTACGTTCACCCGCGAGGAGTGCAAATTCGGCTACCGGGAAAGCGTCTTTAAGCATGAGTTGAAAGACCAATACATCATCACAAGCGTTACGTTTCAATTAGATAAATCGCCCACGTTTCATACGTCATACGGGGCCATCCGCGAGACTCTCGACCAAATGGGGGTCACGCCCGATACGCTGTCGATCAAAGCGGTTTCTGACGCCGTTGTGCAGATCCGGCGCAGCAAACTCCCCGACCCCGCCCAGATTGGCAATGCGGGGAGCTTCTTTAAGAACCCCGAAATCAGTCGCGAACACTACGACCAATTGTTGAGCCAATTTCCCGACATGCCGGGTTACCCCCTCGCCGACACCGACCAAGTGAAAGTTCCGGCGGGCTGGTTAATCGAGCATTGCGGCTGGAAGGGCTACCGTCGGGGCGACGCGGGCGTTCATGCCAAACAGGCGTTGGTGCTGGTGAACTATGGGGGAGCCGTTGGGCAGGAGATTCTTAATCTGGCTTATGAGGTTCGTCAATCGGTGGGGGAGCGGTTTGGGATTACGATTAACCCGGAAGTGAATATCGTGTAAATTAGAAGTTGGTTTTGTCATTCCGACGAAGGAGGAATCCTGTAGCCAAATAACGCTCAAGATTCCTCCTCCGTCGGAATGACAAAACCAACTTCCCGCAATAGCATCACTTGCCCCGACTGTTCGGGGCTTTTTTATTGGCCCCCTATAAAACGAGAAACCCCGCCAATTGGCGGGGTTTCTCTTGCGGAGTTGCGATTCGTTACTGACGAACCACTTTCACCGTCTTGCTCTTATCTGGCGTAGTTACCTGTAGGAAGTACATGCCAGCCGAGCGACCCAGACTGATCGTCTGGCGTTCTACTGCACCTGCCTTCTCTACTGACTTCTCGCTGATAGCAGCACCTAAGCCGTCAACCAGACGCAACTGGAGCGCCTGACCTTCTGCACCACGTACTTCAACTTCTACCGTCTCGCCAAGTGTTGGGTTGCCCAGGACAGTTACGTCCAGAGTACCTGTTGACTCGGTGCGGGCTACGCGTGGTGAGCCTGAGCATACCTGCTTCATGTTGAATGAGAAGGTATTGCTTGTGCCACCACCGATGTTCCGTACACGGAGCGAGAATGGTCCGATAGACGAGTTCGGGTTGTTAATGGCCCGGAGTTGCTCGGCGTTGTCGATTACACGCGTACAGTTGTACGGATCGTTGTTGCTCAGACCAACTATGTCAGCATAGTTAATCGTGTTGCCGTTACCACCCGTCGTCAGGATACGGAACGTACCAGCCTGGCAGTTCACCTGATCAACACCTGAGATGGTCAGAGGCTGACCTACAGTGTTGGCAGGGCTACCACAACCTGCTGGGTTCAGCGTGGTTGGTGGCGTTACTGGCGGTGCTGGTGGCGTAACTGGTGGCGTTACTGGCGGTGTTGCTGGGCCGTTTGGCTCAATACACATACCAATCGACGACATCGTGGCAGTCATACCCGCTGCGCAGGCTGCCTTGAAGTCAAAGCAGAAGGCGGCTGGTGTCAGCACTCCGTTTTGTTTCACGTCGATACGGAACGGCGTGATCGTCGAAGATGCGCTGTTGATTGCGATCAACTGTTCGTTGTTGTCAACGCGACGGATACAGTTGTTAGCATCAGCGTTGCTGAGACCAACGATTACTGAGTAGTCGATTGCCGTACCGTTACCACCCGTCGTCAAGACGCGGAATGAACCGGTGTTACAGTTGATTTGATCTACACCCGTTACAACCAACGGCTGACCTACTGTAGCTACTGGGCTACCACAGGCTGACGGTGGAACAACTACAGTTGGAGCAACTGGCGTTGTCGAGATTGGGCAAGCAGCACGCAAGTTGTACTGGAATGGTCCAGCCGTATCGAAGCCTGTGCTTGTCGAGTTTACCTGACGAGCGTACAGGTTGATGAACGTTACCGAAGCATTGTTCAACACCGCAGGATCCAGTGCAACAGGGTTGCTTGGCGAGTACTGTACGTTGCCAATTGAGTACTGGATCTGGTTGCCGTTGCCACCCGTTGCCGTGATGGTTACGTTACCGTTCCGGCAATCAACTGTAGCACCCGTTACCTGAAGCACACCTGGAGCAGGACCTCCTACGCATGGTACAGACTGTACCATGACCGCAGCAGTCGATACGCAACCAGCAGCGTTAGAAACGTTCACTGAGTACATACCCGCAGCGTTAGCTACCAGTTGTGAACCAGTTGCACCTGTTGACCAAGTGTAGCTGGTGATACCCGTACCCGTTGCCGACAGCGTTGCACTACCAGCACCGCTCGTACAAACCTGACCGGTTTGCAGGATCGCTACTGTTGGAGCTGCATTGAAGTTAACCGAAGCCGTTGTGGCTGGGCCTTCTGCACCGTTCACTACGCACACTACCTGATAGGTAACCACACCTGGCGTTGCACTCGACACGTTTTGTGACGAAGCATCGTTGGTCAACCCACCCATCTTGAAGCGTGGCGTACCTGTTGCGCAAGAAGCATTCAGTTGAACCGTCTGACCTACGCAAGCCTGGAGCGGAGCCGAAGCACCTACTGCACCGGCTGGCGTTACCGTTGGAGCACCTGGCAGCATCGATACCGTTACGGTTACCGTAGCAGCCGCCGTACAACCTGATGCGCTTGTTACCACTACGGTGTACGTACCAGCCTGACCTACAGTTTGGGTAGAACCCGTTCCGTTAGCCAAACCTGGACCGTTCCAGAGATAAGCAGCACCACCACCTGCGGTGAGTTGCGTGCTCTGACCCTGTACGATGTTTACGTTACCCGTGATCGTTGGCGTTGGAGCCTGACCAGCCGTTACCGTTGCTGAGCCAACCGACGTACAACCCAGAGCGTCTGTCACAATCACGTTGTAAATACCCGGAGCCGTAGCAGTGATTGACTGCGTCGTACCACCGTTAGCCCATGCGTAGCTTGCGCCACCCGAAGCCGTCAGTACTACTGTACCGCCTGGGCAGATAGCCGATGAGCTTGGCGTCACGTTAGCTACAAAGTTGCATGGCGTCACGAGCACTGGTGTTCCAGTTGTACGTGGACTAGTGCATTGCCCGTTTGTACAAACGGCATCGTAGACTGTCGTAACCAGTGGGTTGACAAGCACCTGAGCCAGCATGTTCGAGCTACGTCCCACTTCCGTGTTGGTACCCTGAACGTAGAACACCGTTGTTCCCATACAACCTGCCGCAGTCAGTGTAACTGACTGACCTGGTGAAGATGGGTTTGGCCGCGCCGAAATGGTTGGCTGTGAGCCTACACCTGGCAGTACGTTCAGGATGATGTCCGTCGAACGTCCACTTGGGCAAGCAAACAGTGAGCTTGAGCAAACTGCCTCGTAAGCTTTTGATCCTGTTGTAGTTGGTGTTACCACCAGTGCATTCAGGCCAATAGCTGTTCCAGAGACTACGTTAGTTGATCCAGCTTCGTACCAGATGACCGTAGCACCTGGGGTTGGGCAAGACGCTGTGAGCGTAGTGCTTGTGCCGAGGCAAATCGCGTTCTGTACTGTTTGTACGCTTGTTGGAGCAGGCGTACGTACACCGCTGTTCACCGTGATCGTTACTGGCGTACCTGCGCAGGCACCACCTGTTGTACAAACCGCAGTCAATGTGTACAGACCTGTTGCTGTAGGTACTGTATACGTGAGTGAGTTTGTACCAGCACCTACGATGATTGGAGCACCAGCAGTAGCCGGACCGCTAGCGATGCCAATTTGTGGCGTGCCAACTGTACAACCTACTGTTCCGATAGCCCGTGCGTTAACACATGTTGGCGCGAAGCCTGTTACGGCAACTGCACTTGGCAGATCCGTTACCACGAGCGTCATGTTAACAGGAACTATGCTCTGACATCCGTTGGCGTTTGTGCAACGTACACCAAACTCATACCGGCCAAGTGGCAACGAGCCAGTTGCGATTGAGGTCGATTGTGCCGTAGAGCCTCCTGCTGGAACAAACACGAGCGAGCCGCTGAATGTGAAACCAGTGCCACCTCCGGTAATTGGGAAGTTGGTGCTTGTTACACCCGTTGGGCAACCATCGACTTTCAGTTCGACCATCTGACCACGGCAAACCGTGATAGACGACGTACTGACAAACGCTGGCGTACCTGCACTGATCGTCACACTTGACGGTGTTGGCGGAGCCGCGTTGATCGTCAGGTTAGCTACTTGTGAGCTAGTACATGAGCTGCTGTTCGTACACGTTACCGTGAATGAACCGTTTACACCACCAGCTGTAATTTGTGCAGCCGTCAGGGTAGTTACGATTTCAAATGCGGTAGAACCCGCTACTGCATTCACCTTACCGATGTTCGTAGCAATCGTTGCCGTTGTTCCTGTCGGACATGCCGTCACTGAAATTGGGCTTGGACCACCCGCAGTCTGACACAGTACGATGTTCGGGAACGTTACAGGTTGCGTATTGGCAGTCTGAGCCAGAACGGCAGGAGCCGCAGGCGTTGGATTCACCGTTACAGCCAACGTTGTTGGAATTGGGCTTGAGCAACCCGCAGCGTTGATACAAACAAACGTGTAGGTCGTTGTTCCGGTAACGCTTGTACCGAGCAGGTACGCAGCATAGACCGACGTTGACGAACCACCCGTTACGCTGCCACCAACACCAATTTGCGTTGTTGAACCAGATCCGTCTACCACACCTGATGCACCTGTGTTACCACTGTTAATACCCGTCAGCGAGTTGCCTGGAGTATTTGTCGTGTTCGTGCCGATCAAGCAGTTGGTAACCACTGAGAGTGATTGACCCTGGCAGATCGTCAGCGCACCGGCTGGACCACCACCCGCTACCAATACATTAGCAGGTGTTGTAGCACCTACCGCCGTGAGGCTGGCGTTGTTTGGCAGAGAGTTTACGTTAACCGTGAACCGTACTGGTGCGCTTGGGCAACCACCTTGCGTAGCTGTACAGGTCAACGTGAACGACGTAACACCTACTGTGCCCGTATTCACTGTGAACGCTGTAGCACTGCTTGCTGCAATACCTGCCGCGCCTGCTGCACCTGATGTTACGAACGCGCGACCTGAACCTGTTGGGCAGGTATAGCGACCAACTAACAGGATGTTCTGGCATACTTGCGTTACCGCAGTCGTTGTTACACCGGCCGTAATGGTTGGCGACTCAGGCGTTGGCGTTACCGTTACGTTCAGCGTCGTTACGTTCGGGCTTGTGCAACCGAAAGCATTCGTACAAACTGCCGTGTAGGCGAACACACCCGTATTGGCGGTAGATACCGTAAATACGTTTGGTACCGTTGAACCGGCTGTGATCTGAACACCACCGAACGAAGCACCAGCTTGTGAGCTTGTACCTGTTCCGCTAGTCGAACCTGGGATCGTTGTTACGTCGCAACCTGTTACCGTTACCGAGATTGGGCTACCCTGGCAGATTGTCAATGAGCCTGTGCCACCGGCAGCCACTAATGACGTACCTGCTACACCACCCAAACGCGCTGGGCTAACCGTCAGACCAGCATCAGCTGGAACTGGGTTTACAACCAGTGTGTAGGCTGTTGGCAAGCTTGGGCAACCACCCTGCGTTGATACGCAAATAACCGAGAAGGTAGCAATACCCGTTGAACTTGTCGAAGCCGTAGCCGTATAGTTCAGGATGTTGCTCGTAGCACCCGAGCTTGCGTTTGAATTCACCAGGAAGCTATTCGTAGAATTGCTTTGTGACGGTACGCTGTTCACTGGGCACGTTACCGTTCCGATAGCCGACTTACCCTGGCACAACGTTACCGAGCTACCCGCAACTACGTCGCCCGTGATAACAGGGGCAGCAGGAGTTGGATTAACCGTTACGTTCAGGATCAGTGAAGTCAGGCTCTTGCAACCCGTTACACCACTCTGGCAGTTAACGGTGTATTGGTATACACCCGTTGCTGTGTTCAGAATCGTGAAGTTGCTTGGATTAGCACCACCATTTACAATTTGGCTACCACCCAATACGGCTGAACCGCTAACCTGTCCGCCAGCACCTGGCTGTGAGCCTGGCGTTGCTGCGTTACAGCCGTTAACGGTCAGGCTGATTGGCGAGTTCTGGCATACCGTGTAGTTACCTACAGGAGACACTGGCGACAGCGTCGTTGGACCAGCCGAAGTTCCCGGAGCTGCTGCTGCCGAAACGGTAGCAGTCGGCGAAACTGGCGCACCAATTACGTTAACAACCAATGTGGTTGCCAATTGGCTAGTACACGTAGCTGAACCAGCTACCGACGTACAAACTACGGTGTAGTTGTATGTACCGGCTGTCAGTGTACCTGGGATTGTGAACGAGTTCACCGACGTTGTCGTCGACCCTGGTGTTGAACCACCTACGAAGATCTGACCTGAACCTGCGATGCTCGCTGTTGAACCAGGAACGGCACCTGAGGTTGTTGGGCAACCTGTTACCAAACCAGTCAATACCGAACCTTCACAAACCGTGATCGGACCTGATGTACCACCTACAACCGTTGCAGAACCACCATTCGATGAGGCTACCTCGATACCAGCATTGTTCGGGATGGCGTTAACCAATACCGAGAATTGCTGTGGCGTTGCACTTACGCAACCGGCTGCCGTGCGGCAAACGACTGAGAAGTTCTGTACACCCGCTGCCGACGTGCTGATTACGTAAGACGTACCAGAAGCAACAGTAGCTGATGGATTACTGCCCGTTACAATGGCTGAAGTTCCTGTTGGACAGGCTAAAGCAGTCAATGACAGTGTGCTGCCTACACAAACAGATGAAACGCCACCTGCTGTGAGTGTTGTAGCACTACCACTTCTTGCTGCAATAGTTGCATTGGCAACGCTGCCGCTCACGACAAGGGCCAGTGTGGTCGAGTTCGGGCTTGTGCAGCTAAACGAATTCTGACACTGGAACGTGAACGTTGTTGTTCCGATAGCACTTGTAGAAATTACGAATGCCGCAAACGTGTTCGAAGTAGCTCCTGATGAAACGCCGTTGGCAATTGCCACGATGCTACCATCTTGGTTTACCGAACCGCTGTTTACACCTGTAGCTGTGTTAGCCGTACCTGAACCTGTTGCCGTGTTGATAAGGCAATTCGTTACAACGGTCAGAGACTGATTCTGGCAAACCGATACTGAACCGATCCCCGCAGCCGCTACCGTAGTAAGCGTTGTGGTTGGACTTGTCCGTACCGTCAAAGCCGCATCAGCCGGACGTGGTTGTACGGTCAATGTAAACGGTACTGGCGTACTGGTGCAAGTGCTGTTAGCACAAACGACCGTGTAAGCAAATACGCCACTCGCGCTCGTTACCAGCGACTGGATACCACCCGTGAGTGACTCAGCCCCTGAGAAGATTGCCGTGCTACCCGCCGTTGGGCAAACCGCCGTTACCGAAGCGACATCGCTGAGGCAACGAGTCAGGCTAGCCAAACCAGTTGGAGCCGCTACACTTGAGTTCACCGTTACCGACAGGGTTGTGGCCTGTGGGCTGGCGCAGCCTGAGCTGTTTACGCAAGCGAAGGTGAAGTTCGTTACACCTGTAGCTGTTGTTGAGATAACAAACGAAGCAAACGTCGTTGACGTTGTGCCACCCGTTGTACCACCACCTACTGCGGCCGTTGAGCCGTCAACACCAGCGATACCACTGTTTGCACCCGTTGCTACGTTAGCCGAACCAGATGAAGAAGCTGATGCGATAAAGCAGTCGGTGTTCACTGTCAGAGAAGCTCCCTGGCAGATTGCCACTGCACCTGATGCACCACCGGCTACCACCGTGTTCATTGGCATGCCGTTGACTGCTGTCAAGCTGGCGTTGTTCGGACGGGGATTAACCGTCAGCGTAAACGAGACCGCCGTGCTTGAGCAAGTGCTGTTAACACATACTACCGAGTAAGCGAATACGCCACTTGCGCTTGTTGCCAGTGACTGGACACCACCCGTGAGCGATTGCGCTCCTGAGAAGATTGCCGTGCTACCTGTAGTTGGGCAAACTGCCGTTACCGAAGCTACATCGCTTAGGCAACGAGTCAGACTAGCCAAGCCAGTTGGAGCCGCTACACTTGCGTTCACCGTTACCGACAGCGTTGTCGCCATTGGGCTGGTGCAGCTTGAGCTGTTAACGCAAGCAAAGGTGAAGTTAGTCGTACCTGTAGCCGTTGTTGAGATGGCGAACGAAGCAAACGTCTGTGACGTTGTACCACCCGTTGTACCACCACCGATGGCCGCCACTGAGCCGTCTTGTCCAACAACGTTGCTGTTGTTGCCAGTCGCTACGTTAGCCGAACCTGATGAAGAAGCCGAAGCGATCAAGCAGTCGGTCAATACCGTCAGGGAAGCTCCCTGGCAGATCGCCACTGCACCTGATGCACCACCCGCTACTACCGTGTTCATTGGCATGCCGTTGACTGCCGTCAAGCTGGCGTTGTTCGGACGGGGATTAACCGTCAACGTGAACGATACCGCTGTGCTTGAGCAAGTGTTGCTCTGGCAGATTACGTTGTAAGCAAATACGCCACTTGCGCTTGTTGCCAGTGACTGGACACCACCCGTGAGCGATTGCGCTCCTGAGAAGATCGCCGTGCTACCTGCCGTTGGGCAAACTGCCGTTACCGAAGCCACATCATTGAGACAACGAGTCAGGCTAGCCAATCCAGTTGGAGCTGCTACGCTGGCGTTCACCGTTACTGACAAGGTCGTTGTCATTGGGCTAGTGCAGCTTAGGTTATTTACGCAGGCAAAGGTGAAGTTAGTTACACCTGTAGCCGTCGTCGAGATGATAAAGGAAGCAAACGTCGATGACGTTGTACCACCTGTTGTACCACCACCAATAGCAGCCGTAGTTCCGTCAACACCGACAATGCCGCTGTTAGCACCCGTTGCTACGTTAGCTGAACCAGATGCTGTAGCTGAAGCAATCAAGCAGTTCGTATTGATTGACAGAGAAGCTCCCTGGCAAATCGCTACGCTACCTAATGTTCCGCCAGCCACGTTCGTGTCTGATGTCACACCACCGACGATAGTCAGGTTAGCATTAACTGGACGTGGGTTGACAACAAGCGTATACGATACAGTAGTGCTGCTGCAACCAGCAGACGTCCGGCACCGAATGCCATAGACGAACGTGCCTGATTGAACCGAACCAATTACCAACGAGTTGCTGGTGATTGTAGCAGAACTTGCTTCAACAGTTGGGCGGCTCACGATAGTAGCTGAGTCCGTGCCGCAACCTGTTGCGAAGATTACATTACCTGAGCTTTCACACACCGTCCGGGCTGTAGCCGAGGTTGGCGTTGTTGCGCTGTTATTTACCGTTACCGTCACAGTCGTTGACTGTGGGCTTGGGCAACCTGAAGCAGACGTACAAGCAATTGCGAAGCTGTATGTGCCTGGCGTGAGCGTGCTAACCGTAAAGGAGTTGATACCAGTGGTTGCAGTACTGCCAGCAAGTGGCGTAATACCAAACCCACCACCAGCGGTAACACCCGACGTTCCGGTCGCGCTTGTGCCTGACGTTACAGACGTTGAGCAGCTACCTACCGTGAACGACAGAACAGAACCCTGGCAAACCGAAATCGGCGTACCTGCTGTTCCACCTGCGATAGTTGCACCTGTGCTAGCTACCAGATTTGGGCTAGATGCGGGCGACTCGTTCACTGTTACCGACAGGCTGGCAATTGCTGTGCTTGAGCAACCGAAGCTGTTCACGCAGGCAATCGTGTACACGTATGGGCCAGTCGCCGTAGTGGAGATAGCCGACGTAGACACGAGGAACAAACCTGAGTTTGCACCACCTGTTGCCGTTACCGAAGCACCTTGTCCGATAGCACCACCTGGAACAAGAACCACAATTGGGTTCGTGCTTGTGTTGGCAGGGTTGCTACCCGTACAGCCCGTCACACTCAACAACAGTGGTGTGTTCTGACAAACCGTGATCGCAGTACCACTTGAAGCGGATGCTGCGTTGATCGTAGCTGACTGAGCACCTGTTGAGTTCGAGTAGTTCGCTGTTACGAACGGACCGTTTGCTGGAAGCGGATTAACCACGATTGTGAAGTTCGTGGCAACGCTCGTGCATGAAGCCGTCTGGCAAGTTGCTGCGTAGGTGAACGTACCTGGGTTTGTGCCAGTGCCTGTATTGAACAAACCACCTGCGCCCAATGGCACGTTAGTAGCACCTGCTACAACTGAAGCTGAACCCGTAGCACAACCAACGGCTAGGGAGAAAGACTGACCCGCACAAATTGAGTACGATGGTCCGGCTCCCTGCGTTGAAGCAAGCGTTGGTGCGACTGGCGTTGGATTAACCGTCAGCGTGAAGCTGGCAACCGCTGTGCTTGAACAGAACAGCGAGTTGTAGCAGGCTACCTGGTAACCACTCGTACCTACTGCCGTTGTTGGCACTGCATACGATGTGATACCATTGTTGACCGTTACCTGTGAGCCGTTAGCTGAAGTGATAATAACGTATCCAGGTGAAACAGTCGTAGACGTAGTTGATCCTGAACCAGGACCGCCTGGTGCAACAACGTCGCACGCACTCAAACTCAGCGTTACCGTTGAGTTCTGGCAAACCGTGTACGTAGCAGCACCCGATGTTCCGTTTGCTGCAGCGATAGTAGAAGTGCCGTTAACAGGAGCCGAAGCCGCCCGTGCGTCACCTGTACCTAATACCGTTGAACCCAGAGCCAGTGTTACGGCAGGACCGTTGGCGGGTAGGGCAACTACAGTATACGAAGCAGTGGCAACCGATGTACAACCCGTTGCGCCAGCCAAAGTGTATGTAACACTAAATACCCCTGATGGAGCACTGGTTGGAGTTGAGGTTGTACTGACGAAGGGCGATACTGTGCTGGTACCTGGAGTAGCACCTGCAATGGTAGCAGATACGGCATCCGTACCTGTTACTGAGAACGAAACTGTCGCACCGGCACAAACCGGATTTGGCGAGGCAACTACCGTGCCCGTAGGAAGCGTACTGATCGTTACACTGACTGGCGATGTGTAAGCACAGCCAGTTGCCAGATCAATACCCGTGAAACTAAACGTATTAACTCCGGTGGCAGTCGGTGTCGAAACAACTGACGTCGTTCCGGTAGCACCTGTTATGCCGGCCGCAGCCTGTAGCGTAAGGGCACTCGATTGTGCCTGCGTAAACGTAATTGAACTGCCCGCGCAAATGGCCGTCGGATTAGCCGTTACAACATTTGTTGGCGGAGGCACCAAATTGAACACCCTTGTAAATGTCGACGGGAAAGCTGAATTATCCCGGGCAATTACAGTGAGGTTCGTCGGACTAGCTACGCCCGTTGCGGTGTAGGCTAGTGAGAACGGAAATGTTCCAACTGATGCCGTTATGGGCAGGTCGCTTCCCCGAAGGAGCGTGAACGAAACTGAGGATGTCGATGAACCACTCGATAGAGAAGGTTCAAAGAGGACTTGCTGTCCGGTGGCACAAATAATTGTGCCGCTTGTTGAACCTCCGCCTGTAACGGAAATATCAACGACAGAAAAAGCCGCTCCTTTTTTCGGAGATCCACCGCCCGTGTCCGCGACTGCCAAACCGAATCCGCCAAGCAGCATGAGCAGCATGGGAAGGACCCTAGCAATAAATAATCGTGATGACATAGAGGTTTTCTTCAAATTGAGAATTGTGTTTGTCATTATAAGCAAGTTACCAAGCGAGTATGGCGTGGACGCCAATAGATTGTCGTTGGTTTACCAGCCCTTTAAAATGGGCCGTTACGGTCGGCGGGTTGCCTTAGGCATTGACAGAAGTAGCTGTCACTTTCAGTCTTAAATAGTGAATGCGTTGATAGGCTTGCGTCGGGTTTAAGTCATAGGCAATACATTGATGGGGTTAACAGTACGACATGTAATGAGGACACAACGTTGCATCATAAACCCCCTCGAAAGTAGAGAACTACTTACGAACCGAAAGGGCATAATGGGGCTATATCCATACATTAGACTGCAAATAAAAAAAAAGACTTTGATTTATTACCTATTTTGGGTGGACCACTTAAAAAAAATTAATTCGACAAGGCAATAATCTATACAGTCTATCGTTGTGGTAGATATTATTAAACGCCTATTAAATTGGGGGATCAGAGCGAATTTAACTTACCCACTAATTCTTCGTATCGCTTGGTATCTGCCTTGGCACTCTGGGCAAGTTGAAGTGCTTTGCGAGCGGCCTCTTTTGCACTGTCTTTTTGGCCTGCCCGACGGAATGCCTCTGCCCGTTCGGCCTGAAGTTCGGCTTGCTGGGCGGGGGTGGGCTTGGCCGTTGAGAGGGCTTTGTCGACCCACCGGACTATGCTGGGGGCGTCGGTGGCGTCGGGGCTTTTGGCGTTGAAATAATTGGCGATAAACACGTATTCCGGCACGGATAGTTTTCCTTGCTGAACCAGGCTGTCGAGCCGGGCAACGGCACTGGCGGTGGCCTTCTCGCGGAAGTAAGCATTCACCTCCGGGATCACGGTTCGGTTGGCTGCGAGTGCCGGGTTGACGCCTGCCTTTACCATCATCTGCCGGATTTGCTTTATCTTCTCGGAGTTATATGCGTTGCCGCGCGGACTATAGAGCGATGACATAATCAGGCCGTCGGCAAGAGCCAATGGGCCGGGTAGGTTAGCGGCCGGATTTTCGTATTTTTTGTACAGATCAATGTTATTGATGAGGTGCTGGGTGAGCGGGTTGTCGACGTCCATCATGATCTTGAACAAGACTAAGTAGCTGGTCTGACTCCCGAAAAAGTCGGGGGCTTGCAACTTCACATAATCCTCCATTACCTTGATGTTGGTGGTGGTGTCGCGGGTGATTTTGGCGAAGTAGCCGTAGTCGATCAGGAAGTTCGGATCACGGTCGCCGTTCTGGTAACGGTTGGCATAATTGCCCCCCTGGTAGGTGGGGTTGGATGCCACCACACCAAGGTTCACCATCATGTCAACATCGGGGTTGCTGCTGCCGATGTGGGCTATTTTTCCATTGGCATTAAAGAACACGAACAGGGGCAGCGAGGGTATGAACAGTTTGTTTTTTTCGAGCCATACCTGCGTCGACTTTTCCTCTAGAGGCAGGCGGGTGTTGATAAAGGTCTGGTTGTAAAAGTCTCCTACTTTCTTGTCGGAGAGGATCGGGATGAAGCTCTGACAGACGTGGCAACTGGGCGAATAAATTTCTACGAAGATCGGCTTATTCTGTTGCCGGGCCATCTCGAACACCTTCGCAATAGAGTCCTCCACGAACTTCACGCCACCGGGCTTGATGTGCATATCGGCGGCATGGCTATTGGCGGGTTTGGCAGGCGATGGCTTGACCACGACCTTTTTTACGACCGTTCGGGTTGGGGCGGGTTTACGGGGTTGTTGACCCTGCGCAACGCTGGTGAGCGAGCATGTCAGGCCAATGATGGCCAGCAAAAACGTGAAGCGGGCTGGTAATGAGTTCATAATCGAAACGGAATAGATGATCGTAATGAAAGAACCCCCGACCTTCGGCTGAGAGATCGGGGGTAAAGTTACGTATTAAACGTATAGGTCTGTTACTTACAAAGTGCCCGTGTCGAGACGGTCTGCTGCACTACGGTTGGGACACCCTGCGCGTTCTTTTGGCGCGCCAGAATAACAACCGTTCCGGCTTCGGAGATGGCCGATGCTTCAACAATTTCGGTCGCTGTGATAGACCAACGGCTCTGCCCTACAATGAGATATTCAACCGGAGTACCATTGCCCCCATCGGTACGAATCGTGATCTGATTCGTAGCACAGTCGTAGCCTGGAGTTGCCATACGCAGGCCGGTAGGCGTCGCATCGGGGCGGGCGGTGTTGGCTTTGTCCGTACCACAACGCTGTGCCAAATCGAGCACCTGGCGCACCACAAAGGGCGTTCCGGTTTCGCTTTGCTGGCGGGCCAACACCATCAAAACAGGGGTGTTGTTGGCCAGGTTTTCGTCGAGGGTCAGGCTGGCATCGGTGCCCCAGCGGCTTTGACCTGCCACCATATATTCTACGCCTGCCCCATTTCCGCCCGATGTCTGGATAGACAATTGGCGGGAGCCACAGTCGTAGGTAAGGCCGTTCAGGCTGAGGCCTGTGCTGCGGGCGGGTTGGGCTGGGGTAGCAACAGCCTTATCGCCACCACACAGTTTGGCAATGCTGATAGACCGACTGGCTACAGTAGGGGCTTTGCTTCCGTTAAGTTGACGAGCCAACACCGTAACAGGCGAGGCATCGGCAGCCAGGGCAGCATCGACAATGAGGGTGGCGTCTGATGACCACCGCGACTGCCCGACCACCATATACTCGACCGGCGACCCGTTGCCGCCACTGGCGCGAAGGGTTAGCTGGCGAGTTGAGCAGTCGTAAGCGGGTTCAGCCAGGGCAAAGCCGTCGAAGCGATTTGCAGGGGGCGTGGGAGTTACCCCGATGGATGTTGCCCCAACGGAGGCACTGGTAAGCAGGACTAGACAGGCGGTCGAGAAGCGCGTAAAGACGTTCATGCCGGGTGATGGTTTAAGGTCGACTGTTAGCAGTCGCGTTGCGAAATTTAATTCAATCTATAGACAAAGACAGCGCGATGACCAGTATGGATGTATCGTTACTATAATAAATACGCCCGCGAATACGCACTATCTGTAATTCTATCGAATTTAAAGGTAAAGTAACGCAATCTACCCGGCTGTTCAAAATCAGAGAGTACTCAAAATAGCTACCGCTTTATGAAACGAGTGCGCCGAACGCGAGGGCCGTCGATTACCTGGAGAAAGTAATGACCGGCGGGCAACGACCAGATGGGGAGGGTGGTGCGAAGAACACCGTCTCTGGACTCAAACTGAATGTCGTCCATAACTACATTCCCCATACCATTATATAAGGTACTGATGAAGCGGGTTGTCAGGGGATGAAAATACTGGATGGTTATCTGCTCACTTGCCGGGTTGGGCATGGGCACCAGGATACTATCGGTGGGGGCAAATTGAAGCAGCGAATCGGGTAGGGCCGTGAGCGTACTGTTTGTCCAGCTAATCTGCCGAACCGACGATAGAGCGGTACAACCCTCTTGGCTCAGGCGTACCCGATACAGCCCCGGCTGGTTGGCCAGCCACCGGTTTGTGATGGCACCCGACAGGCTTTGCTCATTTCGCAGCCACTGGTATTGATAGACGCCTGTGGAGGTAACCTGTAGCCGGACGGAGGTGCCCGTGGGTATGCGAATCTCCGAATCAATCGGGGAAATGTCTGTTTGAAGTTGGGCGTCGGACTCGACCGTAACCGCCGAACTCGTAGCCTGACACCCCTGCTGACTTACCCGAACAGCGTACTGCCCCGGTTGTGAGGCCAGGCACGCGGGACCCGTTTCGCGGGGGATGGGCTGGCCCTCGCGGAGCCATTCGTAGGTGGTGTTTGGCCTGGTCGGTACGCTTAACCGCACCGATGGGCGAGTTGGGCAAATCAGTTGGTTGGTGGTGGGTGTCAGGTCGGAAGGTATGGATAGCGTACGGATAATAACCGGGGCCGACGTACCCACACAACCATTTCGGTCTGTAATCCGAAGAGCGTAACTGCCGGGTTTATCGACCGAAGCAGTGCTGTTTGTTCGGCCCGAAATAGGTTGACCATTCAGGAGCCATTGGTACGTCGCTTCGGTTGTGAGTGCGCCCGATGTGGCCGTCTTGGCTTGAGCTGCCCGCAGGGTAATCGACTTGCCGGGGCAGTAGGTTGTATCGGTAGTTGTGGCGAGTGAAACCGCCAATTGGCAGGAGGCCCGGCGCAGGCCACTAACCACCAGCGAGACCGGCTGACTGTTGTATTTCAGGTCGTTTTTGTGGGTGATACGAATGGTATAGGTGCGTCCCGGTACGGGGTTCTGAACAACGACTTGCTCTGTATTATCACGGATATTGTCGCCGGTGGTGGCGGGTTTGTCGGGCTGGTCGGGGTTAAGAATCCAGGGATTTGATGCCTGCGACCCGTCGAGTACGCGGAGGTCGAGGTCGTTAACGAGCTTGGGTGTACGGCTATTCACCGAGCGCGACGAGACGGTGGTAGGGCTGGCTTCGGGGTCTGTCCAGCCAATAGTCACAACGAGCGGTTCGTTGCCCTGTGCCGTTACCGGGAAACTATACGTTGCCCTGTTAAGTAAGGTAAGCTCTTCGAGGGCGTGGGCACCATTATCATTCAGCAACACCTGGGCCGCTTCGCGCATGTTGAGCAAGCCCCAACCTTGCTTATAATCGGGGGGGCGAAGTCCCTGCGCACTGCTTGCGCCAATGCGGGTGGCGGTGTGCAGAGCCAACGTGCGGAGGGTAGCCGCCCGCATAAACTTGCCGGGGTGTTGCTGAGTGTATAGCTCCTGTAACAACAGCAGCGAACCCGTCACATTGGCCGAAGCCATCGAGGTCCCCATCAGGTTTCCGTAGGCCGCTGTTCCCGATGCCAGTGTCGACAGAATCGGAACGCCCATGCCGAGCAGGTCGGGCTTAATACGCCCATCGTCCGTCGGTCCCCAACCGCTGTAGGCCGACACCGTTGCACGACCCGGTTGCTCGTAATTACCTGCCACATCGGCGGCCCCAACGGTGAGTCCATTTTTAGCGGTTGCCTCAGCCGCCAGCACATCGTAACCGTTGTTGCGGCTGCGGGCTAGGGTGCTTTTCTCATTGGTACTTCGTAAATAATAAGGAGTGTTGGCAGGGGGGCCGGTTTCGGCATGCTTGTTATCGGCCGACCGCACGGCCAGATAAAATGGGTTATTATATAGGATACGGTCGAGGTCGGCCGTGCGGCTGGTATAAAAGCCAAATACGTAATCTTCGGTTTGGCTGATGGCCGGATTGCCCCACCACTCCCATTTCTGATCCAGGTTATTACCGGGTCGGTCGGGGTTCAAAACCCAGCCTACAACAGGGCCGTAGGCGTGGTTGGAAAGCAGGAGTTGCCCCGCTGCGGTGGCTATTTCAGAGATGTCGTTGGTGAGATCCCAAACCTGTAGAGAGGCACCGTAGGCCATACCTCGAACGGCGGGATTCAGCCCCTGCGCTACAAGCGTGCCTGCGAGGTGGGTGGTGTGGTCAATGATGTCGCCGGTGGTTTCCATGTTCCGAATCCGTGGCCCACTTCCGCCAAACTCCCGGTGTGTAGTGAGGGCGCGGCCACCATCCCAAATGCCCAACTTACCCACCAGTTTGGGTGAACTTCCCGACAGCGATAACCCCGCCGTTCCACCACTATATACGGTAGCGGTTTGGGTTAGGAGGCCAGCATTGGTATTGTGCGTACGATAATAAACTGGGCTTCCTGTGGCATCAATATCATTAAGAATGAAAATGTTTCCATTGGAATAGTTTTTGCGGAGTGGCCAGCCTGCCCGCCGTGCCAACTGTATCGTGCGTGCCATAGGGGTGCTGTAGCGCAAAGGCATCCTCTCTTTACCCGGTTTCGGATCGCTGCCTCCCGGTTGTGCCCACCCCGGTATGCCCCCTAAAAGCAGGCACACCAACCCCAGCCAGGGCAGTATCGGCTGATACTGTGCGGATTGGGGTCGGTCGGTAGCCGACGTAAACGACGAAAGTGCCTTTGGATGTTTTGCGATCACAACTTGACAATACGGGCCACGGTCGGTTGTTGACCGTTGCTACCCTGTATTATCGCAAAAAATGTACCGGGGGGTAAATTGTCTACATCTAACTCGGCCACCAGATAAATAGACTCCCGTAGCATCAATTGTTCAGCGACCAACACGCCTGTGGTCGTGACTAACCGAACGGTAGGAGGGCGTTGACCTGGTTGGGCCAGTAAACGCACCGTTGCCCGGCGGGTGGTTGGATTGGGGTAAACCTGCACCTCCGTCGCAAGGGGATCTTCGTTAGCCAGAATGGTGATAAGCACTTCGGCAGAGATAGCCTCACCGCACCCGTTTACGTTGCCTCGAACGGCATACCGCCCCGTTTGGGCAGCTACTATTGATTGGCTTGTTGCGCCCGTGATAGGCACCCCGTTCAGCAACCATTGATTGCTGATGGTCGCACTGGACCGCAGGGTCAATCCATCGACCACCAATGTGGGCAATTGCGCTTCGCGAACGGCAATTTGAACCGCACTCGAACTGGCCGGTAAACAGTTCCCGGCAATCTGAACCGTGTAAGCTCCTTCGGTGGAGGCCCGGTAGGAGTTGCCCGTTGCCCCGCCGATAGCTTGCCCGTTCAGAAGCCACTGGTAGCTAAGCGCATTAGTAGCTACAGCAGTCAGGTTGATGCCCGCCCCCCGGCAAATGGTTGTTGAACCCTCGGCAGCAACCGACACGGTTGGTAGGGCACCCGCTTGGGTGGTCACGGCGGTGCGTTGCGGGGCCGGGCAGTCGAGCGAACGCACCCGCATACTATATAGGTAGTACCAGGCGTTGGTGAGCGTGTCGACGCGCGTGGTGGTAGCATTAAATAACGAGCCGCGCATGGTTACGATAGGGTCGCCTGTGGTGGTGCGAATCTGGTAGGGGAAACCCGTTACGCCAACGTTGGAGCGGAAGAGTGCGGCCCCGTCTTCGTAGTCGATGGTGATTTTGTAGTCGCCTGCCGAGGGGATGCGCAGGTTCAGCGGATACTCCAAACCGGCATCGTTGGGGTCGTCGACCAGTTGATTCGATGCGTTCACGGCGGTCAGGGCGGTGTTGCGCGTGGGTGTTACGTTGAGCGACACGCTCGACACCGCCACGTCGTCGAGCCGCCGGACTGTGAAAATAAGCGTACCGGCACTCGCAACATAGATGCGGGCACTTTCGAGCAAAATTGGCACGCGGGTGCTGATGAGCGGGGCCGGACCGAAGTTGCCCGCGTAGGTGCCCCCGCCAAACGTGGCTTTGCTGGCCGGTCCAATGGTGGTGTTGAGGGCGTTGAGTCCCACGTAGAAAACCTCCTGCCGACGTCGGATGCTCGTCTGATTTCCGGCTGCCAACAGGTTACCACCGTTCAGCGCATCGTACCAAAAAGCCGTGCCGGTGCCGTTGTTACGGAGAGCCACCGCTGAGTCGTTTCCGCATACCAGAGCCGACAAATTGGCGGTTGCCAGAGCGGACGTGGTGATGGTTCGGTCCTCAATCAGGCGGTCGTTAGCGGGATTTTGATCGTTTGGCAACCGGGTCGAAACGGCGATCCGGTAGGTGCGCCCGTTTGTCAGTTGGGCGTTGGCCGGGAGCGGAATCCTTAGCAGGCCATCCCGAAAATTGCCCAGTTGAGCCAAACTAGCCTCGCCCGATAGCGTGATGCCGGATGTAAGGTCGGTGAGGGTAGCCGCAACGATCAGGTTCCGTTGGGTGTCGGTGCCAAAATTGCGGAGCCGTACTGTAACGGCCGGGGTGCTGGAGGCCGCGCAATACGACGCATCGGGGGTGACAAGAGCCACAACACCCACGTCGTTCGCAGCCCGGACCGTACGAAGCAGATAGTCTTGTGTTTCGCCGGTGGAGTAGGAGCCACAGGGCGAAAGTTGGGCCGGGTTACCACCCTCAACAGCCACAAGCCGGAGCCGGATAATCTGATTGTCGGCGACGGTGGCGGGTACGCTGAAGAGGGCCGAAAACGAACCACCCGTAGCTACGATACCCGATGTGGTCAGTGTGTCGCCGGGGTCTGAGAAGGAGCCATTACCGTTCCAGTCGGCAAAGGCCCGGACCACCCCGCTCGTGCTGACGGGTATACTGCCGCCCACTGCAATAGTACCCGTTGTCTGACTAATGGGGCTAGTTACGGTGCTGCACGTTCCGAGTGTGACAACCAACGGCACGCGCTGCCCAACCTGCACGGTCAGGGGCGTTTGCATAAAATCGGTGTAGCTGGTACAACCCGTCAGGCCGGTTTGGCTTACGGTGCCCACCTGCACCCGGTCGATGCGCAGGCCGGTGGTCGAGGTCGGCCCCGACGCGCAATAGGCCATGCCGCCAATACCACTTGCCAGCAACGCATAATCCTGCTTGTTGCCGGTCAGGCTGCTTTTGTGCGTGACCGTGATCGTGTACGACCGACCCGGCACCGGATTGGCAATCATGACTTGCTCTATATTGTCGCGGATATTGTCGCCGGTGGTGGCGGGTTGGTCGGGTTGATCGGGATTGAGCACCCAGGGCAGACCCGTTTGGCGGGCTCCGTCGATACCAACGGAGCTTACCCGAACGTCGAGATCGTTGACGAGCTTGGGAGTGCGGTTGTTATGGTTGGCCGCCGTTACGGTGGTGGCTACTGATTCGGGGTCGTGCCAGCTAATACTTACAACTAGTGGGCCCCGCCCCGATGCCACGACCGGAATCGAATACGTTTGGCCTTGGTTCAACGTTTGTTCACTCAGTAAATGATTGCGGTCGGTGTTCAGAATTACCTGGCCTGCCCGGCCCGTGTTGAGCAGCCCCCACCCAAACCGATAGTCGGGGCCGGGTGCATCGCCAGCCTCGTTGGCCGTGTGTAACACCAACCCCTTGAGGGTCGAAGCCCGCATAAACTCCCCATTATTGCGTTGGCTGTACAACTCCTGCAACAGCAATACCGAACCAGAGGTGTTGGGGGTCGACATCGACGTGCCACTCAACACGGCATACGCACTGTCGGAGCGCGAACCCGTCGAGAGAACGCTAACCCCCACCGCGCTGATGTCGGGTTTAATACGCCCGTCGTCGGTAGGTCCCCAACTGCTGAAACTGCCCAGCCGAACATCAGATGGGGCATTGTAGCCGTTCGAAATGTTGCTGATGGCGGCCACCGTCAGAATGTTTTTGGCCGTGCCGTTGGTCGAGATTTGGTCGTAGCCGTTTTGATCGTTGCGGGGTCGGGTGCTGATCCGGTTCTGATGATTAACGAGGTAATATTGCCCGCCCGCGCCGGGCCCACTATCGCCATGCGCATTCCCCCCCGACTTCACAATCAGATAGTATGGCGCACTGTTGGCAATGCGGTCCCAGGTGCGGGTGCGGGTGTCGTAAAAACCAAATTTGTAGTCGTCGGTGGCGTTGATGGTCGTGTCGCCGTGCCACTCCCATTTCACGGTGGTGGTCCGGGCGTCGTTGAAATTCCAACCCGAGGTGAAGCCATAGGAGTGATTGGAAACCAGATAATTACCGGCGTTATCGGCCATTTCGGTGTCGCCCCCTGAAAAGTCATAGCCTTTGATGTTCGCGCCAAAAGCCATGCCCCGTGCCAACGGGTTTCGCCCTGCTGCCACCATCGTCCCGGCCACGTGTGTAGCGTGGTTGTCGATTGAAGCCGGGTTGTCCATTTGCGTCACCCGTCCCCCAAACTCCCCATGCGTGGCCAGTAAGCGGCCTCCGTCCCAAACACCCAGTCGGTCGCGCACGTTGGCACTACTCCCCGACAGCGACAGGCCCAAAACACCTCCCGCGTACAAGTCCGACGTGCGGGTGGTGTTAGCAGCTCGGGTGTTGCTGTAGGTCTGTTCGTAAAGCAGATTGCCCAAGTCGTCGAGACCCCAAAGTTGCTGAACGGTGCCATCGGCTTTAGTGATCCGAAGGGGACGGTTGAGCAGTCGGGCTTTTTCAACAGCCATTGTGTAATTACTCCGTTCCGTATCCCGAACAGAGGTCGAAAGGGTCTTTTGTTGCCGAATTTGTGCCGACGAATACTGGGGGATACGCTGGGCGTACGTGTTGTATGAAAGGCTAAACCCAACCAGCAGAAACAGAACGTAAAAAAGTCTCATCGTAGAATAGTATCGACCGGCAATCCGGCAAAAGTTGGCTAAGATACAACCGTTCGTACGATTTTTGGATTGCATGGCAGAGACAATTGCGGCTCAGACCACCCCCTGCCCCCTCCTGTTTTAGGAGGGGGCAGGGGGTGGTCTTAACGAATAGTTACAAAAAACGGGCAACCGTTGCCGATTGCCCGCCCGGTCGAAGGGACGACCGTTTGCTCATGAAGTGTAAATTCTCTTAACGGGTCATGCGCGTAGCCAACTCATTGAAGAGCCGCCCTGCATCGCTGTAATTGCCTGACCAAAAGGCTTTTTCGCCAATCATGTAGCGCAACGTATCAAGCTCCTCGGCCAGTAAATGCCGGAACCAGGATAGGTCGATTACGCGCCCGTCGTAGGTGGTAGCATGGCTTTTTAGCCACGTGCTGACCTGCTCACAAGCGGATTGGGCAGGTGCTGAATGGCTCAGAAACAACTCGGCTTCGTTGTGGTCGATTGCCTGGGCCAACTGCCGAAGCCCTACGCTAATGGAGGCTCGCAGACTGCTTTCGGTAACGGCTTCTGAATAACTCTTCATAACGTATTCGGGGATCGTATGGGTTGCTGTCATGGGAATATCGGGCCTGTACTAGTCGAGGGCTATTTCTACTGCAAGACTACAAAGCGAATTTGAAACAAAAAAGCGAATATTCGCAAATGGCCTAAAAATTTGCTCATCCGGTTTAAAATGGTACGTTTGTAGTGTATCTTCTGTACACATCATGGATTTCAGTTCCAACAGTATTCGCATCTTGTTCGGGTTAAAATTGCGGCAGCTTCGCTTAGATAAGTCGCTGACTCAGTACGATTTAGCTGATATGTCGGGCGTTTCGGTATCGTATATCAACGAGATCGAGAAAGGTAAAAAATACCCCAAGACCGACAAGATCATTGCGTTGGCCGCTGCGATGGGTGTGACATACGAAACATTGGTTTCGTTGCAGTTGAGCAAAAAAATGGAGCCGATCTATGAGTTGCTCCGCTCGAATATCCTCCGCGATCTGCCCTTGAGCATGTTTGGCATCGAACCCGCCGACCTGCTCGAACTACTGGCTAATGCCCCCACTAAGCTGAGCGCGTTCATCAGCACGATCATGGAAATTGGGCGGCAGTACAACCTCTCGGTCGAGGAGTTTTACTTCGCTGTACTGCGCACGTATGTCGAAATGCATGAGAACTATTTTGCTGAGATTGAAGAGACTGCCGACCGGTTTCTGACCGAGGTAAGCCCCGATGCCGACACGATGCTCACTGCCGATTCACTCGCTCAATTTTTAACAGAACGGCACGGGTATACCATTGAACTGTTTGACGATCAGACCCATCCGAATCTGGCGAGCTTGCGGTCGGTGTTGTTGCCCGCCGAGAAACGGCTGTTGCTGAACCAAACCCTCACGCCCGACCAACGTGCCTTTACGCTGGGGCGAGAGGTGGGTTTTTTGTATTTGAATAGCAAAGAACGTCCACTCACGTCGTCGTGGGTGGAGGTGCGCTCGTTCGATCAGGTCCTGACCAATTTTCAGGCTTCCTACTTTGCGGGGGCCATTCTGATGCGTCGCGACCGGGTGTTGCCGCTGGTTGAACAATGGCTACAATTGCCCACTTGGGCTGAAGCCGCCGATGCCCTCGAACAGATGCTCGACCAACTACAGGCTACCCCCGAAACGCTGTTGCACCGGATGAGCAACTTTTTGCCGCACTATTTCGGTATTGACCAACTGTTCTTTTTGCGGTTTGAACACCGCCCCGGCGATACCCTGTTCGACCTCACGAAAGAGATGCACCTGGCCCGGCTTCACAGCCCTCACGGGATCGCGGGCGAGCACTATTGTCGCCGATGGGTGTCGCTGTCGATGCTAGCAGAACTAGCTGATTGTCAGCAAAGAAATGAAGCAGAAAAGCCTTTGCTACGGGCGCAAATTTCAGAATACATTGATTCGCAGGATGCCTATTTCGTGTTCGGGTTGGCTCGCCCGCTTACGCCCATCCGCGACCTGAACCACAGTGTTTCGCTCGGTATTCTGCTCAATGATGCCAACCGGCAGCGGGTCCGTTTCTTGAACGACCCGGCCATCAACCGGCGGGCCGTCAACGAGTCGTGCGAGCGATGCCGGGCTACGGACTGCCTCGAACGAATGGCCCCGCCCCTGCTCCTGAACAAACGCGAACGGGTAGCGAATTTGAAAAACGCATTGCAGGAGTTAGGGGTCCGTTAAACCTTTGGCCCTGAACGCTGTCATACCCCTATCACCTCTTCTCCTGCTTCGTATGGAACACCTTCAGGAACCCCAGCGACAAACCATCGCCCAGATGCGACACCTGTTCAACCGGGCTGCGTTTGGAGCCACCCCCACCGAACTCGATGCGGCTGCCCGACAACCCCTCCGGCGTGTGGTGCGCAAACTGATCGACGACAGTAAGGTCGTTGAACCACTGCGGGTCATTAATACCGACAATTACGATAGTAAAAAGAAGCTGAAAGGCATGGCCCGTAACGGGATGCTCGACCGGGAGGCCTTGCGGATGCGTATCCGCGAAAATGCCGAGATGATTCGCGACCTAAACGTGCAATGGCTCGACCGGATGGCCGCCGGACAGGGAGCGTTTCGCGAGAAGATGGCCTTGTTCTGGCACGGACATTTTGCCGTTCGGGCGCAGGGCCGCAACGCGCAGTTTATGCAGGATTACGGCAACGTGATTCGGCAACACGCGCTCGGTTCGTTTGGCGATTTGCTCATGGCGGTTTCCAAAACCCCGGCCATGTTGCAGTTCTTGAACAACCAGCAGAACCGTAAAAACGCCCCCAACGAGAACTTCGCCCGCGAGGTGATGGAGTTGTTCACATTGGGACGCGGTAACTATACCGAAAACGACATTAAGGAAGCTGCCCGCGCCTTCACGGGTTGGCAATTCACGCCCGAAGGCCAGTTTATAGTTCGCGACCGCCTGCACGACGATGGACCCAAAACGATCTTTGGTAAATCAGGCGCGTTCAAGGGCGAAGACGTGATCGGGCTTCTGCTCGACAAGCCCGAAATGGCCCGATTTATTGTTGGTAAAGTGTACCGGTATTTCGTGAACGAAACCCCCGACGAGAAGCGAATCGACACCCTCGCTAACTCGTTTCGGAAGGGCGGCTACCAGATTGCCGACCTGATGGAAACCCTCTTTACCGCCGACTGGTTTTATGATAAAGCCAACTTGGGGGCACACATAAAGTCGCCGGTAGAGTTACTGGCGGGGATGCGCTATACACTTGGGATGCGCTTCGATCAGCCTCAGCCACAGGTATTTATGCAGCGTACGCTGGGGCAGATATTATTTTACCCGCCGAACGTGGCGGGCTGGCCGGGAGGCCGCAACTGGATCGATTCGTCGAGCCTGTTGTTTCGTATGAAGCTGCCTGATTACGTTCTGAAAGCCGCCGAGGTGAATGTTCGGTCGAAAGATGAGGCTGACGTGAACGCCGAACTGTTGGCCCGCAAGGGGAAAAATCAGTTCACAACCACAGTCGATTGGGACGCGTTTCAAAAGCCCTTCGCCCGCACCGCCCTCGCCGACCTGCCCGACGCGCTGGCAACCTACCTGCTCCCGTTTCCGCTTCGCCCCGATCAGCGCACGTTGCTGCTGAAACAGGTGAAGCTGGCCCAAACGCAAACCGAAACGATCCGAACACTCACCGCAGCCATCATGGCCCTGCCGGAGTATCAACTGTCATGAATCGTCGCAACTTTCTCCAAAAATCAGCCCTGACCACTGCCGGTTCGCTGCTGATTCCCAATTTCTTAAAGGCCTACGAACTGGACCGGATGGGCCTACAGGCCAACGGGTCCAAGATCGTGGTGATCGTGCAACTTTCGGGCGGCAACGACGGCCTCAACACGGTGGTGCCTTTCCGTAATGACATCTACTACCGCGAGCGGCCCACCATCGCCATTCAGCCCGATAAGGTGCTCAAACTGACCGACGATCTGGGCCTGAATCCCGCGCTCGATCCGTTGCGTGCCCTTTACGACGACGGCCAAATGACGATCATCAACAACGTGGGCTACCCCAACCCCGATCGCTCACACTTTCGCTCGATGGACATCTGGCACACGGCGAGCGATTCGAGCGAGTATCTTAATACGGGTTGGGTAGGTCGGTATCTGGACGCCCAATGTGCGGGTAAACCCGCCAACCGGAAGGGTGTTCCCTACCGCGCTTTAGAGGTTGACGATACCCTGAGCCTGTCCATGAAAGGCGACCAAATCAACGGCCTCGCCCTACTCGACCCCAAGAAGCTCTTCAACCAAACGCGGGGCGATTTGGTGAAGGGGTTGAGCCACGAAAACCATAACTCCGATACCCACGGCAACGTGGCGTATTTGTACAAAACCCTGGCCGAAACGGTGTCGTCGGCGGAGTATGTGTATGATAAAGCGAAGGGCGTTAAAACCAATCGTGCGTTTCCGAACAGCGAGTTGGGGAACCGGCTCAAAACCGTGTCGGAGTTGATTCAGTCGGGCGTGGAAACGAGCGTGTACTACGTCTCGCTTGGCAGTTTCGATACGCACATCAACCAACCGGGGCAGCAGGAACGGCTTTTGGGGCAATATGCCGAGGCTGTGCGGGCATTTATGGACGACATGAAGGCTGCTAACCGTACGCAGGATGTGTTGCTGATGACGTTCTCGGAGTTTGGTCGGCGGGTGAAGCAAAACGGCAGTAACGGCACCGATCACGGCACAGCGAGCAACGTGCTTTTGTTTGGCGGCAACGGGGCCAACCCGGCCACCCACTCGCCCGTGGTAAACGCGGCCCCCAACCTGACTGACCTCGATGAGGGCGACCTCAAGTACTCCGTCGATTTCCGCAGCATCTACGCGACTCTCCTCCGCGACTGGCTCAAAGCCGACGACGTAGCGATCCTGGGCCGCAAATTCGACACCCTGGCGATTGTTTGAGGTACAATTTTTGTACCTTGCTTAACCAAATTAAGAGTTTAAAGAGCGCGACGAATGTATCTGACCGGTACCCAGATTGATGGAAAAATAGAGGTTAAATTAACCCTGCTATCATACATTGATGAGAATGTGCATATCATCTATTCGCCTGCTCTAGACCTGTATGGGTATGGCAATGATGAATCGGAAGCACGTGACAGTTTTGCTGTCACACTTGATGAATATCTGGCATTTACCACTTTGCAAGATTTATTCACCGCTGATTTGAATCGTTTAGGGTGGCATGTAGACCCAGAAAGTCATCGTTTAGTTATGCCTTTGTGGACCGATTTAATCGCCCAAAATGAGCATCTAAATGAAGTTGTGACGGATCGCCCCTTTAAAAAATTCGATCAGCAGTTACGGTTGCTAATCTTTGCTTGACAACACGTAATGGAAACCCAAAATCTCTCTAACATTTTGTTGAGTGAGTATCGAAAATTCTTACAAAACGCTGGTTGTAGCCATTATAAAACGAACAGTGGTCATGAACACTGGCGAAAGGAGGGACTCACAAGGCCAATTACGTTCCAGACACATATTGACCCCGTACCAGAGTTTATTATCCAGAACGCACTCCGAACGTTAGGGCTTACTAAGAAAGACTTTCATGATCTTTTGAATAAATAGGCGGGTTAGTCTGAGGGAAAAATCTCCTTCATTTTGCCCTGTTTCGCTCGATTATCCGTTATTTCGCAAGACGTACCTTCATACGGGTACGTCTTGTTTGTTTGATGGTAGGAATAATCATGGGGAGCATCTCCGACCGCAAGGTGATGCAAGAGGCCGCCGACGCGCTCACGAGCCTGGGCGTAGCCTGGGAAATGGACATCGTTTCGGCCCACCGGACGCCCGAAAAAATGGTCGATTACGCCAAAGCCGCCCGCGACCGGGGGGTACAGGTTATTATTGCCGGGGCGGGTGGTGCCGCACACCTGCCAGGTATGGTGGCATCACTTACCACGTTACCAGTTATAGGGGTTCCCGTCAAATCAAGTAACTCCATTGATGGTTGGGATTCGGTACTGTCGATTCTACAAATGCCATCAGGGGTGCCGGTGGCTACGGTGGCCCTCAATGGTGCCCGGAATGCCGGAATTTTGGCAGCTCAAATCGTGAGTATTGCCGATGCTGAAGTAGCCCGTCGACTGGCCGATTTTAAGGAAGAATTGAAAACAAAAGTGGCCGAGATGAGCCACGAACTAACCCAACATGGACGCTAACAATACCCGAAATTCAGGTGGAAGTTCTACCTTACCCGCTATCACGCTGATGGTGTTGGCTGGCCTGATTGTGGCGTTGCTCTACATTGGTTACGAATACGTGGCCGACGATACGGGTGGTACCGAAGTGCTCACCAACGTGGCTCTCGACACCTCGACGCGCTCGCTCGCGGGCCAAGGTGACCCCGAATTTATTACGCCCGTCGACACTCTAACCGACACAACGTCAACGCCCGCCCCGGTCGACCTCTCGCAGTCGGATACACCCGCCCCTGAGCCTGCCAACGATGCCGCCGTGGAAGACATTGCCGAGGCTAATGGCGAGAAACCCGCCGACAAACCGGTGGTTGTAGCTCCGCCCAAGCCTGAAAAGCCTGTTGAGAAACCCAAATCGACCACCACCGTGGAGAAGCCCGTTGAACGCGTGGCCGTGAATCCGGGTGGGGCCTCGTCGTCGCATACGGTGCAGTCGGGGGAGACGTTTTATGGAGTTGCCAACCGGTACAACATGAAACTGACCACCTTGAAAGAATTGAACCCCGACGTGACCGAAGATCAAGTGAAATCGGGCGTTACGAAGCTCAAAGTGAAGGTGATGGCCGTCCATACGGTTGGTCCCGGCGATCTGTTGCGGGTGGTTGCCCAGAAATACGGTGTCAGCAAAGAGGCTCTTATGCGGGCAAACGGCAAGTCGAAAGACCTCGCCACACGGGGCGAAAAACTAGTGATTCCCTTTCCTGAAAAACAGTAATCAATGGCAACTCGCTGGGGTATTTTAGGACTGGGCCGCATTGCCCACAAATTTGTACAAGACCTGCTCACGGTGGAGGGGGCTGTTCTCCACGCCGTCGCAGCCTCCGACCAGGCTCGCGCCGACGAGTTTGGCGAACAGTACGGAGCTACCCACCGCTTCGGCTCGTACGAGCAACTGCTAACCTGCCCCGATCTCGACGTAGTTTATGTGGCCACGCGCCACATCCTGCATTGTCAAAACACCCTGATGCTCCTGAACGGGGGTATCCCGGTACTGTGTGAGAAACCGTTTGGGATGAACGCCCATGAGGTGTCGCAGATGGTCGAAACCGCACGAAGTAAGCGCGTCTATCTGATGGAAGCCCTCTGGAGCCGGTTCATGCCGACTATCCTGAAAGCCAAAGAACTGGTTGATACCGGGGCAATTGGGCGGGTTCGCCTGGTCCGGGCCGACTTCGGTTTCGCGGCTAACCCCGACCCCGTTGGACGACTGTTTAACAAAGAATTGGGGGGTGGTTCGCTGCTCGATATTGGCATTTACCCACTGTTTCTGTCGTACCTGATGTTGGGTAAACCTGCCCAAATTCGGGCGGCTGCCACCTTCGGCGAGACGGGCGTGGACGAGCAATGTGGCATGACACTCACCTACGACAACGGGGCAATGGCCATGCTGGACAGCACCCTGCTTGCCAAAACAGACTGTGTCGGCCTGATCTTCGGCGAAACGGGCACGATTCGCATTCATGGCCGTTTTCACGAGAGTACAGCCCTAACGCTCGAACGCCCCGACGCACAACCTGAAACCTTCACGTTCGACCGGCAAACGCATGGCTACGAGTACGAAATTCGGCATCTGATGCAGTGCCTAAGCGAAGGCCGCACCGAAAGCAACCTCTGGTCACTCGACAACAGCCTGGACCTGATCGCGCTGCTTGATGCCGTTGGGGCCGAAGCGGGAATCAGTTACTAGTAGGCAGTAGCAGTTGGCAGTAGCAGTTGGCAGACCTACCTTTGTGGGTTAATTTGAATGTGGAAGCAGTTTCCTGGCGCACACTGCCTACTGCTTACTGCTACTGCCAACTATGACTGACCGTTACGCCCAACGCGGGGTTTCTGCCGACAAAGAAGACGTTCACCGCGCCATTGCCCAACTCGATAAGGGCCTTTTCCCGAAAGCATTTTGCAAAATTGTTCCCGATACCCTCGCGGGCGACCCGGACTATTGCACCATTATGCACGCCGACGGGGCCGGTACAAAGTCGTCGTTAGCGTACCTGTACTGGCGCGAGACGGGCGATCTGAGCGTTTGGCGGGGTATTGCCCAGGACGCCGTCGTGATGAATACCGACGACCTGCTCTGCGTGGGTGCCACCGGCCCCATGCTGCTGTCGAGCACGATTGGGCGAAACAAGAACCTGATTCCGGGCGAGGTGATTGCCGAGATTATCAACGGCACCGAGGAAGTGTTGCAGATGCTTCGCGATCACGGTATCGACATCTACAGCACCGGGGGCGAAACCGCTGACGTGGGCGATCTGGTCCGCACCATCATAGTCGACAGCACCGTGATTGCCCGGATGCCCCGCGCACAAGTCATCAGCAACGACCGCATCCAACCCGGCGATGTGGTAGTGGGGCTGGCCTCGTTCGGGCAGGCCACCTACGAAACCGAATACAACGGCGGCATGGGTAGCAACGGCCTTACCTCGGCCCGTCACGACGTATTGGCTCACTATCTCGCCGACCGCTACCCCGAAAGTTTCGACCCCGCCGTTGACCGAAGCCTCATTTACAGCGGTACAAAGCAACTGGGCGATTTAACAGACGTAGTAGATCCAGCGTCTAACGTCCTTCGTCCAACGTCCGTAGGAAAGCTGATCCTGTCGCCTACGCGGACATATGCGCCCGTGGTGAAGCAATTGCTGACCGATTTGCGGCCTCATTTGCACGGGATGGTGCATTGTTCGGGGGGCGCGCAAACGAAAGTGTTGCACTTTGTCGACAACCTGCACGTGGTGAAAGACAACCTCTTCCCGGTGCCACCCCTGTTCCGGCTCATTCAGCAGGAGAGTGGCACGGCCTGGCAAGAGATGTACAAGGTGTTCAACATGGGGCACCGGCTCGAAATATACCTGCCCCAGGAACACGCCGACCACGTGATTGCGGTCTCAAAATCATTTGGCATCGACGCGCAGGTGATTGGCCACGTGGAGGCTTTTGAGGGGAAGAGAGTGACCATTCGGAGCGAAGCCGGGGAGTTTGTTTATTGATTCCGTTGGCTGAAGCCAACGGTTTTGTATATTGTCGCCCAATGCGACCCTACCTGCTCATACTGTGTTTGTTAGCTAACCAATTGGTGTTGGCACAAGCTAATTTTTCGGCTGTTTGGACGTTCGACAATACGACTGGAGGTAGCTCTTCTCATCCGAATATTAGCGTGGACGGGGCCGATTTGGTCGGGGTTAATGTTCCCGCACTGGCCACAGCCGTCTATGCAACGGGCGTAAACGGACGGGCAATCAATATCTTGAGTTGGTCTCAAACGGGGGGAGGGTGTAATTTCGGTGAATATGTTGCTGTGACAGTAGCCCCACAAAATGGTCAGCGTATGACGTTGACTAGTATCAGTTTTTTTGTTAATCATTCCGTTTCGGATGCTGGCAACACAGGACCACAATCAGTACGAGTTCGATCTAGTTTAAATGGCTATGGCAGCGATTTAGTACAACGATCAGTATCTACAAATTTTCAAAACGTGAATGTTAGCCTCGGAAATGAGTATCGAAATTTGTCGGGGCCAGTTACGTTCCGTATTCATGCTTGCCAACCTAATGGAGGTGGTGCCTTACGCCTTGACCAATTGGTTATCAACGGCACCGTTACCGTAACACCGCTGTCCGTTTCGCTCCTCTACTTTCGTGCTCAACCACAATCCACAACTGTAGACCGTGCTAATCGGGTGATACTCTCCTGGGCCACCACCTGGGAGCGCGACGCCGACCGTTTCGAGATTCAGCGAGGGCGCGACTTGACCGAGTTTGGCACCATCGGCACCCTCCCCGCCCGTGGCACTACCGACTCGCGCCAACTCTACGACTTCGCCGACGATTGGCCCGATGGCGGCACAAGCTATTACCGGCTTCGGCAGGTTGACCGCGATGGAACGGCCACCTACTCAAACGTCGTGGCGGCTGTTTTGGATGACCAAACCCCATCACTGTCCGTGCTCGAACCTGACATGCCGGGGAGTATTCGGGTGCGGGGTCGCAACCTCACAGGGGTCACATTTTCGGTTGTTTCGTCGCTGGGGCAGGTGATGCCTGTTCGGGTTGTCTCCGAATCTGACGGGGCTTTCCTGCTGGAAGGCTCCTTACCCGCTGGCCTGTATGTAGTTCGGGCGGGGGTTGAAGGTAAGTGGCTGGCACAGCGGGCGTTGGTGCGATAACAGTTGGTGTGCTATCTTGCGAGATTATGAACCACCTACTCGCTTCAACCCTCTTTCTCAGTTTGCTTGTTGTTGCCTGCAATACAGGCACAAATCAGCAGAAAACAACTGCCGACAGCACCCAAACGCCTGCCAAAACACCCGTGACCACGCAACCCACCACGGATTCACTCACGCTCGATTTGGCCAGACTACAAGCCGCCGGTCAGCTCACCGGAGCGCAAACTGTCCGCGTACCCGACGATCCTGTTTTCCATCAAGCCAAGTCGTACCGTGCCGTTCCCCTGCGCACCCTGCTCGAACAACACACAACGTTTAGCAAGCTCGATCCGGCCCAAACACAAATTGTGTTTGAGTGTGAGGACGGTTATAACCCGTCGATGTCGCTCGATCTGTTATTGAAACGAACGCCATATCTGGCTATTGCTGACCTCGATGCCCCTAAAGGTCAGGCGTGGGTGGAGGCCGTGAAGAACGGCGAGGTGAAGAAAGTTGCCCCGTTTTATGTGGTCTATCCCGACGTGAAAGCCACCGAGCATGACTACAAATGGCCATACAATCTGGCTCGAATCAGCCTGGTGCAAACCGCCAAAGAGTACGCAGCCATTTATCCGCACGACGACGATACGATGGTAAAAGGCTTCGGGTTATTCCAGAAAAACTGCGGTATATGCCACGCCCTCAACGGTGTTGGCGGCAAAATGGGGCCGGAACTGAACTACCCCAAAAGCGTGACCGAGTACTGGCGCAGCACAGCCGATATCAAGGCGTTTGTGCAGGCCCCCGCTTCGTACCGAAACGAATGCAAGATGCCTGCCGTAACCTACCTGGCAGATAAAGAACTGGACGAAATTATGCGCTATCTGACCTACATGGCCTTGCACAAGCAGAAGCCTTCATAATTCTGAACGGGATTCAGTACACCCTTATCCGTTAGCCCCGGCAGGGGCGACATGTCAATAGAAATGTAGATGTGAGCAAATGCAATTAGCCCCGGCAGGGGCGACATGTAAGAAAGACGACCCTCTTTTACATGCCGCCCCTACCGGGGTTAGATACAATCAAAACAGCGTTTCAGGCCAACTCCAATTCTTCTTTTTGTTTCTTCACATTCACACTCGGTGGTAGCAATTTGTACAACACGGGCGTTACAACTCTTGATAGTAACGTACTGGAAATCAGACCTCCAATCAACACATAAGCCAGTGGACTATAGAGCGGATTGTTCTCAACGGCCAGCGGGATCAGGCCCCCGATGGCCGTGAGTGAAGTTAAGACGATGGGCACGAACCGGATTTCGCCCGCTTCCTGAATGGCCTCGATCAACGGCACGCCCTCCTCACGGAGTTGATTCGTAAAGTCGACCAGCAGGATCGAGTTTTTGACCTCAATACCGATCAGGGCGATCAGGCCAATAACGGCCACAAACGAGAACGGATCACCCGTGAGCAACATGGCTCCAATGGCCCCGATAATGCCCAACGGAATCACCGACAACACAATCAACGTGCTTTTGAGCGTACCAAATTCTAATACCAACACGGCAATGAAACCGAAAATGGTAATCAGGATAATGGTGCCCAAACCACCAAACGATTTCTCTCGGTTTTCTAACTCTCCAGCCGCTTTGTAGGTAAACCCGGCGGGCATTTTGATGGTGTCGAGCTTCTTAATCAGGTCCGTGTACACATTGTCGACCAGATAACCCGTTTTTACAAAGCCCGTGATGGTGGTGAAGCGGTCTTTGTCGTAGTGTCGAATCTGGTTGGTGGTAGTCTCAAATTCGAGATCGGCAATTTGCCGAAGCGGGACCGCCGAACCAGTCAACGTGTTTACATACAGGTTATTAAGTACACTTTGGTCGGTGATGGCTCCTTTGGGAATAGTCACATTAATGGCGTAATCGTCGGAGCCACCGGTGGCTTTGTAGGTGCCCACGTTCAGGCCCGCGATGGCGAGCCGGATGGTCCGGTTCACGTCGGCGATGGACATGCCCAGCAGCCCCGCTTTCTCCTTGTTGATCCGAATGCGCAGGTCAGTTTTGCGGCTTGCCAACGGGTTGTTTATGTAAATCAGCCCCGGCGTTTGCTTTAGTTGGGCCTCCACGCGAGCGGCTACTGTGCGGAGTGTGTCGAGGTTTTCGCCAAACACCCGGATGGCAATGGGAGCTTCGAGGTCGGGGCCTTGCTCAAAATCTTTTACCTCAATACGGGCGTTGGGGTAGTGCATAAGCTTGTCGCGGAGCTTGTCGATCAGGGCGCGTTTTTGCTTGGGTGGCATGTCGTTGGTTTGTACGAAAAACTGCCCGAAGTTGGCCGATTCGTTCCGCTGAATTACGTTGTAGTAGATGCGCGGATTGCCCTTGCCCACGTTCGTAGTGAAATACTTGATCTCCTGCTCCTTCTTCAGCACCGACTCCACGTAGCGGGCTACGGTGTTGGTTTCCCCTAAACTGCTGCCATCGGGCGTCTCGATGTTAATCAGAAACTGCGGTTTTTCGGACGGAGGAAACAGGGCAAAACCAACCCTCGGCACTAGTGCGAGCGCACCCAGAAACAGGGCCAAGGCTGCCAACAACGTGAGCGCGGGGTGGCGCAGGCCCCAATGCAACAACCGACTGTATGAGCCACTGATGATGGCTTTCAGGCCACGCATGAAAATGTTGCCGTTGGGGTTGTGGTTCTGGGCCAAAATCCGGCTGCTCAAAAACGGCACAATCGTGAGCGACACCAGCAACGACGCCAGAACTGTGGTAACGACCGCCATCGGTAACGACCGAATGAAATCGCCGGAGGCTTCGGGCAGGAACAGCAGGGGCAAAAAGGCCAGAATCAACGTGGTTGTGCAACCAATTACGGCCAGGGTGATCTGTTTGGTGGCCCGGATCGCGGCCTCGCGCTTACTATAGCCCTCGCGCAGGTAGCGTTCGATGTTTTCGACCACCACAATCGAATCGTCGACCAAGATTCCCAGGGCCACAATTAGCCCCACAATGCTCAATTGGTTGATACTGAACCCCAGAAAATTCAACCCGGCCAGCCCAATTGCCAGCGAGAGCGGAATAGAGATCATCACGACCACAGCAGCCCGCAGGCCCAACGGCAACAACGTGAGCGACACGAGCAAAATGGCAATGGCAAAGTCGATAGCAAACCGGCTCAGGCGTTTGTTCACGCTCGCGGCCTGATCGAAATTCTTGACCAATTTGATGTGAGCAGGCAGCGTTTTCTCGAACGCCGACACTGTTTGGTCCACCTCCACACCCACCTTGGCGATGTTCATACCCAGCTTTTGACCGGCGGTGACCAGCACCGCCCGATGGCCATTGAGCCGTGTGATGTGGGTTTCGTCTTCATAATTCAGCGACACGTCGGCAACGTCGCGGAGGTAGATGATCTTTTGCCCGTTCGTATAAACAATCGTGTTCCGAATTTCGTCGAGGGAGCGGTAATCGCCCGCCGTTTTTACGTTGAACTTCCGCGAACCGGCCTGAATACTGCCGCCCGGAATGTTCAGGTTTTCGGCTTGCAACGCGCCAATGATGCGGTTGGCCGGTATGCCCTCCTGCGCCATGCGGTCGGTGTTGAGCGACACCCGCACGGTGGTGGCGGGGTAGCCCCAATCGTCGGCGTTTTTGAGACTTTTTACCTTCGCCAGTTGCTCCTTGAGCCGGTCGGCTTGCTCGCCCAACTCGCGGGTCGAGGCCACCTCCGACAGTAGGGCCACCTGCACAATGTTGACGTCGGTGGGCGAAAACTTGTTGATCTGAATGCGGAAAATATCAGCCGGAAGTTCGGTCCGCAGGGCGTTCACCTCGCGCACAACCTCCTGGTATTTTTCGTCGGGATTGACCTCGTAATCGTACTCCACCCGTAGCACCATCAGGCCGTCGTCCACACTTGTGCGGAGGGTTTTGATATTGTCGAGCGCGTTGAATCGCTCCTCGGCGGGATCGGCCACGAGCTTCTCCATGTCGAGGGCGTCAGTGCCCGGATACACCACAATCACGGCGAAGTTAGGGGCCGTGAATTCGGGGTCTTCGCCCCTCGGCATGTTCAGCAGGGAGTTGACGCCCAAAGCCACTACGGCAATGAACATCACCAGCATGAACTGCCAGTTCTTAACGGAAAATTCAGAAAGATTCATAGTGATGGTGATAGGAACACGGATGATTTTTTGTCATCCCGACGCAGGAGGGATCTAGTTCTGCAATTCTCAAATTGAGCGTTAATAAGCTAGATCCCTCCTGCGTCGGGATGACAAAAAATCATCCGCGTGCTATTTAGTTCTTGACGATTACGTTCGATTCTTCGGTTAGAAATGCCGAGCCAGCCGTGACGACGTCCGAGATGTTGGCTAATCCGTTGCTCAACAGCACCTTGTTGCCATCTAGAAACCCGATCTGCACGGGTTGCTTGCGAACGCCCTTACGGTCGGGCTTCAGCACATACACAAAGCCCGTTTGCCCGTTGCCCTCCACAATGGCCTCCACCGGCACCACCGCATACGTACGAGCCCGATCGGGCGTGAGTTGCACTTTGGCGAACAACCCCGGCGCGAACCGGACGCCGTTGGGTTCGATACGAATTTCAACCTCGTAGAGCTTGTTCAGGGGGTCGGCGGCCTGGGCCAACTCGCTCACGGTGCCTCTAAATGTCTGGTTCGGGTAGGCGTCGAACACCACGTTGGCCTGGTTGCCGGGCCGGAGCCGCGCCCAATCTTTGTCCGACACGCCCACACGCACGACCCAGTCGTTTTGGCGGTTGCCCGATACCCAAAATACGGGCGACCCCGGCGTGGCCAACTCCCCCTCGTTCATCACCTTGCGCGTCACGGTGCCATCGACCGACGAGCGGATTTGGGCATACGATTGATTAAACCGGGCTATAGTCAGGTTTTGCCTAGCCACACTGCTGCCAGTGGTGGCGTTTTGCATTTGTTCGAGCGTAGCGGCTGTGTCGGCATACATGGCCTTCACGCGGTTCAGGTCGCGCTCCGACTTCTCGACCGACAGTTGCGCCTGACTCACCTGCGCGTTGATCTCGGTCATATTGAGCGTGGCCAGCAACTGCCCTTTCTGGACGGTTTGGCCTTCTTCGACATACATTTTGTTCACAATGCCGCCGACCTTGAACGACAAACGGGCTTCTTGCGCCGACGACAGCAAGCCCGACCCCGTAATAGGTTCGGCGCGGGTGACCATCTGGACAGGAGCCAGTCGAACCGGCACCACCGATTCTTCGAGGGGTTCGTTGATCGCCGTTTCTTTCGGAGCATCGGCTTTGCTGCCACAGGCCCATATCAGGGCGGTGAGCAGGAGAGAGAGGAGATATTTCATAATGAGTGAAAGAGTGAATGAACGAAAGAGTGGATGAATCAGCTCATGAAGGCATTGAGAGCTAAGAGGAGGCAGAGCGGGACATAAAAACGGGTGTCGAGATAAGCAAAACGACTGTTGCGAATGCGTTTGAACAGGCCAACGTATCGAAAATCGCCCAGGGCGCGGAGCAGAAACAGGCCACCCACGGCCCACAGACCGTATTGAGTGAGCCAATCAGGCAAGCTAACCTGAAGTAAGCCGATCCGATGTAGATGAAGCCCTGCGAAAGCCGCCAGCCCCGCAGCCACCACGAAACAGTCGAACGCGTGGGGCTTAAGAACCTTTACGCCGTCGCGTTCGGGCAGGGCCTCATTCCAGCCCCAGCGGCCTCCAAAGCCCCAATAGGCATGAAGCAGGCTGAGGAGCAGGAGAATAGCCGTATTTAGTAAAGCGAAGATCATCGTGTTGTGCCGGTTATCAACTGGCATGGCCGAGAGGTCAAAAAGTGTTGCGAATGAGTTAAAATTTAGTCTGGCGACTGTGCCGGATAGTATCCGACACTACTTTACTGCCGTGACCCGGTCCAGCGCGGCCCGTTTTACCCGAACGTCCATTTTTGCCAGCGACTGTTGAATCTGCGCCGTCAGGTGGTCGTTTTGGGCTTTCAACAACTCGATGAGCAAAGCCTGACCGTTGCGGTACTTGCTGTCGATTACGCGCTGAGTCTGCCCGGTAGCCACAACGCCCTGCCCTGTTGTTTTCAGGCTTTCCTCGGCGGCATCCAGATCGTAATAGGCCTGCACGACCTGCAACCGAATCTGCTGTTGCACCTCCGTCAGCCGGGTTTGCACCGATTCGGCCTGAATCTTGGCCTGCTGAATCTTCGAGCGTTTCTCGTATCCCTTGAACAAATCCCAGGTTAGTCCCAACTGACCAACCGTGTACGCCTGATTCCGAAATGTGTAGCCGAAACCCTGGAAGCCTGCGAAGCCCCCTAGATAGATCGACGGAATTTTGGCGTTGGCTTCGTTGAGCTTCACCGCCGTTTGGGCCGCTCGCAATGACCCCTGCAACTGCGCCAACTCCTTCCGTTGGGCCAGAGCGGATTCTTCCAGCCCCACCACCGACTCTGCCGGAGCAGGCAGCGGGTTCGCCAGCAACGCACTGTCGACCTTTACGGGCGTCATCAAATCGCGGTTGAGCAGGAAGTTGACGTAGGCGCGGGCCGTTTCGCGATTCTTTTCGGCCACCGCCATCTGCCCGTCAATCTTACTCACCTCGTACTCTGCCGAACTAACCACGTCGCGCGTGGCCACGTTGTTAGCCACCAGTTTGCTGTTCAGTTTCACTAGTTCGCGCAGCACCCCTCTGGAGTTGGTAAAGATTCGTAAAGCATCAAGCGTTTGCAGGTATTGGTAGTAGGCCGACGCAATGTTATAGCGCAGTTCGTTTTCGATTACCTGCCGCCGGGCCTGTTGCGCCGAAACCAGATTCTTCTGAATCAGGTAGTTGTACTGAATATCGGTGTTGTAAATTGCGTACTGAACGTTTATGCGTGTGTCGTGGAAATTGTTGGGAGCCAGCAATTCGTTCACGTTTTCGAGGTTGGTCGGGAATCGTTCGGCCCCGGTCATCTTGTTCAGAGTGCTGTAGACCGGGTTCAACAAATCGCCCACCGGAAACTGCAACCGACGCCCGCCGGCGGCCAGCGAATACGTGGGGTTGAACACCACGCGAGGGTAGAACAGGGCACGGGCCTGATTCAACGATTCGGTCACCCGGCTTACTTCCAATCCCTCCTGCTTTAGAGCCAGATTGTTTTGCAAGCCTAACTGGATGTACTCGTCCAAGATGGTGGCGGGGGCGGGTTGCGCATTAACGAATAATGGAAAATGGACAGTGAAAAATGCCGGGAGGCACATCCTGATAAGCCATTTGCTGAAGAGTAAGGTAGGTGGTCGTTTCATAATATTTAGCTGAGTCCTTTTCTGAGTACAGTCATAAACAGGTTAAATGCTTCGCGCATGAGTACCTGACGGCGTTCCTCGTCAAACATCATCATGCGCTTTCGGATAAACAGGGCTGTGTAGCCGTGGATATTGCTCCAGATCATCATGGAAACTACTTCGGCGTCGTCGTGCTGGAGAATTCCTGCCCGGATGCAATCTTCGACAACCTGTACCAGCAGGTTAAAAGCAATCCGGCCCTCATTCCAAATCTCTTCGCGAAATTCCAGCGTATCCATTGGAGCCGTCACGATAAACATGATGTCGAATAATTCAGGATTCTCAACCGCGAACTGGATGTATCGTTTGCCCATCTCGATGAGCCGCTCAAAAGGGTCTGCAATAGACAATAAAGGCTGAAAATCCTCCATCATCTTTCCAAATGCCTGTGAATGAACGGCATAAAGAACTTCGTTCTTGTCTTTGAAGTACAGGTAGATCGTAGCCGGACTGTATTCTATGGCCTCGGCAATGTGGCGAATGCTCACTTTCTCGTAGCCGTTCTCCACGAATAGGTGCCGCGCCCCATCGACAATCCGTCGTCGCATTTCTTCCCGCTCCCGTTCTTTTCGCTCTAAGATTCCCATGTTTGTAAACTGATCGACGCAAACATACTGAACAGTGTTTAGTAAACAAGCGACGGTCAGAATTTTTTTGTAAGAATTGGATAAACGGTAGAAGAACCTGATAAATGAAATAATCTTTCGTAGTTTTCAGTTGTCCAACCGACAAATACAAACAAGACATGAAAACCCGCTTTGGTCTGACTCTCGTTGCACTTTCGCTCGTAGCAACTCTCTCAATGGCTCAGACCCCCGTTGCTAAAGGCTATGCTGTAGGCGACGTTGTTGCCGATTTCCAGGTGCGGAACATCGACAATCAGTTTATTGCCTTGAACAAATACGCTAACCAGAAGGGGATAGTTGTGGTGTTTATGGCGAACCACTGCCCGTTTGCCAAAGCCTACGAAGACCGCCTGATGGCCATTCATAACCGCTTTGCCCCGCAGGGTTTTCCTGTATTGGCTGTGCAGGCCTCCGATGTGGCCGCCTATCCTGAAGATGCCTACGAGACGGTGCAAAGCCGCTCGCGTGAGCGGGGCTTTCCGTTCCCCTACACCATCGACGAGATTCAGGCCGTGGCCCGGGCGTTTGGAGCCACTCGTACTCCGCAAGTATTCGTGTTGACGGTAGCGAATGGCAAATTTGTGGTGCGTTATAGTGGGGCCATCGACGACAATCCGCAGGATGCCGCCGGGGTACAGAAACGGCACCTCGAAGATGCCCTCAACAGCCTGTTGGCCGGCCAATCGGTGACGACCAATACAACCCGCCCCATTGGTTGCGCGATCAAGTGGAAGTAATTGGCATTTGCTTTGCCTATCTCCTGTCGGTAACAAACTACACAACACAATGAAACGAAATACACTCGTTATGAAACACATCAAAACTGTTGCTGGCGCATTACTGCTGGTATCGTCGCTCACGTTGATGCCTTCGTGCGGTTCTGACAACAAAAACGAGTCGCGCACCGAAGACGCGATGGAGCGCACAGGCGACGCGATTGAAGCCGATGCCAAAGATGCCACGGCAGAGGCTCGTCAGGAAGCCCGCGAAGCAGGAAACGAGATTGACGAAGCTACCGACGATGCGGCTGCCAATTTCCGCCGGGAGCGCGACGAAGCCGTTGCCGACATCAAGGAGGAACAAAACAAGCTCGACGCCCGTATCGACAAGATGCAGGCCGACATTAAGCGTCAGGGAGCCAAAGTAAAGGCCGAAAGCCGCGAAGAACTGGCCGAGCTGGAGCAGGAGCGTAAGGAATTAGCCAACGACCTCGACAAGGCCCAGAACGCCACGGCAGCCGCCTGGAAAGACATCAAAGCTGGTTTCAAACAAGCGGGCCGCAGCATCGGCAATGCCTTCGACAAAGCCGAAGACAAGGTTGATCCTGATGGTAAGGATGATAATTAGGAGTTTTTTTGTCATGGCTCCGGCCACCCGGCCCGACGCAGGAGGGATCTACTTCATTGACGCTCAACTTGAGAGTAAACCGAGTAGATCCCTCCTTCGTGGGGCCGGGTGGCCGGAGCCATGACAAAACCGAAAAAAGTAGGATCATTTTTGTGGAAAATACCCCACACTCTTGTGTAACTTCCCCGCCACTTCAGAGGGGCTTCAACACCAACGTCTCGCCAACTGCGCACTCTTTTTCATAAAGTTTTGCGCTATTTTTTTGCCCATTTACCAGATACTCACCAACCAATCCATGCGCTAGCCGGAGCTTGCCACCGGCCAGACTTTTTACCCGAATTTCGGCCACGCGCCCCTCGCGTACGGTAGCTCCCACCTGAAACGCACCCTCCGTGCGGATTCGATCAAACGAGAGTTCGCGCCAGGTACGGGGCAGGCCGGGCAACACGAAAATACCCTCATCGCGGCTTTGCACGAGCAACTCCAACACGGCGTTTAGCGCACCAAAGCCCCCGTCGAGTTGCATGATCTCGCGGTTCTGCTTCTCCTTCGTCCAGTCGGGCGCGCCGAGGAAGCTCGTGCCGTTGTTGTTGGCGTTGTGGAGGGTGCCACGCCCCTCGTTGGTGAAGTTATCTTTCCAGAAATGAAGCCAGCTCACAGCCGCTTCGGGTTGGCCGGTCCGCGCCAACAGGGTACTCGCCCACGGCACACACCACCCCGACCAGCCGCCCGCCCCCCGGAACCGCCACGCCGACAGGCTATTATCCACGATTTTGCGTTGTGCGGGATCGTTCAGGTCGATGGTGGCGAAGGGGTAGATGCCCGCCAGATGCGAGTGGTGCCGGTGGCTTCCGTCGAGGTCTTTGCCCTGCCAGAGGCCGATGCGCTCGTTCGAGATGCTCCATTCAGACATAAAAACGCCCTTCACGAGCGAGTAGGCAGGTAATCGCTTGTCGACGTCGGCCCAGCGTGGGTCGATGGGCAAGTTTAGGGCGCGGGCGGCTTCGGGCAAAATCCGGCAAACGCGGTGCAGGGCTGCGAGTTGAAAACTAGCGTCGCGGCCCCAGGCGTTCTCGCCATCGCCCCCGTATTCGGGCGACACCGAAATGGGCAGGCTATAGCGTTTGCCCCCGGCGTAAGTTGAGTCAGAGACTTCTTCGAGCATGGCGTAATAGCCCTCGAAGGCTCCCACGAGCAGGGGCCAGGCGGTTTCGGAGAGAACTTGTTTGGCGTTGGGTTGGTCGAGGCCGTAGCGGTAATGTTGCCAGGCCATTTGGGCCATCCAGGCCGTGCAGGCGTGGTCGATGGTGCCGGTCCAGAACGTACCCACCACCCGGCAACGGTCGTCCACGGCGTGGGGCAACATTAACGCGCCCTTTCTGCCAAAGAATGACTCGCCGTTTTTCTGGAGCGTCGGCATCCAACCCTTCATCATGGTCCAGAGTGGCCCAAAATGACTAAGCCGGTTGGTCGCCAACGCGGGCCAGTACATCATCTCGACGTTGATATTGAAATGATAATCGTTGCTCCAGGGTACAATCTGGTAATCTTCCATAAAGGGCCCCTGCAATGTAGCCGCCACACCTTGCGGGGGCGTCACGCAGGCTTGCTTGTACAGGCCGTAATCCACAATTTCCTGCAAAGCCGGGTCGGGCAGGGAGATTTGAGGGACCGAGGCCCAGTAGTCGCGCCAGAATCTTGTATGGACTGTGTTGCCGATGTCCAAAATAGGATGCTGCTTTGGTCCATCCCAAGTTGGATCAACAATATATGTATTGATCAGAATTGAATTTGACTTAACCTGACAATCTACCCCAAGCCCATTGTCAGTGGGTAATAGTTGAACAAAGTTGAGTGAACCCGCCGAAACAGAAGAGGATGTTGGAGCGTTTATCCCTACTCTTTTCAATTGTTCCTGGGTATATTCCCATGCTGGCAGCAATTTAGTTTTAGTCTTTCCTACCAATTGTATTGGGAGCTGTACTTCAGCCAGGGCATCGTACAAATACTGCTTTATACCGATTTGGTAGAGCTTGCCCTGATTGAGGGCCTGAACAGTAATCTCCCCCTTCCCCATGTCCAACTCCCCCCGTTTCAGCGTCCAGCCTTCGGGCAGGGTAATGACTAGCCGCCCACCGCCGAGTTGCTGCGGGTGCCCGAAGCCCCCATCGGCGGTTTTGGGGATGGCGAAGGCTTGGCGGATGCCCTTGTAGTCGCCCGCTTGCAGGAGCCGTTTTACATCCTGATAGGTTGTCTTGGCCGTGAACTCATTTCCACCCCGGTGGTCCCAGAAACCCGCGCGGGCAATGGTGATGTTGAGGGTACGCCCTTCACCCCAGACCATCAGCCCTTGCGTGCCGTTGCCGAGCAGGATGCCCGTGTGGGGGCGGGTAATTGGGAAATGCCAAATGAGGGGTTGGGTGGGTTGGGCGAGGGTCAGAATGGGCAACAAAACAAGGAGGCAGAGAAGCGGGCGCATAGGCTACGAAACGGATTGAAGGGCAACGTTATATCTCCAAAAAAGCCATATCTTGCCCCTTCTACCCCAAACGATCCGCTCAACCTCTGTTATGCGACTTATTGCCAAAAAAGATAGTGCCAATCCAACCCACCCGAATCTAGGGTTTATTCGACCCCTGTATCGACTCAACGAAGGCCGCTGGCAAACCGTAACTCACGCGCAGTTTCCGAATCCGGGCAAAGTGTTCGTAACCGCCGAATACAACGAGATCGACGATAAATACCTGTCCGACGAATTATTTTTTGCTGATTTTCAGGTTAATACGCAGAGCTACACAACGAGTAACCCGTTCAGTTGCCAGTATGTGTCGTCGTACGCGCAGACGCGTCAGCCCGAACCCCACGAGCTTTGCCCCATTTTTCCGCGCACCTTCGATGCCACCCAACTGCCTCTGCTCCACACGGCTTACGAAACACCGCTAACCTACGTGTTTCTCCAGATGGGAACCGACACGGTTGGCCCGTTTCAGGCCATTTACGAGCGCGACCTGTCCGACGACCGCAAGGAGTTCCGGCTCGCGGCTGTGCCTGCCGCCGAACTCGAACAACCCACCGCCTACGACGGCTGTGTGTATCGGTTCCGACGGGCCGATTATGTGGGGCTGGTACTCTCGGTCGATAATCACGAATACATCCGCGACGTGCGCGAGTTGCTCGAAAGTTCGGCCCCGCGCGAGACCATCTACGTGGGCGACACCGACGATTTGCTCCGGTGGGCCAAACAGGTGGTGCGCCCCGCCGAACGCCGGGAATTCTGGGAACGTGCCGAGCAGGTGCTCACCGCCGTTCCGCGCTCCACCGACCCCCTCGAACGCCAGAAATTAGCCCAACTCCGCGAATTGCTCACACAGGGCCAACGCTGGTTCAATGAACGGTTGCCGGAATTTATCGGGCAGTTTCTGACCGATCACCCGCTGGGCCAACAGGCTCTGGACGAATACCTGAAAGCCAACGAAGGACGGCTCTTTCGAGTGCCCGAAAAAAACACGACCGTCGTCAGCAAGGCCAGCCCGACCGGAGCCGTTCCGGGCGATACTGTCGAGAGTTACCTCACTTTTGTGGGCGACTATATGGCCGAGTGTGGTCGCCCCCTCGACCGGACCGACCTGACGCACTATCTCGTTACGCTTCACCAGAATTTCCTGACTGTACTGGCCGGGTTGCCGGGCGTGGGCAAAACCTCGCTGCTCACCCTGCTGGCGCGTGCATCGGGCCTACACGACCGCTTTTTACCCATATCGGTCGCGCGTGGATGGGTATCGTCGCGCGATTTGATTGGTTACCACAACCCGCTTACGGGGCAATTCCAACCCGCCCGGACAGGGATGTTCGATGTGTTGCGGCAGTGTAGCGACGAGGTGGAGCAGGGTCACGAACGCCCTTACTGGGTGCTGCTCGACGAAGCAAACCTCAGCCCGATGGAACATTATTGGTCTGATTTTGTGGGCCTGAGCGATCCCGAAACGGCCCGTGTGTTGCGCCTGAGCGAACAAACCCAGACCCTCACGCTCGGCCACGGAATCCGGTTTGTGGCCACCATTAACTACGACCATACCACCGAACCGCTTTCGCCCCGGCTCATCGACCGGGCCGCTATTATCCGGCTCAAGCCGCTGGCCGGAGCCGACCTCGCCATCGGGCGCGACAGCCTGCCCCCGCTGCCGACCATCACGCCCCAAATGCCGTTCATGACCGAAACCCGGCGCAACGAGTGGTTCGGTACGACCGACGAAACCCGGCACCTGCTCTCCGATGAGGCCAACCTGCTCCTGCAACTACGGCAAGTACTCGACGACGAGCGCGTGGATTGGGGTATGCCATTGCTGCTGAGTCCGCGCAAGCAAAAGGCCATCGTAAACCACACGGCCACACTTCGGCGGCTGTTGGGCGAAGAGATTGCTTATCCGTTGCTGGCCCTCGATTATGCCGTTGGGTTGCACCTGCTGCCCCTGTTGTCGGGTCGGGGCGAGGGGTTTGGCAAACGACTAGCCGAACTTCACGACCGCACGATTCGGACGCTGCCCCTGTCGGCCCAAACCCTGCACCGGCTCATTCGGCTGGGGCAACAGCAGTATCATCAATACAACTTTTTTGTGTGATGACGCCCCCCCGTCTCATCGTGGTGATGCAACCCACTGCCGACGATGCGCTCCGGGCCGAGGTTCTCCCGCCCGACGCCCTCCCGCTGCGCCTGCCCGAAACGACGTACCTGACGTTTCTGCTCCATTACCCCGACTACGACGGTGATACACAACTGTGGGTAGGCGACGAGTCGTGGCCGCTCGAACCCCTGGCACCGGGCTGGTGGGTGGCTCGCGACCAACTCACCGACGAGAGTATCCGGGTGCGGTTCAACGATGTGGAGTCGGGCCTGCAACTGACCCTCAGACCCTCGTTCCGAAACCGGTTTGGGCAATGCGTACTGCGGCTCACCAGCCCCGACGAGGAGACAATACCGCTCGGTACGCTTCTGTTTACCAACACCAAAGCCTCCGAAGCCCAACTGGGCCGCATGCTCGTGTATTTGTGGGAACGGCAAACCGGCTGGTTCGATGGCCCCTCGCGGGTAGGCGTAGATCACCTCTTGCCGCCCGATTCGGTGTTCGGAACGCTCGCCCGGCTCCGGGCCGATCTGCTGTTTCTGCACCGCCAACAACCGTTGTTCCGGCTCTTGCCCCAAACCCGGTTGTTGCCCGTTCGGCAACGGCTCGCCAACCCCACCCCCGACCAACTGACCGAAGCGGCCCTCGCCTTCGTGCTCGAAAACCCATATTGTCTCGAACCCGTCGAAGCAATTGATTCGACCACGCTGATCTGGCAACAAACGCCCTATCGCCTTCGCGAGACCGAAACCGACCTGCTCCACGAGAACACTGACACCCCCGAAAACCGGCTCCTGCACGGCTACCTGACCGACGTGGCCCAATACCTGGCCACCCTGCCCGAAACCCTCGCGGCAAACAGCTATGCCGAGGCCCCTGTTTGGCAACGCGAGGCCATGACCCGCCGGATTCGGGCCGAAGCGGGCCGATTGCTCCAACTCATCACCGACTGGCAGGCCTTCGCCCAGGTGTATCTGCCCGTGCGCTACCCGGAGTTTGTCTTGCCCAACGCGCTGACGGGTTTCGACCACAGCGACCACTACCGCCACACGGGGCGGCTAATCCGAACGTGGTTCAGCACCGGGCGGGCCGTTGGGCTGGGGGCCGAACCGTCGCTGTCGGGTATCCGGTCGGTCGATACGCTCTACGAACTGGTATGTTTGTTTCGGTGGCTCGATGCCTGGCAACAACAGGGCTACGTGTGGCAATCGTTCGAGCCTGCCCCCAAGGCAATGCCCTCACCCCATGAGCGACGCCCTGAACAAGGTTTTTACTACCTCAATCACCCCAACGGAAGCCGGGTCCTGATCGCCTACGAGTGCCTGCCTTCGCATTACCAGATCACCGTTCCCTACCGCAAGTCGATGCCCCTCCGGCCCGATTTCGTTGTGGAGTGGACCACTGCCGAGGGGCACAGTCACTACCTGGTTGCCGATGCCAAATTTCGGCCTGCCCTGCCCGTGCGTGAGCATGAGTTACCCGGTTTGGTCATGAAGTACGGGCATGGTATCAGCCCCGACCGTTCGCGTCGACCAGCACCCACCAACCGGGGGTTACTGTTGCTGCACCCGACGGTGCCGCCCAATGTGGCGAGTGGACGCGAGGGGTTCTGGTTTTGGCAATTCCCCCGTTTCGACCCTTTCGGCGATCAGCCTGCCCCCCTGCAAATTGGGCAGGTGGCCGTGTCGGTCGACAACTCCGACGATTATTTGGGCCGGTTAGTAAACCGACTCCTGTCCTGATTGGTTGATTGATTAGTTGGTTGAGCAAACGTCTGGTCAACCAATCAATCAATCAATCAACTAAATGTCCCTCGTAACGGTTACTGTGTTGCATTACCGCCCAATGGCCCGCTTCCGGGCCTTTGCCAACATGGGCCGTGCCTTGCTCAAACCGTTTAAGGCCGAAGGATTGCGTTTTCAGAAACTGTTGGGTAGCGGCATCAACTTTGGCCTTGTGCCCAACCTCTCGACCTACGTATTTCTGGGCGTTTGGGACAGTGAGCAACAGGCCAACACCTTTCTGCAATCGCCCCACTTCGCCACCCTCAGGCGCGGCACCGATCAGGTCGGTACGCTCTTTCTCGAACCCTACCACGCCCACGGTCTTTGGGACGGGGTGAACCCCTTTACAGAGAACAGTGACGGTCCGACGCTTCGGCAGCGAACAGCGAACAGTGAGCAACCACAAGCTGATCGCCGTTCGCCCGTTGCTGATAATAGTTCGCCCGTCGCTGTGCTGACACGTGCCACCATTCGCACGGGTGCGTTGCCCGATTTTTGGCGGCACGTGCCTGCCGCCCGCCAACGACTTTTAGATCATAAAGACAACCTTTTGTTTGCCATCGGCGTGGGGGAGCGGCCCATTACGCAGCAATGCACGATCAGCGTTTGGCGCAACCGGGCCGCCGTTGAGCAGTTTGCGTATCGGCAAAGCGGTCATAAAGAAGTGGTCCGCCGAACCCGCGATAAACGCTGGTATGATGAGGAGTTATTTGCCCGATTTCGGGTGATTCGTGCCGAGGGTTTCACTTTTTCCTTGTAATCCAACAGGAAAAATTGTTATTTTGCGGGTCAAAATTTTGTGTATATCGAATATGGCTTTAGTTAACAAAATTAGAGAGCGTTCAGGGTGGGCCGTTGGTATTATTGCTTTCGCGCTTCTTTTCTTTATCTTTTTAGGAGATTTACTGAGCGGACAAAACACGCTCTCCGGGGGCAGTAGCCAGGTTGTTGGCGAAATTGCCGGTGAAGAGGTTGATTATCAGGCCTTCAATTTGAAGGTGGAAGACCTGCGGGCACAGTTTCAGCAGCAGGCAGGCCGCGCCCCCGGCGAAGAAGACATGGCGCAGATCCGGGAGCAAGCCTGGAATCAGTTCCTGTTCGACATTGCCTACAAAAAGGAGTTCGACAAATTGGGCTTGAGCGTATCGCCCGAAGAACTCGTCGACATGGTGCAGGGTAGCAACATCAGCCCACAGGTGCGGCAGGCGTTTACGAACCCCCAGACCGGCGTCTTCGACAAAAATCAGATTATAAATTATTTAAAAGGGTTGCGCAATCTGCCTCCGCAGCAACAAGCCGCCTGGGCCAACTTCGAGACGAACCTGAGCCAGGACCGGATGCGCGAGAAGTATGAAAATCTCATGCGCCTGTCGGTGTATGCTACCACGGCTGAAGCTCAGAAAGAGTATCAGGCGCAGACAAGCAAGGCCGATGCGAAGTTCCTGTTCGTGCCGTACTATGCCATCAACGACACGACCGTGAAGGTGACCGACTCGCAATTGAGCGACTACCTGAACAAGCATAAAGATCAGTTCCCCGGTGCCGACACGCGCTCGATGAAGTACGTGACGTTCTCGGTAGCTCCGTCGAAAGACGATAGCGCGTCGCTTTATGCCGAGATCAAAACGCTTGCGCGGGGCCTGGGCGCGGCTCAAGCCGATTCGTCGTTTGCGCAAATTAACTCCGACGTTCGGGTGCCTTTATACATGACCATCGGCGAAATGCCGGAGCAGTTACAGCAGGCTGTGAGCGGTTTTTCGCCGGGTGGTATCTATGGCCCCTTCCGCGAGGGTAACATTTATTACATCTACAAGTTTGGCGGCACCAAGCGCGACACGAGCTTTACAGTTCGGGCGAGCCACATCCTGATTCGGTCGGGGGCCGACTCACTTGCTGCTGAGCAGAAGGCGAACGACATCTTGAAGCAGATTCAGGGTGGTGCCGACTTTGCCGCCCTCGCCCAGCAAAACAGTGCCGACGGGTCGGCACAGGTAGGTGGTGATCTTGGTTATTTCAAGAATAACGGCCAAATGGTGAAGCCGTTCGAGAAAGCCATATTCGACTTTACTGGCGAGGGTCTGATTCCCCGCGTAGTGAAGACCGACTTCGGCTATCACATCATTAAAATCACCGAGCCAAAAACAAACCTGCTGTATCGCATCGCCGGTGTAGGTAAGGCCATCGCGCCGAGTCAGGTAACCCGCGACGAAGCCCTGCGCAAAGCCGATCAGTTTGCGTCGGAAGCCAAGTCGAAAGACGAATTTGAGGCTAAAATCAAGGAAGACAAGACACTCGTTGCCGCCACTGCCGAGCGCATTCCCGAAGGTGCCAATAACGTAAATGCCCTCGCCGAAGCCCGCCAACTCGTTCGTTGGGCGTTCGATGACAAAACCGACGTAGGCAATGTGTCGGAGCCGTTCGAGCTAGGCGACCAGTACGTAGTGGCTGTGTTGACGGGCAAGACCGAGAAAGACAACGTGAAAGTTGACGATTACCGTGCCGAACTCACCGCCAAGGTGCGTAACGAAAGCAAAGCCGAGCAGATTATTGGCAAACTGGGCAACGCAAGTGGTTCACTCGAAGCCATTGCCCAGAAATATGGTGCCGGTGCGTTGGTAGAAACAGCTACAGATATTAACTTAGCAACAGGTTTTCTGCGTAGCGCAGGTGTTGATCCGGTGGCTTTGGGTAAGGTTTTCGGTTTGAAGCCTGGAAAACGCTCGAAACCATTCGCGGGCGAAGCTGGGGTGCTGATTATGGAAACCACAAAGCTGACCCCAGCCGGAACCGTTGCCGACTACACTCAGTACAAGAATTTATTGCAGCAGAACGTTGCTTCGCGCACGAGCTTCTACATCAACGAGGCCATTAAAGAAGCTTCTAAGGTAGAAGACCGCCGGGCCAAGTTCTTTTAAGAGTACGCACTACCAAGAAACGAAAGCGCCCCTCGTCAGCAATGACGTTGGGGCGTTTTTGTGTTGTTCTTGCATCCATGCAGTTTTTGTCATCCCGACGCAGGAGGGATCTAGCTTGCCTGCACATTACTTGAGCCTTACCAGACCTAGATCCCTCCTGCGTCGGGATGACAAAAACAATTGACCATCAACCAGCTAAATAGTCAACCAACCCCCGCACGGCCCTGCCCCGGTGGCTCATGCCGTTCTTTACTTCCATGCTCAGTTCGCCAAACGTTTGCTCGTAGCCTTCGGGAATAAAAATCGGATCGTAGCCGAAACCACCCGTGCCATGCGATTCGGTGGCGATGCGCCCTTCCACAACCCCCTCAAACTGATACTCCTGCCCGTTTTGAACGAGCGTGATGACCGAACGAAACCGCGCTGTGCGGTTGGTGATCCCAGCTAGTTTTTGCAGCAGGAACGCGATGTTTTTGGCGTGGTCGCGGCTTCCCGAATAAAAAGCCGTGTCCACGCCCGGTTCGCCGTTGAGGGCATCGACTTCCAGGCCCGAATCGTCGGCGAAGCAGTCGATCTGGAAATGGTCGAACACGTAGCGGGCCTTTTGGCGGGAGTTGCCGGGGATGGTGCCCGTTGTCTCAGGCAGTTCGTCGGTGCAGCCGATCTCGGCGAGACTGAGGAGTTCAAACGCTCCGTCGAGGGCGAAGGCTACCTCCTCAATCTTGTGAGCGTTGTTGGTGGCAAAGCAGAGTTTGTTCATAGCACAAAAAAAAGCCGTTCGACGGAAAGACGAACGGCAAGTATTGAGAAAAAATCTTTATTTGGAACTGACTATTTCCATTTCAAAGAACAATGGTGCGAAAGGGGGAATTGGTACTTTATAAGTTTGGCTTCCCGCATCTCCTGCTTGCCCGTATGCCTGAGATGATGGCGTAATCAGAAAGAATTTTTCGCCGACTCGCGCCAAAGGAACAGCGATCTTCCAGGCACCAATAACAGACTGTTGTTCGCCAACTTTGTAATCAAAGCCAGTTGTCGTGTTCAAGTCAAATGTGCGGCCATTTAGTAGCTTGCCTGTATACCGAACATTAGCCGTTTGCCCAACTTTAACCTGCGCTGAATCGGGTCGGGCCAAGGTTTTTACGATACGTACACCTTCAGTAGTTTTGGTTGTTACCGTGTACTTATTGAGAGCAATAAAATCGTCAATCTGCTTCTCTTCCGTCCGCACTTTTGCCACCGTTATATCGTAGCGAACCGGCGAAAACTGCGGCAACAACAGCGACCCAACGCGACCACCATCTAAATACGACGGAACCAGCAACGTGGCTTTCTCGCCCTCGCGCATACCTACGCGCTCAATCCCCGACCGTATGGGGCCGGAGTTAACGATACCATCGTAAATACCGGCCGTGACAATATTCTGACTAAAGAATCCCCGCGTAAATGACCGGGGCAGGTTGGCGGCAATGTCTGTACTGTCGACGATCAGACCATCGAACCGGCGGGCTACGTAGTGGTACTGAATCTCATCCCCAGCAGCGGCAGTTTGCGCCGATGGCAGCGAAGTCGTGACAATGTAATAGGTGCCAGCCTCAGTGGTCTGCGCCCGGCCTGTGAGGTTGTTCGTCGCAATGTACTGCGCAATTTCGGCGTCGTTCTCGCGCCGTTGACGATCACGGAGGGCTTCGCCGGGTTGCGTACAGCTAGCCAGACCTGTGAGGGTCAATCCGCCAATGAGCAAGGCGTTCAAAAAAGAAACTCGGTTCATAGTATTCCAATTCGTTTACGCCAGATGTGGCTTAACTCATAACGTTTGGGAACGCAAATTGCGTTTCGGTGGGATGTTAATAATTCCTAAAGGGGGGTGTTGGGGGGAGTAGGTCGTACTTTTGGGGAATGTCTGCTGGATGGTTTTTTGTCATTCCGAGGAACGAGGAATCTAGTCTGCTAACGATCAACTTGACTTTAAGCAATCCAGATTCCTCGTTCCTCGGAATGACAAAAAACTATCGGGTTCCTACGGGACCAGACCAGACAAACTACCGCCCTTGCTGCGGCATTTGCGGCATGCCGGGCTGACCACCACCCTGTGGGTTCTTACGGAATTCGATCAGCGTTACATCGAACAGCAGCACTGAGTTGGCCGGGATAACCGGGGGTGAACCCTGTGCGCCATACGCCATTGTTGAGGGGATGATGAGCGTGGCTTTCTCGCCTTTTTTCAGTTTCAGGATGGCATCGTCCCAGCCGGGAATTACCTGACCCACGCCAATAGGCAACTCAATAGGGGCTTTACCCACCGACGAGTCAAAGGTTTTGCCGTTGAGCAGTTTGCCTGTATAGTCAACCTTCACAATGTCGCCCCGATTGGGTGAGCCACCCGTACCGGGTTGTGTGATTACGTAGTAAGTGCCCTGCTCCGTTTTCTGTGCCTTGCCAGTCAGACTGTTTTTGGCCAGATAATCGGCAATGATTTTCTCATCGACGCCTTTTTGCTTTGCTGCCGATGCGGTTTCGGCCTTGCGGTACTCTTCTTCATTCTGCACTTCCAAAACCTTCACGTTGAAGGTAATGTCGGAGCCTTTGGTCACGCCCGGAGGCATTTGCTGCATGGCTTTACCAAACAGGGAGTCGGCACTAACGAAGAACGTGGCGCTGTCGCCTTTCGAGAGCATCGCCAGACCTTCCTCAAACGAACCTTTGAAGGGTGGCACCTGCAACATCAACTTGAGGGGCGTTGGCTCCTTGTGCGTGTCGCGCAGAACCGAATCTTTGGCGTTTTTCAGCAGAAGCTGAACCGTCATGATATCGCCTACTTTGGCCTTACGACTCTCTTCGTTGTCGTCGTGGAGTTGGTATTTCAGGCCAGTCTCGCTGACCTCGACGCGGTTACGTCCGCAGGCGGCTACGGTGGCTATTAGCAGCGCGGCTGTTGCCAAATGGTTTAAACGCATTGGAGTTATAGTTAATGTATACTGATTAAACCGTTTCGAGCAACTGATGCTGGTAACGGGGAATGATACTCAAAAGCCAATCTTCGGTTTCCTGAAGCGAGAGCCGCGAACGCCCCCCGGCAGCGTTACGATGCCCGCCCCCGTTGAAATGAGTGCTTGCCAACTCGCGTACCGAAAACTCACCCACCGACCGAAACGACATACGAATTTCCTCGCCCCGGTCGATCAGGATAGCCGCCATCACGACGCCATCGACCGAGAGCGCGTAGTTGACCAGTCCTTCGGTGTCGCCGGTTTTGGAGCGAAACCGCTTCAATTCGTCGGCAGAGAGAGTAATGTAGGCGAACTTGTATTCGGGCAGCACAACCAGCTTCTCGTTCAGCACATAACCCAACATGCGGAGCTTGTCGAGCGTAGTGTTGTCGAAAATGCGCCGGTGAATGCTGCTTACGTCGATGTGCAGATCGAGGAGTTCGGCGGCCATCCGGTGAACATCGCCAGTGGTGTTGCCGTGCCGGAACGAGCCGGTGTCTGTCATCAGACCCGCGTATAAGCACTCGGCCATCGGCACGTCGACAAGGGCTTGGTCGCCTAGCTGGACGATCAACCGGAAAACCAACTGGGCCGTAGCGGCTGCTGTGGGGTCCCAAAGACCCAGGTCAGCAAACGCTTCGGGCTCGAGGTGGTGGTCGATCAGGATTTTGCGGGCGCGGGCCTGCCGAACCATCGGGCCAAGCTCGCGGATGCGGTCGAGGGTCGAGAAATCAAGGCAGAAAATCAGGTCGGCCTCGCTCATCAGTTGCAGCACCGTTGGGCGAACCTTTTCCTCGAAGGCAATCACGTCGCTGTTTCCAGCCAGCCAGTGCAGATTTTGAGGATACTCGGTCGGGGTAACGACTGTTACGCGATGCCCGCGTTTTTTGAGGTACGCGGCCAATCCCAGCGACGACCCCATCGCGTCGGCGTCGGGGTTTTGATGGGTTGTAATCAGAATTGTTTGCGGTTGCCGCAGCAACTCGCCAATGGCATTCAGGTCTTGCATCAGTGACCGGCATCACGTGCCGAAAAATCAAGCCACAAAAGTACGAAAACGATAGCTACCTTTGCGGAAAATTTTAGTTAGGTCAACAACTCAATGACAACGAATCGCACATTCACCATGATTAAGCCCGATGCCGTGGAGGCCGGGAATACAGGTGCTATCATCAAACTAATTGAAGAAGCCGGGTTCCGCATCGTCGCAATGACAAAAACGCAGATGACGAGCGAGCGGGCGGGCCAGTTTTACGAGGTTCACGCTGAGCGTCCGTTCTACAACGACCTGTGTGCCTACATGTCGTCGGGTGCGATTGTGCCGATGATCCTGGAGAAAGACAACGCCGTTGCTGATTTTCGCAAGTTGATCGGAGCCACCAACCCCGCTAACGCCGAGGAGGGCACGATCCGCAAGCTGTATGCAACCTCGATTGAGGCCAACGCCATTCACGGCTCGGACTCCGACGAGAACGCCCAGATTGAAGGCAGTTTCTTCTTCTCACGGACGCAGCAGTTTTAAGTAAGTTTGTTTTTAGCCCCATAAGGGCGACATGTCAATAGAAACGACATGGACGCATTTGGGAAAAGCCCCATCGGGGCGATATGTCAGAAAGGGTATCCCTGAACATATCGCCCCGATGGGGCTTTCCGCGTTGCATTCGATTTATTTGCTATTGACATGACGCCCCGACAGGGCTGTACGTGTTGTCCAATTATGGAATGTGAATCGTGTCACTTTGTTTCATGTAAGAAGGAGGGCCATTTACTTTGTAGTTTCGTGGCTTCGTTATCTAAACCGAACTCCCATGACCCCCCGCTTCCTCTTTCTACCACTTGCCCTTCTGTTCGGTTGCCGAACGATTGCGCCAACAGCCCAAACTACCAGCCAGCCGGTTCCGGTCATGGTGGCTGTGTCCGCAGTTAATCAGCCCGTTACGTTGTTGCATATTAATGACGTATATGAGATTGCTCCGCTCGAAAACGGTCGGGTGGGAGGCATGGCGCGGGTGGCGACGCTGTACAAACAACTCAAAAAACAGAACCCTAACACCTGGTTTTTTCACGCGGGCGATTTCCTGAGTCCGTCGGTGATTGGCACGCTCAGGAACGAGGGCAAAACGATCCGGGGTAAGCAAATGGTGGAGGTGATGAACGTGGCCGGGGTTCAATACGCTACGTTTGGTAACCACGAATTTGATTTGGACGATGCCGAGCCGGTCAATTTGCAGGAGCGAATCAACGAATCGAGGTTTGAGTGGTTCGTAGCCAATGCCCGCCAGAAACAGGGCACCCAGTTTGTGCCGTTTGCGAAGGTGGTTAATGGTCAACGGCAGGCGTTCCCGACGTCGGTAATTCTCGACACGCCCGGTGGCAAAATCGGCGTGTTGGCCGTGACGATCCCTGTTAACAAGCCCTATGTGCAGATTACGGACCCCATCGACGCGGCTAAAGCCGAGTTTGACCGGCTCCGGCCCCAGTGCGATGCCGTTATTGCCCTCACCCACATTACTATTGCCGACGACCGCCGGTTGGCCACTGCCGTGCCGGATCTCGCGCTCATCATGGGCGGGCACGACCACGACCATATGCTCGAACGCGTGGGTAACGTGGTCATTGCCAAAGCCGACGCCAACGCCCGAACGGCCTACATTCACCGCCTGACGTTCGACGCCAACAAGCAACTGACTGTGGCCTCGGAGTTAAAAACTATCGACCTCACCACTCCTGACGATAGCCTGACCCAGGCCGCTGTGGCCCGCTGGCAACGCATTGCCGACGCCAGTTTTGCCCAACTCGGCTTTAATCCGAACGAGATCGTTGCTACGATCAAGGAGTTGTGGGACGGGCACGAAGCCGCCGTACGCAGCCACCCCACGCGCATGACCGACGCCATTGCGAAGGCCATGCACGCGGCTTACCCCACCGCCGACGTGGCCCTGTTCAACGGTGGGTCGATTCGGATTGATGATGTATTAGAGGGCAATATTACCCAATACGACGTTGTCAGGATGTTGCCCTTCGGTGGGGGGATTGAGCGGGTGGCGATGACCGGGCGACTCCTGAACCAACTCCTCGAAGCCGGACGACTAAACGTGGGTCGGGGTGGCTATCTGCAACTAGACGGAGCGACCTACGCCCCCGAAAAAAGACAATGGCTTGTTGGCGGGAAGCCCCTCCAAACCGACCGCGACTATGAAGTGGCCATTACCAATTTCCTGATGACGGGCAAAGAGTTCGGCATGAGTTACCTGACCCCCGCCAACGGGGGCGTGAAAACAACCGTCAGCCCGCCACCAGGCGACTACCGAGCCGATATTCGGAAAGTGTTGATTGAGTACCTGAAGAAGTTATGAAAATGCCAACCGGAACTCGGTTCCTTGCCCCTGCCTGGACTGTACACTGATTTGGCAGGCAATGGCGCGGGCCAGATCGCGGATAAGGTGCAGACCCAGGCCGCTCTTGCCGCCGATGGCCGCATCGTCGTTGTAGAGCGTGTTTAGCTGAGTCTGCGAGAGACCGGGGCCATTGTCGGTGATAGACAGTACGATCTGCCCGTTTTCGGGGTGAGCCTGCCAGTGGATTCGGGCCGGACCGGGCGTTTGTTTGAGGGCATTGATGGCGTTGCTGGTCAGGTTTTGCATAATCGTGCGGAGATAGTCTTCGTCGGTGGCTACCTGCAAACCGTCGGGGGTGTCGAAATGGAGTTGCACGTCGGGAACACCCGCGAAAAACCGTTGCAGGTAGCTAAACAACTCGGCCACCGGAATCTGCTTCACGTCGGGCTTAAACTGCTGCATCTGCCCCTTGCTCCACAACAACATTGATTCCATCGTGTCGAGCAGGCCCTCGGCGGCTTCCGTAACGGTTTGTTCGTGTCGGGTTGCCTGATCGGGTGGGAGCAGGTCGGGGCTTTCGCGCCGGAGGTGCAAAAAACTAATCAGGTTGGCAACGGGGCCGCGCAGGTCGTGGCTCAAAATAGCAAAGAAGCGGGCCTTCACGCGGTTGGCCTCGTCGAGTTCGCCGTTGAGCCGGAGCAGGGTGGTGTTGATGCGTTTGCGGGTACGATTCTGCCAGTAAAGTAGCCCGCCAATCACCAATAACAGCCCCAATCCGCCCAGCATGACTAGTTGTTGTCGTTGTTGGGCCGCAATGGTGAGCCGGTTGATCTCCAGTTGTTTATCACGGAGTTCGATCTCGCGTTTTCCTTCTAAACCGGCAATTTTGTTCTTGCTCTCCTGCGAGTACAGCGAGTCCTGAGCGTCCTGATAGGCCCGGAAGTTCTCGTACGCCCTTTTGTAATCACCCATTTCGGCTTGCAACTCGGCCAAAACACCCCGGAAATGGGCCTGATCACCTACTTCGCCTTTGTCGGTGTTAAGCCGGATGGCTTCGGTCAGGTATTGTTGGGCTAGCTGCAGCCGGGCGGTGCGGTCGGTGGGTTGAATCATGCTGTTGTGGACACCGGGATAGCGAACGAGGTCAAAATAAGCTACGCCGAGGTTGGCCAAGTTGTTCACGGCTGTGAGGTGGCGGGGGTTAATGTCGTCCCACAGGCGTTTAGCGCGTAATGCATAGTCGATCTTTTTGGCGTAGTCGCGCTGCGTTGCCATCGACAGGTTGCTATACGTTTTAGCCAGCCCGTCTTTGTTGTCTATTTTCTCGTGTATGGTCAACGCCCGCAAACTGTATTGCCTGGCCCTGGGCCAGTCTTCCATCTGCGTATACAAGGCCCCCATGCTGGAAAGCGAGCTGCCTAATTCGCGTTGGGCGTTTATATCGGGGTTGCGTTGTTGTTGCCGCAGGGTTAACGCTCGTTGGCCGAATTGCAGGGCTTTGGGGATGTTTTTCTGAATCCGGTATATCTCCGAAATATTGTCCAGACAAAGGCCAATGAGGTAGTTGTCGCCTGTTTTTTCGGCTTGTTTCAGGCCTTCAAAATAGTAGCGGGTAGCTGCCGGGTAATCGGAGCGGATATTCTGTTCGGCCACCCCGAGGTTGTTGGTCGTACTGGCGAGGTTCCAGGTGTCGTCCAGCGGTTTGTAGATCGCTATGGCCTTTTTAAAATAATGCCGGCACGAGTCATAATTGCCTTTGTCGCTGTAAGCCCGACCAACGTAGCTGTTGAAAACGCCAATGCCACGTGGCCATTTCATGCGGGTTGTGTGGGCCAAACCCAATCGGCTGTAGTGCAACGCCTGATTAATATCGGAATAGAACCACTCTTCGGCTATCACTCTATACAGTCGCCCTTTGGCGGTGTCGTTGGCTGCTTTGGGAAGCTCCGCCACGAGCGAGTCGATCAGGGCGCGACCCTGCTTTTGGGCCAGGGCAGGTCCAGAAATCAGGAGCAGTAGAAGGAGCGTTCGGGTCATAAAATCAACCTGTTTTCGTCTCAATCTGGGCCAGTGTAGCCTTATAACTCCGCCCTACCGGCAACATAAATGGCCCAAGCTGCACCTGTTGCGCACTAATTTGATCGATGTGGTGCCGCCCAACAGCGTAGCTTCGGTGAACCCGCAGGAACGACTGAAATGGCTTGCTTTGCAACAAGTTACCGATAGAAGACAGCACCGTGTATTGATGCGTGGTCGTAACGAGCCGCGTGTAATCTTTCAACCCTTCCAGATAAACGATCTCGTGCAGATTTAACTTGACCTGTTTGTGGCCGTCTTTGATGAACACGGTGTCGGCACCGAGACTCAGGTCGAAGAGTTGCGCTTTACGGGTTAGCTCAAAAAAAGACTCGATGCGGACCATCGTGTGCGCAAAGCGGTCGCGCCGGAGGGGTTTTACCAAGTAATCGAACGCATCGACGGCGAAACTCTCAGCGGCATAGTCGGGATACGCCGTGACGAACACACAAACCGGCACCTGCATCAGATTCGCCCGCAGTTCCAACCCGCTCAGGTCGGGCATATCAACGTCGAGGAACAGCACATCAACCGGGTTGTTTTGAAGCATCAGTAACGCTTCGGTAGCCGACTCGAACACCCCCGCAATGTTGAGCAACGGGTATTGCCGGGCGTGAGCCAGGGCCGTGAGTCGGTCAATCTCGTTGTCGTCGACAATAACGCAGGAATACGTAGAAGAGGGCATTGCCTTACCAGACAGTGAGCAACCAAAGATAACACAAACTGTGTCGTCCGCCCAAACTCTTCGTTGATTATGAATCCGTTGGCGTGCAAGGCAACTGAAACCAGAACGCGGCCCCATCGGTCACACTCGTGTCGAGGCCGACCTGCCCATTCATGGCTGAGATGAATTCTTTCGAAATTGCAAGCCCCAAACCTGTGCCGCTCATCTGACCGTTGTTGCCGGGTGCCCGAAAATACCGGTCGAACACCCGGTCGCGGTGTTCGGGGCGTATGCCTGCGCCGTGGTCGCGCACCCGAAACTCGACGTAACTAGTCTGCCGTGTGGCCGATACCTCAATGAAGCTATCATCGGGGCTGTGCCGGACGGCGTTCGACAGGAAGTTGACCAACACCCACGATGCCTTGTCGGGGTCGGCTTTGATGGCGGGCAGGTCGGCGGGCACGTTTAGTTGTAAGCGGATGTTGCGCTCGTTGGCGGCCACTGAGAGCGCGTTTACGGCGTAATTGACAATCTCGGCCGGGGCCACTGCCTGCACGTTCAACTGAATCTGTCCCGATTCCACCTGCGCCATGTTGAGCAGTTCGCCGGTGATGTTCAGGAGTCGGTCGGCATCGTCGCGAACGTGGGCGATCAGGTCGCGCTGCTCGTCGTTGAGTTGGCCAATCCGGGCATCATCGAGCAATTTGAGACTCATTTTGATGCTCGCAATGGGCGTTTTCAATTCGTGCGAAACCGTTGCGATGAAGTTGGTTTTAGCCAGATCAAGTTCTTTAAAGGGGGTAATGTTTTTCAACACAATCACGTAGCCCGCCCGCACCGGTTGCTCGTCGCCGGTGCGGACAATATCGACGGGCTGCACCTGCCGGGTGTAGTAGTTTTCTTTGCCGGAGCCACCGGCGTCGGCATCGTAAATTTTCAGAATGGTTGGCTCGTTGGCAGGCGCGTTGCTCTCCTGCATGAGCGTACGCATGAGGTCGTTGGTAAGGGCCACGTCGGGGGCGTATTTGCCTAATAAATCGGCCTCGTTCAGGCCCAGCAACCGGCTGGCAACAGGGTTTACAAATAGAATATACCGGTTCTGATCCAACCCGATAATACCGTCGGACATGGCCTGAATAAGCGTGTCGATGCGTTTTTTCTCGAACAGAATCCGGGCCAGATTGGAGTGTTCATACTCGTCCAGTTTCTCGGCCATCCGGTTGAACGAGCGCGATAGTTCGCCAAATTCGTCGTTGGATCGGAAGGTTAACCGCTCCTCGAAGTTGCGGCTCGTGACCTGCTTGATACCCCGTGTAAGCTCGCGAATGGGATTGGCGATGTAGCCGGGGAAATTCACCGTGAACGACAGCACAATCAGGAAGCAAAGCGTCCCGACAACGGCCAGCCACAGCAGCGCGTCTTTGGCGGTTTGTTTGGCCACTTCGTTTTTGCGAATAATGGCCTGACGGTTAATATCGTCGAGCCGGAACAAGGCCTCCTGAATGCGTCGCGTGGTGGTTGAATCGGTTGCCCCCTGCCGGAACCGGTCAAACTCGCGCCGAAGGGTACTAGTTGCTTCTCCCTCGCCTATTTCCGTTACGTTTTTCTCCTGTTTTTTCAGATTCTCGTCGAAGTCGGTCAACGCGTCGGCATCGCGTTGCCGGGTGATTTCGGCCAGGTCGCGTTGCATATGGCTGGTGTATTCGAGCGAGATGTAATTGTCCTCCAGTATGGCCTGTGAGTCGTTGGAGAGCCGGTTCAGATAGAAAGCTGCCAATCCGCCCAGCAACAGAATGATGCAGAACAGGAACGTCAGGGCCGATGATATTTTGGATTTTATAGTCACGACAAAATAATAAGATCAACGTCGGACTCCGACAGGCTGTTGAGCAATTGATTAAACGCGAATGTCCGCAAAATGATCTGCGCCAAACTGAAATGGGGTTTCCCCATACAGACGGTGGTCACTTTCCGGTTGGTAACCTCTTCCAGCATACACGCGACCACGTTTTGGCCTTTGGCCTGAATAACCTCGGCCCCCAACTCGGTAGCCAGTTTAAAATTGTTGATCAGGTGCCGTTGCACATCAAGTTTGATCCGGTCGGGGCTTTCGGCGGGGGTTTGCACGTACAACACGTACCAGCGCGAGTTGTAATAGCTCGCCAGCCGGGCCGTTTTCCGAATCACGCGCTTAGCCACTTCGTGGTTGGTGCTGATGGCCGCCATAAACCGCTCATGTTTGAACGCACCCGTTGGCGGCAGCGTCAGGTCTACTTTTCGTTCTACCTGCCCGGCCACCTCCTTGAGAGCTAACTCTCTCAATTGCAGAATCTTGTCGGCCTGAAAAAAGTTAGCCAGTGCGGTTTGCACTTTGGCCGGGTCGTAAATTTTACCTTCGCGCAGGCGGGCAATCAGCTCGTCGGCGGTGAGGTCGATATTCACTACTTCGTCGGCAAGTTGGAGCACCCGGTCGGGTACACGTTCGGTGACGTCTATGCCCGTAATGCTTTTTACCTCGTCGTAGAGGCTCTCAATATGCTGGATATTGACCGCCGAAATGACGTTGATACCCGCGTCCAGAATCTCCAGCACGTCCTGCCAGCGTTTCTCGTTTTTGGAACCGGGAATATTCGTATGGGCCAGTTCGTCAACAATGACCAGTTCGGGGTGGGCGTTCACAATGGCCTGTAAGTCCATTTCCTCCAGTTCGCGGCCTTTGTAAAACAGTTTGCGCCGGGGAATATGGGGCAAACCCGCCACCAGAGCCTCGGTCTCAACCCGGCGGTGGGTTTCAATAAACCCAATTTTTACATCAACCCCGTTTTTCAATAGGCTGTGAGCCTCCTGCAACATCCGGTATGACTTGCCAACGCCCGCGCTCATGCCGATATAAATCTTGAACTTCCCCCGCCTTGATTCGCGGATGAGGGTCAAAAAACGTTCGGCCGGTCCGCCGGTGCGGTTCTGGTCGTTGGGTGTCATGGTTTTTGGACACGTAGATACTCGGAGTTTTTTGTCATCCCGACGCAGGAGGGATCTACGTCTGGCATAGTCAACCTTAGCTATTCCAATTAGATCCCTCCTGTGTCGGGATGACAAAAAACTCCGAGTATCTACGTGTCTTAAATTCTTTAAAACGAAATGGCCAAACTCGTTGTCAGGCTTGTATTGGTCCGGCTCAACCCATTCTTAGCTTCAAAAATTGGCTCTTTGCTATTGTAGACTTTTCCTTCGACGCGGAACAGCGCGTTCGGCAAAACAGCGTAGTCATAACCGAGCGAGTAGCCTGTTGTTTGAAAACCGGGAATACCCGGAACGCCGGCCGCAATAATGACAGCCCGTTTGTCGTCGTAATACTCTACCCGACCGTTGATGTAGCTTTTGTCGGATGTTTTGTAGCGGGCAATCACCACGGGCGAATACCAAACATAGTTGCCACCCCCATCGACCCGTTGGTCAGAACCAGCCCGCACAACCGGCTTACGGTCGCTACCAACATCGAAGCCCAGGATCACGCCAAACCTACCCTGCGGGTTAACGATGGCATAGAAGTTATTGAAAAACCGACCTTGTTGCAGCGAATCCGGGCGGTCGGCCCCAATGAAGCTGCTCCAGTTGAGCGTCAGGTTCGACGAGGGGCGATACTGCACCTGCGTGGTGAACGATGGGCCGCTGTAACCATCGAGTTTCTTCACCCGTTGCCAGCCGTTCGTCACCATGCCCAGCACCGTCCATTTACCGTTGCTTGTGTTGTAGGTCAGCTTCGCCCCCGACAGGTAGTAGGGCGAGTTTTCGGCCAGAATGCTGCGTGTGAGTGTCCAGCAATCTTTCGAGATGGCACTTTCAAAGCCGATATGCGAGGTAAAAATGCCCGCGTCGAGCCACAGATCGGTATTCTTCGAGAGTTTCACACCCGCGTTGGCTTCAAAAATATTCTTGACCAAATCCTGCTCGGAGGCATAGTTATATTGGGCGTAGTTGCCCACCTGAATGGCCAGGTTCCCCCGAACTCGCTCCCCCACATAAGCCCCTTTCAGAAACGCGAGATTTACGTTTACTTCCCGGTTGCGCTTGTGATTATACAAAAATCCGGGCCGCTCCTGATTAGTTTTGGGAGCCGTAAAGTCGTGGGTATAATACGCTTCTACATAGCCAGTCAGGGTAAAGCCTGAGGTGGTAGGCGTGATGGGAACACCCCTTACTGAGTCAATAAAATCAAAGCGAGTGGTGTCAGATACCTGCGCAAACGTATTTAAAGTTACTGCCAGTAAAGAGGCAGTGGTTAAAATGGATTTCATTTTTGTGGTTTTGTTGATGTTTTTTTGTCATCCCGAGGCACGAGGGATCTAGTTAGCAAACGCTCAAGTTGAGCATTTATGGAATAGATCCCTCGTGCCTCGGGATGACAAAAACTATTTCATTGCGTCCAGAGCGACATTCAATTTCAATACATTAACGGTCTCAGGGCCAAACAGACCCAACAGAGGTGCTTTAGTATGCTCGTCAACCAGTTGGTCCAATCGTTCGGCGGGGATGCCGCGCACCCTGGCGATCCGTGCCATCTGAATTTTGGCCGCTGCGGGCGAGAGATCAGGGTCCAGGCCAGAGCCGGATGCCGTGACAAGTTCGGCAGGAATCTCGGATTTCTGCACGCCGGGATTATGCACCAGAAACGTGTCGATACGCGCCTGTACCTGCTTCAGGTAGTCGGGGTTGGATGGGCCTTTGTTGGACCCCGCCGACCCAGCCGCGTTGTACTCCACTGCCGAGGGCCGCGAGTTGAAATAGCGGTCTTCCGTGAACTTCTGCCCGATGTTGGCGTACCCAACTACCTTACCATTTACGGAAACGGTTTCGCCTGCGCCACCGCCCGGCGCGAGCTTGGCGATACCCGCCACCACGAGCGGATAAATAACGGCGGTTAATATCAGAAGGGCGATTGTCAGTCGAATCGCCGGAGAAATGTGATGTTTCATTTTTGGGATTTTGGATGTCAGACCCTGGATATTGGACAAAAAACCCAACGTCCAATATCTAGGGTCTGACGTCTTTTTAAACAAACAACCCGACTACCAAATCAATCAGTTTTATCCCCACAAACGGGGCTACCAGACCACCAAAGCCATAAATAAACAAGTTTCGGCGGAGCAAGGCCGAGGCCCCTATGGGCTTGTATTCGACCCCACGCAGAGCCAGCGGAATTAGCATCGGGATGATGATCGCGTTGAAAATCACCGCCGACAGAATCGCCGATTCGGGCGAGTTCAGATTCATGATGTTGATCCGTTGCAGGGCCGGAATACTGGCTACGAACAGGGCCGGGACGATAGCGAAATACTTGGCCACGTCGTTGGCAATGCTGAACGTGGTGAGGGTTCCCCGCGTGATCAACAACTGCTTACCAATCTCGACCACCTCAATCAGTTTGGTGGGGTCGTTGTCGAGATCGACCATGTTGCCCGCTTCTTTGGCGGCCTGCGTGCCAGAGTTCATCGCCACCCCCACGTCGGCCTGGGCCAGGGCGGGGGCGTCGTTAGTGCCGTCGCCCATCATGGCTACGAGCTTACCGCCCGTTTGCTCATTGCGAATGTACTGCATTTTGTCTTCGGGCTTGGCTTCGGCAATGAAATCGTCAACGCCCGCTTTCTCAGCAATAAACTTGGCCGTCAAGGGGTTGTCGCCTGTGACCATCACCGTTTTGACACCCATTTTCCGCAAGCGGTCGAAACGTTCGGCGATGCCGGGTTTGATAATGTCCTGCAACTCCACCACGCCCATAACGCGCTCGTTTTCAGTTACTACCAACGGAGTGCCCCCGTTACCAGCGATCTCTTTGGCTTTTGCGTCGGTTTCTTTCGGGAAGCTGTTTCCGGCCCGCTCCACAATCGTCCGAATTGAATCAACGGCTCCTTTGCGGATGCGCTGCCCCGCCATGTCGATGCCCGACGAACGGGTTTCTGCCGTGAATTTGATGAGCGTTGCCCCGGTTGTATTCAGGGTACGCGTTACGTCCGGCCCGGCCAGTTCCACAATCGACTTGCCTTCGGGCGTTTCGTCGGCCAATGAACTCAGGGCCGAAGCCCGTACCATGTCGGCCTGCGACACGCCTGGAGCCGGGTAAAAGTTGGTGGCCTTGCGGTTGCCAATCGTGATCGTGCCCGTTTTGTCCAAAAGCAGCGTGTCGATGTCGCCCGCCGTTTCCACCGCCCGGCCCGACTTGGCAATCACGTTGGCGCGTAATGCCCGATCCATACCCGCAATCCCGATGGCCGACAACAAGCCGCCAATTGTGGTCGGAATCAGACACACGAACAGCGAGATCAGAGCGGCAATCGTAATGGGGGTGTTGGCGTACTCAGCAAAGGGTTGCAGGGTGACGCATACAATGATGAACACCAGCGTGAAACCGGCCAACAGAATAGTCAGTGCAATCTCGTTCGGTGTTTTTTGCCGCGATGCCCCTTCGACGAGCGCGATCATTTTGTCGAGAAACGACTCGCCCGGTTGGGTCGTCACCACCACCTTAATCTTGTCAGACAAGACTTTCGTACCCCCCGTTACCGACGATTTGTCACCGCCCGCTTCGCGAATCACCGGGGCCGACTCGCCCGTGATCGCCGACTCGTCGATGGTGGCAAGCCCCTCAATAATCTCGCCATCAGACGGGATAATGTCGCCCGGCTCACAAAGGAACACGTCGCCCTTTTTGAGTTGCGCCGAACTGACTATTTCATATTCATTTCTGCCCACTGAAGACTGAAAACTGCTTACTTTTTTTGCCGGTGTTTCCTGTCGGGTTTTCCGTAGCGATTCAGCCTGTGCTTTGCCCCGCGCTTCGGCAATGGCCTCGGCGAAGTTGGCAAACAGCAAGGTCAGCAGCAGGATGGCCGTTATGACCAGGTTGTAGCCGAGCGTGCCCTGCGTGGTATCGCCCGACAGGGCAATGTAGACCGTCACGATCAGCATAATCACGGTGCCAATCTCGACGGTGAACATGACCGGATTCTTCACCAGAATGGCCGGATTGAGCTTTACAAACGACTCTTTTATGGCTGTCCCGACCAGTTCGCTCTGGAATAGAGCCGGGGAAGATTGCTTTGCCATTTTTGTTATCTTTGAAAAAATGAATTTGTTATGACGGTTGAACAACATTCCATCGAGAGCATTTTTCACGAAATGGGCTTTAAATCGAGTACTGAATATGCCATTCGGAAAGCCCAGGAGGAACTGTTACAGGAACTCAAGGTCTGCAATGAGCGCATCGAAGTATTTGAAAAAAAATACGGGATGAGCTATATGGAATTCCATTTGTGTTTCGATCAGTTGACTCAGGTTGGTCAATATGAGCGGGAGCTTGACAGCATGGATTGGCGTGTTGAGATGTACGAAATGAGAGCAATCGAAAAACGACTAGCGCAACTCACGCAATGAAGCATGATCTAAAGCCTTTCGAGCATTTGATTCTTGCTTCCATTCCGCTCATACCCATCATTACGTCAACTGCCATTCAGTACAGCGGTCGCATCACGTTCCCGGACCAATCGGTGTTGTTCATTAGAGAAAATTATATTCTCGGCAGCGAACTGATAAACTATTCGTATCACTGGCAAACAGTCGATCATCAAATCATCCACCGCTGGGATAATGCTCATCCCGTTCCTTTCGAAACCTCCCCCCACCATCAGCACATCGGTTCCGAAGAAAACGTACTCCCTTCGGAGCCGATGACGCTGGAAAAAGTTCTGGCCCATATCGCTACCCAATTAGCTTAGAATCAAAACGGTTATCGAGATAATAGGCAGACCGAACTCGCCCATCAGCGAAATCAAATTAATCACCTAAATCAGCGGTTCAGACTGAAATACTCCGCCAGCGGACCCAGCGCGAGGGCCGGGAAGAACGACAGGGCGGCAATAATCCAGATCACAGCGAAGGTCATCAGACCAAACGTTGCGTTGTCGGTGGGCAGCGTACCCGCGCTCTCCGGCACAAACTTCTTCTGGGTCATCAAACCGGCGATAGCCAGCGGGCCGATGATCGGCAGGAACCGGCCCAGAATGAGCAACAAGCCCGTTGAGACGTTCCAGAACACGTTGTTATCGCCCAAACCCTCAAAACCCGATCCGTTGTTAGCCGCCGATGATGTGTTTTCGTACAGCATCTCCGAAAAGCCGTGGAAACCCGGGTTATTGAGCCAGTTAGCGGGAACCACGGCCCAGTCGCTTCCGACACCATTCTTGAAAATATAGGTCGCCACCGCCGTACTGACCAGAATCAGGAACGGGTGCAGAATCGCAATCAGCGACGCAATTTTCATCTCCCGCGCTTCGACCTTGCGCCCGAAAAACTCCGGGGTCCGGCCCACCATCAGCCCCGAGATAAACACGGCGATAATCAGGAAAATGTAGTAGTTCAGGAAACCCACACCACAACCGCCATAGAAGGCGTTGGTCATCATGCCCAGCAGTTCCATCGCGCCCGACAGGGCCATCGACGAATCGTGCATGGAGTTGACCGAGCCGGTCGAGATAATCGTGGTGACGATACTCCAATAGGCCGAGGCCGTTGGCCCAAAGCGTACTTCTTTGCCTTCCATCGCGCCCGTCGGCTGGCTCACGCCCAACTGGGCAATGGCCGGGTTGCCATGAACCTCGGTCATGATGGTCGGAATCAACAACATGAGCATGCCAATGGTCATGACCCCGTAGACCACCCAGGCGAACTTGCGTCGGCGGATGTAGAACCCAAGTGCGAAGATCATCGCCACCGGAATTAGCACCTGTGCGATCATCTCGACCATGTTGGTCAGGTAATTCGGGTTCTCGAGCGGGTGGGCCGAGTTAGCTCCGAACCAGCCACCCCCGTTGGTGCCGAGGTGCTTAATGGCGATCATGCCCGCTGCCGGACCCCGCGATACGTTCACGGTATCGCCTTGCATCGAGATGAATTGATCTTTCCCGTCGAAGCTTGCAGGGGTTCCATTGAACGCCAGGATTAGGGCCACGATGAGCGAACCGGGCAACAGAATCCGGGTAATCGACTTCACGAAAAAGGTGTAAAAGTTGCCCGAGCGGTCGGTAACCTCCGACAGAAAAGACCGGAAAATCAGGACCAGAGCCGCGATTCCCGTTGCCGCCGATACGAACTGGAGAAACGTAATAACCCCTAACTGGGTCAGATACGTCAGCCCCGATTCGCCGGAGTAGTGTTGCAGGTTGCAGTTCACCAGAAAGCTAATGGCCGTGTTGAACGCCAAATCGGGCGTCATCGACGGGTTGCCATCGGGGTTCAGAGGCAACCCTCCCTGCGTGAGCAGCAACACGAAGGCATACACTAGCCAGACGCCGTTAATGGTCAGAAGAGCCGCCAGGTTTTCTTTCCAGGACATATCGCGGTTGGGGTCAATGCCGCCTACGCGATACAGCAGTCGCTCCAAGGGAGCCATAAAATCGAGGGCATTGCGTTCCCCTTTGAACACCTTCGCATAGAGTTTTCCCAGCGGGATAGCCAGCAAAACGGTTAGAAGGTAGGTTACGACAACACCGAGCAGTTCAGTATTCATTTTTATTGAGTGAATGAGTGAATGAGTGATTGAGTGAATCTGAGAGCGGGCTTGGTCGCTCAATCACTCATTCACTCAATTATTTAAAAGCGTTCTGGATTAATGAGTACGTAGAGCATATACGCAAAGACCAGAACCGAGACGATTAACAGGAGTGTGAGCATGATTAGATTTTCTCAAACCATTCGATGGTTTTGTAAAAGAAAGCGAAGCACAGAAGTGCTGACAAAAGCAGAAGCAGGACGGTTGCCATACGTGAGTTGCGTAGATTACTAGTTGATTGGTTTATGCCAATAAGCGTTCCAACTCAATTGAAAAAGCGTTGGGTTGTTTCTAACCGACTAGTTGTTAGTCATTTAGGAAGAATGTGTTATTTGCTGGTTATCTTGACGTCGAAACAGACCCTTTCAAAATGGAAGGGTCTGTTTTTCATTTTGAAAGGCATTTGCCTTTAATTGCCCCTTTATTAGCCTGATTGGCCATTGGCACAGCTTTCGCTACGGCCACCGCATAGACATTGTTATGGAAAAACACGTGCACTCAAGTCTCGACAAAATGTCGGCGGCTGGTCTTCTGGTAGCCATCGGTATTGTATTTGGCGACATCGGAACCTCACCTCTCTACACCTATCGGGCTATTATTGAGGATCGGACCATTACCGAGGCCCTTGCCCTGGGCGGGGCCTCCGCTATTTTCTGGACGCTCACGTTCCAGACCACACTCAAGTACGTACTGATTACTCTACGGGCCGATAACAACGGCGAGGGTGGCATCTTTTCGCTGTACGCGCTGATCCGGCGATACGCCAAATGGCTGCTATTTCCGGCCATCGCAGGGGGTAGTTTTCTTATTGCCGACAGTATCATCACGCCACCCATCTCGGTCTCGTCGGCCATTGAGGGGTTGTTGCCGCTTTATCCCGATTTGCCCACCGTGCCGATTGTGCTGGCTATTTTGTTTGTGCTGTTTGCGGTCCAACAAGTGGGCACCGATAAACTCGGCAAAGCGTTTGGGCCAATCATGAGCATTTGGTTTACCATGATTGGTGTGTTGGGCATTGCGCAGGTCGTGCAAAATCCGGGCGTCGTACGGGCGTTGAACCCCTACTATGCCTACAACATGATCGTGAATTATCCCGAAGGTTTCTGGCTGTTGGGGGGCGTTTTTCTGTGTTCGACCGGGGCCGAGGCTTTGTATTCGGACATGGGCCACGTGGGTCGCCGGAACGTGCAGGTATCGTGGATTTACGTGAAACTATGCCTGATGATCAACTATTTGGGGCAGGCAGCCTGGCTACTCGATCACGTGGGGCAACCGATGGGCACAACAGGGTCGTTTTTCGGGCTGGTGCCCGACTGGTTCATATTGCCCAGCATCGGCATTGCCACGCTGGCTACCATCATCGCGAGTCAGGCCCTGATTAGCGGCACGTTCACCCTTGTTTCCGAAGCCTTCCGGCTGACGCTGCTGCCCAAAATGCGGATTATTTTCCCGTCCGATGCGCGGGGTCAGGTTTATATTCCGGCTTTCAACTGGTTGCTGATGGCGGGTTGTTTTGGCGTCGTGCTGTACTTCCGCGAATCGAAAAACATGGAAGCCGCCTTCGGTTTGTCGGTGAACCTGACCATGCTGATGACTACCATTTTGCTGGCTATGTACCTGTACGCCAAACACGTCAACGTGCTGATTGTGGGAGCGTTGCTGTTCCTTTACCTGTTCATTGAAGGCAGTTTTCTGGTGGCGAATCTCCGCAAATTCACGCACGGTGGCTGGGTGTCGCTGTTGCTGGGTGCCATCATGGTCACGGTCATGATGGTCTGGTATTACGGCAGCCGGATCAAGCGTCGCCTGACCAATTTTGTTAGTCTCCGCGCCCATCTACCCCTGCTGAAGCAGTTGAGCAACGACGAGAGCGTACCCAAATATGCCACCAATCTGGTGTATCTCACGGCTTCCGACCAGCCCCAACAGGTTGAAGAACAGATTATTGACTCCATTCTGGAAGGGCAACCCAAACGCGCCGACGTGTACTGGCTGATCCACGTTGACCTGATGGACGACCCGTACACAACTGAGTACTCGGTCGATATCCTGGAACCCGAAGAGGTGATTCGGATCACGTTCCGGCTTGGTTTCCGGGTGCAGCCGCGCATCAATCTGCTGTTTCGGAAGGTGGTAGAAGAGATGGTACGCTGTGGCGAGGTAACGCTGAAACCAAAGTATCAGCCTCTAAAAGCACAGACCAACTCCATTGGCGATTTCCGGTTCATCGTGATCAACCGATTCCTGTCGTACGAAAACGATCTGGGCACCACCGACACGTTTGTTATGAATGGGTATTTCGCCCTCAAAGGCATCAGCCTGCCCGATGAGCGAGCCTACGGACTGGACACGCAGAATGTGGAAACCGAGCAGGTGCCACTCATTGTGAATCCCGCAGAGTATATCCGGCTTCGGCGGGTGTAACGTGTTCACAAATCGTACTCCTGAATCTTCCGATACAACGTTGTCAGGCCAATACCCAGCAGTCGGGCGGTTTCGGTTTTGTTGCCCTGAGTGTGGCGCAACACGCGCCGAATATGCCCTTTTTCGAGGGTAGCCAGATCGACAATAGCATTCGGGTCGGCAGCAGCAACGCCATCCTGCATGTCGAAGGGCAGCGTGTCGGGAGTTATCTCGAAGAGTCCGTCGTCGCGGGTGTCGGCCAGGATAACGGCTCGTTCCATCACGTTTTTGAGTTCGCGGATGTTGCCTTTCCAGGGATGATGCTGGAGTTTCTGCACTAAGGCCGTACCCAATTGCACGTTGCGTTTGCCCATCTTAGCGGCAGACTGCTGCGCAAAAAACAGGGCCAACTCAGGAATATCGGCTACCCGCTCGCGTAGGGGCGGCAACTCGATGCTAAACACCGATAGTCGATAGTACAAATCGAGCCGGAAATTGCCCGCGTTGGCTTCAGCTTCGAGGCCCCGGTTGGTGGCTGCTACCACGCGCACGTCGACTTTGGTGGGTTTGGTATCGCCCACACGCAGGAACTCGTGGGTTTCAAGAACGCGCAGGAGTTTGGCCTGCAAATCGAGCGGCATCTCGCCAATCTCGTCCAGGAAAATCGTGCCTTTGTTGGCTTCGGCAAACAGGCCCTTCTGGTCGCGTGTGGCCCCGGTGAAGGCTCCCGCGCGGTGGCCGAAGAGTTCGCTTTCCAGAATCTCTTTACTTAATGCACCACAATTGATAGCCACAAACGGCCCCTGCCGACGCGGGCTGCCGTAGTGAATGGCTTGGGCGAACACCTCTTTACCCGTGCCAGTTTCGCCCGTCAGGAGTACAGTGGTGTCGGTTACGGCCACTTTTTGCGCCAATGCCACGGCCTGTTGTAGCGGCTTCGACCCGCCAATAATCCGCTCGAAACTGTATCGTTTACCAACCTGCTCTTCCAGTTGCCGCACCCGAAACTGCAACTCGGCCTTTTCGACGGCCCGGCTCACGAGCGGAATAATCCGGTCGTTATCGTCGCCTTTGGTGATGTAATCGAAGGCCCCATTTTTGATGGCCGTAACCCCATCCTGAATTGTCCCGTAGGCCGTCAGCACGATGATCTCGGTGGCCGGATAAAGCTGCTTAATCTGGGCCGTTAGCTCGATGCCGTTTTTGTCGGGCAGTTTTACGTCGCTCAACACCACTTGAACCTCCTCGCGCTCAAGCACTTTCAGGCCCGCCTTAGCATTGTCGGCTTCCAGAACCGTGTAGCCCTCCAATTGCAAAATGCGGGCGAGTAGTTGGCGTAGGCGGGGTTCGTCGTCGATAATGAGTAAGGTAGCAGGCAAAACAAGCAGGGGTTGACAAGTGAGTCATACGTACGTACACAACAACCGTTTCCTCAATTGACCCCGTCGTTAGTCGATTCAAACGGTTGTTGGTCGATGGTGCGTTGTGAACATCAACCCATCAGCGCAGCTTTGGTTCAACGACTTTGCCAGAGGGCGAGCGGGGTTCGGAAAACGTCCGTTTCTTACCACCACAAAAACTCAATAGCATAACACCTTTGTCTGTATGAAAAAGATACTAATTTACAGCTTGTTAGTAGCTGTTTTCGTTGGCAACTCGGGAGCGGGTTGCGGGGGCAACAAAGCCGACGACCCCCAACCTGGGAGCAACACCAAATTGATGGTTGGTGGCCTTTGGGAAGTAACGAAATTCGTGACCCACGATCCGGGCGACAAGATTACGCTCAAGCCCAAAAAAGGGGCGATAGGCTACAAATTCTTTGCGGATGGCAAATTGGAAAGCTGTTCGTTTGGCACGTGTGCCCCCTTGGGTCGCTGGTCGTTTCTGCTAAAAAACGGGGCTGTAGGAACCGGCACGCTGACGATGTTTATCGAGAACAAAGATGTGCAGTCGGTCTATGGCAATAAACTGGAAGGGTCTCTTGAAATCAATACCGACAACGACATTATCTGGGTAATCAAAGGTAACCCCATTGGTAACACAGATGCCACCCAGATGGAATGGACAATGGCACGTACTCCTTAAATCACCAAACCCAATTCTCTCATGAAATCCAAAGGTTGTTTTGTTTTCCTTGCTGTACTTATCGTGGCAGGCCTGGCGTTCACGGGGGTTAGCTTTTTCGGCGGTAAGTTCCTCGACCGCTACCAACGCCCGTGGGCCTACAGCACCTCCGAGCCGTTGCTCGTGGGCCGTTGGCGAGGGCAATTCCGCGACCCCGACGGTATTCAGAAAACGCTGACCGTGCAGATCGACCTGCCCGAAACCGACGACGAACGCTGGGCAAAAGCTGGTCGGCGCAAACGCCGTAGCCGCACCAACAAACGAGCGTTTGATGGCACAGCTACGGTCACGAGTCGGAAAGGGCAGGAAGATTACGAGATTCATGGAGCCATCGACCGCGACAACGATCATCAGTTTAGTTTGAACTTCGGTACGGTGGACGGTCAATACCCCATCGGCCCAAATTTCTACGTAAATATCTCCGAAAAAGAAGCCAACCGATGGCAGGATAGCCAGATGAACCTCCGGCTCCGCTTCGCCTGGCATCGGCGCGATGGTTCCAGCTTTTCCAACAGTGCCGACCCCCGCTACGACCGAACCGCCGATGTGGTGCTGACCCGCATGAACTAACCAAAAAAAACTTCCTGATGAAATACCTTTTTACCCTCCTGTTTGGGCTGGGCGTGACCTTCGTTGTGTCGGCTCAAACCCTCCAACTCAACCGGACCGGTGGCACCGTGGCCATCGGCTCCGATGGTCAACCAGCCAACGCGTCGGCGGCTCTCGACGTGAAAAGCACCACTCAGGGCGTTCTGTTGCCCCGGCTCACATCGGCTCAGCGCACGGCCATCGGCACCCCCGCCAATGGCCTGCTGGTGTTCGATACGGACACCCAAACGTTTTGGTTTCGGCAGAACGGCGCGTGGGTCAATCTGATTGGCGGGGGTGTTGCAGGCATAGGCTGGCAGCAAACCGGAATCAATATCAGCAATACCAACACGGGTAATGTAGGCGTAGGAACAGGCTCTCCGGGTGCCAAACTGGCTGTTCACGCCGAGGGCGGTAGCACAACCGCCGATTTTTATAACGCCACCACGGGTCCCAATGTGAGCCACATTCATTATGGCCCCAAAGGCGACTGGTTTATCCGCTCCGGGGCGGGCGACGGAAACGTAAACATTCAGGATGGCACCACCGGCAATGTAGGTATCGGCACCAACACGCCTTCGGCCAAACTGCACGTGCAAGGTACAACCCACATAAATGGTCCGGCTATCGCCAACGGCGGGGCATCGGGTGGAACCATGAGCCTGGCCAACAACGGCAATCCATCAACCCTTCTGCTGGATGCTAACAAGATTCAGGTTGTTAACTATGGCTTCACCTTTCCAACCTCAGCAACACCCAGTTCCTTACGGTTGAACCCGTTCGGTGGAAACGTAGGCATCGGCACCAGCAATCCCCAGTCTACGCTCAATGTTTCGACAACGGGCGAAAATGCAGTACGGATCGACGGCGCAAACCCGTATGTACTGTTTCGGCATGTGAACGATGGCGGCAGTGAGTACGGGTTCATTCGTACCTGGACCATTAACCCGTTCAACCCGGCTGGTTATCATGGCCTTGAGTTGGGCGTTCCACCGGCGAGCAGTGGTCAACCCGCCAAACACCTGCTATTTTCGACCAATTACAACCTCCGCATGGTGGTTCTGGACAACGGCAACGTGGGTATCGGCATCAACAATCCGGCGCAGAAACTGGCCGTGAACGGCACCATCCGCGCCCGCGAACTGATCGTTGAAACGGCCAACTGGCCCGATTATGTGTTCGGGCGCAACTTCCGGCTGAAACCATTGGCCGAAGTGGAGCAATTTATTCAAACTCACCATCACCTGCCCGACATTGAACCGGCTTCGACTATGGAACAAAACGGCGTGGCTGTAGCCGATGTAACCCGGCGCATGATGCAGAAAGTTGAGGAACTAACCCTCTATGTGATCCGGCAGGACAAACAGATTCGGGCGTTGCAGGCAGAAGCACGAAGGAGTCGCCAAACTAGAAAACGCCCATAGTTTATGAGTAATATATTCATTATCAGCCTGCTATTAACTAGCCTAAGTGGATTTGCTCAGGTTATTACACCCCCGCCAATGGGCAACGAACCCGTTGTTCAGTTCGGGATGCTGAACGGCCCCATTCAGCGATGCGGAACCGTTGCCCGGAAACCGCTCAAACCGATTCCATCAGCAGAAATGGCGCGGGTGGCCCAGAAAGCGGGCGCGTTGCCTTATTCTATCAAGGTTTATCTGACTGTTTTCGCCAATAACGACGGCAGCAACCGGGCCTCGACCGATGCCGACCAACTCCGGCAGTTCAACGCGATGGTCGAACAGTACCGTCCCCACAGCATTTGTTTTGTATTGATGGGGCTTCGGGAGGTGCGAAACAGCGACCTGAATAGTCAGGATAAGAGCGAAGAGTCTGAACTCGAACCCTTCCTGGTTCCGGGTGCCCTGAATTTGTTTACGCATGCTGTGGTGCAAAACAGCGAGGGCATGTTGGGCGGCACCGCCTACGATATTCCCAACACGGGGGCCTATGCGAGCCTGTCGGGCAACAACATCGGCAATTCCAACGATGTCGTAACGATGTCGCACGAGGTAGGGCACGTGTTGGGGTTATTTCACACCTTCGAGAATCATCCCCTCGATCCGCTGCACGGCACCGAAAGCGTTGAGCGAAACCGCAATGCGTCGTGCTGGGATTGCGATGTTGATGGCGACTACATTTGCGACACCCCCGCCGACCCCGATCAGGATGGGGATGACCGGTATTTACAGAGCAACACGACCTCATTATCCGCAAACTGTGCGTACACCGGCAACCGTCGGGATGAGTGCGGAGTTTTGTACACACCCGCCACCAATAATTTTATGAGTTATGGGCGGTTTGCGTGTTTGAACACCGTAACGGTGGGGCAGGGGACCCGAATGCGGTATTTTCTGGCCAATGAGTCGGATTTCGCGTCGATTCTGGCTCCCGAGACGGCAGCAGCACCTTTGTTTTTCCCGTATTCGATCCTGCTTACCAGCGGCAACGTTCTCGATGTCTCCCGCGACTTATTCACGCTCGGCGAACTTGGGCCTTATCAGGTTCAGCAATCAGCTACTGTTGTGCTACGCTCCAAACGTATCGTGTTGAAACCGGGCGTTCGGTTTTCGCCGGGTGTTGGCGGGCGAGTACATCTTACGAATAACCCCAACTGCGAATAAGCGATTAAATACTCATGAAAACGGCCGGTGTTTGTGCCTTACAACGCAGTTTTCATTAAATAGCTATTAACCAAGTGAATTAGTATAGTTTAATGGGCCAGAGAATGTGTACCTTTGTATACAATCCGTTCCACAATACTGTAGAATTCCTTACTCACTGTAACTATAAAAAGAGCCGCTCCTGTATGGGGCGGCTCTTGCTATTATCGGCACCTCAAAGGCCCTCGTCGAGTTTTGATGGCCTACTTTCAGACTATTTTGAGCGGTATGGACAAAAAAATAAGCTGGTCAATCCGCCAGCTCTTTTTTACCCACCGTAACTTGTACTATTGTACAGGTTCTTTTTTCAAAGAACGTGCCACAAATAAAAAAGGAATTAAAATTATCTCCAAGTTTTTGACCTACTTTTTTATGTAATTATTTACCCTTTATTCCGCTGGGTAAAGTAGAAAACAGGTATTCCCAGTCCGGCAATCAGGAGGCCCATACCCGTGTTGAACGTTTTGGTATATAGCAGAATCACACAGATAAGCAACGTTGCCCCCACGTACAAGGCCGGCACCAGCGGGTAGCCAAACGCCCGGTAAGGCCGCTCGGTGTTCGGTTCGGTTTGCCGAAGCCGGAATAGCCCGGCAATGGTAATCATGTAGAAAATTAACGACGCAAACGTGCAGTAGTCGAGGAGGTCGCCGTAGCGGCCCGACAAACAAAGTAACGACGCCCAAATGCACTGAAGCCAGAGAGCCGTTGCGGGAACCTGATTCTGATTGAGTGTGGCGGCTTGCTTGATGAACAGCCCGTCTTTAGCCATTGCATAGTAGAGCCGTGCCCCGGCCAGAATCAGCCCGTTGTTACACCCAAACGTCGAAACCATAATCAGGGCAGCCATAATCACTACGGCCGTGTTCCCGAAAATGGTTGAGACGGCGGCTGTGGCTACGCGGTCGTATTCGGCAAACTGAATGCCCTGCGTCAACACGTCGGCACCACCGGGCGTGCCTTTGAGTGGCAACAGCGACAGGTACGAAACATTGGCCAGTGCGTAAATGACTGTTACGATGAGCGTTCCGAAAAACAAGGCCAATGGAATGTTACGGCGTGGATTTTTGATCTCGCCCGCAATGAACGTTACGTTGTTCCAGGCGTCTGCCGAAAACAGGGAACCAATCATCGACGTACCGAACGCCAACAGCAAGCCCATGCCGGCCAGCGGCAGTATAGACCCATCGGCACTGGTGGTTGTGGCCTGCCAGGCATTCTGGAAGTTGAGAGACAGGGTATCGCTGCTCATACCAACGCCAATCCCCAGTAAAATAACCCCAAACAAAGCTGCCAATTTAGCCGAGGTAAACACGTTCTGGATCAGTTTCCCGCTCTGAACCCCCCGGCTATTGAGCCATGTCAGTAGCACCACACTACTGATAGCATAGAGGGAACCCAGCGAGATTTTGATGCTGCCTAGGGTGAAAAAGGCGTTTTCGGGGTTTAAAGCGGGCACAAACACCGCCGAATATTTGGTGAAAGCCACGGCTACGGCGGCAATGGTGCCGGTTTGAATCACGGTGAACACTGTCCAGCCGTACACGAATCCGGTCAGTCGGCCAAATGCCCGCTGAATATACACGTATTGCCCGCCTGCTTTGGGCATCATACCGGCCAACTCGCCGTAGCTCAATGCCGCCGAAACGGTCAGGACTCCCGTCATCACCCAAATCATGAGCAACCAACCCGACGAACCGAGGTTGCGGGCCATGTCGGCCGAGACAATAAAAATACCCGACCCAATCATCGACCCCGATACAATCAGGGTAGAGTCGGTGAGGCCAAGTGAGCGTTTAAATTCGGTTTTTTCGTCAACCGAGGTTGTTGATTCCATAGTTGGAGTTTAGGGGTAATGTAGTTGAGGTTAGCTATAGATTTTCTAGATCGCCTTCGGACAGGCCAGTTAGTTTGATAATCAGTGAATTAGGCAGGCCTTCCAATTTCATCTGACGGGCAATGTCCATTGCTTTGTTCAACTCACCCGTTTCGATGCCCTTTTCGATGCCCTTTTCCAGGCCATTATCAAAGCCTTTCTGGGTTGCGCCGTTATAAAGAGTCACTTCTGTGCTGATGCTATCCCAGTAGCGATCATAACCCGCTAACTCGGCCTTCGAGAAAGCTGATTCCTGTAGGTACGTTACGGCTTCATTGATAACCGAGTTTTCTAACAGTTCGGGCGCGACTACTTCGCTATTGTCCTGTATTTCGGTCAGATATCGGAGCCAAAGTACTTGCATCTTTTTGTCAGAAAGATTCTGTGGTTTGAATTTGGGTAGCTCTACAAAAACAAATTCCAACCCCTCCAGCCGACGGTCAGGAAACTGCGTGTGAACGATGCTATAGTGATGATAAAAATCGTCGGTATCTTTCTCGAAGATCTCGTTGACGAGACTAAGTGCATACACCGGATGCAACACATTATAATCACGCCCCCGGTCGAGCTGACTGATGTATACTTTCGAGGCATTGAACAAAACGCGACTCTTAAAACTGGGCGTCCAGAGCATCTGCATTTCAACAATAAAGTGCCGACCATTTTGGTCTTTGCACCGAACGTCGACAATGGAATGCTTAAGAACTGGAATTTCCGGGGCTAGCTCGTGCGGCAGATACTCAACTGAGACAATAGGCGACTTCAGCGGGAGCAGCGCGTTCAAAAAGCTGATAAGCAAGTGAGGGTGTTGCCCGAAGACCTTCTTGAAGATGAGATCGTTTTTGGGGTCGAGATACCGCATGCGTCTTTTTTTACAAAGTAAGCAGAATTCCCCCGCAAACCAATCAGTCGACGGTTACCTCATCGACCGCGAGTTTTGCCACCGCGCCGGGGTGCCGCATACCCGCCGGAACTCGCCCCACGTTCTGGGCTAAAACCCGAACAAACCGCGCCTGTATACCGGCTGGCAACGCGAAGGGCATTCTGACTATCCCCCGCCTGCCTTGCTCGGCTGCATTGGCCGGGAACGTGCCGACGGGCGTGAACGTCTGTCCATCGTCCGATACGGCCAGGTCCACCTGCCGGGGCAGGCAAATGTCGCGGGCCGTGTATTTCACAAAACCAACCGTAATGGTCTGCACAGGCTGCGACTGCCCCAGATCGAGAACCACACCGAAGTTGCGCCCCCAAAACGAGACGAAATCAACAACTTCGTAGCCGCCCAGCGTGCCCATGATGCCGTCGGTGAGCATGCCCCCGTGGTCGGGGCGGCTCGGGTGGGGTTGGGTGAGGAGGATGTAGGGCTTGTTGGTGGCTTTGGAGAGCAACCGCTCCTTAGGCAGAGTCGTGAGGGCACTGGCCGCATAATTTACGCCCTCTGCCCGAAATTGGGCGAGGTGGTATGGAGCAAGTCGGGCAAGAAAATTGGTGTAGTCTTTCCGGTTTGGTTCGGTCCAGACCACCTCGGCAAGGGCTGCGGCCCGCGGCCAAACCATGTACTCTACCTGTTCGGGCGTGGCAATGTATTCGGTCCAGACGTTGCCCTGTGCGCCCAGAATCAGGCGTTGCTGAGCCGGGGTAAGGCCCGCAGGCGTAGGGTCGTAGCTATACACCTTCTGGATGGGCAACATGCCGCCAAACGCCAACGGCTCCCGACCGGGGTCGCTCTGGAAATAGTTGAGATAGCAAAACTTGTCGGGCGTCATCACCACGCCATGCCCCTGCCGGGCAGCCTGAACGCCGTACTGAATGCCCCGCCAACTCATCACGGTGGCCCCCGCCGATAGCTTGAGCCTAGGACTACTGCCCTGCAAAATCTCGTCCCAACCCAGCAGTTTGCGCCCACGACTAACCAAAAACGAGTCGATTCGCTTGATGAAATACCGTTGCAGGGCGTGTGCGTTGCCCAACCCCTCGCGCCGGATGAGCCGCTGACAAAATGGGCTGTTGCGCCACGTTTGCTTGGGGCACTCGTCGCCCCCGATGTGGATGTATGGACCGGGGAACAGGGCCATAACTTCGGCCAGCACATCTTCCAAAAACGAAAACGTTCGCTCCGACGGGCAAAGCACATCACCAAACACGCCCCATTTGGTGGCCACGGCGTACGTGCGGGGCTTGCCATCGGTGTTGGGGCAACCCAGCTCGGGGTAAGCTGCCAGAGCCGCGAGCGCGTGGCCGGGCATCTCGATTTCGGGGATGATGTTCACGTAGCGGGCCTGTGCGTAGCGCACTACCTCCCGAATTTCGTCTTGGGTGTAGTAGCCGCCGTACGGTTTGCCATTGAATACCTGCGGGTCATATTCCTCGTAATGACCCACGATGGTTTCGGGCCGGTTTGCGCCAACTTGCGTAAGTTTGGGGTATTTTTTGATCTCGATGCGCCAGCCCTGATCGTCGGTAAGATGCCAGTGGAATTGGTTGAACTTGTAGCGGGCCATCTGGTCGATGTAGCGTTTGATGAACGATACCGGGAAAAAATGGCGGCTCACGTCGAGGTGCAGTCCCCGGTAGGTGTAGCGCGGTTTGTCCCGAATTTGGCAGGCGGGTATCTCCACGAGTTGCGTGGTGCCCAGGTTTGGTGCTGGTAACAGTTGCAACAGCGATTGCAGCCCGTAGAACAGGCCCTGTGGTTCGTTTGCTTCGAGCTGAATACCCAACGCACTCACCCGCAACCGATACCCTTCGGACCCGAGCGAGCTGTCGGGACGCAGGACAAACTGAATCTGATTAGTGCCCGGTTCCGTAGGGGTAGATAGGATGTTGATTGTTGGTGAAAGGCCCCCGACACGGTTGATAGCCTCGGCCAAGTGGTTGGCCATTGATCGAACTTCAGCGGGTTGTGCGGGTATCTGTAGGGTGGTTGATACGTTGACCAAAAACGCCCCATTTTGCTGAATCAGTTGTGCCGGACGGGGAATAATGGGGTAGCGGTCGGGAGTAGATTGGGCCGTGACAAGGCCTGTTGCAAACAAAATAAAGACACAAGCAAACCAGAAGATGTTTTTCATGGGTACGGTGGATTGGCATTCCGACCGCAAATAACGGCAGATTGCACCTTTGCCGTATCAGAAACCAGATCAATTATGCGTGTTATTCTCATCATCAGTTTCATTTACAGCACCCTGTTCACAGCCTATGCTCAACCCGAAACGCATCGGTACACCATTGAAATTGCCGGGGCCAAAGTAGGCACTATGACGGCTACCCGCCAACCAGAAGGTGAGTTGGTGAACTACACGGTTGTGAGCGATGTACTAGTGAATCTGTTGGTGTACAAGGTTAAAATTTACTATAAAACCAGCGTGCAATACCGGGGCAATAAGATGCTCTCGGCGGTGGTCGAAGCCCGCACAAATCGCGGAAACTACGCTTCCAGCACGGTTTGGAACGGCCATCACTACGACATTAAAGCCACCCAGTACAAGTACAACCGCCAAACCGTTCAATCAACCAACATTGACTATTCTATTGCTAATCTGTACTTTAGCGAACCGGTTGGACGAAACCGGGTATTCGCAGAGTACTTTGGCGACTATTTTAACCTAACGAAAACCCCAAAGGGCACCTATGTGGCCCGGCTCGAAGACCGCGAGGACGAGTACATCTACGAAGGGGGACGCCTGACGCGAATTATCAAGAAGAATGCGCTTAAGAATTTTGTAATACGGTTGCAGGAGTAGGCCGATAATTCAGCAAAGAGGCTGGATCAGGAACGTGAGAGCAGGTAGGAGGGGATCGGAATACGGACACTTGCAATCGCTGTGTGGTATCACCGTGACCCATAATGTAAACCAGCCTCCAATGCTTAAAACTGTACTGTTAACCGTAACGTCTGGCCTTTTTTTGTCCATACCCGCCTTCGCTCAGAATACCGTCGAGGTGGCCTTTTGCGGAGAAAGCCTGCCCGAGCACATCCCTGCCGTTAAACAACGCTGGTTCCGTATTCTGAACCGGCAGGCAGCCCACCCCTCGCACCTTGCCACGCTGAAACGTCGGGCTTCGGTCGTGTTTCCGGTGATCGACCCCATTATTGCCCGCTACGGTATTCCCAGAGATTTTCGGTTCCTACCCCTGCTTGAGAGTGCGGCTATGAACAACGCCATATCGCGCAAAGGAGCCGCCGGATTTTGGCAAATTATGCCCGAAACAGGTCGTTTGCTAGGGCTTCGCGTGAGCAAAGGATACGATGAACGTTACGACTTGCTCAAGGCTACCCATGCAGCCTGTCGCTACATCAAAGACCTGCACAAACAACTAGGCTCGTGGATGCTCGTAGCGGCTGCTTACAACGCAGGCCCCAGCTACATTCAAACGCTGCGCCGACGCTACCCCGATCAGCACCCGATGGCAATGCCGTACCGTGCGGCTGAAACGCAAGCGTATGTTTATCAGGCACTTGCCATAAAAGAATTACTTACTCGCCCTGCCGACTATCGCCACTATTTCAGTGATCGGACGGTAGCCGAATTAAGCAACGACCACATTGCGGTATCGTCGCAGGACCGCGACGCGATTTTGGCTTCGTACCAGACCGAACGAGCCGAATCTATGGCTGCTGTCGTCGTCGATGATATGCACCCGGAGGAACGAGAGGCCATACAGGAAGAGGTAATGCTCATCACCGACGTTGAACTGGAAGAAGAAGTTGTGGCAGGCGCACCAACTGCCCCCCTCGAAATTACCCCGGCCACTCCCCTCATCATGACGCGCCGGTTAGGTGCCGATGCCTTGACCGAGGGGCAACTGGTCTTGTTTGAAGTAGTTCAACCAAGTGAGATAAACGGCGTGAAAGTATCAGTAGGCGATATGCTCTACGCCCACGTCGATATGATTGAGCCAACGTCGGGCCGGGCGTTTCTGCACACCGAGCGGCTCGTAACCGCCCAAACGCAAGCCACTACCAACCTCCGATTGGTTGCCGTTGAAAAAACCAAGCAACCCGGTGTTAAAGTCCCCCCCAGCTACGAGATGGCCAGCAACGGTTGGCGGCTGACGTGGGAGCAACTTTGACTAATTGCTTTGGGTTAGGAGATTGTGAGAGAGTAGCGTATATTATACAAAAAGCTCCGACACCCACTATGAGTACTGTTGTAGATGAATTATTGAAAGCTCCCAATCTCCGCGAATTGATTACAGAGCTGGAAGAAGCCTGGGAAAACGAGCAACGTCGGCGGCATACGTTTTGGGCTGAAATAGATGAAAACGTAAAAGCTGAGTTCATTTTAGGTGAGATCGTCTATCACTCGCCTATTTATAGGCGGCACTGGATGGCTTCTACCAATATCACCACGGAGTTGTTGCCCTACGTAAGAGCGAACAAGTTGGGTCGAGTCGCTTACGAGAAGGTGATGATTCGCCTGACACGTAATGACTACTAACCCGATATTTGTTTCTGGAACAAAGAAACAGCCCGGAGTTTTGGTCGAAAGCAGTCAGCCTTCCCCCCGCCTGATTTTATCGTTGAAATATTATCGGATAGTACCCGCGACCGCGACTGGAACGCCAGCCCGGTAGGTATTAAGAAAGAAGACTACGCTCGGCACGGCGTACACGAATATTGGATTGTAGATGCTGATGCAGAAACGATTGAACAGTATTTGTTGGACGGTAGCACCTACACACTGGCGCAGAAGCTGAAAGACGGAGTTCTACAATCAGAGGCCATCCAGGGTTTTCAGATTTCGGTGCGGGCCGTGTTTGATTTCAGTGAGCTAGAAGAGTAAGACTAACCAACCAGAAACCGCTTGAGCCACTCGCCCACAGAGGCACTTGTGAGGTTGAACACAAGGTTGGGGAACAAGCCCATCACCAGAGCCAACACCCCCAGCGAAATAAGCATACCCCGTTCGCGAGGGGTCAAATCGCGTAGGGGCGCACCCATGTGTGCGCCCGAATCCCCCACATGTGCGCCCACACGAGTCCAATATTGCCCAAAAAACATCCGTTGCAAGGTCCACAGAAAATAGCCCGCTGCCAGGGCGATGCCCAGCGTAGCCAAGGCCGTTTGCCAGCCCGGTAACCACTCCGACTGCATGCTGCCCATGAGCGTGAACAACTCCCCCACAAAGCCTGAGAATCCTGGTAAACCCAGCGACCCAAAAAAGGCCACCGCCGTGAGGGTGGCGTATTGCGGCATGGCGTGGTTCAGACCCCGATATGAGTCGATGCGCCGGTCGTGGGTGCGGTCGTAGATGACCCCGGCAATAAGGAACAACATAGCCGACAGAACGCCGTGGCTCACCATCTGATAAATGGCCCCGTTGACGCCCTCGGGCGTGAGCGAAGCAATGCCCAACAAGACAAACCCCATGTGCGACACCGACGAATAGGCAATCATTTTCTTGACGTCGTTTTGCGCCAACGCACATAGTCCACCGTAGACGATGGACAGCACACCCAAGCCGCCCAGAACGCGGGCGTACTCGGCACCACCGTCGGGGAAAAAGCCCCAGGCGATGCGCAGGAAGCCATAACCGCCAATTTTGAGCAACACACCCGCCAGCACGACCGATACGGGCGTGGGGGCCTCCACGTGTGCGTCGGGGAGCCACGTATGCAGGGGCACGATGGGCAATTTGATGGCAAAGCCCAGAAAAACAGCCCAAAATGCCAACATCCGGCTCGGAATCCCCAGTGGGAAGGTTTCACCGGCCACACTTAAAAATGAACCGGGCAGGTAGTTGCCGCCATCGCTCAGGTAGCGAAAATCGAAGGTGTGGACGATACGCGAAGGGTCGATTTGGCCGTTGGCCAGTTGCGCCTGAATAAGCCGGATTATGTTTGTGTCAGCCTGTTCGGGGCCGTTGATAATACCGGTGGCAAGAGCCGTACTGATTGGGTCCATGACCGACATCGACAGGCCAATCATCACCAGCAATATCAGCACCGAACCCAGCAGGGTATAGAGGAAAAACTTGATGCTCGCATACTCCCGCCGTGGCCCCCCCCACAGCCCGATGAGGAAATACATGGGCAACAGCATGAACTCAAAGAACAGGAAGAACAGAAAAAAGTCGAGGGCCAGAAAGCAGCCTAAAATGGTACCTGTGAGTAAGAGGTATAGCGAAAAATAAGCTCGTTGCCGTTCCTGAATGTTCCACGACGAGATGACGCCGATCAACATAACAACCACCGATAGCAGCACAAGCGGGAAACTCATGCCGTCGATACCCACCAGATAATCGATTGAAACCGACCCCAAACTGCCCAGCGAAAGGGTGATCCAATCGAGTTGCTGCCCGATTTGGTAATCGGCCTGGCTCTGATCGAACGCCGTGTAGACCAGCCCGCAAATGAGCAGATTAATGGCCGTAACGCCCAGCGCGATCCAGCGGAATTGCTCCCGTTGCGAGTTGGGTAAGAGGGCCACAATCAACGACCCAAACAACGGTAATGCAATCAGTAATGAAAGAAGCATATCAACTTATCAACCAGATAATCAACAATAAACCGACAACGGCGGCAGTAATATACGACTGAATGCGGCCACCCTGTACCGAGCGCGTGACCCGCCCCACTTGCCGGGCTAACCAGGCCCCGCCGTTCACCAGCCCATCGACCCCGAACCGGTCGAGCGCGTTGGTTATGTGAGCCAGCACAACCATGCCCACGCCAGCACCATTCACGGCCCCGTCGACCACGCGCGCATCGGTCCGGTACGTTCCGGTGGCCAACCGGCGAATGGGTAGAACAATGAATTTGTTGATGAAATCGTCGAGGAACCCGTAACGGAGTGACGCCCGAACGATCCAGCGGTTGGGGGAGGGGCGGTCGGAATGCTGCATCACCGACGGGTCGGCGTGGAGCCGGAAACCCAGCCAACCGCCCAGGGCAACCAGCGCAATCGACGCGGGAGCCAGCCAAACCGGAGCCGTGTGTCCTTTGTTCGGTGCCGTTGTTCCGCCCATCAAACTGGTTTCTGAAAACCACGATTCGACCCAGCTACCATGCGCCGAAAGCGGGTTGAGCGAAAACCAAACCCACCCAGACAGTACTGCCAGCAGTAGCACCGGAGCGGTTAAGAGCCTGGAGCTTGCGGGAGGGGCCTTCTGTCGATCCGGCATGGAACCTTGGGCGTGTGAGGAGGCATCACCGAAAAAAACCATCCGAACCTGCCGGGCCATATACAGAGCCGTTAAGCCCGACGACGCCAGCAATACCAGCGGAATGCCATACGCCAACCCGCTCGATTGCGCGTCGGCCCAGGCAAAGGCCCCAGCCAGAATGCTTTCCTTCGACAGGAAGCCCGATAAGAACGGAACCCCCGCCAGCGAAGCCGCACAAACCAAGTAGGCCCAGAACGTAGTAGGCATTGTTCGGCGCAGATTGCCCATTTGGCGCATGTCCTGTGTGTGCAGGGTGTGAATTACGGCCCCGGCTCCCAGAAAAAGCCCTGCTTTGAAAAAAGCATGGGTAAGCAGGTGAAACAGCCCGCCGGTAAGGTTGTCGGTGCCCATAGCGGCCACCATCAACCCTAATTGGCTAACAGTTGAGAAGGCTAGAACTTTCTTAATATCAGTTTGGTACAGGGCCGAAAAACCACCCCACAGGGCCGTGAGCGTGCCAACAAAGGCCACGACCACAAGCGCGTCGGGGGAGAGCAGGGGATGAATCCGGGCGAGCAAAAAGATGCCCGCAGCTACCATTGTGGCCGCATGGAGCAGGGCCGACACGGGTGTGGGGCCTTCCATCGCGTCGGGCAGCCAGCCGATGAGTGGGAACTGTGCTGATTTACCCATGCAGCCCATAAACAGGAGTAAACCAACGCCTGTGGGGGCCACGGCGGTCAACTGACTGAACTCGGCGGTGCCGAACAGATTATAGATTAAGAGAATACCAAGCAGAAAGCCTACATCGCCCACGCGGTTGTATAGAAACGCTTTTTGGGCTGCACGGGCCGCTTCGGGCTTTTCGTACCAGAATCCAATAAGCAGGTACGATGCCAGGCCGACCAGTTCCCAGAAGGCATACAGCACGATGAGGTTGCTGGCCAAGAGAATACCCGCCTTGGCCCCCACAAACAGTTGTAAGTAGCCATAATAGCGTGGTCGGTCGGCTTTTTCGTCGAGGTAGGCAAGCGAATAAATCTGCACCAGCAAGGCTACAAAATGGGCCAGCACCAAAATCACCCCCGAGGCTCGGTCGATGCGGAACCCGACCAGAATGCTACCCCCTGATGTACGTAGCCATTCGCCCAAAATTGGAACAGAGGGCTGATCGGTAATGCTCAACAAGACCACTGAAAACAGTAGCCCGAGACTCGTCAGCCCAATGGCCAACGGCCCCGCCCACCGCTCCGAACTGGCCCGAACGGCCAGAAAACCGGCGAACGGAACGAGCAGAAGAAGCGAAATGAGAACCGTTTCGAGGGGGGTGTCCATGCAAGGCAGTAATTTAGGGGCAAATATACGAGCAACTATACGCCCATGCCCAAACGACTGCTGAAATACAAAAACTACGATGTTCACGCTATCACGACCATCGTGCCCGGAACGCCGGACCACGATGCTCGCCGGAACGTCAACATTGCCACCTGGGTAATGCAAACGAGCATGGGGGGCACGCACCTCGTAGTAGCCCTCTACCAACCCGATTACACCATTGAACTCGTCCGCGAGAGCGGCATCCTGAATGTAAATCTGCTGGCTCAGGATCAAACAGGGCTGATTCGCAAGCTAGGTCGGCAACCGGGCCGAGTGGTTGATAAGTTCAAGAACCTACCCCACGCACTCGACGCACGTGGATGCCCGTACCTGACCGAGGCTATCGGCTACGCGCAATGCCGCGTAATCAGCCAAACGCCCGCTGGCGACCACGATCTGTTTGTCTGCGAGGTGGAAAGGCAGGTTGTGCTTAACCCTGACAAGCTCGTGATGACGAATGATTTCTTGAAGGAGAAGAAGTTAGTGAGAGGCTAAAGTTATCGGTCGTAGTTGGTTGTTTGTGGGGTCCAGTTTGTCCAGCCGAGTGTCCAGTCGGTCGAGCCGAACGCACCCCGGTAGGTGGTCGGTGTGAAAAATGGATCGGTCAACTTGCCATCTGCTATGCCCCCCTGAAGCAGTGGGGACCCTGTTTGAAGCAGAAAAGCCGGACTGGTTAAATTGAACGTGGCCGGACTGAGCAAAAGCGTAGAAAGACCAGACAACGGCACCAGTTGATTTTGCCGATTGGAAGACAGAAAATAGGTCTGAACCTGCTCATTTGTGAGGGAGGTACCCCCCCGAACAGCGGTGGTTGTGGATGTTCCAACATTGGCCAGAACTGTGCCCTGAATCTCCAGTGAACCGTTCATTGCATTTTGCCAGGTGCTGGCTCCCTCCAGACGAAGACCTTCTGGCCAACCCACAAACAGGGAGTTGATAACACTGCTCGCGCTGTTTCGGCGAATATGTAATGCCGCCTGGAACGGACCACTGCCTTTGGGGGCATTCTGCAAATAACCGGGTGGAGTTGATGCAAAGGCAAAGCTGCTAACATTCGCAAAAATGGATCGCGTAAGTGGCAGCCCTTTGTTGGGTTCAGGCGTGCCAATTTCGCCGGGGTCGAAATTGTCAGATTCAATGCAGTTTGAGCCGGAGTTATCGGCCACTTCCGGGTCGCGCAGGGCAAGCGCAAATTGCACCTTGCCGGTGTAGCCCCAATCCAGATCAAAGTCATCATCGAATGTGCGGAATGATACTAAATGTCGGGCATTGACCGTACCGCCAAACCATTCAACTGAGTCATCGCCACTGTACGAAACCTGTACGTAGTTGAGCACAGTACCGGAGCCAACGCCATAAAGGCTCAGTGCGTTAAACTCGGAACAACAAAGACCCGCACCACCTGCAAATTCAATGCGAACATATTGCAGCGAGCCGGAATTGTCGGAGGGTTCGTTAAAAGCCCCAAATGTTCCCCGGATTCCAAACCCGAACTGCATTGTGGCTGGTCGGTTGTGCGGAGCTTTGCCAATCAGGACTATGCCCCCCCAATCGCCGTAGTTTCGTTGCCCGGCCGGTTTCGAGGATGTAAAAACAATAGGCCGTTGAGCCGTCCCATTCGCAATGAGTTTAGCTCCCGGCTCAACAATAAGCACAGCCGCCCGATTCTGTCCTAATGGGTCCTGAGAGAGGGTGCCGCCTTTAATCACGGTTCCTGGCTCAATAGTCAACGTTGCCCCGTTGGTGACATAAACAAACCCGCGAAGCAGATAGATGTTGCTGCTGGTGAACGTGGTGTTGGCTCGAATCTCTCCTGAAACGTCTAATGTATTGAGTAGTATGTGGGGCAGATTGTACGCATTAGATGTTGCGCCCTTCACCGAAACGGTAAGCGAAAGCCCCGCTTCGGCTGGGATAATAATGGTTAGCTGAGTGGGTGTTGCAGCTATCACAACAGCCTGTTTATCACCAAATCGGACGAGGTTATCCGCCGGATTTGTGCTGAAGTTGCTCCCCGTAATCACCAGACTTGCCCCAACTGGGGCTGAAACAGGCGAAACGCTCAGAATGGTTGGAGGAGCCGGAAGGTCCTGTGGTTTGCAGTGGGTGAGCCACAGAAGCAGGACAAGCCCAGCGACAACAAAACAGGATATCCGTGCGAATAAGCGGAGCATAATTGGTGCGTCGAAACGGTTGATAGGCTAAGGTACATCTGCCGAAGACCGTTGGGAACCAATGTGTGTGAAGAATTTGTGAAGATTGTGTTGGTTTATCTACCAGCAGTCAAGGGAGAACTGGCCTAAAATATCATCCAGATATTCCCGTGAATTAGCTAACCGAGGCACTTTGTGTTGACCGCCCAATTTACCGCGTTGGGCCATCCAGTTATAAAACGTACCGCGCGGAACGGCGTGGATTAGCGGCTCAATCAACACCATGTCGTTGTAGCGTTTGGCATCGTAGTCAGAGTTGACCTGCCGGAGAGTTTCGTCCAGAATCTGATTGAACCGGGCCTGACTGTTGGGGGGCGTGGCAAACTCGATCACCCACTCGTGCCGCCCGTTGCGGCCTTCACCCATGTAGACCGGTCCGGCGGTGTAGTCGGCAATAACGGCCCCGGTAGCCTCGCAGGCCCGTGTAATGGCAGCCTCGGCGTTTTCGACAATCACCTCTTCACCGAAGGCATTGATAAAATGCTTGGTGCGTCCGCTTACTTTTAGGCGGTGCGGGTAGAGCGACGTGAACCGGACGGTGTCACCTACGCGATACCGCCACAAACCGCCACTTGTCGAAATGACGAGGGCGTAGTTTTTATCTAGTTCGACCTCCTCAATCGTCAAGGCTTTCGGGAAAGGCGAGTCGGCCTCGTCGATGGGTACAAACTCGTAGAAAATGCCGTAGTCGAGCATGACCATCATCTCACCAATGCGCCGAATGTCGTCCTGAATAGCAAAAAAGCCCTCCGACGCATTGTACACCTCCAGAAAGCGCACATCCGATGATGGGAAAATCTGTTTCTGGAACAATTCGCGGTACGGCTGAAACGCTACGGCACCGTGAATAAACACCTCCAGATTAGGCCAGACCTCCAGGATGTTCTGCTTGCCCGTGCGGGCCAAAATTTTTTCGAGCAACACGAGCGTCCAGGTCGGAACCCCCAAAATACTCGTCACATTTTCCCCGGATGTAATCTCGGCCATGCGATCCATTTTGGCCTCCCACTCGCTCATCAGGGCAACCTCCAGCGACGGTGTACGAATAAACTGACCCCAGGTAGGCAGGTTTTTCATGATCACCGCCGAGATATCGCCTGTTGCGCCCTGCTTACTGTAGGGATTTTCGTGAAGGCTACCGCCAATGGACAGACCCTTACCCGCGAACGTTTGGGTGGCCGGGTTGTTGGCTACGTAGAGAGCCATCATGTCTTTTCCCCCCCGAAAGTGACACTCGTCGAGCGATTCCGACGTCACCGGGATAAACTTGCTCCGCGCATTGGTCGTACCCGACGATTTCGAGAACCACCGGATGGGCGAAGGCCATAATACGTTCGACTCACCCCGCATAGTCCGCTCGATATACGGAAACAATTCTTCGTAGCTCGACACGGGCACCTGCTCCTGAAACTCCTGCACCGTACGGATTTGACCAAACTGGTAGTTGCGCCCCCATTCGGTGCGCTTGGCGCGAGAAATCAAACTCGTAAACACACGCTGCTGCACCTGTCCCGGATGCGATTTCATCGCTTCCAACCGGGGCAGGCGTCGGCTCAGGAGCCATCTCAGGGTTGTGTTTATGAACGTCATAACAGACAAACGTCGATTAGTTAACGGCCCATGTCTTTGTACCGATTGGGGTAGTCGGTAATCAATCCGTCAACACCCCAGTCGATCACTTGTTTCATATCATCGACCTTGTTCACGGTCCAGGGTATCACTTTTATACCCTTCTCGTGCAGTCGATCAATTTTCTCCTTACTTAATAGACGAAAATACGGACTGTAAATGTCGGGTAAAAACCCTAATTCTTCCAAGTGCTTCTCTGGTCCCCGCAAATTTTCGACCAAAGCTGCCAGCCGTACCCGTTTGTACGTACCTGCGTCGATTTTAGTTTTCCAATGCTTAAGCACAGCAAAGTCGAAACTCTGAATAATAACGCGATCAGGGGGCAGTTGTTCCAGAATTTGAGCATATACCAGATCCGAAAAAGGGGCGGGTTCGGGTTGATACTGACCATATTCCGAAGGTACACTTTTGATCTCAATGTTATAACTGAACAGGGGTAATCCCTTTTTTTTGCGATAGGCCTCGGCCTCGCGAATCACCTCAGAAAGCAGCGGTTTGTACGTTTTTATCTTCTGTTGTTCGGGATAATTGGGATTGCCGATGCTGCCCACGTCGTAGCGTTTGATCTCGGTGTAGGGCATCTGATAGAGGTTCAGTTGCTTCTGCGTTTTCTTATCGACCGGTTGCCCGTCGGGCTTCAGCGTGATGTCGGCGTTGAAATACGGCTCGTGCGAAACCACTACTTGTTTGTCCCCACTAATCACCACATCGAGTTCGAGCGTCGTCACGCCTAAATCCAATGCTTTCAAAAAAGCTGGAACGGTGTTTTCGGGCATCAGACCCCGGCAACCCCGATGTCCTTCGAGGTCGAAGCCGGGCGTTTGGGCGAGGGCGGTGGTGGTAACTAGCATAGCGAAGAGCAGAAGCAGGCGCATTTGGGAGATTGGTTAGATAACCAAAGGTAGTTTGTTGTGCGTAATGTTCTGAACTCCATCAAAAAAGGTCTATCACCCTAAACGGTTCCGATTTAGGGAGTATGTATTGGGCTACAGTTGGGAAACGAATATTATTTATTTGTACGGTACAATTTGTCCAAACAGCGGGCAATACTCAACTTGCATCAAAATGTCTTGTACCTAACTTACTTGCCTGTTTTTCCTATGCGCATTTTCCGTGCTTTGTTCGTTACCCTACTAACCGGTGCCCTCGTTTGGGCACTAAACCGCCCGTGGGGACCAGCCCCGGCGTTTGGGCCGTTTCTGAGTCCATTTACGGGCTTTTGGCAGAATGCTGATAACGCGGCTGGCCTGACTTCCGGCTCCGAAATTGACGTAGAGGGCACCACCCAACCCGTCACCGTCAACTACGACGAATACGGCGTTCCGCATATTTTTGCTCAAAACGATGCCGATGCTTACTTCTCGCAGGGCTACGTAACGGCCCGCGACCGCCTGTGGCAGATGGAGTTTCAGACCCATGCTGCCGCCGGTCGCCTAACCGAACTCGTGGGCGAACGCGCTCTCGAAACCGACCGCTTCAACCGGCGCATGGGCATGGGCTTCGGAGCCGAACGAGCCGCAGAAATGATGCTTGCCGACCCTACCTCGAAGATGGTTGTGGAGGCTTACACAGCCGGTATCAATGCCTACATCAAGTCACTCAAATCGGGTCAGTATCCCGTCGAGTACAAATTGATGGGCTATGCACCCGAACCCTGGACGCCCATCAAATGCGCGTATCTGCTCAAGCTCATGACCAGCACGCTGGCGATGGGGGCCGATGACCTGCGGATGACCAACATCATGCGCAAATATGGCCCCGGCGTGGTGGCTGACCTGTTTCCAGACTACCCCACCCTCGAAAGCCCCATTGTTCCGGCGGGTACAAAATGGGATTTTAAGGCCCTGCCCATTCCGGCAACCGCCATCGATGCGGCCATGCAAAAGCAACTGGCTCTTCGTACGGCCCCCTCGTTCGATGCGGGGCTGGTTCAGCGCGACGCGGCCATCGGCTCGAACAACTGGGCCGTTGGCCCCGACAAGTCGTCTACGGGCTATCCCATTCTGGCCAGCGACCCGCACCTGACGTTGAGTCTGCCTTCCATTTGGTATCAGATTCAGCTCGTTACACCCACCATGAACGTGTGCGGAGTATCGTTGCCGGGATCGCCGGGGGTGGTTATTGGCTTTAACCAAAAAGTGGCCTGGGGCGTCACAAACGTGGGGGCCGATGTGCTTGATTTCTACACGATTAAGTTCAAAGATGCTAAACAGTCGGCCTATTGGCATGACAACCAATGGAAACCAACCACCGCCCGCATTGAACGGTATAAGGTAAAAGGCAAGCCCGACGTGGTCGATACCGTCCGCTACACCCATCATGGCCCTGTTGTGTACAGTACGGGTCAAAAACCGCTACGGTCAAACATTCCCACCGGCCACGCGGCCCGTTGGATTGCCCACGAACCCGCCAACGACCTGCGCTGCTTTTACCTGCTTAACCGGGCCACCAACTACGCCGACTATCGCAAGGCTTTGTCGCACTACGTGGCCCCGGCGCAGAATTTCGTGTTCGCCAGCGTCGATAAAGACATTGCCATTTCGCCCAACGGCAAGTATCCGCTCAAGTGGAAAAATCAGGGCAAGTTTATTCTGGATGGTAGCCTCGCGGCCCACGACTGGCAGGGCTGGATTCCCGCCGACCAAAACCCCATCGTGAAAAACCCGCCCCGTGGATTCGTGAGTTCGGCCAACCAGTTCCTGACTGATAAAACATATCCGTATTATCTGGGCTGGCAATTTGCGCCCAGCGAACGGGGCCGTCGCATCAACGAGCGGCTCACCACCATGACCAACGCCACCCCCGACAGCCTGCGCAATCTCCAGAACGATAACTTGAACCTGCGGGCCGTGGATGCTTTGCCCACGATGCTCTCACTCGTGCAGGCGCAATCGCTCCGCCCCGATCAGTTGGCCGCGCTGGAAGTGATCAAGAAATGGTCGCGCCGAAACGACCCCGACGAGATGGGACCGACCATTTTCACGATGTGGAACGAAAAACTGATGGAAGGCATCTGGAAAGATGAGTTCGATGGGGGCGATACCCTGCCCATGCGTCTGCCCAGTTTCGACCGGACGCTTGCCCTGCTCCAGCGCGACCCCTCGGCCCGCTGGTTCGACGACGTGAAGACGCCCGCCCGTGAGTCGGCCAACGATATCCTCACGAGTAGTTTGAAAGCAGCCTGCGACTCGCTCACGCGGGCACACGGCCCCATGAGTCCAACCTGGGCTTGGGGTCTGCACAAAAGTACCGATGTTCGCCACCTGATCCCTGGTCTCGATGCTCTCAGTGCAATGGACGTGCTGAGTGGTGGGGGCAGTAGTGTTGTAAACGCCACCACCGCCCGCACGGGTCCGTCGTGGCGCATGGTGGTCGCGTTGGGGCCAAACCCCAAAGGCTATGGCGTTTATCCGGGCGGACAATCAGGTAATCCCGGTAGTCCGGGCTACCAAAACCTGCTCGAAGCCTGGCGCACCGGGCAACTCAATGAGCTGGTTTATTTGAAATCGGCCAACGAAAAACATTCTAAACTGACGTATTCAATCACGCTCAAATGAAATCGATCCTACTCATTGCTGTTTTAAGTGCTGTTGCACAGTTTTTTATGCCCTGGTGGATTATTGCACCCATCGCGTTCGGTGTTTGTTTCTGGCAAAGTGAATCAGCAGGCAAAGCCTTCCTAGAGGGTACAGCGAGTGTCACGCTGGTCTGGACGGCCTACACCGTTTTTCTGAACATCCAGAACGGTGGTGTTCTGGCCACGCGCATGGGCGAGTTGCTCCTTAAGCAACCCAATAGCCCCGGCCTAATGCTGACTTTGGCCCCATTTATTGGTGGCTTAGTGGGCGGTATTGCGGGCTTGGCGGGCTTTTACGTCCGGCAGGCGTTTATGCCCCGCTTTAAATTATAACCCGTTCCAGAGATGACCGCACGGGCGGCCCCGATCTCTCCAAACGAGATCGGGGCCGCCCGTGCGGTCATCTTTAATCTGAGAAAATCCGTAGTTTTGTCTTTAAATCTGTGTCAAACCACTTAATTACCAACTCGTGAAGAATGCCTCACTAGTGCTAAACGCTGTTTTAGCCATTGCCGTAGCTGTACTATACTACCTGCATTTTAAAGATCGTCAACCAACAGAGCCAACAACTAAGGCTCCCACTGCCGTTAAAGGCAAAGAAATCGTGTATGTCAACGTAGATTCCTTACTGACAAAGTATGACTTCTTCAAAGACACGCAGAAGGTATTGGAAAGCAAGCGTTTTCAACTCGAAAATGATCTGGCTACGCGGGGACGCAACCTGCAAAACAAGGCCCAGTTTTTCCAGCAGCGTGCCGCTACCATGACGATGGAGCAGGGACGGGCTACCGAAGCCTCATTGCAGAAAGAGCAGCAAGACCTGTTGCAATATCGGGAGCGTGCTGCTCAGGGTTTGGCCGCTGAAGAGCAAAAGAAAAACGAGGAACTCTATAACAAGATTTATGACTACCTCAAGAAGTACAATGGCCAGAACAAATACGAATTCGTTTTAGGGTATTCCAAAGGAGCAAGTATTCTTTACGCCGACTCGGGTAATGATGCAACCCGGCAAGTGTTGGATGGATTAAACAAAGAATACAAAGAAAAACAGGCTGTACCGGCTAAAAAGTAAGCCCCCGTTATATACGAAAGCCCCCCTGCCTATAGGCGTGAGGTTTACCCACAAGTCTGGGGGTTTGTTTTTAAGTACTCGTTCTTTGACATCCTGTATCCATCTACTAAGGTTTGAAAGTGCGTGTAGCCCTTCC
>RDXN01000037.1 GCA_004292855.1 Cytophagales bacterium
TTCGGTGAATCGGTTCGCTTTCATTTCCCTTTTGTTTACCGTGAAAAGTAAGGTTTTTACTCTATTTTTCACTGGCTCACTTTTAGGGGTTCAAGACACCGACTTATGCATCATACAGGATTAATCCAGTTTGATATTGATCTCAAAGACAATCCCCGTATTAGAAACTTTGCAGATCTTAAAGCAAAGATTGCCAAACTTCCGTTTGTTGCCTACTGTGGCCTTTCTGCATCGGCTAGAGGATATTGGGGCTTGGTTCCCATCGCCTACCCAGAACGCCACGGCCAGCATTTTGACGCAATGATGAGGGTGTTTACTCGTCACCGAATTGCGCTGGATACCAAGCCACGCAACGTGGCCAGCGCACGGTGCTACTCGTATGACCTTACCGCCTACCTGCCAGAGAAAGTACATCTTTTTGAACTCTACGACGTTCCCAAGCCACCACCTCTTAAAGACCTAAAGTTTACGGCTGATGCCGATAAGGACCGTCAACGTGTAGAGGTTTGCGTTGCCGAAATCGTGCGACGTGGCGAGTATGTCGCAGACTACGGAGACTGGTATGAGATTGGTTGCAGTTTCGCCAACACATACGGGGAAAGCGGTCGCCAATACTTCCATCTCGTTAGCCAGCACTACCCGAAGTACAGCCCGATTGAAACAGACAAACAGTTCACGGCCTGTCTGAAAGGTAAGTCCAAAGCAACGCTAGGCAGCTTCTTCCACTTCTGTAAGCAGTTGGGCATAGAGTACAAAGACCTCCTAGAGCCGGAACGCCCATATACTCCCCCCGCCCCGCGATCACAGCCGACAAAGACATGGGACCACCCGAAACCGGGAATAACAGTAACGCCCCAACCCAGCCCTCAGCCAGCACCCGCCCCGTCTCCCATCGCTGAGGACGTGGCCCCGGCGGTCGATGCGCCAGCACCCGTACAGATTGTTCCGTTGGCTGAGGTATTAGCACAGATGCGCGGGTTGGATTTTCGCCAATCAGCCGCACCCGTACCCGGCGTTGAGTACCTGACCGTAACCACCGACGACGATTACCCGGTCGAATGGGATGCCCCTAAACCTTCTGTTGAGCAGGAGCAAAGCCCCCTCGACCGGATGGTGAGCAAGAATCCGGCACTATCCGAGTTGATTAGCTCACTCAATTTAGAAGTGATCGACACGCCACCCGAACCAGCGCGTTACCTCTACGCGATAGGCCGTGAGACGACAGCACCGCGACCAACGAAGCCAACGCCAACCGTACAGCAAAAGCCCGTAGAGAGGGCTACAACGGCCCGTAAACAGACGTTCTACGAATGGACTAAAACTAACCCTGCCTTTGCCCACTTAGGCGTTAATTCTCTCTCCCAAGCATGAAACCCGTACTACCCGTATTTCGTCTGTTTCCAAGCGATACAGCCGCCGATCTTGACGATCTACAGTCTTACTTGCTCTCCTGCCCTGGCTACGCTCAAAATGCGTACAATCACGGCAAAAGTACTGAACACATTCATTTGCTAGGCCACGTTGATAGGGTGGAATCAGCAATCAGACAGTTCGTATCTGGGGCCGTTAACAATTTAACATCCTGCCGAAGTGAGGTCAACGACTTCTATCAGTGTCGGCCCGATGCCGCCCCTAGAATGACCGCCTTTGCGCTGGATTCAGTATTGGCTTTTCTAGTGGAAGGTGAATTTTACGAGGCTGTTTCGAGACTGAACCTAGTACGCCAACATCTGCAACGGCGGTTTGGAGTTATCACAGAGGGCGACTACGAACGATTGACACAAGGCGCGACTACCGTTTAAACCACTCAAACGAACATGAGAACACAACCAACGTTCCCCATTATGCGTCTATTCGCACCCGATGCACAGGCAGACTTAGAAGCCCTGCAAACGTGGTTCTTCACTGCCCCCCGCAATGCAGACAATGCCAAACAAAGAGGGGTAAGTAGCGACATTCACCACACCATGTTACACTTAGATGGCGTAGAACACGCCTTGAAGCAGTGGATTAGCGGCACAGCAAACAACCTTGCCGATGTACGAGAGGTCTGCGACGCTTTCTTTGAGTGCTTACCCGAATCTGCAGCACGAGTCATTAGCTTCTGTGTGGAAAGTATGTACTGGTATTTGGTTGAACATCATCAGTACTACGAATTGGCCCACCGAATTGAGATTCTTCGTAAACACCTCCGGCGACGGTATGGCATAACCTGTAACGGCGACTTTGAGAAGTTCACCAAACTAGCTGAGGAAATGGCCGCGCAAAATAATAGTTATATGAGGTAGATATGAGGTATGAGTATGTACCTTATTTTCGAGCCTAATTCTGCTTTACCTTTTTTGTTATGCTACGTTTTGCCCTTGCCATCATTGGCGTTTTATGCTTGCATTATAGTCAGGCTCAGAAATTTACAGTAGGTGAGATCATAAAGTTGAGAACGGTTAGTTATGAGCAATTTGATTCCTTCGTTTCCCGCAGGGGATATAACTTTATTGAAATCAGAAAGACAGAATATTCAACTTCACACGCCTTTGCATTTGATGCCGATGGACACATGGCATCCAGGCATATTGCATATATAGTCAATAAGTATGGGGAAGTAATGATTACTTATCAAACTTCAATAGTGAGTGAATACAACTCCATTAAAGCGGGAATCAAACAAGCAGGGTTTGTGCATAGTGAAACGGGAGAGTTCAACAACTGTCCGTTTTTCGATTATAAAAAAGGCGACAGGACTTTTAGTATCACAACATGTCAGAGCGAAGACCGATATGGGAATCCAAAAACGTACTACGAAATAAGCCTTAATTAAAGGTCAGCATCAACCACAAAAACAAAGCCCGTAGCGTTCAACTACGGGCTTTTTCTATCTGCCTGATTCGTGCGCCTACGCTGCGGGTTTATTTAACTGCCGTTTCCAGTATTCGCGTTGGTCTTTCAGCATAGCAATGGATTCGTTTTCTCGGTCTATTTGCGCCTGCCCAACTCGCGCCCACAAATCGGCGTTGGCATTCGCCATACGGTTCTGTTGCATATTCTGCATGGCCCCGCCAATCAATCCCACGCCAATGTTTTGGGTATTCGCCTGCCGATTGATCTTCTCACCCTGAATGGCCTGCTCCATTGCCGTGGTTTGCCCTGTCACGGCTCCGTACTGCCCGAAGTTCTGGCGGGCCAGTCCCGCGTCGGCAACGGCTAGGTTCTGCGTAGCCGCGTTGCGCTGCATACCGAGATTGGTTAAGCCAGCCAGTGCCGCGCCAGGACTCGCGCCCCCACCTATGAGCAAACCCATACCCGTCACGCCCTGCCGGTAGTTGTTGGCGATAGCCCCTTGTGCCGATGCCATTTCGACGGGCGTAAAGCCCTGATTGCGCCGTTCGGTAACTTCTTTCTGGTAATCCATCCATCGGTTAGGAATCGTCGGCATATCCACGCCTTTAGAGCCTAACCAAAGCCCCGTTGCCAGTTGCCCCACATTCAGAAGGCCCGTTGCCAAATTGTTTAGATCGGGCGTTGTTTTGGGCGTTGTCGTCTGCGCGGTGGTCGTGGTCGTTGGGGCCGCAACCGGATTGGCTTTGATACGCCCAGATAGGTCAGTGGTTAACGTTGTCGTTAACGGTTTAGGGGGTTGTCCTGCCCCTTGAATCGTCAATGGATTGTCTAGGCTTGCGGCCAGTTGAGTATTCTTCTTGTAATCGGCGTAGGCTCCAAACGCAAACTTGGTCTTTGGCCCTTCGATACCATCAACAACGAGTGGCTTACCGTTTTTATCGGTAGCCCCCTCCGCGTTCAAAAACTTCTGTAGGTTGGCCGTTTCCCTGTTGTAGCGAACGACAGGAGTTTTAGGGACCGTAGCCTGCCGCTGTCTGCCTACCGTGTCGATGCGTTGCATGGTCCGTTCCAACCCCTGCGCCAGTTGTACGTCGGCTGAGGTTCGTCCGGCGTTCTGAGGGGTTGGAAGACCTACACTCGTTGAGGACAAAAGCCCCACACTCGTAGAAGGGGCCGGAACCGGAGAACTTGTAGCAGGTACGTAGGTTGCCGCCTGGCTGAGTAGCGTTCTAACCCGTTTTATCTTGTCGTCGTTGTTGTTCAGGAGTCCCCCGGCCAGTGGGCTACTGCGCGTTATAAAGCCGCTCATTTCCTGCCGTGCCTGTGCAACAAGGGCGTTATATTGTCGCTCCTGCTGTTCGCGCTGTGCCTGTTGCTGGCGGCTCAGATTAGCCTTGCTCTGTTCGGCCTTCACGCGCTGTTGCCTTTGTTCAAGCTGTGCAAGTTGCGCCATAAGAACGGCTATATCGTCATTGCGGCCCGGTTGATTGGTTGTCATGTTTCGTTGTTGTTTACTGGTTTATGAAATCGGTTATGCGTTGCCCGGTAACAGGTTTAAGTTGTAGGCGATCTGGTTAGAAATCCAGTACGACGACAACGCTTTGCGTCGGATAAGGTCACGGTCTAAAAGCTCTTTCAGCCCTAAGCTAATGTTGCAGATGCTTCGGGCGTTGTACTTGCGAATCTCTACCAGCGTAGCCATTGCCGAGCCATCGGGCGTGAGTTTCGCGCACAAGATCAGGAGTGTGCGTAGAGCCACCGGACTAAGGGTCATTAGTATGGTAAGCCAATATTCCGTAAGATTCAGCACCACCACCGTTTGCCCCCTTCCTTCGGTCCTGTAGGGGTTCGCCGTTTTATACATCTTTGTTTGTCGAAGGCTACGCCGTTTTGTTGTGTCTGTTTGCATTGCTCTGTGAATCAACCTGTACATAGGCATAACGGGAGTTGTACCCGTAACGTTGGTATTTGTCGGGCAAGAAAAACCTATAACCCACCTACAACCCATCTTCAACCCCCGCAAAAGCAGGATTAAAAAGCGAAGTCCTTAAAAAGGACAACGGGTATGGTAGGGTGTGAACTGGTTAACGCCCTCAGCAAACACCTGATAATCAACGGCTCCGCACTTTTGCGGAGCGAACCTCGTTTGACATTTCAGTCAAGCGAGCAGGTTTCTACCATTTTGAGCAAAAACCCTAGTCCGTTTTTCGGAGCGCGCAAATGTGCGCCGTCCTAATTACCCCGATTTCAGGGTTTTAAAACCTCTCGATTTCGAGACCTTTACCAATTGCCCCCTCTCGCCCCGCCACCATGTACCCGCTACCTGACTATATGCCGAGGTAACGGTACTTGCAGGAAAATACCCCCCCCCGGTCTATGCCCCCGGCCTGAGAAAAACGAGTCCCACTTATTCCGTTTGAAACGCGGATAGTCGGCTTTGCTCTTCAAATGGGACAGCGAAAAAGCATTCTGACTCTGCGCTTGGGACTACTACTACGCGCATCCCCGTTCGCGCCCCTCTTTTCCAACCACCCCCCGCCGTTCCTGTGGCAGGAAGACATATAAGGGATTCCTTACATTCAAGGGGGTAGGGGCCTGCATGTTCTGGTTTGATAATCGGTAGGGAGCAGCCAGCCAGCGACAGCCACAAGGGGGCAGCGGTGCAGGTGTGTAGGTTGCTGTACGTGAGGGCATGGCTTTAAATCAAGAATGGTCTTGATCTTTAAAGTAGTTGGTTGCAAGTGCTAGCAATTGGCATTTGGGTGCTGAGAAAATATCGGGGCAAAAATATTTATTGGAATAAATTTGCAATATATCTGTTGCATGTATATCTTTGTTTCATAATTCAATCCTGGGGGCAACAGGTAAAACACGGCACTGATTATATGAATACCTCAACTACCTACGGCGTATCTCCTACGCGCCAACGTCGGGCAATGAAAACACAAAGCCCGGTCCTGATTTCCCGCCAAAAGCTAACGGCAAAGATGATGGTTGAGGAACCAGCCGTTGAGTTTGCGGCCCGTAAAGTCACCTGCTCACGCGATATCTACTCGATAGCGGAACGCTTCATTGATTGGGACGACATCAACGTGATTGAGTCTGCTCACGCTATCTATTTGAATCGGGCTAACGTGCCGGTCGCCTGGGCCTTGCTCTCAACGGGGGGAATGTCGGCAACGATTGTCGATGCCAAAGTGGTTTTCTCTCACGCGCTTCTGTGCCAAGCCGATAGTATAATCCTGCTACACAATCACCCGTCAGGACAGCTTACCCCAAGCCAGCCAGATAAAGACCTCACGCGGACTATGGTTGAGGGGGCTAAACTGTTGGGAATGCGTGTACTCGATCATCTTATCCTCACCCCATCCGGTGCTTACCTCAGCTTTGCCGATGAAGGTCTAATGCCTTACTAACCCTAGACCAACTCCAGCACATGAAAGCACCTGATGATTTCTCATTCCTGCTCAAGATCGAGCACCTTAAAAGCCGCCTTTCGCGTGTGGCTTCTCAGTCCATGCAAGCCAAATCTAAGCGTCAGCAAATGGCCCTAGTCGGTCATGCGGTCGGTCTGTACGAAGCATTGATTCACTTTGGAGTCACCCGGAACGACGCCGATGCCGTATTGCTCTACAAGGTTCGCTACGAAGACGTTGAGGCATTCTCAACCCTGTTTCACCAACTACGATAAATCAACCGGAGCCGCTGACGTAGGCGGCTCCTTCTTTCAATCTTAAACCAACAACACAAACACAATGGAAATGCAACAATCAGCCAAACGCGTTATCACGTTAGAACTCGTTACCACCACTGCAACCGAAGAACTGTATTGGGCCTTAGTTGAACGGCGTAAGGTTCTCCACGATCAATCAATCGTCTGGATTGCTGAACAGGAGTACGACTCGTACCTCCAAACAAAAGCCGAGATGGAATCAATCGAGGAGATGATTACCGACCTGTTCATGCAAATGCACGACCGTTTGGGGCAGCTACAACCCCGTTTGCCCCACGCCGAAGAGTTAGTCAGTGAATTGAACAAATCCCGAAAGGAAGAACTACTCGAAATGCTAGGCGTAACCAAGCCCGAATAAAGCCAGTGGCCCCTACTCAATCCGGGTAGGGGCTTTACTATTTCAAACCAAATGAACATGGAAGAAAACCCCCTTACAAACGATTGGGCGAAAACAGCCAGTAAAAGCACGTGCATCGCCCTCGGTCAACTTGCTGCCAAAGCAGGTGTTAGTTTAGAAGCAATTGCCGAACATACAGGTTATGCGCTCTACAATCTAAAACGGCTCACTATCGGGCGTTACGACGCGCAGATGAGTCTTATTCTGAACGTTTTAAAGGCTATCAATGAGCTTTCCGGTAATGAGTTTAATCTAAGTGATATTCAGCCGCCAAGATTATGAATAAGACCCAACAAACTCCCGAACAGGTAAAGGCTATGGAGGAAGCCCGCCAAGCCGCGCAACAGGTAGGGCACAGACTAGGAGAAATAGCGAGGGAAGCCGGGGTAACACGTGTTGCCATTGCTCAACACATTGGCATTACTCGACAAAACATTGACCGAGTATTTAACGACGAGAAGCATATTGTAAGGCTTGATATAGCCCTGCTTTGTATTAAAGCTATGAATGAATTATCGGGACGTGTCCCCGCCTTGACACTTGCTGATGTTATCCCCGCGCCAGCCGAGCCTATTTTTTTGCCTTGAAATAGGCAAATACGCCTATAAAACACCTACACAATAGGTATGTACAGAAAAACGCCCTCAGCAGCTAATCAACCGTTGAGGGCGTTTCTATTGGCCCAAATATGCCCGTAGCGTGACAATCTATAGAAAGGCAATCAAGACCCGCAATTATCACAGGCAGGTTGCCCTGGCTCCCATGTGCAAACCGGATTGGCGTTATCCTTTTCTACCTGTTCGATCAATGCGACGTCGGTTAATTGAAATCCCGGTTTTAAACCGTGTTTGTTCGCTACGTCGGGCCGGACGAATAGAGGGGAGCGCGTTTCTCCATTGACGCGCCAAACGGTTATGTTGTCTTCCATTGTGTGTTTGTTTCTGATTGGCAAGATAAACGGTCGTCGGGTGAGGTTGAAGCAGGGAGTGGGATTAATTTTTAAGGGCCGATTCTAAGCCGTTGCAGGAAGGGGAGATAAGGTTAAGAAAGAGAGAGCAATTTAGGGCAATGTAAACCAAATGGTAAACCGCCAAACAAAAAAGCACTCACGATTTAACGTAAGTGCTTGATTTTCAGTAGTGGGAGTTGAGGGATTCGAACCCCCGACCCTCTGCTTGTAAGGCAGATGCTCTGAACCAACTGAGCTAAACTCCCTTTTTACTGTTGTTCCGCCCGACCGTTTGTTGTCGTTTGGGAATGCAAATATAGGTGTTCGTTTTGCCGTTTTGCAAGTCCTAAGCCGAAAAAAATTAAAAGAGCGAAAGAATGAACGGGCGAAAGAGTGAAAATCAGCGAGTTATTCACCAAAAATTTTACTCAAAATTCATGTATAACGTAACCGTGTGGGTGGTGAGCCGACGGATACCGGCGTTGGCTGCGGCTGCCGTTGCAGTGGGCGCATTGTATACGTTGACAAGGCCATGCGAAAACCGGAGTTCGGGGCTGAGTTTGGTGAACTCCAAAAACTGCTCGAAGCCCAGACCATAGTCAATGGTGAGATCGGCTGTTTTGGTATTCAAACGACCTTTCGTTTGTGTCTGACCTTTCCGAACGTTTGTCTCAAGCGAAGGTGTGATCCCTGCAATCAGGTACATCCGGCTATTTTTTCGACGTTCCGATTTGTACTTGAACAGGAGCGGGAAATCGACCCACGCCGATTCGCGGGTGTCGCGCCGGGGTTCGGTGCCGTCGGCATACTCGTAGCGAATATCGCGGCCGTAAAGCGATACCGAGGGTGTAAACCGAAAATCGAACCGGTCAGTCATGAAGGCATTAACGAGCATACCAACCCGAAATGAGGGCGTGTTAGGCGAATAAAGCCGCACCGCCGGGTCGTCGTTTACGAAAGCCGGACTGTACTTGACAGTAAAGCGCGTAACGGGCATCGCAAAGAAAAACCCATAATGAAGCGGCTTGTCGTCGTAGAATTCGAGGTGTTTCCGAAAATAGCCGTAGCCCTGCGCCCGCAAGTGACTGGTAGCAACGGAAACTAGCAAAAGGGTGATAATCAGGCTTTTTGCCCGATGTAAATGGAAGCAATACCGAACGTGAGGGGTATCCATTTAGTCTTTGTAAAACCGGCCTGCTCAAAAACACGCAAAAAGTCGGGGCCGTCGGGAAACGCCTTCACCGACTCGGGGAGGTAGGTGTAGGCCGATGAATCGCGGCTGACAAGTCGCCCAATGAGCGGCAGGATGCTATTCGAATAAAACCCGTACAACTGTTTGAACGGGGCCTTGCGCGGGTTCGAGAATTCCAGCACCAGACAAACGCCCCCCGGACGGGTTACGCGGTACATGTCGGTGAGGCCCTTGAGCAGATTCTCGAAGTTCCGTACGCCAAAAGAAACGATGACGGCATCGAAATCATTGTTCGGAAACGGCAAACCTTCCGAATCGCCCGACCGCATTTCGATAATATGGTCGACACCCCTCTTGACCATCTTCTGCCGCCCAACAGACAGCATACCTTCCGAAATGTCTACTCCCACGATCTTTTCGGGCTTTAGCACCAAGGCCTCCAGGGCAAAATCGCCAGTGCCAGTAGCAATGTCGAGCAGGCGTTTGGGGGCAAAAGGCCGGAGTTGACGAATGGCTTTTTTACGCCATAAAATATCAATGCCTCCGCTCAAAACGTGGTTGAGGAGGTCATACTTAGGCGAAATGTTGTCGAACATTTCGGCAACCTGCTCGCGCTTGCTGGTGGTTTTTTCTTTGTAAGGAACGACGGCCATAAAATAGTAGGCAGTAGCAGTAGGCAGTGGGCACATTACAAACTGCCTACTGCTACTGCTCACTGCATACTCGGCTAACGGCTTGTGCGTGGGTAAAGTTTGGTGGGGGCGGGGTAAATGCTTAGTTTTCTGTGCTCATTGTATTTTACTCCTATGATCTCTCCCCATATTCCAGTTGCCTTATTGCTACTGGGCTTATCGCTCAAACCCGCTCCCAACGACAAGCTCGACCGGAAAGCCCGCGCCATCCATGCCCGTATACTGACCCTCGACACCCACGCTGACGCGCCCATTAACCTCCAGAAAGATGGTTTTGATATTGGTATAACCCACGACGTGAAAAAAGGGGGCACCCAAATCGATTTTCCGCGTATGAAGCAGGGCGGCATGGATGCCATGTTTTTTGCGGTCTATATGGCGCAGGGGCCGCGAACTCCCGAAGGACACGAACGGGCAAAAGAGAAAGCTCTGGACATTTTCGAGCGAATTCATGCAGCCTTGCGCAAACACCCCACAATGGCCGAACTCGCCACCTCGCCCGCTGATGCCTACCGGATCGAGAAACTGGGCCGACGGGCGGTGTTTATCGGGATGGAAAATGGCTATCCGGTGGGTGAAGACCTCGCCATGCTCAAAACCTATTATGACCTCGGCTGTCGGTACATTACACTCTCGCACTTCGCCAACAACGCCATTTGCGACTCGGCCACCGACCCCGACGGCCCCCTGCACAATGGCCTGAGCGCGTTTGGCAAGCAGGTGGTGGCCGAAATGAACCGGCTAGGCATGATGATCGACGTGTCGCACGTGTCGGACAAGACCTTCTACGATGTGTTGGCCCTGTCGAAAGCCCCCGTCATTGCCTCACACTCCAATGCCCGCACCCTATGTGCGTTTCCGCGCAATATGACCGACCAAATGATTAAAGATTTGGCCGCTAAAGGGGGGGGGATTCAGATCAATTTTGTGAGCGATTACCTGCGCAAACCCTCCGACGAGCATCGGCAGGCCCTAAACAGCGTCCGCATGGCGGGTATCGGTAAGGTGCTTACACCTGAAGCAGAGGCCCGACTTGAGGCCAAAACAGACTCGATTAAGCGGGTTTACGCCCACGAACGCGCCAGCATCGCCGACATTGTGAATCATATCGACCACGTTGTTAAGCTCGTGGGTATCAACCATGTGGGGATTGGCTCAGATTTTGATGGGGGCGGGGCCGTGAATGGCCTCGAAGATGTAAGCGAGATTGAAAACCTGACTCGTGAACTCCTGCGCCGGGGGTATTCCGAAGCCGATATTACCAAAATTTGGGGTGGGAATTTATTGCGGGTGCTCGCACAAGCGAAAGTGGTTGATTAGTTGATTGGTTAACTGGTTGAATTGGTTGATGCCCTAAAGAAATTGTGCATGAGCCTGTTTAACCAGTTAACCAATCATCCAGTCAACAATTACGATACAACCTGGTATAACACCACTGATTCGGCTTTGTTTTTAAGTTGGAACGAACCCGCCGGTTCGCATTGAAACGACTCTTTGACTTCCTGATAGGCCGTTTCGGTAATGAAAATTTGCCCCGCCTGAGCGGCCCCCTGTAGGCGTTGGGCCGTGTTCACGACATCGCCAATTACGGTATAATCGAGCCGACGCAGGGCCGCCGAGCCAATGTTGCCCGATACGACCTCGCCTGAGTTGATGCCAATCGACACGCGGGGTTGATAATCGGGTTCGGAATCGAGCGTGTCACGGACCGATTCGATGCTGGCTCGGATACCCAAAGCCGCTTCAATGGCCCGGTCAAGGTGGTACTCCCCCTGGAAAACGGCCATCACGGCGTCGCCCATGAACTTATCAACGTACCCCTCCTGATTAATGATCTGCTTGACAATCAGATCGAAATACTTGTTGATCAGGCTTACAACGGTATTGGGTTTTTCGCGCTCGGCAATGGATGTGAAACCGCAGATGTCGACAAAGAGAATGGTTGCCGTAATCAATTCGTTGGCAGTGAGCGACGTTTCAAACTCCGACCGGGTCATGAACTTCAACACGTTTTCGTCGACATACATGCGCAGGATATTGTTCTCCTTTACGGCCTGTAACGTCTCGCGGAGTTGCTGAACGTGTTTCACGGTCTTGAGCATGGTCATCTCCAGATCCTCGAAATTCACGGGCTTGCACACAAAATCGAACGCGCCCCGGTTCATGGCCGTGCGGATGTTGTCCATGTCGCCATAGGCCGAAACCATCACCGCTTTGATAATCGGGTTTACATCGGCCATTTTGACGAGCAGCGTAAGGCCATCCATCTCAGGCATGTTTATATCGCTCAACACCACGTCGATATCGGCGTGTTGCTGCAACTGGGTGAGGGCTTCAAACCCATTCTGAGCGAAAAGAAATTCATAGTCACCCCCGCGAATTTGCCGCCGAAATTTCTGTTTAATGAGCAGTTCAAGGTCCTGCTCGTCGTCAACGACTAGTATTTTGGCCTTCATTTTTTGGGATGGGAACACGGATTGAACGGGTACGGCGGATTAAAACGGATTTTAGTTTTACACCGGAGAAAAAGAAATCTGTGCAAATATGTTGCATCCGTCCAATTCGCCGGTCCGCCGGTGCGGTTCAAATCCTAATCAAGTGTCTTTAGTTTTTCTTTGAGTTGAACGAAGTCGAGGGGCTTGGTCAGGAAATCGTCGGCCCCAAGCTGCATGGCCTGATTGTAGTTTTCGGCATCGCCATAAGCCGTAATCATCATCACCATAGGTGGGGGCGGTTGCCGAAAATCTTCTTTGATGTGCCGGAGCAACTCGAGACCGCTCATGCCGGGCATGTTGATGTCGGACAGGATCAGGACGGCTTCGGACGACAGCGATTTTAAACACTCCAACGCCTGCTCGCCCGAGTTGGCAAAGGTGAATCGGAACTCACCGCTCCGAATTTCGCGCCGGAACCGCTGTTCGAACAGGGGTTGTACATCGGTTTCGTCGTCGACAACGAGAATATTCATGTAGAAGATTGGATGGGCGTTAGAGAAAATTGCCGTTGAGCAAAAATAAGCAAATTGAGGACGTTTCCTACAGCTTTTGCGCGACTTCGGTCAGGTCGAGTTGCTGAATTAGGGCCGGGCGTTCGGGGGTGAGTGTGAAAAACACGTCGACGGCTCCGCGCTCCCCCTCAATTCGGAACTGCCCACGCAGTTGGTTTTCGGGTTTTAGCTCCCCCACCCGAACCACCTTCCCGATGTTGGCGAACATGGCTTTGCTCGCCTTTTGGCGGTCAGCCAGAGATTCGTCGGGGAAGAAATTCTCGGCGAAAATTGTACTTTTCCCGGCTCCGTTCCAATCGGGGAGCAGGGCCACCAACTCGGCTTTGCGTTGGGCTAAAATCGCCGAAACAGGCAGTTGCCGGGGTTGGAGTTTGGCCTCTGTAAGCAGCAGGTCGATAACAGCCCAGTTGGGGGTGTTGAGGCCCGCGTACGTAAGGTTACCAAAGGCAATTACGCCAATCCCGTAGTCGGGCAACATGCGCCATTGGCTCCCAAAACCAGGCAAACCGCCACTGTGCCCCACATATTCGCGGTTATCGACGTCGTGGCTCCAGCCTAATCCGTAAGCGTAGTGGTTCACAATGGGCGTTGTGCGCCCGCTCGGCAACCGAAACGCAGGGTTCATGTCGCGGAAGGTTCGGGGCAGGTGCATCTCGCGCAACGAACTGCGCTTGAGCACCGGCGACTCGGCGTCGCTACGCGGGGGCCACGCGCTCAGGTGCAGGGCCACGTAACGGGCAAAATCATCAATCGACGTGAGCAGGCCACCCATTGCCCCGTAGCTGCCATCGGCCAGGAGAGGTTCTTCTACCCATTGTTCGTTTAGCCAACGGTAGCCGTGGGCCAGTTGGGCCGCCGGAACGCGGGTGTATTCCCATTCGGTGTGGGTCATGCCGAGGGGTTTGAAAATCTGCTCTGTAATATACTGTTGGTAGGGCTGTTTGGCCACAACCGTAATAATACGCCCCAGCAACGCGAAACCCATGTTGCTGTATTCGTAGCGAATGCCCGGCACGTTGGAGAACGACACACCCTCGCGCAGGTGGCGGAGCAGTTCGGCGTCGGTGTCGGCGAGTTGACGGTCGCCCCAGGGGTTGTCTTCGGGGAAGCCCCCCGCGTGAGTCAGCAGATCGCGGATGGTAATGGCGGGGGCGTCGGTGGCGAACGAGCGGAGGTTTTTGGCCTCGGGAATAAACCGGCTGATGGGGTCGTCGAGGGTTAGCTTACCGGCATCGCGCAGTTTCAGGATCGCCATTGCTGTGACGCTTTTGCTCATCGACGCAATCCGAAACACCGACTGGGGCGTAGCCGGGGTTTTCTGCGCCACGTCGGTGAAGCCAGTATTGCCCGACAGGATCAACTGTCCGTCGACAACCACGCCGTAGGTCAGTCCTGGAAAGTGCTGTTTGGTGGCCCATTCGCGGTATATGGCGTCGATTTTCGGGGCTAACGCTTTCACGGTTGCCGCACGGTTAGGGTCCATAAAAGCAGGGGGTTGGTAGGGCTGCGCTACCGCCAATGCGGTCAGGAGACAAAGGAGGGTAGTGAGTGGGTACATGGTTGTTAGTGGGGAGGATGATCTCCAAAAGGAATGATGCAAGCACGGTACTCAATTAGTTTCTCCCGATTGAGCTGTAACTCTTTTACTGTGCAACGCCCCACAGCAGTCAGACCAATAATTTGTAATGCATCGTCGCTCCAAACAAAATGCGCTGTCCAGGCGTCATGACGTGGATTAAATAGCGGAACCCATTTTTCAGTTTGGTTATCAAAAACACTCCCCTTGTTCGACTTGAGTCGATTACAGAGAAAACAGGCATAGGCGAGGTTTGGGTAATCAGATGCGCCATTCAGGCTTTGAGGAAGAACATGATCGATTGTGAAGGAGGTAGGTGAGTATTTGTCTTGACTTTTACAATATTCACAACACTTTGATGCTCTTGCAAGGACGGCGTTTCTTAACTCGGCAGAAATAGTAGACTTTGGCATATTCAGGAACCAATATCCAATTGAACGATTAGATCATCAAGGGATATTTGGCGAAGAGCAGCTAATTGAGATAGATTCTTTAGGCGTTGGACGCTGTATGTTTCGTATGTTTCGGCCAACTCTAATGATTCTTCCTCTTCGATTTCGGTTAACGCACCAAACTCCATTTTCCAATCTAAATACCGCAGTCGTTCCAGCTTTTCCGGGTCGAACTCACTGTTTATGTTTTTCAGCAAATCAGATTCAAGCTCATTAAGCAACGGGATACCTTGTCGTTGCACCCGTATGGCTACTAATTTACTGTACAATGCCTCAAAGCTTTTGGCTTCCATCTTTTGAGCATTATCTATTATTTCGGCGACGGACATATCTTATGAGATCTATTGATACGAAAATACCACCTTTTGTTTTTAAAAACAATCAATTCGATCACACTGGCAACTGCACCACAAACTCTGTTCCCTCTCCTTCCGTGCTGGTAACCTCCAACGTGCCGCCGTGACCTTTGGTAATAATATCGTAGGCTAAAGAGAGACCCAATCCGGTTCCCTCGCCGGTGGGTTTGGTGGTGAAAAAGGGTTGGAAAATTTTGGCTTTTACCTCGTCGGGCATCCCCGTTCCATTGTCGCGCACGCGGATGCAAACACCTGCGGGTGTGCGTTCAGTTGAGACCGAGAGGGTGGGTTGATACGTTTCTTCACCTGCTTTTGCCCGTTGTTGCACGGCGTAAAACCCGTTGTTGAACAAGTTAAGCAGCACCCGGCCAACATCCTGCGAAACCGCCGAAATCGGAGGCAGGTTGGGCGCGAAGCGGGTGTCGAGGGTGCAGTTGAAGCTTTTGTCTTTAGCCCGCAAGCCGTGGTAGGCCAGTCGGAGGTATTCGTCGGCGAGGGCGTTGAGGTCGGTGGGTTCTTTCTGGTTGTTGGTCTTGCGCGAGTGGGCCAACATGCTCCGCACAATCCCCGACGCCCGCCCGCCGTGGTGGACAATTTTCTCCATGTTCTGCTCCAGGTCGTCGAGCAGTTCCGCTTCCAGGGCTTCGTCGCGCTTGTCGTTTGGCTTGCCTCTCTCTTCTTTTATCTCCCCAATCAGTTCGGTGCTTACCTCGGCAAAGTTATTGACGAAGTTGAGTGGGTTCTGAATTTCGTGGGCAATGCCTGCCGTTAGCTCACCCAGGCTGGCCAGTTTTTCCTGCTGAACGAGTTGCGTTTGAGCCGCTTTGAGGTCGGTTAGGGCGCGGGTGGTTTGGTCGCGTTGTTGTTCGAGTTCGTCGCGTTGTTGCTGGAGGAGGGCGTTGCTACGTTGTTTCTGGCGGTTGTTCCGATACAACACATAAGCCACTAACGACAGCACGAAAAGCCCCGCTATCAGCGACCACACCAACAGACTTCGTTGCTTTCTCTCCTGTATTTCTACTTCGGCGGCTGCCTGTTTCTCGATATCCTCGGCGGTTTGCTGAATAATAGCTACCTGCTGCCGGGTTTGTGCGCCAAGCAGGGTGTCGTTGTAGGCCACGTATGATTGATGAAACGAGTAAGCTTCCCGATAGTTCTTCTGTTGGGCGTGGGCATCGGCCAGCACCTTACTGGCATCGCGGACAATATCGCGGTTACCAATCTGTCGGCTCAGGTTCCAGGCCCGTTCCCCAAAATAAACGGCACTATCGGGTCGGTTGATACCCAACTGGGCGCGGGCCATAACGGCCTGTGTCCAGGCCACTACCTCGTACTGACCCACTGTCAGGAGCATACGCAATGCCCGCCGTGCCGTTTCGATGGCTTCCTTGTGCCGCCCCTGTGCCGACTGTACAGCCGCCAGATTGCTCTCTGCTTGTGCCTTGAGGGTAGGGTTGTTCAAGGCTTCGGCCATCCGAATCGACTTGTCGTAGTAATTTTCGGCTTTTTCGGGGTCGCCCTGCTCGCGGTAGAGTTCACCCAACGAGTTGAGCGTCCGGCAAATACTGGGTAGGTCGCCCGCCCGGTCGTACAAATCCATCACGGTGGTCTGGTAATCGAGAGCCAGATCATATTCGCCGAGGGCGGTGTACAAACCACCTAAATTAGCTAGTGCGAAGCCTATTTGTGTCGAATCCTTGTCAGCTTGTGCTAACTGTAGGCTCTGCTGGCATAATTGCAGGGCCTTCGCATAATCGCCTTGCCTGGTTTTGACCACACCTAATCGGCCCAGTGTACGCGCCAACCCCTTTCGGTCGTTGAGGGCGGTGAACCGTTCGGCGGCTTCGTTCAGATACCGGCCAGCCTGCGGATAGTTGTCTAAATTGATATAGGCACGGCCCACGGCTAGTTGGGCGTAGGCAATGCCCGATTTAAAGGCTAGTTTCTGAGCCAGTTTTAATGCCTGCTCGCCGTATTGTAAAGCCACTACGGGGTCGTCGCGCAGCTCGAAAGAGAGATTGACCAGCCCATTTAGGCGGGCGGTGTCGGTTTTGGCCGTTGCCAGCCGTTCTTTAAGGGCCAATACAGTGGAATCCTGCGCAACAACGTTACTGCTCAACAGGATGAGCAGCAAGCACAGAAGGCGTTGCAGGGAAGTACGCATGAGGATAGGGACAGTTTTTGCAATAATAAGGGCAATTTATGAATGCTCAACCGTAGCTTTAACGGCAAATTTTCACCAAAACCTGCTACCATGAACACCGAACAGCCCGAAGGCCCGCCGAAGCTCGAAAAACCGAAGAAAGACAAAAAAGACAAAAAGAAGAAAGCGAGTCGAACCACCGAGACCCTATTCCGCTCGTTGATGTCGAACCACATCCAGCTCAGTACGCTCGCCGACCGCAAAGCGAACCTGATGATCTCAGTCAACGCCATTGTGTTATCGGTAGTGGCTACGTTGTTGTTGAGAGAGGTCCGAGTACTGCCTATCCTGATCTGGCCGACGGTCGTGCTGATGGTAGTTTGTCTGCTCACGATCACATTTGCGGTGTTGGCTACAAAACCCTCTCTAGGCCCCGCCAAGGCCGACCCCGACCAATTTGACCTCTTGTTCTTTGGTGATTATACGGCACTCTCGGCTGATGAGTACCAACTCGCCATGCAGACGTTGCTCCAGGACGAAACCCGCCTGCACGACAGCCTGATTGCCAATATTTACGCGCAGGGCACTACCTTGAAACTGAAATACAAACGCCTTAAAACGGCCTACACGCTGTTCATGTATGGGTTTCCGGTGGCGATTATCCTGTTTTTGGTCGTGTATCTTACAGGCCTTTAATGACGGCGTTGATTTTCTTGCCGCCCCCATAAATAAACACTCGCTTCAACGATTTAGGATCATCGATGATCGCGTAAAAATCATCGAGGTAGTTAATGGTCGTTTTAATGTACTTGCTGCTGAGGGTAGTATTGGTTGTGTAGAGAGCATACATCTGTGGTTTAACTTGTCGGAACCGATCAAACACTTTTTGAAACGTTTCGGGTGAGTATTGCAACCCCCGATACAGCCGCTCCCGAACCGACGACAGTTCCAGGATTTCCGGCGGATGTGCGTAATGTGCCGACACAATACCCGAATGGTCGAAATCGTAGGGGACCGGCACGGGCGGACCTTCCTCGTTTCGGGCCAGCAGTTTTACGTTGTGCATAAACGGAACCGACCAGTCGGTGTTGCCAATCATAAACTCGAATACCGAAACGGTAGCCATTTGCATCGAATCGACCCTTGTCATGCTTACTTGCTTCAATTTGAACGGTTTGGCCTTATTTCGTTTGGCCATATCGCCCTCATCCTCAATCAGAAAGGCATTCTGAATCTCAGGTTTGCGCGTTCCGGCAGAGTCTTCATAGGTAACGCGCACAGGCCGCACCCGGAAGCTGTAGTCGGTCAGGAGGTTATACAGTTTGTAGACCAGGTATTCGCGTTCGATATAATCGCCCGACGAACAGTGCGTGACCAATTTAAGCCGATTCTGGTACGCAAAAACCGAGTTTTTCTTTTTCCGCTTGTCAATGTCGAGCAGCAACGGCGGGAACGCGCAGTGGCCTTTTCGGAAATGCCCCCGCACCCGCACCTTGACGGGCAGGGCCAACGGTTTTTTCTTTTTACGACCATACGTCAACACGGCCCAATGATCGACGGGCGAGTTGCCCCGGTCGCGCAGAACGGCCTTGATGTTGGTGTTGAGGCTGATGTTCAAGACCGTTTCGTGTTTGAACAGCGGCCCAAACTTAAGCTTTTCGGCAGGGGGGGGCGGGGGTGTTTGGGCCAGGGTTGGTAAGCAGAACGTCAGCAACAGAGCCAGTAGGGTAGGGACGCATAAGGTCATGGTGGTTGGTTTTTTATGAGTTTGTCCTACCCAATCCGCAGTTCTTTTTTCAGGATTTTCCCCGTTGCAGTCATAGGCAGGGCGGGCATGAACTCCACATAACGGGGGTATTTGTAGCCTGCAATGCGGTCGCGGGTCCAGGCAATCAGGTCGACCTCGGCCACCACATGACCCTCTTTCAACACCACACACGCCTTGATTTCTTCGCCCATTTCGTCGTGCGGAACCCCGATCACGGCCACCAACGACACGGCTTCGTGCTGAATCATAAGCTCCTCGACTTCACGGGGATACACGTTCAGGCCACCCCGGATAATCATGTCTTTGGTGCGGTCAACGATGTAATAAAAACCATCTTCGTCCTTTATGGCAATATCGCCGGAGTGTAGCCAACCGTCCACAATAGTCTCGGCGGTAGCTTCTGGCTTTTTGTAGTAGCCCTTCATCACGTTATGGCCTTTATAGAGCAGTTCGCCCTTTTCGCCAACGGGGACTTCGTTGCCTGCCGGGTCCACCAATTTCACCCGAAGGCCCCAAATGGGCGTACCGATGGAGCCGGGTTTGCGCCCGATCTGTTTTTGGTTGAACGTGGCCACCGGCGAGCCTTCCGACATGCCGTAGCCCTCATAAATGGGTACGCCGAACAAGCGTTCAAAATCTTCCAGCACCTTCACCGGCAACGAGGCTCCCCCGCTTACGGCCATCCGCAGGTGTTTGGCAACATCGGCAGGACTGAACCGTTCGCTCTGATGGTTCACCAAACCCCAATACATGGTTGGCACCCCGGCGAAGTAGCTGATCTGGTGTTTCACCATCGTCTCGAACACCGTTTCGGCCTCAAACCGGGCCAGCATCACCGAGGTCGACCCTGCATAGACGCCCGTGTTCATGGCCAATACCATCGCGAAAATATGGAACAAAGGCAACACAATCAGCACTTTATCGTCGGCAGAGGCCTCGAACGCTTTGGCCGACACCATCACATTTAGCAGCAAACCGCTATGGGTCAGCTCGGCACCTTTGGGGCGGCCCGTGGTGCCCGATGTGTAAACGATCACGCAGGTATCGTCGGCCCCTGCTGCGTGGGCTTCAAACCGGGGGGATTGCCCGGCCATGAAACTGCCCAAGGTACCGGTTCCGTCGATGTTGGACGGCATATCGGGGTTGGGCATAATGGTGTAAAACTGCTCACAGGCAGGCACTTGCCCAAAAGCCGCGTGCCCGATTTGCGCCATTGGCAGTTCGGGCGTTCCCGCAAAACAGAAATACGCCTTGGCATCGCTGTCGGTGAGGTGATAGACAACTTCGTCGGTTTTGAGCAGAATACTCAGGGGCACCACCACCGCGCCCGCTTTCAGAATCCCGAAATAAATCATCGGAAAATACGGTACGTTGGGGCAGGTGAGGGCCACTTTGTCGCCTACCTGAATGCCGTTGGCGCGGAGTCCGTTGGCAATCATATTGGCGGCCCCGTTCAGTTGGGCGTAGGTAAACGACGACTCGCCGAAGATAAACGCGGCCTTTTCGGGATAACGGCTCGCGCTATCTTCGAGAAGAATAGAAAGATTCAGCATAAGGGGTTTAGGCGAAATTTTGGGTAAGTTAGCTCACTTCCCAACCGCATCCAACACCCGTTTCACCATGCCGTCCATTGCTTTGGTGTCGATCCACCGAACCACCATCACCAGCTCATGCTCGGCATCGACATAGACCATGTTGGTGCCGTTGCCGAGGTGATAATAACTGCTCGCCGGGGCCGACGGAAGCAGTTTTCGGTCGGTGTTCAGGAAATAATTCATGTAGCCGTAAGTCGGTTGGGCCGGGGTGGGCGTGGTGGCCTGCCGGAGCCATTGTTCTGAGAGCAATTGCCGCCCATTCCAGTTGCCTTTGTGCAGGGTCAGGAGGCCAAACCGGGCCATGTCGAGGGCGTTGATAAACATGCCACCGCCCCAATGCCCACCCCCACTCACCGACTGCACGGCCTGCCCATCCAGCACAATCCACGAGTTCCGGTAGCCCGTCCAACGCCAGGTGTTCGAGGCTCCAATGGCATCCATCACATTCTCTTTCAGCACCTGCGGCAACGGTTTACGCCAAACGCTCGTGGCCGCCAACGCCAGCGCGTTCACCCGAACATCGTTGTATTCGTAAACCGAGCCGGGGGCATTGCGCTTGCGGTTCAGCCACTTTGCGGGGTCGGTATCGGGGCGGTCGGCCCAGTCGGTTTTGCCCCAGAGCGTACCCTCGAAATCGCTGGTTTGGCGCAGCAGGTGATCCCACGTGATCGTCCGGTTGTGCGGGGTTTCAAACGGAGTGAGCAGTTCGGGTTTGGCAAAGTCCTCCGTCGGGCGCGTCACGGGTTGATTATACAACTCAATGGGCGGCATATACTGCGCAACCGTGTCGTTTACGCTCCGAATCAAACCTCGGTCAACGGCTAACCCGACAACGGTAGACAGAAAACTTTTGGTGACGCTGTGGGTAATATCGCAGCGGTTTGGTTCGCCCCATTCGGCCACGATATAGCCTTTGTAAACAATGACACCCGTTGGCTCACCCCGATCAGCAAAGGGGCCGATAGCCCCGCCAAATGGCTCTTTACCAAACGATTGATAGTGTGATTGCTCCATGCTGCGCGGGTTTTTTACCTCGTTTTCGCGGTGGAACGTAATCGCGTCATGAAGTTTCGACGCGACCAAACCCATCTCAGCCGGATTCTTGCGAAGCCATTGGTGAGCCGCCGGAAAATAGGGTTTGGCCGATGGCGTAACCTTGTTTTGGGCCAGGGTTATCGTACTGAGAACCAGTAGTACGGTGGTGAATTTTAGGGTCATTGCTAATTAGATGGAATGCTGATGGCGACAATGGCTTATTAAATCTTCTCAAACAAATCATCCATTGTCAGGCTGGCATCTACCAGGCCGAGACTGTATTGATTTTGCTTTACTCCAAACGTGGTAATTAGCGTCAGAAAAAGCTGTTTCCGAGTTTGGGTAGCTTCTTTAAATGTCGCCATCTTATTTCGATAGGCCATTGCCGTAGCTGTATCAATCGTAAACTCGGCTCCATAAAATTTCAGTTCACAAACCGTGATCACATGGTCGTTGCGGTCAATCAATAAATCGAATTGAATACCAGGCTCGCCATCAACCCCTTTTTTGATATAGGAAGAGGCCGTCGCATAAACACCCGCAATACCCAACGCCTTTTTGATTTGCGCTACGTGTTTCAGGCAAATACTTTCAAAGGCATAGCCAGCCCAGCTAATATAGGCTTGTGTTTTACTCAATTGCTGCCATACACCCGGCCCATCCAGCCGATTTCTTTCCATAAACTGGAGGTAAAAAAGAGAAAATTCGTCCGTAAGCCGGTACAAACTATCCTTTTTCTTCTTGCCAAAGGGCAAATACACCGAAACAAAACCCGAATGCTGCAATTCGTCAATCAAGGTAGAGACAGCCCCCCCCTCCGACAGACCGGAGTGTTGCACAATGTCGGAGCGGGTCAAGCCTTTTGTTTTCGCTGCTAACGCCCGAACAACCTTCACATGAGCTTCCGAATTATCAAAAATAGAGCTGTAGAGTTTGGAAAATTCATCATAGAGCAGCCCATTTTCTGAGAAACAAATCGCATCTATGTTTTGAGCCGCGCTCTTCCCGGCCTCTATTTCGTCTAAATAATGAGGGACTCCGCCCAACGCCATGTAAAGATGTAGGATTTGGTAATGGTCGAAGTGGAGGTTTTTAGCGGTTAGGAAATTTTTTGTTTCCAGCAGGTCAAACGGTTTGAGGTAAATACGCTTCGTAATCCGGTTATGCAATCCCCCCTTGTTGTGTACCACATTTTTTATCATCCACGAAGCGGCAGAACCACAAATGACCACCACAATTTCCCGATCAACAGCCCAACTATTCCAAAACCAGCTTAAGCCTTTCAAAAAGCCAGATTTGTGGGTGGCTAGCCAAGGCAATTCGTCCAGAAAAACGACCGCACGATGGCCTGGCCGTTTTTCGGCTTTTTGTTTCATTTCCAGGAATTTCGACAGGAAATAAAAGGCTTCCAACCAGTCTTTAGGCTGTGTTATGGGAAAACTCCCGGCTGAGAATTTGGCTATTTGAAGCATAAAATTCCGCAACTGCTCTGTCCGGGTGGCGTGTTGAATGCCCGTTATGTCGAAGTCAATATTGTTGGCATACACCGACTTAACGAGGAACGTCTTGCCCACTCTGCGTCGGCCAATCACCGAAATCATCTCTGCTTTTGGCGATTGCAGCGCACTTTCTAATAGCCTTCTCTCGTCTAATCGGCCAATCAGTGGGTTGTTCATTGTTACTCGTAGATTGCTTGCGAAATCTACGAGTAAACATGTGATTTCGCAAGCAATAAATTTTTATTGCTTGCGAAATCACATGTTTCTATGCTAACTAATCGACACAATATCATAAGCCAACCCTCAACCTATTTCACGACTTTATAAACCTGCTCAGGATTTGCGTCGAACCGTATCAAATAAAGCCCTGCATTCCAGTGCGAGGTGTTTATGATATGCTTGTTTTTGAGGGCCGAAACCCGGTGAATTTGGTTGCCCAGTAGGTCGTAAACGGTGAGGGCAGTAGGGGTGGGGCTGTTCAGGGTCAGTTGATTGGACACGGGGTTGGGGTAAACAACAACCTCGGTGGTGGTTGTAGGTAAATGGTCAACACCTAAAATTCCGACTACGACCGCGTTGGAAATCAGGCTGTTAAATCCCTGCTGACGAATTCTGTAGTGAGCCACTTGCCCCAGAGACAGTTTATTGGGGAGACTGTAGATATACGAAAACGACTTTTTTGACTTGATTTGATCGGCCGCACGCCACGTTTTTTGGTCGTCCGAACTGTATTCAACCACAAACGAATCCTCAATAGCATCGTAGTTTGTTTTCCAGGCAAGTTCCAGGCTGTCTTTCCGAATTGCGTAAGTCAAGTTCATAACCGGGCATTCGTTTAGTAGTTTCCGGTCTTCCAAAGAAGCCAGCGTTCTGTTGATGGCGTCTTTACTAGTCCGGCTCCAGATCGAACTGACATTGGGATAACTATCCGACATCACGTAGGCACCATCGGTATCGTGGCCTGCTCCGAAAATGTGGCCCAGTTCATGAGCAAACAACCACCGCATCGAGATACCCTCAATATATCCTTTTAGGCATACTGTCCCCATTCGATGCTCATTCCGTGCTCCACCGGCATACCCCCAAGTGTTTCTGTCGCGCTCAGTTGCCCCATAATTAGTGCCCGTTAAGCCCACCAGAATCAACGACTTATATCGGTTCCACTGCGCTGGCTTTTCGTAGGTATTATGAAAATCCCCCCAAATTCGACTCAATGGCAACTGACTGTCGGTACTCCAGGGCTGGTCGGCTGGGTTGGTATAAATAATATGCCCAATCGCCTTAAATGTGATGGGTGCATCGAACGCATACGGCCCCCAAATTTCCTGGGAGGCTGCCAGCCTCAGAAGATTAGCAGCCTCGAACTGGGCCATATTCTGACCGAAACGCTTATAATAAGCGGAATCGCAGACAAAGCCAACCGGAAATTCAAGACAACTGCTGGCTAATCGGGCATGGCGGTTGGTTGCTGAACTGGGCTTGGGGTCGGTTGGTTTGTCGTAGCCACACAACCGGGTGATCGAACTGTCGGGCGTTATGTTTTGGTACGAAAACAGCGAATCAGAGGTCTGTTCGACGCTATAAAACTGGCCCTTTTCGATCATCAGCAACGTATGGAATCGCTTGTTGATGGTGGCCAAATAATATTTCTGATTCGGGGCCGAGGCCTCAAAAAAGTCCACCGTGCTGGGTCTTGACCCCGCCGATGTTAAGATAGAATCATACTGCTTAATTGGGCTGGGTTTCAGAATTAACAAACGTGTTTTACCCGGTAACTCAAGGCGCACCCGGTGGCTAAAATCCGTACCAGTCTGCTCAATTTTGCCTCGCCCAAAGGGCTGGTTGGTCGCTTTTTTCTCCGGCACAAACCGAACCAGGGTCTGTGCCGGAGCGAACAGCGCAATCAGCAGCAAAAAAGACGCTATCGACGCGATTCGTTTCATGTGGTTGAAGAGAGTAGGTGGGTGTTTAGGCAGGCAACTCAATCACAAACTCGGTCCCCGCGCCCGGCCAACTTTCTACCGAAATAGTGCCCCCGTGGCCTTTGGTAACGATGTCGTAGCTGAGCGAGAGGCCCAGGCCTGTGCCCTCGCCGGTGGGTTTGGTGGTGTAGAACGGCTGAAAAATCTTGGCCTTGACCTCCTCAGGCATCCCTGTGCCGTTGTCGCGCACGCGAATGCGGACTTTGGCGTTAGCGCATTCGGTCGTGACGGTCACGGTGGGTTGATAGCCTGCTACCTGCTCCTGTTTCGTCCGTTGCTGGGTAGCGTAAAACGCGTTGTTGAAGAGGTTGAGCAACACCCGCCCGATGTCCTGCGAGACCATGCTGACTTGCCCAATGCTGGGGTCGGCAATGATCTCGAATTTAGCGTTGAACCGGGACGCCGGACCGTTCTTATCTTTTGCGCGTAGGCCGTGATAGGAGAGTTTGAGGTACTCGTCGGCGAGGGCGTTGATGTCGGTGAGTTCGCGTTGGCCGGTGCTGGCGCGGGAGTGTTGGAGCATCCCCCGCACGATGCTGCTGGCGCGGCCCCCGTGATGCGTGATCTTGAGAAGGTTTTGAGCCAAATCCTCAAGAAGTTCAAGCTCTAGCCCCTCGTCCCTGTCCTCTCCACGATCCCGTTCTTCCTTTATCTCTTTCACCAGTTCAGCACTTACCTCCGAGAAGTTATTGACGAAGTTGAGTGGGTTCTGAATTTCATGGGCAATACCTGCCGTTAGTTCACCTAAACTGGCCAGTTTTTCGCGCTGAATTAATTGATCCTGAGTGGCTTTGAGTTCGGCGAGGGCGTGCTGGAGTTCTTCTTTCTGGCGGGTAATCTCGGCGGTGCGTTCCGACACCAGGTATTCGAGTTCTTGTTTTTTAGCTTCGGCAATGCGTCGTTGTTCGGCTTCGACGGCCCGTTCGGCTTCCAGCTTAACCCAATCTTTTTGCTGGCGTCGGGCCAGAAAGAACGTAGCAAGCAGCCATAACGAGATAACCGGCATCAGGACGTCCAGAACCGGATCGGCGGCTTTGAACAGGCTGGGTGCGAAACCCTCCAGCATGTTCAACACAAAAATGACCAGCATAAACGGCAGCACGCCCATGAATAACGTCCGGGAGGGTTGGTATTCCCGCAGGAACTTGGCCGTTTGGGCCATATATACAAAGGCAACAAGCCAGATTAGGCCCATCAGGTAGCCTTTATCCAAGCCCGCCGAAATGGGCACGAGCAACCCAAAAGCAATCCAGACGTGGGCAAGCTTGGGGTCCCAATCGGGCACGCGCTCTTTGGTTTTCAGAAATTTCCTGACCCACTGCACCAACAGGGCAGCGAATAGCGCGGAGAATAAACTATCGGCGGAAAAGTCCATACGGCAGAACAGAAGGGGATTTAGAAGCTGTAAGATACACGGCTGTCGGCAAAATTGACCTATTTCTGCTTTCTTTGCTAGTATGATTGGAAACCGCTCCGCCGAACAACTCAACCGCTCGCTCGGAATCCGGGCCGACGAAGGGCAAACTGTCCGGCTTTTCTTCCTGCATAATTTCCTGCTAGGCGTAGGCACGATGCTCGTGTATGTGGCCGCCAACGTGATCCTGCTCGAAAATAACCCCGAAACAAGCCTGCCTGTGGCCTATATTGCCTCGGCTCTGGGTATGATCGGGATGGGTCGCATCTATGCTTATTTTGAGCATCACCTGCCCCTCAGCCGGTTGGTGGTCCGGGTGCTGTGGGCGGTTATTTTGCTCACGGCGGTTATCTCGGTTCTTGTGGCGTTTGGGCACTCGGTGGCGGCTGCGGTGGCTATCATGGTCGGGTTCCGGGGAATTTATCTGTTAACAAATCTTGAATTTTGGGCCATCTCGGCCCTCGTGTTCGATGTCCGGCAGAGCAAGCGGCTGTTCAGCGTAATTTCGTCGGGCGACTTGCCCGCTAAAGCTTTGGGTGCTGTTTTGGCGGCTCTGATTCACGGGCACAGCACGCTGCTGGTGTTGCTGATGGTGGCGTTCGCGTTTTTTGGGGCTGCCCTGTACGTGACCGCCCTCACCATCCGCCTGCACGACGTACACGCTCCTCACGCGCCCGCCCGCCCCACGCGTCGGCCTCAGGATCGCTGGGTTGGGCAGTTTTTCGGGGGTAGCGAACTGATCCGGGCCGTGTGCCTAAGCCTGATTCCGGTGGCTATGGTGGCTGCGGGGATCGAATATGAGTTTTTTATCAATGTCAAACACAAGGTTCACCATCAGGCGGCTGTCATGACTTATCTGGGCTATGTATTGGCTCTGACGTATCTGGTGGCGATGATCGTGAAATTGCTGGCCTCGCGCCGAACCCTCGAACGGTTTGGTATCCTGAATACACTGCGCCTGTTGCCCTGGGCCACGCTCGGCTGGGTGCTGCTTTACGGATTTGTAGCTACCCGACCCGACGACGAAAACATGCAGATGCTGTTTTTGTGTGGGTTGTATCTGGTATTCGAGGTGGTGCGCCGTGCCCTGTTCGACCCGGTGTTGCTAGTGTTGTTTCAGCCCTTGCCTGCGGGGCAACGGCTCAAGGGCCACACGCTCGCCAAAGGTATGTTTGAGCCGTTGGGAATGGGGATCGCCGGCGTGTTGTTGTTTCTGTTGGGCGAACAAACCATCAATGCCGACTGGATGCTGCTGGCCGGAATCGGCCTTACGAGCCTGACCTTGATTCCGTTGCTGGGCAGTACCTACCGGCATTACCTGCACACGCTACAGGACGCGCTCGGTCGGCGGTTTATTGCGGCTCATGACTTGGTGCTGCCTGCCGAAGCGACTGCTGTAATCGCCCGCGAACTCGACAATCCGCGTCCTGAGCGGGTGTTGGCCGCGCTCGACTACCTGCCCGCCGATCACCCCGCCCTGCTCACCGACCGGGCCACCCCGCTCCTGCATCATACCGATGTGCGTGTGCGGGCGCGGACGCTCGAAATTGCTACCGACCGGGCTATTGCCTTGCCCGCGGCCAACCTGACCGAACGGGTGCTTAACGACCCCGACCCGACTGTGCGCCAACAGGCAGCTCAACTGCTGGCGACCCAATCGAAAGACGCCCTGCAAACGGGATTACTCAGTACGAGCGACCGGGCCGTACGGCAGGGGGCTATTATTGGTTTTTACGGGCACACGTCGGGTCGCGCCCCGGCGTTGGCGAGTTTGAACGCGCTGATGCAGGGCCAAAATTCAACGGATCAGAAGGTGGTGCTGGCGTGTATTGAGGCCTTGCGCCTGACCGACCGGGGAGCCTACGTGCAGTCGGCGTTGCGGAGTTCCGATGCCTCGGTGGTGTCGGCGGCTCTGGGAGCAGGGAGCGTGCAAACTGACCCCGCCATTTGGCCCCAACTGGTGAGCTTTCTGACCGACCGCCAACACGGACGCACCGCCGTTCGGGCGTTGGCCGGGGTGGGCGATGCCGTGTTGCCTGCTTTGCCTATGCCACTCTCGGCTACTGACAATCCGCTGTTGTTGCGCCGGACCATTGCCGTAGTCGACCGGATTCGGAGTGGGGTTGGGCCGCGCGAGGCCGGGCAAGGGCGGGCTGCGCAAACGTGGTTGCTCGATATGCTGCCCCACACGCCCGTACCGATGCGGGCGGCCCTGCTCAAAAGCCTGACCGCCTACACCGTGTCGGACGGAACCGAACACTTGTACGAACAACTCGTCACGGAAGATCTCCAGTTGGCTCAGCGACTGCTGCACGGGCAGGCCAAGGTGGCCAGTAATACACTTATGGCCGAGGCTGTGCAGTATGAAATAGATGGCCTGGTAGACCGACTGTTGCTGTTGATGATGGGGTTGCACGACAAGGAAACTGTCAACAGCGTACGGCAAAGCCTTGACCATCAGGCGCAGGAACGCCGGGCCAACTCGCTTGAACTGCTCGAAAACCTGATTCCCCGACCTGTTTATGGCACCTTGCTCGCCCTCACCGACGATCTGCCCCTCGCGGAACGCGTTGCCCTCGCCGACTCCTCGGTAGGGCCGTTCGATGGCTCAACTGATCTTATCACGTTTATTCGCCAACACGGACAAACCCGGTTTACGCCCTGGACCGTGTTGGTAGCCCAGCAAACAACTGCCCAACAACCCAACGCAACTGCCCCCATGAATCATGCACCTGCCCATCCATCGCCCTCATCCGATATTGAACGCGTATTGGTCCTGCGCAACAGTTCGTTGTTTGCAACTACGCCCGCTAATGTGCTCAGTACCATTGCCCCCATCATGAAAGAGACCCGCCATGCCGAGGGCGACGTGCTGGTGCAGAAAGGCGAAATCGGCACGTTCATGTTCATTATCCAGCAGGGTGAAGTGGGCGTGTTCGATGGTGACCGGCAATTGGCTACCCTCCGCGAGGGCGACGTAGTGGGCGAACTCTCCCTGCTCGATGCCGAACCCCGCTCAGCAACCGTTGTGGCCCTCTCCGACATGGTTTTGTTCCGCATTGATCAGGCTGATTTTTACGACCTTATGGAAGAGCGCGACGAGATCATGCAGAACATCATCCGCATGTTGTGTGGCCGGATTCGGGCGCAGAACCAGAAAAAGGGGTAAACCACAAATTGCATTATCGCCCCACCCACATTGCGCCCTACCTCGCTGACGTTCAAGTCTTTCTATGGATTGTTGAATAATATGGACTAGTTCATTTAGAGGGACTTTTTGCACGTTTCCGTTTTTCGCTGAACGATTGCCCGAACGACTTGCACGGAACCGGGAAATCTGGTTAAGCAATTGTTAACCAGCACGTTTTGTGTTGCATTTGAACCGACAAGCACCTCACCTTTGTCCCGTTCAACAACATCTACAAAACGATTATGAAACGCAAAATGAGAACAATGGTTGCCCTCCTGGTAGCCGGGGGCCTGATAAGCGCGGGAGGTGCTTTCGGCCAAACAAACGACGGTGTACCCTACGTGACGGTACGCAAATCGGAAAGCAAAAAAGTACGACTCTACACCCAGGCTCCGGTCGAAATGGCCATTATCGACGCCGACGGTACGACGCTCTACAGAGGAGATGTTAAAGCAAAATTGGCGGGGGTTACGGTGCTTAATCTAACAAACCTACCCGACGGACACTACTACCTGACTGCTACGAACAACGATTTCTGGACCTCGCAGGGGTTGACTGTTCAGAACGACCAGGTACGGGTCGATGCGCAAAACACAACGACGCTGGTAAAACCAACGTTGATCCCCTACGGGAAGAATAAGTTCGAGATTGCCATGCCTGGTACACAAACCCTCAACGTGGCTTTGTACGATGAATCCAACGCACTGGTTTTTAACGAGACGTATCAGAAAGGTGACGTTCATCGGTTTGATTTGAACAAACTACCCAGCGGCAACTACACATTTGTAGTTGGCCCCGACTCGAAGCAGTTTACCGAGCAGATTGCCGTGCAGCGTTGATAGGAACGTAGATTGCCGATGCACTTGAGTGGGGCGGACGTGGATAGATTTTTGGTATTTGGTACCGAGAATCTATCCACGTCCGCCTGTTTATTGATAAGTATGGCGTAACCGAACGCTGAAATAGTACCAACCGTCAAACCTAAAGGCTGGTGCGGGCGTTACACCTGACAAAAAGCATGCCCCAGACCGTTCTCATCACCGGAGCAACCGGCTCCATTGGCCGCCGACTCGCCCAACTGCTTATCGAAAAAGGGTATGCCGTTTCGATATTGAGCAGTTCGGGCAAATCGTTGCCGGGCGCAAAAGCCTATCAATGGAACATCGAAACCGGCCAAATCGACCCGCAGGCCGTTGCCACTGCCGATGCCGTTATTCACCTGGCCGGGGCGGGCATTGCCGACGGACGTTGGTCGGATACCCGCAAGCGTGAAATTCTCGAAAGCCGGACGCAGTCAACGGCCCTGCTGGCCAAAACCCTTCGCGAAACGCCCAACCGCGTGCGGGTGTTCGTGTCCTCGTCGGCTATCGGCTACTACGGGGGCGATACCGGCGACCGACCCATGACCGAAACCAGCCCCGCCGGGAGCGATTTTCTGGCCCAGGTCACGCGGGCCTGGGAGCGGTCGGTGGAAGCGATTGCGGCCCTGAAAAAAGACGGTGTCCCCGTCCGCACGGTACGCATCCGTACGGGTGTTGTGCTCACAATGGCGGGTGGTGCGCTGCCCAAACTGGTTCAACCGATTAAATTGGGTGCTGGTGCGCCGATTGGCTCCGGGCAACAATACATCTCGTGGATTCACGTCGACGATGTTTGCCGGATGTTTATACAGGCAGTTGAAACCGAATCGTGGCATGGGGCATACAACGGCGTAGCCCCCGACCCCGTCACGAATGAGGGTCTGACCCGCGAGATCGCCCACGTGCTGAACCGCCCCCTGCTTCTGCCCAAAATTCCGGCGTTTGCCATCAAGCTGGCCTTCGGCGAATTAGCCGTTACGGTACTCGGAAGCAGCTTGGTCCTGAACAAGCGCATTGCCCATGAAACCACGTTCGGCTACAGGTTTCCCAAGATTCGGGAAGCACTGGAAGATTTGCTGAAGTAGCCTTACAGGCGTACCTTGCTGCTATGAAAGAGTTATTGCAGTACGTCTGTTCCCAATTAGAACAACACCAAATTCCGTACATGATTTCGGGTAGCGTGGCAATGAGCGTTTACACCGTTCCAAGGTTTACGCGCGATATTGATCTGATTGTGGTGCTACAAGAGCAAGATGCCGCTGTTCTGGAATCAATTTTTAGCAGGGGGTTTTATTTTCATCGACCTTCTGTAGATGAAGAAATTAGCAGGAGCGGCTTTTTCAATGTTATTGACGACTCTAGTGGCTATAAGATTGATTTTGTCCTCAGAAAACAAGAACCGTTCCGGCAAATCGAATTTGAGCGCAAACGAAGAGATATCGTATATGGTATTGAGGCTTGGGTGGTATCAGTAGAAGACCTGATTCTATCAAAAATAATCTGGATACAAGATTACCAGAGTGGGCAACAGAAAGTAGATATTGAACACCTGATTGCTGATAACGAGCTTGATATGAATTACATTAATGAATGGGTAAATCGCTTGAATCTTAACACATTTAACCTGTTGTGACCGATACGCCAGACCACATCTATAAGCGACAGTTAGCTATTTTTCAGGCCATGCCTCCCGGTCGACGTATCGAGGTATGTCTGGAAATGATAGAAGATGGACGCGAACTGGTGCTAGACCAACTTCGGCGGAAACACCCCGATTGGACACAAGGTCAATTAATTGCAGGGCTGAGCGAACGCCTTTACAGCAAGGAGTTTAGCCCTGAAAAAATGGAGGCCGTAAAGCAATCAATTATTGCCTTTCATGATAAGGTAAGCTGATTTTCTCCCTCTACTTCGCAAAACTTTGGCCCCGCTCTCCGTTCTTTGCGTGCAAAACAAACTTTAAATCAGACAATCATGGCAGACGCTTTCATCTACGACGCCGTTCGGACCCCACGCGGGCGCGGCAAAAGCGACGGGTCACTCCACGACGTTCAACCGATTCAACTCCTGACCAGCGTTCTGGTAAACCTGCGCGACCGTAACAACCTCGATACCAGTTTGATCGACGATGTGATTATGGGTTGCGTAACGCCCGTAGGCGAGCAGGGGGCCGACATTGCCCGCACCGCCGTTCTGGAAGCGGGCTATGCCGAATCGGTCGCCGGGGTGCAGTTGAACCGCTTTTGCTCGTCGGGTTTGGAAGCCATCAATATGGCTGCTGCCTACGTCATGTCGGGGCAGGTCGATGCCATTGTGGCCGGAGGTGTGGAGTCGATGTCGCGCGTGCCAATGGGCACCGACGGCGGGGCGTTGTTTATGAATCCTCAGATTGTGGCCCGCCATAATGTGGTTCCACAGGGAATCTCTGCCGACCTCATTGCCACCAAATACGGCTACAGCCGGTCCGATGTGGATAGCTACGCGGCTGAGTCGTACCGGCGGGCGGTGGAAGCGCAGGCCGACAATCGGTTCCATAAGACGCTCGTGCCGCTCAAAGACGAGATTGGCGTAACGGTACTGGACCGTGACGAGGGTGTGCGGCTTGGCACCACCGCCGAGAGCCTCGGTAAGTTGAAGCCCGCTTTCGAGATGATGGGGCAAATGGGCCTCGACGCGCTGGCCCTGCTGAAATACGCCGAATACAACAAGATCAACCACGTTCACCACGCGGGCAACTCGTCGCAGATTGTCGACGGTTCGGCAGGGGTGCTGATCGGGAGCCGTGAGTTTGGCGAGAAAGCGGGTCTCAAACCCCGTGCCCGTATCAAGGCGTTTGCCATTGTCGGTTCGGAGCCAACCATCATGCTTACCGGCCCTGTTCCGGCTACGCAAAAAGTGCTCAAGAAAGCGGGCATGTCCATCAGCGATATTGATCTGTTCGAGGTAAACGAGGCCTTTGCCGCCGTGCCGATGCTGTTTATGGACGTGTTTGGTGTAGACCACAGCAAGGTTAACCCTAACGGCGGATCTATTGCGCTGGGGCACCCGCTGGGCGCAACCGGGGCCATTATCTCGGCCACCCTCATCGACGAACTCGAACGCACTAACAAGCAGTTTGGCCTGTCGACCCTCTGCATCGGGGGCGGTATGGGAATCGCAACGATTTTCGAGCGAGTGAATTAACAATCGACCAAATTGGGTTTCCTGGAGAGATAGCGCACCATCGTTGTAGCCCCAGCGGGGCGGTATGTCAATAGGAAAAATTCGCTCGTGTGGATAAACACAGCCCCATCGGGGCGACATGTAAAAAAGGTACGACCAGAACATGTCGCCCCGATGGGGCTAAAGGTCGCTCGGTTATCGTTTTGGTTCTATTGACATGACACCCCTCCGGGGTTTGCAGGCGAACTGTTATTAACTATCCACTTTTTACAATATCTTCTGATTATTAAACCGTTGCACATCGGGCCACACGCCGAGGGGGTCCAGAATGAGCGTGCGGGCCGTAGGTAGTTCGGGGAGCCAAAGGGGGTTGCTCTGACTGGTCGGCCAAACGATCTTCCGATAAATCTCGCGGCCACTGCCATCCAGCACCACCAGGGGTACGGCATCGGCAGGTAGTTGATTGGTCAACAAACCCAAACCGTTATCGGTCCATTTCTGGCTGACCATACTCACTATAATAGCTTCGTTTACCCGGTAAACGTTCGAAAGACCAATATCGAACAAAGGCCGCTCGGTGAGGTAGGTTGTTAAGAACTGGTAGTCGGTTGGCAACGCCTGTGCGAGATGTTTCAGGAAAGCCGCCGATGTGAGCGAAGCCGGTTTGTTAACGCTACCCGATCCCCTGAAAAATTGCCCGATACTTAAGCTAAGCGGCTTATCGCCCCAGACCTCGGCAATGCTGTGCAGGGCCAACGCGCCCCGGTCTCGTTCTACCGTTAAATTGTTGCTCGACTCGAACAGCGTGGGTTCGATGGCTGCGGCCAGGCGTCGGTGCCGGTCGTAGCGGGCCGCTCGCTGGGCCAGACGGTCGCGCAGGCGGTCGGTGCCAAACTGCTCCTTCACGGCCTGTAGAGCCAGATATTCGACTAAACTATTCTGGACCAAACCCGAACCGGGGGCCACACGGGTGTTTGTCCACTGGTTCAGCACCTCGCGGGTTGCCACATACACTAGATAATCCAATTGGGCTGGTTGGCGGGTGTCGGCAGTCCAGCCCTCGGCTTCGGTCAGGCGAATTTCGCCGGGTAACGAGCGGGTCGTTTCGGTAGTGGCCGGTACTTCGGTTAGGGTTAGGTGATTGTATGGGTAAGCACCAAACAGAGTCGTGCCACGTGCGAGGGCGTTAGCCACTGCCTTTTGCCAGAGCGCGACGGTGGCCGGATGATAACACCGAATGGTTAGGGGAACTGTACGATCTCCAACCCGAACCGAGTGCGCAACAACGTGTAAGGCATTAGGTTCCTGTACTTTCCAGGCTTGCTCAGTTTGAGCCAGCAGGTGCTTCGGGTTATCGAATTGTTGGTGTCCGATGTACAACTGACCCGAGACCGCCAACCCAATAAAACCCATAGTAAAAACCTCGTAACGCGTTGAATAGCTGACTTTTGTCTGCCTCCATCGGTCGGTTAGTGAGGCCACCGCACCCCGGTTGTAGCCCCAAAGTGCCAGCACGACAAACACACCTGCGAGAGCCAGCCATGTGGCCGAGAATGCCCAGCGGGCAACACCAAACGCCCCGTAGCCACTCAGGTCCGAGTAGGCATCTGCGCCCGGTAACCAGCCATATAGCCACCCCCCCGCCGACTCGTACCCGAATTTGGGAGCCAGCAAAAGGCCCATCAGCAACACCACCGACACCACATGACTTGCCAGCCGGTTATTGACCAGAACAGCCACGAAAAAGGCAAGGGCAATCCACTGCACATACGTCAGGAAGGCCCCCAACCCCAAATCGAGCGCGTACAGTTGCCAATCGATGGGGTATGAGCCAGTGAGTAGTTGGAGCGAAACACCCGCCAACCCCAACGAGAGAGCCAGCAGAAACGCCAGGCCGATCATAGCCAGCAGCTTTGCCAGTAGCGTGGTGGCGGTCGACGTAGGCAGTGAATCGTAAATAGCCCAAATATTTACGGTCCGCTCCCGGAACACAATCTCCCCCGAAAACACCATCAAAAACAAACCCACATAAATCGCCAGCGGTTCGCGCAGGGCGGTGAGTCGGGCGGTAGTAAGCATGGCCGGAAAGTCGGGGTTGGTCCAGAGTACCGTGGCAAACACCACCAGCAACAGCATCAGGAACAACGCAACGACCCGAAAAGCGGTCTGTTTCACCATGCCCAGAAACTCATGGCGGGCAAGCAGGAGCAGGGGAGATGAAAAGGAAAGAAAAGTAGGGAACGAGAGCGAAAACGAAGGAATAGAAAACCACTTGTGTCCTGGCTGCGGTTCGGTTTTCCTTCCTGCAAAGGTCATAAACGAAAACTGCCGCTCGGCCTGGGCAATCAAACCCAACGAGAGACCCATCCACAATACCCGATTAATGAACAACATGGCCGGGTACGAGAAAAAGCCCTCGTTCTTGTCGGGCACAGAGAGTTGCGTTATAGCATCGCGGACCATACCCACACCAAATGGATCGAGCAGCAAGAGCAGGTCATTCGGCAAAGCCTCACCGACGGAGAGGTTCGATACCAGAAAATACAGCACCATCGCGAACATGACCACATACGCCCCCGTGATCCGGCGCGTAAACACCGTGGCCGAAAAGGCAATTCCTACAATAATGAACAGGTTCTGTATCAGTAACATAACGTAGCCATTGAGCAACTGCCCAACTGGAACGGGGCCGGTTACTCCATCGGCCAGCAGCGGAACGGCGAGGGTTCCGAGCGGGTAGGCCAATGCCAGCATCAGCACCGTCAGAAATGCACCCAGCAGTTTACCCAGAAAATAATCGCGGTCGGCAATGGGGGTGGCGTAGGCGTAATCGGCCACGCGGTATTCGAGGTCTTTGGTGAGGGCTTGGCCGGCCACTAGGCAGGCAACAACGGTCAGGATAAGCCCCGGCGAAGCCAGCACCAGGTAGGCGTTGGCGGCAGAGTTGACCCAAATAAGCCGACTCCCAAACTGACTGTGGGCACCCAGTCCGTACCAAATGCCCTGTCCAAAAATCAGCAGGGCGTAGAGCCACGTAACGGGTCGGGCAAAATGATAGCGAAGTTCAAAGCGGAGAAGGTAAGAGATAGTCATTGGTCATTTGTGCTTCGCACGTCATTAGGTCATTAAGTAGTTACAAAAATAACCAGGAGTTTATTAACTGCAACTGGTAGCAACCAATGACTTAATGACAGCCGAAGGCTAAATGACGCCGAAGGCCAATGACCACAAAAAGAAAACGGCGACTCAGTTGTGAGCCGCCGTTCAGTGAATGCAATAGGCGTATTGCGAATTACTTAGCTGAGTCAGCAGCCATAGGAGCAACAGCGGCTGAATCAGTAGCCATTGTGTCTGTAGCCATTGTAGCAGCCGAATCAGTGGTCATAGCCGTTGAGTCGGTTACTGTAGTGGTCTCAGTTGTTTCGGCTTTCTTCTGGCAAGAAGTTGCCAGAGAAATCATCGCCATGAAGAAGAATGCTGATTTTACAAGAGCTTTCATGATATTGGAGGTAGTTTAACGTTAACGATTAGTACCAACCTTAATACCCTACCGAGAGATAGGTAACCCACGTTTTCGAGAAAATTTTAAAACTTTTTTTTGGGTTACTATTTTAGAGATTCTGTATTAACCAATGAGCACGATTCATGAGGGAAACGATTCGCTTGCAATGGACTGACAACGACCTGCTCGAAGGCCTGGCAAACGGATCGGACGCGGCTCTGAATCAATTGTATAAACGGTTTTTTCCGACCGTTCTGCACCTGATTCAGAGCAATAACGGCAACGAAGACGACGCCAAGGATATTTTTCAGGAAGCGTTGGTGGTGCTGTATGAGCATGTGCAGGCGGGAACGTTCACGTTGAACGCCCAACTCAAAACCTACCTGTATTCGGTAAGTCGGCGGTTGTGGCTGAAACAATTGGCCCGTCGCGGACGCTACAGTGCGCTTGCCCCCGACGACCTGAACGAAACTGACGCGCCCGTAGACGACGATATGGCCGAACACGAGCTACGTGACCAACAGTTTGAACACATGGGCGCGTCGCTCGACAAGCTGGGCGAACCCTGCCGGACACTGCTCGAAGATTTTTACATCCGTCACCTGTCTATGCAGGACATAACGGAGAAGTTTGGATACACCAACGCCGATAACGCCAAGACGCAGAAGTACAAGTGTCTGATGCGATTGAAGCGGTTGTTTTTTAGTAATATGTAGTGCCGGTTATTAACCGGCATGGCCGTGAGGTCAACAGTTGTTTGTATTATATGTTTGCAAATTAAGGTACTAATTGGCCTTTCGGCCATGCCGGTTAATAACCGGCACAACACCATGAACGAGGAACGCGAACTAACCGATGCGCTGGACCGATACGGACGGCGGATCCTTTTCAAGGAAAAACTGGCGCGGGCCGAGGCAATGGTCGACATGGATGCTATGCGTGAGCAAGCTCGTTTGCTAGCCCAGGCCACCGACGCGCCCATTCAGCCCATTGGTCGGGTCCGTAACTATTGGCGCACGCACCGGCCTACGTTTGCTGTAGCTGCCGCCGTGGCCATCATGACCACGTTTGCGACTCTCGTTTTTGTGAAATACTATCGCAACGCTAATCAGCAACAGGAGCAATACAGCATGTTGCGCCGTGATGTGCAGGCCATAAAAAAATCGCAAAACCGGATTCTGGATGGCTTGAGCGTTCGCCGGAAGTCGTTGATCACCGTTAATCCCGGTCAGGTGGCGGGTTCGAGCTTCATGCTCACGCCTGATGGCTACCTCGTCACCAACAACCACATTGTGCAGGGAGCCGACTCGGTGTATGTGCAAAGCCAATCGGGCGATGTGTACAAGGCCCGCGTGGTCTACACGAATCGGGGCTACGACTTAGCCATCCTGAGCGTGGCCGACGATAGCACGTTTCGGCCTGCCAAATCGTTGCCCTATGGTTTTGATCCCCGCCCCTCCGACCTCGGCGAGCGTGTGTTTACCCTGGGCTTCCCCCGCGACGAGATTGTGTATGGCGAGGGTTACCTGAGCAGTGGCACGGGCTACCGCAACGACTCCACGGCTTATCAGGTAGCGATCAGTGTGAACCCCGGTAACTCCGGCGGTCCCCTGCTCGACGCTCAGGGCAACGTGGTGGGTATTATCAGCGGCAAGCAAGTTTCAACCGAAGGGGCCTCCTTCGCGATCAAAACGGATTACCTCTACCGGGCCATCGAAGCCATCCCAAACGATTCATTGAAAGGTGGTCCAATCAAACTCAACCGCCGAACCTCCCTCAACCGATTGCCGCGAACGCAGCAGATCAAACGGGTTCAGCAGAATGTATTTATGGTGAAGGTTTTTAAGCATAAAGAGTAAGTTAATTCATAAAAAAAGCCCCCTGCTTTCGGCAGGGGGCTTTTTTTTGCATTACTGTTTGAGCACTCTTACTGTCTTCGCTCGGTCGGTTGTGCTTGCCTTAATCAGGTAAACCCCCGCCGACTTGCCCAGCGTCAGGCTTCGTCGTTCAACGGCTCCGGCTTGTTCGATCTGAGTGTCGCTCACGGTTCGGCCATTACTCTCTACCACCTGTAGCCGCACGGCCTGCCCTTCGGCTCCGCGCAGTTCGAGTTCAACGCGGTCGGCGGTGGTGGGGTTGCCCAGCACACGCAGGTCAAGTTCGGCGGAGGTTTCGCGGGCAAGGCGCAGGCTTGCGCAGGGGCGTGTCCACGAGAGCGATACGATCACGCCGTTCTGACGGGCCATAATCGTGTACGTATTGTTGTCGGTATTGCCGGGGTCAAGATTGTCGATGCAGTTGGTTGTCCAGCCGGTAATACCAATCGCCATGAATTCAATCGGCGACCCATTACCCCCCGTCGTGTTGAACTGGATGGCTCCCGTTGCACAACTATAGGTAGGAGCGACAAGCGCAAACGGTTGCCCGATGGTGCTTGTAGGGCTTCCGCATACCGTAGTTGGGGGCGGTATGGTGCTCCGGCAGGCCGCCCGGGCATCCCAGGCGTAGGTAACGGTCAGACCGCTTTGCCGGGCATACAGCGTAAGCGGGACCACATTGGGCTTGTCGTCGCGGATATCCTGCGCCAATTGGGCATCGACATCTTCATTTACGTTAGGGGTGGGGGCAGTAATGCCAACGGCCCAGTAGATGATCGTTGAGCCATCGCCCCCGGTTGTGTTGAAGCGGAACGCCCCCGTTGCACAGTTGTAGGTAGGGGCAATGAGTTGTAGTGTACCTTCAACAGGTGGCGCAGTAGTGGTTGAACTTGCCGGGCTAATGGTGATCGTATAAACCGCATTGGCCGACAAACCGCCCGATACGGTCGCGTTGGGTTGGTCGGTAGCCGTAATCGTTACCGAGAATACACCCGACAGCGAGGGTGTACCGGCCACAATGCCGCCCGACCCGCCACTAAACGCCAAATTGGCGGGTAAACCAGCGGCTGAATAACTCAAAATTTGCCCTGCGTTGGGGTCCGTAAAGGCCGGAATAGCCTGAAAATAAGAAACACCCACCGTGCCGACCTGATTCGGAATCGACGGAGCCACCGGGGGTTGGTTGACCACGGTTGTTGTGCCGGGTGGATTCACAACCACATTGATCGTGAACGACGAGACCCCCGCCGTGGGCGTGCCGCTGTCGGCAGCCGTGAAGACAACGGCGTTCGTACCCACGTTGCAGGTGCCGCCCGTAGCTACAAACGTGAGCGTTGGGTTTTGTGTGCCGTTACCCGTTACGTTGGCCGTGGCATTACATAAGCCCCCCAACGCCGACGTTACCGTAACGGTTTGGTTTGTTTCGGGACCAGCGAATCCGAGCGTAACGGTTTGACTTTGACCCTGATTCAACACAATCTGATTGCCCGAGGGCAGACCTGTGACCTCCGGGGGCAGGTTGCCCGCCGTACCCAATGCCCGATATGACAAACACCGCCCATCGAGCCAGTCGATACCCCCCGTTGCCGACAGGGTTGGGGCGTCGCCCCCGTTTTTGTCGAACCGCCCGGTCTGAATAAAATCAACGTTGTTGCCCCGGTTCAGGCCCACCGTCGATGGCGAACCGCCAAAGCCATTCACCCCGCTCGATGCTTCGCCGGTGGTCCACTGCATGTCGCCGTAAGCATACGTCACGTCATTGCCCGAGAAACCGGGGGCCGTGTTAGCCCGGATGATAAGCTGAAAGGTGTTTATCTTGTCGACACGTGAGTCAAAAAAACCAACCCGATCCCAGGTCACAACGAGCCGGTCGCCATAGACTTTGTACCAAACCCGGCCACTGCTTTCGTTGCGCGTGTCGACATCGCCCCAAAAAGCCGCAACCATTGGTGTCGACGTCGGAAATCCGTCGGGGCTATATTGACTAACCCCATTGTTGAACGTTACGTTGCCGTTGTTGTTAATGAACACACTGTTGTAAACCGTTCCGAACAACGAGAAATCGAAGTTGAGAGCAATGGGGCCAACAAACCCATCGTCGTTGCGGGGCAGGGCGGTCCAGCCGTCGCCCCCGGTGTTGTTAAACGGCTCAAAACAAGCGGGTAGCGTCACCGCGTTTGCATCGCCCGTGTTCTCACGAAGTTGCGGTTGCGAACGTCGGGTGGCCTGTTTGCGGGCGTTGTAATCTGGGTCCGTTGCCGATGGATCGACAAACTGCTGCGCCCAGGATAGGGTGGCAACGCTCATGAGCATAGCCACCAACAAAAACAGTCTGGCAACTTGCCCGACCGAGTGCAAAATGTACTGCTGTGCCATAACTAGCTAGATGGTTTGGATTAAAAGATACAACTCCGACTTCACTCGAAAACACAAATACTCACCTGTAATCATACGTGAGTGCCTGTGTTTCAGGAGAAACCAGACCGGAATGTACGGCTCCAGCTAGTTATCAAAGCTCAGATTTATTATACGGCAGTCTTGTAGTGCATATACAAAGACTTTTTGAGCGAACGGTCCATACTACCGTTAAAACGCCACTGTCAGCAAGCCCGGCCCCATCATCAGGCAAGCAAGTTGCAAGGTCTCCGAGTGGTCCGGCAACCGAACATGGCCCGTGAGTTGGGTGGCTCCGTCGGCGAAGGGGTCAATGTGCAGATGATCGCGGAAACTTAACTGCCGCTTGCCATAGAGTTTGTACAGGCATTCCTTGGCGCACCAATACACCGCCAGCCGGTCGGCGCGGCCAGCCGCATGGACAATTTCGGATTCCGACAACACGCGCGGCACTACGCGTGTGAATTGGTCGCGAACCGGTTCAATATCAATGCCTACAGGCCGGTTTCGGTGCCACACAGCCGCTGCCCAGCCTCCCGTGTGCGTGAGTGATATATGCGACGATTCGCCGATGAGGTGCGGCTTACCATACTCATCTTTTCGTAAACCCCTGTACAGCAGATTGTTTTGCCCCACCAGGGTGCATGTACAGACTCGGCAGGCAAGCCACTCTAGGCGTTGGGTAGGGTGCGTAATACCTTCTAAATCAGCTTCTTCGTTGGGGGTGAGCAAAGCCAACGCCCGGAGGGTTAGTTCGTCTTCGTCGATGCGCCAAAGCATCACCTGACAGTCGGGGTTCAACGCGAAAGAAGTTTGGAGGGGCATAAGAAGCTGTTTGAGTCAAACGCTTTGGGGCAAAAGTCGGCAGTCTGCACGGTAAAACGAAAGGTTTGCCGACCTTTGTCAGGATGACCATTCAGAAACTCGATACATTCGGCGGGCACCGCGACTGCGTATACGCGCTCGAAGCAGGCCCCTCGCCCGACCAGTTTTTTTCGTCGGGGGGCGACGGCATGGTGGTGCGCTGGCAGTTGGGTCGACCCGATTTGGGCGAATTGGTAGCGCAGGTGCCCGCTTCCGTTTACGCGTTGTGTTACGAAGCCACGCAAAACCGGCTTTGGGTGGGTCAGAACTACGAGGGCCTGCACCTGATCGACCCCGACCAAAAGCGTGAAGTCGGCTCGTTGAAACTGACCAACGCAGCTATTTTCGACATTAAATTGTACCAGAACCGGGCTTATGCGGCCCTGTCGGACGGGGTTGTGGTGGTAATCGACACCGAACAACTCGCCATTCGCCGACATCTTAAAGCATCCGACCAACCTGCTCGTTGTCTGGCGATTAACCCCGTCGAGCGCGAGCTTGCCGTTGGCTACAGCGACTCCACTATTCGGGTTTTTGACCTGACCACGCTCGACCTGAAACGAACCATTGCGGCTCATACCAACTCGGTTTTCACGGTTCGCTACACGCCCGATTTCCTTCACCTGTTGAGCGGTAGCCGCGATGCCCGCCTGAAACGCTGGGATGTTGACCATGCCTACGACTTGGGGCAGGAGGTGGTTGCCCACCTGTTCGCTATCAACCATCTGGTTTTCAGCCCCGACGGCCAACTGATGGCAACGGCGAGCATGGATAAGTCGATCAAGATTTGGGATGCCAACACGCTCCGGCTCCTGAAGGTGGTAGACCGGGCGCGGCATGCGGGTCACGGCACCTCGGTGAATAGACTCCTCTGGACTGCCCACCAAAATTTATTACTCTCGGCAAGTGACGACCGCACGATTTCAGTATGGGAGATAAGGTAGCAATTGGCACATTTTATGCGTTATACTTTTCTATTGCGGGTAAAGAGTTTTACTTTCACGTCACAGACACTTATTTGTCGCACAAATTTCGGCGCATCGTATGAAAATCACGCCTATTGAAATTCGCCAACATACCTTTGAAAAAGGCCTGCGCGGTTATAAAACCGAAGAAGTAGATGCCTTTTTGTCGTCGCTCTCGCAAGAGTGGGAGCGGGTTGTTGGTGATCAGCGCATGCTGAAAATGCAGCTCGAAATCGCTGAAAAGGAGTTGAATAAGCTCAAAGAAGTGGAGTTGACCTTGTTTAAAACGCTCAAAACTGCCGAAGATACAAGTAGTCAAATCACTGAGCAGGCCAGTAAAGCCGCTGATCAGCACTTGGCCGAAGCCCGCCGAAAAGCCGACGAAATGCTGGCCGATGCCCGCAAAAAATCGGCCATGATGATTCAGGATGCCCAGAATCAGGCTCGTTACCTCAAAGACAATATCCTGAATGACCTGAAGGCGATGGAGCATGACTTCAAGGCGATGGAACGATACAAAGAAACTCTTGTGAATCAGATTAAAACCCTGTCGGCCAATGCGTTAGATAGTGTAGATCGGTTCGAGAAGAAATTTGCCAAGCAGGCATTTAAGGGAAAAATTGACGAGGTGGCGGGGCAAATTAAGGAAGAGCAAGAAGAGTTTGCGAAACAATCAGGAGCAGCCAAGAGCAGCAACCCCATTGCCGAACTCCCCCCGGCAAAGCCCGACCACGCCCCGGAGCCAATACCTACAGAACCCCAGCCCGAACGCGTGGCAATTGCCGAAGTAGGTGATATGCCAACCGATACGAGTGCCGTAGAGCCACCAACCTCGCGCGGCCCCGAAGTTGAACCCGCTGTTGATCTACAAAAACAAGTCGACGAAGCGATTAAGGCCACTCGTGCCGAGCAAACAGCAGCCCCGGCCCCCCAACCCGAAGCGTCGGCAGAGCCAAAATCAGGCGGGTCGTTTTTTGACCAGATTTAATGGGAACGATCTCGTTAGAAGGACTCGAATTTTTTGCCTACCATGGTTTCTACGATGAGGAGCAAAAAATTGGCAATAAATATTCGGTCGACATCACCGTCACCACCGACTTCTCGGAGGCCGCCCGGCGCGACAAACTCAGTGCAACTGTCAACTACGAGGAGCTATATCGGATCACGGCGGACGTTATGAAACGACCGGCCCGGCTTCTGGAACACATTGGGCACAGCCTAATTGAAGAGATTCGCCGGGCCTACCCCACCATTGGAGCCGTGGAGGTCGGGGTGTCAAAATACAACCCACCCGTGGGGGGCGTTTGCCACCGCGCACGCATCACAATAAAAGGGTAAAAAAGCAGGCAGTGAGCAGTTCACAGTAAGCAACCTAGACATGTGCCTTCTGTGAACTGTCTACTGACTTATGCTGCCTGTTGCAGGCCCGCAAACGAAATGCCCATGTGCGAGGCATCGTACACGCACTCGCCATTTTGAATGAGCAACACCTGGGGCGATTCGTGTTCAACGCCAAACTCACTGGCGATTCGGTTCGAGATAGACCGGAACCGGAGCAAATCCAGGTAATACGGTTTGATACCAGCCTCTTCCTTCCAATTACGCTCCATGCGGCTGTAGGCCATCGCACTGATTGAGCAGGTCGTGCTATGTTTAAATATAACCACCGGCCCTTGTGCCGACTCTTGTTTGATGACTTCCAGTTGACTCTCGTCGGTCAGGTGATTCCAGTTCATTGAATACGCCAATCTTGTTTGTGCTAGAAAGCATTTTGGGGTCGAAAAGTTCGATAGTGTACCTTTGCGGTCATGGTTTCAACCCTCTATAACATCGGTATCCGCGCCTACGCGACCCTGCTCCAACTCGCGGCCCCGTTCAACCAAAAAGCCCGGCAGTGGGTCGAGGGACGTCGGGATTGGCAAGGGAATTTAGGCCAGAAACTGGGCGCGGTCAATCCCGATGGGCAACCTGTGGTGTGGTTTCACGCGGCCTCGCTGGGCGAATTTGAGCAGGGCCGCCCTGTTATGGAAGCCTTCCGGGCTGAGTTTCCGGCCTATAAAATTGTGCTTACGTTCTTCTCGCCCTCTGGCTACGAGGTCCGAAAGACCTACGCCGGGGCCGACGTTATCGCCTACCTCCCCGCCGATACGCCTGAAAACGCCCGTGCGTTTTTGACCATCGTACAACCTAAACTGGCGTTTTTTATCAAGTATGAGTTTTGGGCTAATTACCTCCATGCGCTACGAGCCGCACAGGTGCCAACGATCTCATTTTCGGCCATTTTTCGGGCTAATCAACTGTTTTTCAAACCCTGGGGTGGTTTCTACCGCGAACTGCTCACCTGTTTCGACTCTATTTTCGTGCAGAACGAAGAGTCGGAGCAATTACTGCGGAGCATTGGCATTACCCACGTGACCCGCGCGGGCGATACGCGCTTCGACCGGGTGGCGCAGGTGGCAGCGGCCAGGAAAGAAATCCCGCCCGTAGCCGAGTTTAAAAAAGGGCCGAATGGGCAACCCGTTCCGCTGTTGGTGGTGGGCAGTGCCTGGCAAGCCGACATGGACGTGCTGATCCCGTTTCTAAACCGTTTCGAGCAACCCCTGAAGGTGATCATTGCCCCCCACGAGATTCACGATGACGAAATTGAACGTTGGCGCGGGCAACTCAAAGGAGAATCAGTGCGGTATTCGGAAATTAATGAGCGAATGAGTACCGAAATTGGCATTCGCTCATTATTTATTGATAACATTGGCATGCTCTCCTCCCTCTACCAGTATGGCGATTTTGCCTATATCGGGGGGGCGTTTGGGAAGGGGCTGCATAATATATTGGAAGCGGCCACCTTTGGCGTTCCTGTCTTTTTTGGCCCTAATTACACGAAGTTTCAGGAGGCCATTGATTTAATCGAGGAAGGGGGGGCGTTCTCTGTGGCAGGCACCGAACAGTTGCGGACAGCTTTTGAGAAACAGTACGGAGACCGTACAAAAGCGTCGATTGTTACCAAAGAGTATGTAAAACGCAATACGGGTGCAACGGAAAAGGTCATGCAGCTTGTCAGGCTACATATGTAGCCTGGTTGTCAGGCCGCTAAACCCTCCGAACGCTAACTTGTATGCTCTTGCCTCTCGGCTCAGTCTGGCCGGACCCTACTTCTGTGGTTCGATCTCTCCTTTCTTTCTTCTCGTTTCTCGCTGTTTTTCTAGGCATAAGCCTGACGCTACGAGCACAGGTAAATGTGTCGGAAGTTAAGCGGAACATCGTTATTTACACCGAACCTATCTATACCACCAAGATTTGTAAAGGAGAATCGTTAACGCTCAACTTCGGACACGAAGGATTCAGCAGCATTAAGCGAACGGGTAGAAATTGCTCCGAAAGCATCTGTGAATCAACACCGATGAGTCCGGTTATTGCTGGGCCAGACATTGTATCGAGGGTTACGAAGACGGTTTTTCCACCCCAGGCAAGTGGTTTTCTGTGCCCCGACGATCAGGCAAGCTATCAGACCTATTTCGTGGTTCAACCCACCAAGACCTCGACCTACACCGTCACCTATACCGAAGTAAGAGACTACGTCCCCTGCACGAACGCCATCACGACCTATTATCATTCCGGCACGATAACCATTACCGTCGTTGATCCGCCCAAACCAAGCCTGACGCTCAGTAAAACGGTTCTGAAGCCGAACGAATCGTATGACCTAATCGCTAATTGCACAAATGCGGACCCCGGCTATATCGTGATTTATAGTGCCAAAAACAACCCCTGTTCTACGCAGGCGGCTCCCTTTTTTGAGGAACCTTACCTGTCCTGCCAGAACACAGGCTTGTTCGTAGCCCCCGCCATTTACAAAGCCAGATATTATCTAAATGGCTGTTATTCAGAGTATTCGTCTCCCGTGAAAGTTGATCCTGAAGCGGATAAGCTGTCGCTCGATGTGCATACAGGTTCCTATACCGCCCCCACCAATCGGACATTGCTCAAAAACCAGCCCGTCACCACCAACTGCACTAGTGCAAGCCTAAACCTGCTCGATCCCGTGCGGATTGCCGCCGACGGTTCCACGGCCACCTTCTTCACGTTTAAAGACGCGAGCACCCGGTCGTTGCGATTGGTGCTGAAAAACTCGGCAACCACCACAACGTCGGGGATGCTGTTCATGCCCACGGCCAGTTCGCTTGTGTATGCCTACACGCATCCGGTTGTACTCAAATCGGATAAGCCCGAAGAGAATTATGTTGATTTTCAGGTTACGGAGAACTACAAAGTCATTTACGAGTTCCGGGTGTTTCTGACTCCCCCGCCCCTGTTGCTCCTGCACGGCTTGGGGGGCAACGGTACGGAAACCTGGGGGAAATTCAGAAACCATCTAATCGACAACAGCGGGGGGCGTTATTCCGCTCCGTTGATTCGGACCCCCGACCTTCGTAAATGCGATTACTTTGAGGCCGCTTACCCGCAGGTGGCCACCGAAATCGACAACCTGATCAGAGCAGTGGTGGCCAGTAAAATTTCGGCCTGGAAGGTCGACATCGCGGGGCACAGCATGGGTGGAATTCTAGCCCGCTATCATCTTAACCGCAGGGGCAACGGGCAGGTAAACCGGCTCATCACGTGCAACACCCCCCACTGGGGTTCGCAGTGGGCTAATTGGGCGTATTATGAATGGATGCAGGCTTTGCCTCCAGGCTGTTCATTTGACCAAAAAGGGGCCATCGCAGACCTGAAAGTAGGTAGCGCAGCCATTAATGCGATGGCGCTAAGTCAGACCGCCGTATTAAATACCGTGCCGACCCACGTCATTTTTACCATCTTTCCGCCCAGATTTGCGGCCTGTAACGACGCCGAAATAATGACGTATGGCGGTGATGGGTTCAACTATATGGACCCACTCATCAACTGCAATATCGACTGGAATATAATGAGAAGCGAGGGCAACGACTTAATTGTGTCGGTCAGAAGTCAACGCGGGGGTATGGACGGTGCATTCTGTACGGGCATCTTGAACCAATGGCATATAGGTTCGGTGGGCAACGCCGAGGTGATGAACCGGCTGACATTTTTGCTTAAACAGTCGCCCCAAAGCGGCCTTTTCACGACCAGCGGCTTTGCTGCACCATACGCCGATTACCAGACTAACTCGGTTACTCAAAGTGCTCGGATTGCAGCCCCAACGCTTAAATTCGACCCGGCCCTGAGCGAGAAAGCGGTGAAGGCTGGCGAAACGCACCTGATAAAACTAACCAAAAGCAGCGACGTGGGTAGTGTGGTGTTTTTGTCTAATACCGTCGATAGTGATTCGATCACATTAGGCTTCACCAACGCGACGAGTCCGCAGTTTTCGTACAAAATCCGCCCCGATTTCCAGAAACGAATCCGGCTGCTGGCCATCGCCAAAGTGGGCGGCATCTACGTGGTCGACTCTACCTTTCTGAATGTAGTGGACATTGTGAACTGCACCGAATTGGTGAGCATCCGCAACGGCGACTGGAACGATCCCAGAACGTGGTCATGCAACCGCGTGCCGCAAGCAGGCGATGCCGTCAGGCTCCGGCACGCGGTCACGATTCCAAACACAGTTTTGGCCAATATGAACTTTGTACGCTACGACGTGGGTGGGCGGTTGGTCTTCGGCGGAACAAGGTCACGGCTGCGCTTTGTCAAGTAAGTACTCGGACGTATTTATTTAAACTTTGTTTTTGTCATCCCGAGGGGACTCATAGTCAGGCAATTACCGCAAAGGCAGACCATAAGATTCCTCCTGCGTTGGAATGACAAAACAAAACAGGCTGAGTACTTACTCGAATAAGCTGTAAGAACCAACCATTTCGACAATATGTTACAAAGAAGAATTTGTAATCGTTCAGTTGTCATTTCTGGCCAAGTCGCCGGCCTACTCTCACTTTATTTTGCAAAAAGCCCTGGTTATCCGCTCCACGGGGTCGTGGTACGACATCCGCAACGACGACGGCCATATTTATAAAGCCCGTCTGAAAGGTAAATTCAAGATTATGGGTCTCAAAGTGACCAATCCCATCGCCGTGGGTGACCGAGTGCAGTTTGAGGTCGAAGACGTGGCCGAGAACACGGCGATTATTCTGGATATTGACCCGCGAGAGAACTACATTATCCGGCAGTCGGTCCACAAAACGGCCCATGGACACATTCTGGCTGCCAACGTCGATCAGGCCGTTTTGCTGGCCACCCTCACCATGCCCCGCACCTCCCTGGGCTTCATCGACCGATTTCTGGTTTCGGCGGAGTCGTTCCGAATTCCAACCACCGTTGTCTTCAATAAAACGGACATTCTGAACGACGACGGCCTGGCGTTCCAACAGGAAATCATTGATATGTACGAAGCTATTGGCTATGACTGCCTGGCTACGTCGGCCACCGAGGGCTATGGCGTCGAGGCATTTCGCGCCCTGCTCGACCATAAAATTACCCTGCTCTCCGGGCATTCGGGCGTGGGCAAATCGTCGCTGGTCAACGCGGTATCTCCCAACCTGAACCTACGCACAAACGAAGTCTCGACATTTGCGAACAAAGGCGTACACACCACCACCTTCGCTGAAATGTTCGAGCTGGCCCCCGAAACATACATTATCGACACGCCGGGCATTAAAGAATTGGGTTTGGTCGAGATGGATAAAAGCGAAATCAGCCATTATTTCCCCGAAATGCGGGAGCGGCTCAACCAATGTCGGTTCAATAATTGCCTGCATGTAAACGAGCCGGGTTGCGCCGTCAAAGATGCCGTGGGCGAAGGCGACATCGCCGAGAGCCGCTACATGAGCTACCTGAGTATGTTAGAGGGCGACGACAATCGGCGGTAGTGCCGGATAGTATCCGGCATGGCCGTAAGGCCAATCTGTTTAGATTATGTCTTTTGTTTAACAAGCTTCTTAGCCTTGCGGCTGTGCCGGATACTACCGTAGCGACGGACCGCCGACACTACATCACATCATCGCTTGCGATTTCTAGCAAATGGCACTAAATTTGTAATCTGTATTCAAAAAACATGAAGCGTCAGCGCGTCATATGGGTTCGTTCGGTTAGTCTGCTGTTGGCGGGCTTGCTGCTGTTTTTAGCTGGGTGGGGTCGTACCGCGCTGGCAAACGAAACAGCGGGCAAAGCTGCTATGCATAAGGCCGTTACAGCCCCAAAGACGGACAAAAGCCAAGCCGACGCCCCCGCCGAAACGCAACTGAGTGCAGCCCAGTTCGACGCGGTTGTTACCCCGGCCACCTCGTTCGATTTTGGCGAGACCATTTGGCTGCTTCCTCCGCCCGTTATGGCGGTGCTGCTGCTGTTGGCAGCCGTTACGGTTCTCATTCGCTTCTCCGAACCGTATTTTTATTTCTCTTATTTCCGGCATGTCTTTGGGCATTTCATAGCCCCCAACGCCCCGTAAAACAGTAGGCAGTTCGCAGTAGCAGTAGGCAGTTTGTCTCACGGACTGTCTAGTCTCCCGTTTGGGACTCATTTTTATTTCGTATTTATTATCAGTATCCGACAATGGGTAGGTCGCCCGTTCGCCAAGACAATCAATAGTCTAGTGTCCAGCGTCCATAATCCAGCGTCTCTTACATCAATCATGCAAAACAAAACCGGAATTCTAATCCTGACAGGCATCATCGCGCTGTTGAGCGTGTATTACCTGTCGTTTACGTTCGTCTCACGTAGTATTAAAGAAGACGCCACCGCATTTGCCTCGAAAGGAGGGCAAATTGACCTGAAAAAGAAGCAGCGGTACCTCGACTCACTCTGGAAAGAGCCGGTTTATCTGGGCAACACCCTCCAGGAGGTGACCGAGCGCGAACTGGGCCTCGGCCTCGACTTGCAGGGTGGTATGCACGTGGTTCTCGAAGTAGCCCCCGCCGACATCCTGCGCGGTTTGGCCGGAAACACCCGTGACCCTAAATTCAACGAAGCGGTTGTCAAAGCGAAAGAAGCTCAGAAATCGAGCCGGGCAAGTTTTGTGGACCTGTTCACGGATGCCTACAAAGAGGTAGCACCGGGCAGCAAACTAGCTAGCTTGTTCGCTACGAGCGCAAACCGGGGCAAAATCAGCTACCAATCGACCGACACCGAAGTGAAGCGTGTGCTGAACGACGAGGTTGAAGGTGCCATTGGTCGGGCATTCCAGATTTTGCAGGCACGGGTTGATAAGTTCGGCGTATCGAACGCCAACGTGCAGCGGTTGCCCGGCACAGGCCGCGTGTTGATCGAATTGCCTGGTGCTGATAACCCGGAGCGCGTGCGTCGTCTGTTGACGGGTGCGGCCAAACTTGAATTTACAGAAGTGTATCAGTTGGGCGAAATCTCAACGGGTATCGAAGGTTTAGGCGCGTATCTGTTACGCGAAGAAGCCACCCGCAAGGCGCAGGCTAAAGCAACACCCGCAACATCGGGCACGGCGGCTAAGGGTGACTTGGCTTCGCAGCTTGCCAGCAAAGGTGATTCGGCCAAAGCCGACACAGCCGCTGCCGGGGCTGCCCTCACGCAGTTGTTTGTACCAATCTCGCAGAACCAACTGGGCGTGTACCTGAAAGACACGGCCCGTGCAAACAGCGTTCTGAATAACCCCGAAGTGAAAGCCCTGTTCCCAACCGACATGATTTATGCCTGGGATCGGAAAGGTTTCGCTACAACGGATAACCGCGAAGTACTGCCCATCTATTTCATCAAGAAGCCCGGTGGTCAGGCTCCGCTCGAAGGCGACGTGATTACCGATGCCACGAACGACTACGACGACGCCGGTCGCCCGGAGGTGCGGATGAATATGAACGCAACGGGTGCCCGCAAATGGGCCGCACTGACAGCCGCCAACGTGGGCCGTCCGGTGGCAATTTTGCTCGACAATCTCGTTTACACGGCTCCTAACGTACAAAACGAAATTACGGGTGGTCGCTCAAGCATCACGGGGCAGTTCACGGTGGAAGACACGAAAGACATGTCGAACATCCTGAAAGCCGGTAAACTCCCTGCTCCAACTACCATCGTGGAAGAGAGCATTGTGGGGTCTACGCTCGGTTCGGAGGCTATCAACGCGGGTATCATCTCGTCGATTGTGGGTCTGCTGATCGTGTTGGCGTTTGTGGTGTTCTACTACGGTCGCGCCGGTCTGATCGCCGATGCCGCCCTGATACTCAACATGTTCTTCCTGATGGGCGTTATGGCCGCTGTTCCCGGTACGGTTCTGACCATGCCCGGTATTGCCGGTATCGTGTTGACAATTGGTATGTCGGTCGACGCGAACGTGCTTATTTTCGAGCGGATTAAAGAAGAACTGGCGGCTGGTAAGCCCTTCCGCGTGGCTATTGCCGACGGTTTCCGCAACGCCTATTCGTCTATTTTCGACTCGAACATTACGACCCTGCTCACGGGCTTCATCCTGTTATTGTTCGGAACGGGTCTGATTCGGGGCTTCGCTGTAACGCTCGTGATTGGTATTTTCACCTCGCTGTTCGCGGCCATCCTCATCACGCGTCTGTTGCTCGATGCCTACACCGATTCGGGCAAAACGTTGTCGTTTTCGGCTCCGTGGTCGAAGAACCTGTTCAAAGACTCAAATTTTGACTTCGTTTCGCGTCGCCGTACCTATTATATTATCTCGTCGACGATCATCGCTATCGGTATTGCTTCGGTGCTTTATAAAGGCTTCGGCTTAGGCGTCGATTTCAAAGGAGGCCGGTCCTACGTGGTTCGTTTCGATCAGTCAGTGGGTACAACCGACGTGCGGGCGGCTCTGGAAGCTCCGCTGGGTGGTGCGCCCGAAGTGAAAACCTACGGTGGTGCGGGTGTTAACTCCGATCAGGTAAAAATCACAACGAGCTACCTGATTGACAACGACTCGCCGGAGTCGGATAAGCAGGTTGAAGCTGCTGTTCTCAATGGTCTTGCCAAAATGGGTAGCAACAAAGCCACTATCCAGAGTTCACAGAAGGTAGGCCCAACCATTGCGTACGACCTGATCGTGTCGGCGTTCTGGTCGATTTTGCTGGCCGTAGCCGTGGTGTTCGTGTTTATCCTGATCCGTTTTAAGCGGCTTGCTTTTGGGTACGGTGCGGTTGTGGCCCTGTTCCACGATGTACTGATTATCCTTGCACTCTTCTCGATTTTCAACGGTATTCTACCCTTCTCGCTCGACATTGACCAGGCATTTATTGGTGCCTTGTTAACGATCATGGGTTATTCGATGAACGACACCGTCGTGGTGTTCGACCGGGTGCGCGAGTACCTGAACGAAAGCAAAGGCAAGAAAGAAGCGATCCCGACCATTATCAACAACGCGCTAAACGCCACATTGAGCCGCACTGCCGTAACGGGTCTATCAACGATGCTGGTACTGGTAGTTCTGTTCATCTTCGGCGGTGCCACCATCCGGGGCTTCTCGTTTGCCATGTTGATTGGCGTTATCGTGGGCACATACTCATCGCTGTTCGTGGCTACGCCAATTGTGGTCGACACGCTGACACGCGATCAGGATAAGCCACAAACACCCGGCGTAACGGGGCGCATCGACGAAATTCCCGCCGACTTCACGGACGCCAATGTGCAAACACCTGAAGAGTTCTCGGCGGCAGCCGCCAAGAAGGAGAAGAAGGCCAAAACGCCTTTGATCCGTCCATCGCAGGCGTAATTTAAAGAGTGAAAGAGTAAAAGAGTGAAAGACCGGGCCGCCGGTGCGGTGATTTCTGCCCTGTGGATATTTTTCGCTCTTTTACTCCTTCGCTCTTTCACTCATTCTTTTTCGTACCTTACGCAACGTTTTTACCAAACTTTATTTTTCAAAGAACCCCTATCACCAAACTGAATTCCGCTGCATGGAAACAAAATTTAAGTCAGGCGACACGAGTGTCTGGCGCAAGAAACCCTTAGCGGCTTACGAAGCCGACATGAAAAAGAGTGAGCTTAAGCGTGTTCTTACACGCTGGGGCTTAACATCACTCGGTATTGGAGCCGTTATTGGTGGGGGCGTATTTGTGCTAACCGGCATTGCCGCCAACGAATGGGCAGGACCGGCCTTGGCCCTATCGTTCATGATGGCAGGTATCGCCTGTGCATTTGCGGCTCTTTGCTACGCCGAATTTGCGTCAATTCTACCCGTTGAAGGCTCGGCTTATGCCTATTCGTATGGCACTATTGGTGAGTTGTTTGCCTGGCTTATTGGTTGGAACCTCATTCTGGAATACATGATGGGAGCTACAACTGTTGCCGTAAGTTGGTCAGGTTATTTTGAAAAATTTCTGCATTTATTTAAAATCGACCTGCCCATATGGTTAGTGAATGACCCTGTAACAGCGCAGGAAAAAGCTGAAGCACTTCGAGCAGCAGGTCAGGCGATTCCCGACTTTACATTTGCCGTCAACTTACCCGCTTTCTTGATCGTTTGGATTGTGACGTATATTTTAGTAAAAGGCATCAAAGAAGCGGCAAGCACCAATAACATCATTGTTATTGTGAAAGTAGCTACTGTAATCTTTGTAATTATTGCTGGTTCGTTTTATGTTGATGTGGCTAACTGGACTCCGTTTATTCCTCAGAGTATACCGGGTGATGGTTCGGTAAACCCCAACTTCAACGATGGGCAGACACACTATGGTTTCGATGGAATTGTGACAGCGGCTGGTATCGTGTTCTTTGCTTACATTGGTTTCGATGCTGTATCGACGCAGGCAGGTGAAGCCATTAATCCTCGGAAAGACGTACCATTCGCCATCATCGCGTCGCTGATTATATGCACTGTGCTTTATATTCTGGTCTCGCTTGTGCTGACCGGGATGGTTCGTTATGATAGCCTTGACCTGAAAGCTCCTGTCGCACAAGCTTTCTCGGATGTTGGCCTTACATGGGCCGTGTACTTAATTACAATTGCGGCAATTGCGGGTTTAACCTCTGTAATGCTGGTAATGATGCTTGGCCAAACCCGGATTTTCCTCGGTATGGCAAAGGACGGCTTGTTGCCTAAAAACTTGTTTGCGTCCATTCACCCAACGTTCAAAACACCCTGGAAAAGCACCATTTTTGTGGGGGCTATTGTCTCAACCGTTGCTGCGCTTACACCAATTGACAAAGTATCGCAGTTATGCAGTTCAGGTACGCTGTTTGCATTTGCCATGATTTGCGGAGCTGTGTGGCTGCTACGTGTGCGGGAGCCAAACCTCGAACGGCCTTATCGCACCCCGGCATTACCCGTGATAGCAACGCTCGGAATTGCAGCCAATCTATATCTGATGTGGGGTTTACGAAACGATACCAAATTGACATTTCTGGTATGGGGCACGCTCGGTATCATTGTTTACTTCCTGTATAGCCGTCGGCATAGCAACCTGAACAACCCCGAGTGACCGCTGAATACCGACGGACCACGCCGATTTATGGACTCGGTCTAATCTTTTTCTAATAATAGGCTCATGCCTCTCCAATTCCCTTGTCAGACTTTTGGCAAGGGAATTTTTGTATACCCACCCGGGACCGCTTGTTCGACACTGTTTAAGCGTTAGGGATTATTGTTAAACAGAAATTGTTTGAGCAATTCCACAACATGGGGCAACAATTCCACAATTACACACTTGAAAAGACAGAGAAAGGCGTTTATGGCACAGGATAGGCATTTTTTAAATCCTTTATCATGAGCGTTTTAAGGTGTTTTTAAGCCGGTTAAAAATTTTCTTAAAAGTTTGGTTGCTTTTTTGTTTAAAGTCATCGTAGATTTGGTTCAACAAATAACACACTGAATAGCCATGACAGCGCTCGAATTCACTCATCATATTGGCAAAGTGTCGAAATCATTACGTCCCTTTGCACTCCGCTTGACGAAAGATGTTGAAGATGCAAACGACTTGTTGCAGGACACACTTCTAAAAGCATTTACAAATCGTGATAAATACACCGACGGAACTAACCTGAAGGCATGGCTTTACACGATCATGAAAAATACATTCATCACGAACTATCAGCGGATGGTTCGGAAAAATACGTTCATCGACACAACTGACAACCTGCATTATATTAATACGGTTGATAACAGCACGGACAATGGTGCTTACTCAACGTTTGCGCAGGAAGACATCAGTCGGGCGGTGAATCACCTTGACGAAACATACCGGACGCCATTTATGATGCACTTCCGTGGCTTCAAATACCACGAGATTGCCGCCAAACTCGACATCCCAATCGGCACGGTAAAGAACCGTATTCACATTGCCCGGAAAGAGCTAAAAGACAAGTTGAAAGTTTATGCGTATTACACGGCGTAATTGCGTGACTTTTTCTAACTTCGTTCGTATAAAGACCTTGATTGAGTAGTTTTTGGTTAAAAAAGAGGAAGGTTCCGAAAAGTTGGTTGCTTTGCGACCAACTTTTTTGCTTTCTGGGGGTTTTAGAATTGATAGGAACACGGATTTAGCGGATCAAACGGATTGGACGGATTATTTTTTATCCGAAAAAAAACAAAATCCGTTTTCATCCGCTCGATCCGTTTCATCCGCGTTCCTATCTCTACTTTATGCCGAAACGAGTTATTGTAATTGGGGCCGGATTTGCTGGTCTGTCGGCGGCAACTAGTTTAGCCGATAAAGGGTACGACGTAACTGTACTGGAAAAAAACGAAATGCCCGGTGGCCGGGCGAGGCTGTTTCGGGCCGAGGGGTTCACCTTCGATATGGGGCCAAGTTGGTACTGGATGCCCGACGTTTTTGAAAATTACTTTGCCCGCTTCGGCAAAAAGCCCTCCGACTATTACCAGCTTACCCGCTTAGATCCCTCCTACAAGGTCGTTTTTGGCCCAGACGAAGCCATAGACCTTCCCGCCGACATGGATGGCTTGAAGGCTCTGTTTGATTCCATAGAGCCAGGCAGCGGTGCCCGTTTAGCCGAGTTTCTGCGACAGGCGGCCTACAAGTACGATGTAGGTATTAATAATTTCGTTTGGAAGCCCAGCCGCTCTGTCACTGAGTTTCTAAGTCTCAAACTTCTTTACGACGTTACCCGGCTCGACGTGTTCCAGTCGTTCGCCAGTCATGCCCGGAAGTTCTTTAGCCACCCGCGCTTATTGCAACTGGTTGAGTTCCCGATTCTGTTTTTAGGAGCCACTCCACAGAACACCCCGGCTATGTATAGCCTGATGAATTACGCCGAAATGACGATGGGCACGTGGTATCCGATGGGCGGCATGCACGAGATCGTGAAGGCGATGGTTAGCCTTGCCCAGGAAAAAGGTGTTAAAATTCTGTTAAATCAAACAGTACGCAACATCAACGTGCCTGCTGGGCAACGAGCCGCCAAGCAGGTCATAACTGATAAAGGCACGTTTGACGCAGATGTGGTGGTGGCCGGAGCCGACTATAATCACGTCGAGACGAGTCTTGTAACACCCGAATTGCGCAATTACGACGACGCGTACTGGCAGAAGCGCGTTATGGCCCCGTCGTCGTTGCTGTTTTATTTGGGTCTTAATAAGCGCATTCCACGGCTAGAGCATCACAACCTGTTTTTTGACGAAGACTTCGCGTTGCACGCCGAGGAAATCTATACGACGCCTAAATGGCCAAGCCGCCCGTTGTTTTACGCGTCGGCCCCGTCGAAGACCGACCCTAGCGTGGCCCCGGATGGTTGCGAGAATGTGTTTCTGCTGATCCCGGTGGCCCCCGACCTTACCGACGATGAGCAAACGCGGGAGCATTATTACAACCTTATTATGGAACGTTTAGAGGCCTACGTGGGCGAATCTGTGCGCGACGCGGTCATCTACAAGCGAAGCTATGCCCACAGCGACTTTAAAAGTGATTACAATGCATTTCGGGGAAATGCGTACGGGTTGGCCAATACGCTCATGCAAACGGCTCTTCTGAAGCCTGCGTTGAAAAACAAAAAAGTCACCAACTTGTTCTATACAGGGCAACTGACGGTGCCAGGACCGGGTGTACCCCCCTCGTTAATATCGGGTTTAGTCGTAGCGGACGAGGTTGCCAAAGAATTCTAGGAATTTCGGATTTGGGATTGCGGATTTCGGATATATTGCCGAGGTAGCAGAACAAATCCGCACCGCGACGGCGGACCGTTCCACAATCCCAAATCCGAAATTAGATGATGTCTTTGTTCAACCAGACGGCACTGGAATGCAGTAAACTCATTACAGAAAATTACAGTACCTCGTTTACGCTGGGCATCAAAACGCTCGACCGTAAATTCCATCTGCCGATCTATGCCATCTACGGGTTTGTGCGCTACGCCGATGAGATTGTAGATACCTTTCACGACTTCGACAAAAAGTTGCTGCTTGACCGTTTCAAAGCCGACGCCTACACTGCTATTGAGGAAGGCATTAGCCTGAACCCGGTGTTGCAGTCGTTTCAACTCGTGGTCCGTCAGTACAATATCGAGCACGAACTCATCGACGCGTTTCTGAAAAGTATGGAAATGGACCTGTATTTTCAGGATTACGATACAGATGGATACAGCGAGTACATTTATGGTTCGGCAGAGGTGGTTGGCCTCATGTGCCTGCGGGTATTCTGCGAGGGTAATTGTGCCGAATACGACCGCCTGCGCGAACCCGCCCGTAAACTTGGGGCTGCTTTCCAGAAGGTCAATTTCCTGCGCGACGTAAAGAGCGATTATCAGGAACGGGGACGTACCTACTTCCCCGGTGTCGATTTCAACGACTTCTCGCGCGACGCCAAAGAACTGATTGAAGACGATATTCAGCGTGATTTCGACGAAGCGTATATCGGTATCATGAATTTGCCGCGTGGTGCCAGAATGGGCGTTTATCTGGCTTATACCTACTACCAAACGCTCTTCAACAAGATTAAGGCCTTGCCTGTTGCGCAGATTCAGAATGAGCGGGTCCGCGTTCCCGACGCCAAAAAGTTTGCGCTGCTCGCTCAGACCTACCTGAAATACCGCCTGAATGTGATTTGAGGGGCTGCTGTTTTACATTTGCCCCATGCAACATCAACTAGATACCTGGATTCGGGAGTTGGTCCGGTGGTTTGGGTTTGTGCCCAACCGCGATCTGTCGGGCTGGATACTGCTCATTATGGCCATCGTTGCTGGCCTGATCGTTAATATCGCCGTTACGCAGGTCATCCGGTTTGTGAACCGCCGACGCCCGTCGCAGGTGCTGGGCTTCCTGAAAATCTACGTCCGGGCTGCGTTTTGGGCATTTGTTCCTTCTCTGTTTTTCCTGTTAGCCACCAACATTCAGTCGGCGCGGTTTCTCCGGCGGCACCCCGTGGCCGACAAAACCGCCGAAATCCTGTTTCTGATTACGGCCACATGGCTCATTGTTCAGTTGCTGAGAGTGGCCGAATTAACGCTTGTTCGGCAATACGACACCTCGCAGGATGGAAATCTGTCGCAACGCAAATTCGTCACGCAGGTGCGGTTTGTCCGGCGGTTTCTGGTGTTCCTAATCTTTATTATCAGCGGATCACTATTGTTGGTTGCGTTTCAGGGAAGTCGCAAGGTGGGGTTGAGCGTACTGACGTCGGCGGGGGTGTTTTCGGTTTTGATTGGTTTTGCAGCACAAAAAACGCTCGCGAACCTGCTGGCCGGTATCCAAATTGCGTTTAGCCAGCAAATCCGGCTCGACGATGCTGTGGTGGTCGAAAACGAGTGGGGCCGCATCGAAGAAATCAACCTGACCAACGTAGTCGTGCGGCTCTGGGACCGCCGTCGGCTCATTTTGCCGATCACCTATTTTGTAGAAACCCCATTCCAAAACTGGACCCGCTCCGATGCGTCTATTACGGGGGCCATTTTGCTGTATCTGGACTACAACGTGCCTGTCGATAAGGTACGCGAGAAAGCTCAGGCACTCGCCGAGGCCGACCCACTCTGGAATAAGGACGTATTTGCGGTGCAGGTGACCGATACCACGCCCACGGCAGTGCTGGTGCGGATTCTGGTGTCGGCTGCTGATGCCCCCTCGGCGTTCGATTTGCGCTGCAATATCCGCGAGTTACTCATTGTATTTCTGCGTGAAGAATACCCCCAAAGCCTGCCTCAAACGCGCATTCAGGTTCACGCCTGACCGTCGCTTTAGAGCAACAAAACGCTTCTTAACAATTAGTTAATGTTGCAAATCCCGCTGGCATCGGGGTATTTGTCCAACTTTGTATAGGTTTTAACGAACCTCACACTTGTATTTAACTCACAATCATTATGTTCGGCTTAGAGACCGAAATTTTTCTGCTACTCGCCTTCTGCGTTCTGGCAGCCTGTGTCTTTGAATTTATCAACGGTTTTCACGATACCGCTAACGCCGTGGCCACGGTTATTTACACCAATTCGTTGCAACCCACGCAGGCCGTAGTATGGTCGGGCATGATGAATTTTCTTGGGGTTATCACTGGTGGTGTGGGCGTGGGTATGAGCATCGTGAACCTGCTCCCGGTCGAGTTGTTGATCGACCAGAATGTGTACCATAGCATAGCGATGGTGTTAGCCCTGTTGTTCAGTGCCATTATTTGGAACTTTGGCACCTGGTACTTCGGCCTGCCTGCTTCTAGCTCACACACGCTGATTGGGGCCATTTTGGGCGTGGGTCTGGGTTATGCCGTACTGCCCGATAACGAGTTGGGTATTGCCGCCGTAAACTGGGACAAAGCCAAAGAGGTTTTTGCCGCCCTGTTGCTGTCGCCCCTGCTTGGTTTTAGCCTGGCTGTCGTGTTAATGTTTGTGCTTCGGCGCACGCTCAACAAAGATGTGCGGAAGCAATTATTCGATGAGCCACATGCCGGTCAGGCCCCACCACCGTGGGTGCGCGGGGTACTTATCACAACCTGTACGTTAGTGAGTTTCTTCCATGGGCGCAATGATGGACAAAAAGGCATTGGCCTGGTAATGCTCATTCTGATCGGCATTCTACCTACCTACTTTGCCATAGACACTCGCCTGAATGTACAGGAACTTCGTCCTGACCTTACCACGGTAGAGCAAAAAATTGCCCTGATCGACACCACCCAACTGGGTGTCACGGATAAAGATCGCTTAAAAAAGGTGCGTGAGAGCACTCAGAACCTAGAGAAAGTGCTGGCGGCCAATGTGATTAAAAACGAAGATGCCCTCAACGTTCGTAAAGCCCTCCTGACGATTAGCAGCAGTGTGAAAAAACTAACGGAGAGCGATGCCGTGAAGTTGAGTAAAGCCGACAGGCAAGCTTTAAATGCTGCTGCTACGCAGGAGGAGAAAGGCCTTCGACGATTTACGGATCATGCGCCCTTTTGGGTAATCCTTATGATTTCACTGTCGCTCGGCTTCGGTACCATGATTGGCTGGAAACGGATCGTGGTGACGGTGGGCGAAAAAATCGGCAAGAGCCACCTGACTTATGCGCAGGGTGCTTCGGCTGAATTGGTAGCCGCAACCACTATTGGGTTGGCGTCGGCTTTTAAAGTGCCTGTGAGCACAACCCACTCTCTATCGTCGGGTATTGCAGGGGCAATGGTAGCAAGCAAAGGTATAAAGAACCTACAGGCGGGTACAATTCAAAATATTCTTCTGGCTTGGGTGCTCACGCTGCCAGTAGCTATTATACTCTCGGCTACCCTGTTTGTATTCTTCCGTTGGTTATTATGAGCCATCTTCCGTTAGGGATTCTACCAAAGCCCAGTCTAACAAACTGGGCTTTATTGCGTTTTATTGCCACACAAACACAGTGCGATGGTTCGATTTTGTACGGTTCTGCTTGGCATTTTGGCTTTGAGCCTGACAATGGCTTATGCGCAACAAATGGGTGGCCTTATGGAAACAACCATCGACACCGCCCAGCAACGGCGATTGAGTAGTTCGCTACAAAAATTCGAATTTCTACGCATCAGCGGTTACATCCAACCCCAGTATCAGCTAGGGCAAACGCCCGGTCAACTGAGTTTCAACGGGGGTGATTTTTCGGCAGCAAGCGATAACCGATTTTCGGTTCGGCGGGGTCGGTTGCGGTTCGACTATGCCCACTTCAACGACCAAAACCAGCCCACGGTGTTGTTCGTGTTCCAGTTCGACTGTACAGAACGGGGGGTGTTCACCCGCGACTTTTGGGGGCGTTTTTACGAAAACAAGGCGCAACTGTTTCACCTGACAACGGGCATTTTCGCGCGGCCCTTTGGCTTTGAGATCAATTATGGGTCAAGCGACCGCGAATCGCCCGAACGGGGGCGTATGTCGCAATTGCTGATGCGTACGGAGCGCGATTTGGGCGCAATGGTCTCGTTTGAGCCGCGTGTGAAGAACCACCCACTCCGAAAATTTCGGCTCGATGCGGGCTTTTTCAACGGGCAGGGCTTACCGGGTATCACCGACTTCGACAGCAAGAAAGATTTTATTAGCCGATTGTCGCTCAAACCCGTCAAGTTAGGTCGGTCGGGTGTTACGGTTACGGGAAGTGTGTCAGGGTTTCTGGGTGGGTTCCGGCAGTTTACGAACCAGACTTATCGGATGGGTGGCACCGCAGAAGCACCCCGGTTTGTGCTCAATGCCGACTCGGCTAACCTAGGCCGAATGGCTCCCCGGCGGTATTACGGGGTCGATGTGCAAATTCGCATCCCGAACCGCATCGGGTTTACCGAACTTCGGGGCGAGGTGATTGCGGGCACCCAAACCGCCACTCAACTCAGCACCGAAACGCCCGGCTCCGTTCCGTTGGTCGCTCCGGTGCCATTGATGGGGTCAGCCTACGCACCCCTGTTTGTGCGAAATTTCAATGGGGCGTACTTCTATTTCCTGCAACATCTGGGCAGCACTAAGCATCAGTTTGTGGCCAAATACGACTGGTACGACCCCAACACTGCCGTGCGAGGCAGGCAAATTCGGGCCACCAACTTTGTTAACGGCGACGTTGGCTCTAGCTGGGCCAATATCCGATACAATACCTTCGGACTGGGGTATGTGTGCTATATCAACGAAAACCTGAAATCGACGGTTTGGTACGAGTTTGTCCGAAACGAAAAAACGTCGCTGCCCGGTTTCGAGCGCGACGTTAAAGACAATCTGTTGACAATACGAATGCAGTATCGGTTTTGATTACTTCGACGTTGCCATGACCATTTTGATGTTCAACTTGGCACCTGTTTCCAATACACTCACGAGATCCTGAACGGTCAGGGTCTTGTCGAACCGAACCACAACGGTTGGCTCCTGAATACCGGCCATGATACTTTTAAGCTCGTTTTCAAGATTCTGCGGGGCTACGGGCTTCTTGTCGATAAAATACTGCTTGGCCCCATCGACCGAGAGCGTCACCTGTTTCTTGCTCAATTGCTGTGTTGACGATGCCTTTGGTAGCAACAGCTTGATTACGTTCGGGTTAGCCACCGTCGAGATAATCAGGAAGAACAGCAACAGGAAGAACATGATGTCGTTCAGCGACGACGTAGCCACCTCGGCAGCAAATTTAGTTTTACGGCGTAGTTTCATGTAGAGACGTTGAATGTTGGACACTGGACGTTAGAAAAGCGTTGTTTGGAAATCCAACGTCTAGCGTCCAATATCTCAAATCTTACCTTACCCGTGCGGCTTCGGTGGGTTTCTGGAGGACTTCGAGGAACTCAAAGGCGTTCATTTCGAGCCGGAGCGTGAACTTCTCAACCATCATGTTGAGCAGGTGGTAGCCCGTGTAGGCAATTACACCCACAATGAGACCCGCCCCCGACGTAATCATTTTCTCGTACAAGCCCCCGGCAATGATACCCACACTAATGTTGTCGGACAGCGAAATGTCATAGAAAATACGGATGATACCCGAAATAGTACCAATGAAGCCCAACATGGGGGCGATACCCGCAATAATGCCCAGATAGCCCATGTTGCGCTCCAACCGACCCAACTCAATTTGGCCGACGGTTTCGATGGTGCTCTCGATCTCGCGAATGGGCGACCCGATGCGGCCCACGGCTTTCTCGAACACGCGCCCCACCGAGGTCTTCTGATTCCGGCAAAACGACTCTGCCGATTTGATGTTGCCCTGCAACACCATGTCTTTCACGTTGTCAACGAACCCATCGTCAACACGGGTTTGCGCCCGGATCACCAGGAACCGTTCGATGATGATAAACAACGCGGCAAAAAACAGGATAGCAATGGGAATCATGACCCAGCCCCCTTTGGCTACCAGATCAATGAGTTGCAGATTTTGAGGGGCGGCACCCACAGCGGCAGAAACAGAAGAGGCCGAGTCAATGGCCGGAACCTGGAGCAGAATCATACGATACTAATCGGAGTTGAGTGCAATGAGCAACAGCGCATTACCTCGGTGGTAACGCGGGGCTGTTGCCCGATATTGTTAGTTTGGACGTTGGATACTGGATTTTGGACGTTGGGTGGTCTTTAGCCAGGCCATTGTTGTGGTCAAAGATACCAAAGCTTGGGAAAGCCCCATTCTAAATAGTCTAAAATCCAGCGTCCGACGTCCAACATCCTAAACTCAAGCGAACTGCCGGACCACGGCCGCAATTTCGTTGGGTTGGCAGGCGCGTTCCTGCCAGGCTTGCAGCCGGGGGTTCATCACCCGGAACCAAAGGGGCGGCACCAGGCTCATAATTATCATCAGCGGATAACCAAACGGCAACTGTGGGCTTTCGTCGAAATGCCGCAACACCTGGTAGGGCCGGGCGGCATAAGCGTGATGGTCGGAGTGGCGTTGGAGTTGGAACAAAACTAGATTGCTGATAAAGTGGCTGGCGTTCCACGAGTGCAGCGGATTGACGCGCTCGTAGCGATTGGGGCTGACTTCGCGACGCATAATGCCGTAATGTTCAATGTAGTTGACCGATTCGAGCAGCAGAATTGCCACCAGGCTTTGCACGCAGAAAAAGATTGGAACAGTCCAGGAGAACGTTCCGGTCAGAACGGTAATGGCTCCCGTGAGCACCGCACACACCACCACCGGACAAACCGCGAACCAAAGCATGTTGTTATGCCGACTCCAGACGGGCTGCCCCGCTTTGGCCAGCAGTTTTCGCTCGATCTGCCACGCGCTCCGGTAGCTGCCCGTGATGCTCTGCCACCAGAACGCATACACCGACTGGTTCAGTCGCGAAGTAGCCGGGTCGTTAGGTGTGGCAACGTGGACGTGGTGCCCCCGGTTGTGTTCGATAAAAAAGTGCATGTAGCTCACCGAAGCCAGGGCTAGTTTAGCGTGAAATTGGGCTACCCGGCTACTCCGATGCCCTAGTTCGTGGGCTATGTTAATGATTGTCCCGCCAAACACCCCGATGCTTATCATCAGCCGAAACCCCTGAACGCCCGTTAGCGGCTCTGTAGCCAACATGTAGGCTCCCCAACCGAGCAGGGCATAATGCAGATAGACGAACGAGTAAACAAGCACATCGAAATAGCGGTCGTTCAGAACGTCGTCGTAGGCGTCGTGACCCACGTTCCGGCGGTCTTTACCAAAAAACGCGTCGAGCAGGGGGATGCCCACGTACACGTACACAGCCCCTACCCAGGTGTAGGAGGGGCCACCGAGGTAGTAGCCGCACACGATGATGGCTATCAGGCTGTATGACCACAGAAACGAAAGTTTTTTAGACAAGAGCATAGGCGTACGGAATGGCTACGTTTATTAGGGCTTAAAGATACCGATTTGCTACAAAAACTCCATCGGGTTCCAGGCCACGCGGGTGTCGTCGTGCCAGGTATCCATTTGAGTCATCTCGTCGGGGGTAAGTTCAAAGTCGAACACGTCGAAGTTCTCGCGGATGCGGTCGCGCTTCACCGATTTCGGAATCGTGACCACCCCATGTTGCAGCGACCAACGCACCAGCACCTGAAACGTACTCTTCCCATAGCCCTGGGCAATAGCCTGCAAACGTGGGTCGTCGTTTTTTTGCCCGCGAACCAGGGGCGCGTAGCCCTCGGCCTGAATGCCCCGCTCGCGGCAGTAGGCCAACGTGTCGGCGGGGTGGCAGTAGGGGCTAAACTCAAACTGATTGACGGCGGGCGTGATGTTGGCAACCGTAAACAATTCCTCCAGATGCGGTACGTAGTAGTTCGAGACGCCAATGGCCCGCACACGCTTGTCGGCGTAGAGTGTTTCGAGTGCCCGCCAGGTGTCGAGTCGTTTCTCGCGGATGGGCCAGTGAATCAGGTACAAGTCGGCGTAGTCGGTGCCGAGTTTTTCGAGGCTTTGATCGTAGGCTCGTAGCGTTGAGTCATAGCCCTCGTCGTCGTTCCAGACTTTGGTGGTAATAAAAATCTCGGACCGGGGAATGCCGCTCGCCCGAATGGCCGCACCCACCTCGCGCTCGTTACCGTAAATACTTGCCGTGTCGATCAGGCGGCACCCGGCTTCGAGTGCCCATTCGACAGACTGTTGTACTTCGTTGTTGTGGCGCGGGGCATACACGCCCAAACCGAGCATCGGCATCTCAACGCTATTGTTGAGGATTGTGGTTGTTTGTAAATTCATGATTTAACCAGGGTATTGGCGACCATAAGTATAAGAGTGGCCGAGCAAGGTTTGTAATTTAATACCTACCAATGTACGCTAATCTTTCATGAAAAAATTCTTTAAAATCGTTCTCTGGAGCGTTCTCAGCCTGCTCGTTTTGCTGGTAGCGGCTGCCAGCCTGTTTATCTACAAAGTCAAAAACGGCTTTCCGGTTAGTTACGAAACCGACAAGCCGACCATCGACCTCCCGGCAGACAAACCGGCCATTCTGCTTTTCTCCAAAACAACCGGGTTCCGGCACGGCGAATCCATCGACGCTTCCAGGCCCGTCATTAAAGCAATGGCCGAGCGCAACAATTGGTCTGTGTACGAGACCGAAGAGGGTGGCGTGTTCAACGCCGACCAACTGAAGCAGTTCAAGGTGGTGGTGTTTAACAACTGCACCGGGCGGCTTCTTGATGAACAGCAACAACAGGCCCTTGCCAATTATGTTGAGGGGGGCGGTTCGCTCATCGGAATCCACGGCGCGGGCGACAATTCGCACCATTGGCCGTGGTACGAAGCCAACCTGCTCGGTGCCGAGTTCTCGCACCACCCGCTTAGCCCACAATTTCAGAAAGCCGACGTAAACGTGGAGTCAACCGTTGATTCGACGCTGACCCAGAAGTTGCCCAAATCCTGGAACCATGAGGATGAATGGTACATTTTCTTTGGTCAGCCGAAGGGGGCCAAAATCGTGTCGTACATCAACGGCGACAAGATTATTCCTGATGGCAACATACTCTGGACGCGGGACAAAAATTTCGGTATGGGCAAGTATCATCCGGTGGCCTGGTATCGTTCGGTAGGCAAGGGGAAGACCTTTTACACCTCAATGGGCCACGCAGGGGCGGTTTGGACCGACGCCAACTTTGTGCAGCTTGTGGAAAACGCCATTTTTTGGACGTTGGATCGGTCCGCCGAAGCGGCTGGACGTTAGATGTTGGATATTCCAGCGTCCCAAATATAAACCCTTCAAATACAGCACAATGAAAGCATCGAGACGTAATTTTCTGCAATCGCTGGGGGTGGGTGTGGCCGGTTTGGGTCTCTCGCCCGAAACAACGGCAGCCCCTGTCCTCCCTCGCAAACTGGCCAAACCCAACGCCGACGAGCAGCAGCTACTGGTCGGCGACACTATCGCCGTTACCAACACCGAATATGGCAAAGTGCGCGGCTTTATCCTGCGCGGTATCTATCAGTTTCTGGGCGTGCCCTACGGAGCCGATACGTCGGGCAAGAACCGGTTTATGCCGCCCCAAAAACCCACGCCCTGGACCGACGTTCGGCCCGCGCTGTGGTGGGGCAACTCGGCCCCGCAGATTATGGAGAAACGCTACGCCAATGTTACGGCCTCGTTTGTGGACCACTGGAACTACGACGACGTGTCGGAAGATTGCCTCAAAATCAACGTCTGGACCCCTGCACTCGACACCCAAAAACGCCCCACGGAAGGCCGCCCCGTGGTGGTGTGGTTGCACGGGGGTGGTTTCACCAACGGCAACGGCATTGAGCAGGACGGCTATCACGGCGAAAACCTGGCCCGGCTGGGCAACGTAGTGTTTTGTTCGCTCAATCACCGATTGGGGCCGCTCGGCTATACGCATCTAAAGGCCGCTGGCGGGCACGCGGCTTCTGGCAATGTGGGCAACCTCGACATGGTGGCGGCTCTCGAATGGGTCAAAAACAACATTGCCAATTTCGGAGGTGACCCCGGCAACGTGACCATCATCGGGCAGTCGGGGGGTGGTGCCAAAGTGACCACGCTCATGAACATGCCCTCGGCGAAGGGGCTGTTTCACAAGGCGGTTGCACTTAGCGGAAGTTCACTGGCGGGCACCAACTCCGAATATGCCGAAAAACTGGGGTTGAAGGTGATGGAAGAGGCTGGCCTGAAACCCGGCGAAATCGACAAACTCCAGCAAATTCCCTGGCGGCAGTACATCGATATTGCCAACCGGGCCACCGAAAAAATGGCCGACGAAGCCAAGCGGCTCAACCTGCCCCGTGGCGGGTTTGCCCCCGTTGCTGATGGCGATTCGATGAACGGCGAAGCGTTTTTCAAGGACTCCAACCATTTCTCGGCAGACATCCCGCTGATGATTTGCACGACCTTCCACGAAATGAACCCCAACCGGACCGAGGCCGCGCTGGAAACCGTTTCGCTGGCCGAAGTAAAAGAAAAAATCAAGCCACGCTTCGGCGATAAATCAGGCGAGATTGTGGACGCCTACGCCAAAAACTTCCCGAAGGCACGGCCCATCGAGTTGTGGGCGATGATTGTCTCGAACCGCAAAAATGCCGTTGCTGCCGCCGACGCGAAGGCCTCGCAACAGAAGGCTCCCGTCTATGTGGCCTGGTTTGGCTGGCAGCCCCCACTGTTCGACGGGCGTATGCGGGCCTTCCATTGCGACGACATCTGTTTCTGGTTCTACAACACCGATCTCATGCTCACCCACACGGGTGGGGGTAAACGGCCCCGTGGATTGTCAGAGAAAATGGCGGGGTCGTTTTTAAACTTTATGCGGACCGGCAATCCGAATGGCGGAGGGCTACCCAACTGGAAACCCTACACGACTCAAAACGGCGAGACCATGATTCTGGATGACCTGCCCGCTCTGGCCAACGACCCCGACCGCGAGGCACGGAAGGCGTTGGTATAAGAAAATTACCTATCTTTAACCCAATCCGACGCAAATGCGAACGAAACGACCGTATAATTAGTTTTCAAAGGGCAGTTGGTTACTTACTATCGGGCAACCAACTGCCGCGCCTACTACCTTCAGGACTGATTATGTAGGACAATTGCCTACGTTTCTCGAAATCTTCGCTTTAGCCTATTGGGCTTTTTTCAGTCCTCACGCTTTCAATCGCAGTACTAATTGCTAACCAGTTGATGTCAAATACCCTAAAATTCAGTCCGGCAAGTCGTTCATCGTTTTATACTACCGTTCGCCAACGGGTCGATGCTTACTTCACCGAACAAAACCTCTCGCCCTATGCCAACGCGGCTATGTGGGGTAAAGCCTTGTTCTTCCTGATCGGTTATTTCCTGCTATACGGCTTGATTTTATCGAACCAGTTTGATAGCTGGACGATGCTTGGCCTTGCTATGGTGTTGGGCGTTTTTGCAGCCTGTATTGGGTTCAATGTCTCGCATGACGGCCTGCATGGAGCCTTCTCGGCCAAACCGTGGGTGAACCGGCTCATGGGCAACACATTTTACCTGTTGGGAGCTAATCCGTACGTCTGGAAAATCACGCACAACGTGGTTCACCACACCTATACCAACATTCCCGGCCACGACGAAGACATTGAAGTGGCCCCCGGTCTGGTTCGGCTCAGCCCTGAAGATGCCCTCCGCCCCTGGCACCGGTTTCAGCACCTGTATACCATTCCGCTGTATGGCCTGGCGTCGCTGTCGTGGGTACTTCGGAAAGACTACCTGAAGTTTTTTAAACAGCAGATTGGGCACTACAAAACCACCAACCACCCCCGGCAGGAGTACATAAACCTGTTTTTGGGCAAGTTCCTGTACTACATCGGATTTCTGGTGTTGCCCTATATTCTGCTCGACTTGACCTGGTGGCAACTTTTGCTTGGGTTTGTGGCTATGCACCTGGCCGAGGGCGTAGTGCTGGGTCTTGTATTTCAGTTGGCCCACGTGGTCGAGGGTACGGCCTTCCCACTGCCTCCTGAGTCGGGCACGATGGAAGACGCCTGGGCGATTCACCAGATGCGGACAACGGCCAATTTTGCTCCCCAAAGTGCGTTTGCAGCCTTCTTTTGCGGGGGCCTGAACCGCCAAATTGAACACCATCTGTTCCCGAAGGTGTGCCACATTCACTACCCGGCCCTAACGGCGATTGTCCGCGATACTGCCGAAGAGTTTGGGGTGCCATACCTTGAGAACCAAAGCTTTGGCGACGCCCTGTACTCGCACTACCGAATTCTGCAGGCGATGGGTCGGCCCGATGCGGTGGTACAACCACTACAGCCGGAATTGACCGTTTAGCGAGCAGAGTGGCCGGATGAGGCATCCTATGTTCGTCAAAAACCATTCCCGCGTATCCGGCGTTACAGCCTGTGAACGCAAAACCCAGACTACCGATGAAAATCGTTTTCGTTTCCCTGCTTTCGATTATCCTGTCGGTGTTGGTACCCAACAAGCCACAGCCCGAAACCACCACGATCCCGGTCTGCCATGGCGACGTAACCGACATGGCCGACTTTGCCAGTAATCCGGCTTTCGTAGCCAAACACGCCGAGTCTCTTCCATTCGTGTATCAGGGCACGGGCGAAACCATTAAGTTCGACGCGCCCGATGGCAAAGCCGCCAGTGGATTTTTGCTTAAAGCCAAGAAGCCCTCCAACAAATGGCTGCTCGTGTACCAGGAGTGGTGGGGCCTTAACGATTATGTGAAGCAGGAGGCCCAGCGGTTCTATGGCGATCTCTCGAACGTAAATGTACTGGCCGTCGATATGTACGATGGTGTGGTAGCCACCAAGCGCGAAGATGCCGCCAAGCTCATGCAGGGAGCCGACAAGGCCCGGTTAGCCAGCATTATGAAAGGGGCCATCGCGTACGCGGGTCCTAAAGCAGAGATCGCCAGCGTGGGCTGGTGCTTTGGCGGGAGCCTGTCGCTCCAGTCGGCTATGTTGGGCGGCAAACAAGCCAAAGGCTGTGTGATGTATTACGGCTTCCCTGAAATGGATGTTGAGAAACTTAAGACCCTCGAAACCGACGTGTTGGGCTTGTTTGCTTCGCAGGATGGGTTCATCTCACCGAAAGTGGTGGGGCAATTTGAGGAGAACATGAAAAAGGCGGGCGAGAAAGTTGAAGTCAAGATGTACGAAGCCGACCACGCTTTTGCCAACCCCAGCAACCCTAAATACGACAAAGTTGCCACCGAAGATGCCTACAAACGCGCGTTAGGCTATTTGAAAAACCGCTTGGGCGTGTAGGGGTTAAACCTTCCACCACTGTCATTGTCTAAAGCAAAATCGTCTTAAACCGTATTCGCTATGAAAGCTAGTTCGATTAAACAATTGCTGATGGCTCTGATGCTGGGGCTTGTGTTTATGAGCTGTGGACCAAGGTATTACCGCTACGGCTACAATGACCGGCCTTATGGCTATTACCGACCAGCACCACGCGTTATTGTAGTGGCACCCCCGCGCGTTTATCACCGGAATCAGTACCGTTATCGACCCACTCCTCCGGCTTATGGTCGGCGGTATAACCAGCCGCAGGGCAACGCCTATGGTCGTCGGAACGAGGGGAATGGGCGAAGCCGGGGCAACGGACGATATCGCTGATTAGCACATTATTTATGCTGTTTTATGCTAACGCACAACTCCATCGGTTGTGCGTTAGTTGTTTAGAATATGCAGTCAATTCTACAATCGGTTCGCTATTTCCTGTTTGGTCATCATTTCTCCGATGGACTGCGGACTACGGTGGCTGTTTTGTTGCCAGCTCTGTTCTTTTTCCGGGTCATGAACCAACCCGAATGGGGCATCATGGTCGGATTGGGGGCACTATCGGCGAGTATCACCGACGCACCCGGCCCGCTTGTTCACAAACGAAATGGCATGTTAGCCTGCTGTGGGGTCATTTTCGTGACGGCTCTGTTGACTGGGTACGCCCGCCTGAATCCGTGGACACTGGGACTGGAAATCGGCGTATTGAGCTTTATCTACGCCCTGTTCAACGTGTACGGGGCGCGGGCGGCTGCCGTGGGGTCGGCGGGAATGCTCGTGATGATTTTGCTGATGGAACGACCCTCGGCTCCGGCAGCTTTCTGGCAAGTACCAACCCTGATTCTGGCGGGAGGTCTTTGGTACACGGCCATTAGCTTGACCTTCAGGCAGTTTCGACCCTACCGGCAGGCCCAGCAGGCCCTAGCCGAGTGCGTGCATGAGATTGCCGAATTCCTGCGTATCAAAGCCGATTTCTACGATGGCCGCACAAACCTCGACGACGATTACCGACGACTGGTGACCCAACACGTACGCGTAAGTGAGCGGCAGGACGTGGTGCGTGAGTTGTTGTTCAAGAGCCGCCGAATGGTGGAGGAAACCACCACCGAGGGCCGCGCCCTGTTGTTGACCTTCGCCGATGTGGTCGATCTGTACGAGCACATTTCGGCTATGTATTACGATTACCAATCACTTCGGAATCGGTTTGGGCAAACGGGCCTGCTCAGCGAAATCGCCCTCCTGATTCGACAACAGGTAGATGTGCTCGACAGGGTAGGGCTGGCCCTGGGCGAAAACCGAACCGACGTAACGCCCATCGACCTCGGCAATGAACTCCATCAGCTCCGCACCCGAATCGACGCGCTCCCGCCCGACGGGCAACAGGGTAACCCACTCATTCTGAAGCGAATTCTGGTCAACCTGCGGCAACTGGGCGAACGCATCAATGGTCTCAGGCGCGAACCTGCCAACGAGCAACACCCTACCCAAACCCCCGCGCCGGTCTCGTTCGATTACACCCGGTTCGTCACGCATCAGCCTATCCGGCTAAGCCAACTACGCGACAACCTGAGCCTTAGCTCAACTACGTTCCGCTACGCGTTACGGATGACCATCGCCTGTCTGGTGGGGTATTTGATCGCCAGTTTCTGGAGCAGCGGGCAACACAGTTATTGGATTCTGCTCACGATTACGGTGATTCTGAAACCGGCTTTCGCCCTCACGCGCCAACGCAACCGCGACCGACTCATGGGTACACTGGCGGGTGGTCTGCTGGGCGTGGTGTTGCTGCTCACAGTGACGAACACAACGGCCCTCTTTGGGTTGATGGTCCTGTTTATGCTGGGCACCTACAGTTTTTTGCGGCTCAACTACGTCACGATGGTATTCTGCGTGACGCCTTTTGTGCTAATCCTGCTCAATTTCATGGGGGTGGGCCTGCGCGAAGTGGTTGAGGAGCGCGTTCTCGATACCATCCTTGGGGGCCTGATTGCCCTGGCAGCAAGCTACGGGCTATTTCCCCGCTGGGAGTCAGAGCAGGTGGTCAAGTATCTCAACGACGTGCTTCAGGCCGATATGGCTTACCTACAAACGCTGACCGACATGCTGGCCGGTAAGCCCGTGTCCATCACCGACTATAAACTGAGCCGGAAAAACGTATACGTCCAATCGGCCAACCTGTCGGCGGCTTTCGAGCGGATGTTGTCGGAACCCCGGAACAAGCAGACGCACCGGGAAGAGCTGCTTCGGTTTGCCGTGTTGAACCACATTTTTGCGTCGAACATCGCCACTATTGTTACGGGCGTAATGAACGACGAAACGCCCCGCGACGAGCCGTTTCATGCCGAACAACTACAGTTTATCCAAAAGCTCATTGCCGACATGACGCGTATTGTGGCAAACATTCAGGAGCGTTGATTGGTCTTCCACAAAAAAACCCGGCAGTAGTACCACCGGGGTTTCCTTCAACATATTCTCTCTAAAAATCTCCAAATCCCTCTTGTATGTGGTTGGCCAACATGGCCTTATTTTTTCGATTTGTCTTTAGACTGGCAAGTTTTCAAAAAGCAACGCACGTCAATGTATTAATTTTTAAACGGTACTGACTAACCCTGTTCACATACATAGATCTGGTATTGGCATACATAGTTAGTGTACTCGCCCCAACCCTATTGACTTCGGAGATACCATCCGCCTATATTTGATCTATAGTCAACCAGATTACTAGTTTAAATATCGGTCGCTTTTCGGAATTTACCTCTTTCTACGATGAACTCTTTACTCAATGGTAGTTTGGCCGCTGTACAGGTCCCAAAGCAAGTAGCCGTTTTGCGCGTACATGACCCCTTGACGCGCTGGCGCACCCGGCCTATTCACGAGTTGGTCATGATCCGGGGAGCCAGGGGGTATAGCTGGCTATATTGGCGCGATGGAAGCAAACAATTGATGGCGTATACGCTCAAACATTACGAGTCGATACTCCCCGCGAATCAGTACGTCCGGGTGCATCAGAACTGCGTGGTCAATCAGGCATTTGTCCAGAAAATTCAGCTAACGCACCGGGGGCCGCAACTCAGTTTATCATCGGGCGAAACCATCGCCATATCGCGTCGGCGGTGGATGACGGTGAAAGGGGCATTTGGGCAACAATAAACCTATATTTGCTTTTCTACACGAACAGATATGGTCGCGCAGCGGCTGGTTTTAGGGGTGTTTTTGGGTATAAGTTGGCTTGCTGGGCCATCGTTCATACCTGCCTGTGCCCAAACTAAGTCTCTCACTCGCCCCGACTCGCTCCAGATCGAGGCCTGGTACACGCGCTGGCAATCGCTCCGCACGGCCCGCCCCGACTCGTCGGAACCATACGCCCGACTGATCGAACGTTGGGGGGCCACGCACAAGCACCCGCTTACAGAGGCACGGGGTCTTGTATGCGTAGCCATCGAACGGCGCGACAAAAGCGATTATGCGGGGTCAACTGTCCTGTTTCAACGAGCATTGCTGTTGTATGAAACCATAGCGAATGTGGAGGGAATGGCTGCGGCTAATCTGGGTCTGGGCCTGACATACAAACGCATGGCCGACGCGCAAAAAGTCCGGTCGTTATCGCGGCAGGCCTTGACATTTGGGCAACGGTCGCTCATTCTGAACACGCAAACGGGCAACATATCCAACATAGCTAATTCGCACAATTTAATTGGTATCATTCAGCGCGACTTGGGGGCCTTCGATGAAGCCCGTGATGCTTACCGAACCGGGTTGGAGCTGCTCGAAAAAGCACGTATAAACAACATAACACTAGCTACACTCTATGGCAACATGGCGCAGTTGCTTGTTCTGCCCGATAAGCAGTACGATCAGGCCATTGTGTATTTGAACAAAGCACTGGAACTGAACCGGGCTGCTAATCGCAAAACCAATCTGGAACACAACCTCCGCAACCTATGTGATGCGTACCGATTGAAAAAGCAGTTCACACAAGCCGAACAGTATGGCGAAGAGGCTCTGCGCTACTCGTACGAACTCAAAGACCCGCATCGGCTATTCAACACGCTCAGTGTGGTATACAAAGCGTACCGGGATGCCGGGCACTTCGAGAAAGCTCTTACGTATCTGGAACAATACAAAGTGATTGAAGACTCGCTGGGGAGGGCCGACAAAACGCGCGCGATTACCCGTCTACAGGCCGAGTTTGACAACAAACGGGCGTTAGAACTGGCCGAGATCGAGGCCCAGAAAGAAGGACAGATTGCGCAGATTCGGGCGGGGTTGGCCCTGCAAAATGCCCGGTCGCTGGCGCAGGTCGAGGCCGACAAAGCCCGCGACTTGTTGCGTATTCAGACTGGGGCTGATCTGGCTAAAACCCGAAGCATGGCCGAAATTCGGGCGAAGTACGCGTCGCAGCAGAAAGAAGCGAGTATCCGCCAGTTGGAAGAGAAAAACAACCTGCAACAGAGGCAATTAGCCTGGTTAGGGCTAGGGGCCGGGATGTTTGTGGTGTTGTCGGGTTTGTTATACTGGCAATATCGGCGCATCGGGCAAAACCGTACCAAAATTCAGCAGCAGGCCGAGCAGTTGCGGCTGTTGATGCGCGAACTGCACCACCGCGTAAAAAACAACCTCGCTATCGTGTCGGGTTTGCTCGAGCTGCAATCGAACCGGCTCGCCGACGAGGGAGCCAAACGGGCGTTCCGCGAAGGGCAACAGCGTGTGGAGGCCATGTCGATTCTGCACCAGCGGCTTTATCAAACCGAAGCCCTGACAACCATCGACATGGGGGCCTACACGACCAGCCTGATCGAGTCGCTTATGGGTGCCTATGGCTACACTTCCGAGACCCTGCACGTAAACGTGAGCGCGGGCAAGCAGGAGATCGACGTTGATCTGGCAATCCCGTTAGGCTTGATTTTGAACGAGTTACTGACAAATGCATTTAAATATGCCCTGCCTCACAGCGAGCATCCGCACTTGTCGGTGAACCTGAGCCAGCAAACGGACGGGCTTTCGCTCCGCGTTGCCGACAACGGTCCGGGCCTGAACATATCGGGTTGGCAACGGCCCGGTGGCTCGTTTGGTAAGCGACTTGTGGCGGGGTTAACCGACCAAATTGGCGGAATTTTGTCCGTCGAAAACCGAAACGGAACCGAGTTTTTGATTAAAGTACCCGTTGTTGGGTGATGGTTATGGAAAAGGCAATCAACATTCTGGTTGTGGAAGACGAGGCTATTCTGGCAATGGCTCTGTGCGATAGCCTTGAGGCCGAAGGGTACTGTGTGATTGGAATGGCCTCGAATGGGGTAAAAGCGATTGACCTGTTCCGAAACAATGAGGTTGACTTAGTGTTGTGCGACATCAACATCCGGGGCGATTTCGACGGTATCGAGACCGTCCGGCAACTAAGTGCAATTCGGCCTGTACCAGTCATTTATCTGACCGCTTTCTCGGATGGCGACACCGTGGCCCGCGCCCGACAAACTGGCCCGGCGGCCTACATGACTAAGCCCCACAACCTGCTTAATTTGCGCATTGCCATCGAATTAGCAATTCACAATTTTGCGCAGCAACACGTACTTACGTCTGTTGGCCTTACTTCGCCGATACGTTCGGAAACAGCCACCACTGTCGATGGTAGTCAACGAAACGAATCACTTAATCGCGACACCATCCTGAAAATAGACGATTCGGTTTTCATCAAGCAGGGATTCCAGTTTGTGAAGATCAATTTGGCCGATATCCTGATTCTGGAAGCCGAAGACAACTACACCTATTTCATTACGCTTACTAAACGATACATCCTGAGGCTGTCGTTGTCGGCAGCTTTGGAGCGGTTGCAGCATTCTCGTATGGTACGGGTGCATCGTTCGTTTGCGGTCAACGTCCGGCGAGTCGATTCGTTCGATGAGCAAAGTGTGTCGCTCGACGGGCGCGAGGTGCCGCTAGGTAAAAACTATAAAGACGATTTCATGCGGAGCTTGAAATAGATATCCGCACGCCACTCGATACGTCCGTAGTCCATTTGTCTTATTTTTGCCCCTGATTTAAAATGCTGACGCAAATAAGACCGCATCGGCGGACCGACAAAATTTTGCGTCTCTACACAAGACATGCCCGCAATCACCGCCGAACTCAAACGTGCCCTCGTGCATCTGCCCGAATCTGAAAAAGACAAACTGTTGCTCAAACTCGTAGGCAAAGACGCTATGCTGGTTGAGCGGCTGGAGTTCGAGCTAATCGAACATGGGCAAACTGTCGACGAACGACGGATGACCATCCGGGAATTCATCGACCGCACAGCTCGGCTAAAACAAGATTCGGCAGGGTGGATTATGATGGATATGCGGACCATCAGCGGCTACATTACCCGCCACCTGAAAGTGACAAAAGACAAATACGGCGAAGTTGAACTAGGGTTGTACATGCTCAATAGTTTTTTTGAAGAACAACCCGACAAGCTCCGAACCTACAACACGCGCACTGATAAATGCGCTCAATACATCGCCAAACGCGCCGACCAGGTTCTTAAAAAGATGCTCAAACTCGATGCTGATTATCACATTGAGTTTATGGACGACATGAACTTGCTCTTGGGACGCCTATACGAAAACTGCCCGGCGCATTACGCCAGGCAGCTTGGTATTCCGAAGAATCTGTAACGCGGTTTTTTGTCATCCCGAAGAATGAGGGATCTACTTCCCTCACCCTCAACTTGAAAGTCGACGAAGTAGATCCCTCATTCTTCGGGATGACAAAACCTACTCCATCAGAAACGGATAATCTTTCTGCATGTACACGTCCTTGAAAGCTTCTTCGGCGGGCGGGTACGGCGACTCTTCGGCAAACTTTACTGATTCGTCTACAATGCCTTTGATTTTCTGGTCGATGGCTGTTAAGTCGGCTTCGGTGGCGTGACCAAGTTCCAGGATTCGAGACTTGATTTGCTCGATAGGGTCGCGCTGTTTGTATTGCTCTACCTCTTCTTTTGTCCGGTATTTCTGCGGGTCCGACATGGAGTGACCCCGGTAGCGGTAGGTGCGGAATTCCAGATAGGTTGGCCCTTCGCCCGCACGGGCACGCTCAGCAGCACGGCTAACGGCCTCATGCACAGCCTCTACACTCATGGCGTCGACGGGTTCCGCAGGCATGTCGTACGACTCGCCCAGCGTGTATAGCTCCGTTACGTTCGAGGTACGCGCCACGGAGGTTCCCATGGCATAGCCATTGTTTTCGACCACGAAAATCACGGGCAGTTTCCAGGTCATGGCCATGTTGAAAGCCTCGTGGAGGGCACCCTGCCGTGTGGCTCCGTCGCCGAAGAAACAGATACAGAGGTTTTGCGTCTTGTTATATTTCTCGGCAAACGCAATGCCCGCCCCCATCGGAATCTGTGCGCCCACAATGCCGTGACCGCCCAGAAAATTTACCGACTTGTCGAAGATGTGCATCGACCCGCCCTTGCCTTTTGAGGAGCCGGTTTGCTTGGCATACAATTCGGCCATGACGGCTTTGGGGTCGGAACCCAGCGCGAGCGGAATACCGTGATCGCGGTAAGCCGTGATCCACTTATCGTCTTTGGTCAGAGCTGAATACGCCCCCGACGAACACGCTTCCTGACCGATATAGAGGTGGCAAAATCCTTTTATTTTCTGTTGTCCGTAGAGTTGCCCTGCTTTCTCTTCAAATTTCCGCTGCAACTGCATCGACTCATACCAGTACATGTACCGCTCCTTGGAGTGTTGAGCCTTGGCGGGAGCCTGTTTTTTTTCTTTGACGCTTGCCATAGTGGTTGTTTCGTGAGCTTGTGCTGTTCAGTTAATCACAGGAACAGGTCACCGCGTATCTTTGTTGATAATCTACAAGAATACCGTGGCTGAACAGTGGCGCGAAATTACACATAAAATGGGTTTGTAAACCGTCCGAATGCACTTAGAAAAACTCAGCCTGACCAACTTTAAGAGCTACGAGGATGCCCGGTTTCAATTCGGGCGGCAGGTAAACGTGATCGTGGGGCCGAATGGCAGTGGCAAAACCAACCTGCTCGATGCCGTGTATTTTTTGTCGTTGAGCAAGAGTGCGTTTCACAGTCAGGATGCGCTGAATATCAACCACGAGGCCGATTTTTTTATCATCGACGGAACATTTTTTACGGGCGAAGTAAGCTCGGAACAGGAGACCGACCACCTACGCCACCGAAGCGTCGGGGGGGCCGATACGTCGGACCGGGCCTTCCGACCGACCCAAATCACCATCAGCCTGCAAAAAGGGCAACGCAAGGCGGTTTTGGCCGATAAGAAACCCTACGAGCGCGTGAGTGAGCATATTGGCCGGTTTCCGGTCGTGCTGATGGCCCCCAACGATACCGACCTCGTCCGTGAGCATTCCGAAGACCGGCGGCACTTTTTCGATGGCGTTCTGTCTCAACTCGACGCCGACTACCTGCGCGATTACCTGATGTACCAACAGGTGCTGAAACAGCGCAACAGTCTGCTCAAGATATTCGCCGACCGAAACCAAATTGACAACGACCTGCTCGACACCTACGACGAACCCCTGCTCGACCTTGCCCGGCGCATTCATGACCGGCGGCAACGGTTTGTGGTCGAGTTCCTGCCCGATTTCTGCAGACACTATGCGTTTTTGAGCGAGGCCCGCGAAGCGGTGAACATTCTGTACGAATCGGAAGTGGGCAAGCCCGACTTTGCCGAGGAGTTCCGGCATTTTCGTCGGCGCGACACGGTGCTGCAACGCACCACAATGGGTATTCACAAAGATGACTACCTGTTCACAGTGGCCGGTCGTGAGGGCGGGGCCGTTCCGCTCAAGAAATTTGGCTCACAGGGGCAGCAAAAAACGTTCGTGATTGCCCTCAAAATGGCGCAGTTCGATCAGCTACAGGCCGAGAAGAACGTGAAGCCCATTTTACTGCTCGACGACATCTTCGACAAGCTCGACGACCGGCGCATTGGCAAGCTGATTGAACTGATGGAGCGCGATACGTTCGGGCAATTATTCATCACCGACGCCCGCCCCGAACGCACCCGCCAACTGCTCGAATCGGTCCGCGCCGACGTACGCTTTTTCGAGGTCGGGCGGTGAGGGTTTGTAACAACCATTATGCGTTGTCTCTATTCATTTGGCGTAGGTTTGATGTAAATTTGGCCTGAAATGAAATCCAGAACTCATGAGAAACTTTGGCTATGACCTCGGCCTTATCGTGAAGACGTTTGATCTTCAGGTGGTTCGAGAATCGGAAATTCTACAAAACTGGCTCTCGGCGACGTATGGGCTTGATTCTGTCGAACAGGCCAACATGGATGCTTTATTTATAGAAGCTGAGGAAGATGGGGGTTACTGGAACGAGGAAGAATTGAAAATCAACTTCGTTGGAGCTGTGTTTCGGTTGGCAAAAGTTAATGTAAAAGATCGTATCAAGGTCTTCTATGAGCGTCCCCTGTCTGCTGAGGTTCAGGGGCACTCGCTTGCGGTGATCGCCGACTGTCTGGTGGCAACGCCCTTACCGTTCAACACGCCTTCGAACCCCTACTTTTTTTTGCAAGAGTTCAAGAAACGTAAAGGCGATAAACATGACCCGGAAGCGCAAATGCTCACAGCCATGCTTATTGCACAGGAAATTAATAAAGATAATAAACCTGTTTATGGTGGTTATTTGATCGGTCAGAATTGGAATTTTACGGTACTTGATGGCCATACCTATTGCCAAAGTCGTCAGTACGACGCCACCCGGCGCGAGGATTTACACAACATCGTCTATGCGCTCCGCAAGTTGAAAGAAATGCTCCTGATGCGCTGACTAGACTCGTGGGTTTTATCTTTGCCTCATGCAGCTATCGTCACTTCTCTATAAAGTCCCGCTCGAAGCCACGGCGGGCAGCATGGATACCGACATTATAAGCCTTACGATGGATTCGCGCCGGGTTACGGCGGGCAGCTTGTTTGTGGCCGTGCGCGGCACCGTTACCGACGGGCACGAATATATTGCTAGAGCTATCGAATTGGGTGCAGCCGCCATTTTGTGCGAAACCCTGCCCGCCGTAACGCCCGACAACGTGGCGTTTGTGCAGGTGAACGACTCCGCACGGGCGTTGGGCTTGCTGGCTACCAATTTCTACGAACACCCATCCAAAAAAGTGAGGCTCGTCGGTGTGACCGGCACCAACGGCAAAACTTCCGTCGCTACCTTGCTGTTCCGGTTATTCCGCTCGCTCGGTTATCGGTGCGGATTACTCTCGACGGTGCAGAATCAGATTGATGACACGGTAATCCCGGCTACACACACCACGCCCGACGTAATCACGACCAATCAATTGCTCGTGCAGATGCGCGAGCACGGTTGTACACACGTGTTCATGGAGGTGAGTTCGCACGCGGTCGTGCAGGAGCGCATTGCGGGGCTGCACTTCGCAGGGGGCATTTTTACCAATATCACCCACGATCACCTCGACTTTCACGGAACGTTCGATAACTATATCAAGGCCAAAAAAGGCTTTTTCGATCAATTACCACGCGCGGCTTTTGCCCTCACCAACGCCGACGACAAGCGCGGGGGCGTGATGCTCCAGAACACCTTGGCCCGCAAGGAAAGCTACTCGCTTCAAACGTTGGGCACGTTTAAGGGGAAGATTCTGGCCGATGGGCTGTTTGGCCTCGAAATGGACATCGACGACCGGCGGGTGTGGTTCAAACTAATCGGACGGTTCAATGCCTACAACCTGTTGGCCGTGTATGGGGCCGCCGTGTTGCTTGGCGAAGACCCCGAAGATGTGTTGACTCAATTATCAGGCCTGATGCCCCCGCCGGGCCGATTTGAGCAGGTGATCTCCAACGACCGCGTGGTAGGCATTGTCGATTATGCGCACACACCTGATGCCCTGCAAAATGTGCTGGAAACGATTGCCGAGTTTAGTCAGGAGAGCGAGGCCGGGCAACTGCCGCAGGTGATTACTGTGGTGGGCTGTGGGGGCAACCGCGACGCGACCAAACGCCCGCTCATGGCGGCTATTGCCTGCAAACTGAGCACCCGCGTAATTCTGACCTCCGACAATCCCCGCAACGAAGATCCGATGGCGATTCTGGAGCAGATGCAGGCCGGTGTGCCACCCATCGACTTCAAAAAAACGACCACCATCGCCGACCGGCGCGAGGCTATCGAGCGGGCGGTTGCGATGGCCCGACCCCACGACATTATTCTGGTAGCGGGCAAAGGCCATGAGACCTATCAGGAAATTAAAGGCGTGAAACACGACTTCGATGATCGGGCTGTCCTGCGTGAAGCTTTCGCCAATCATGGAAACGTGTAACTTTGCCTTATGCTCTACTATCTGTTCTCGTATCTCGACCGTCAGTTCGATTTCCCCGGCGCGGGTGTTTTCCAGTATTTGTCGTTTCGTTCGTTGGGCGCGGTGGTTACCTCGCTCGTGATTGGGGCGGTGTTTGGTCGCCGAATTATCGACTACCTGCGCAAGTTGCAAATTGGAGAATCGATTCGGGACCTGGGGCTGGAGGGGCAGATGCAAAAGCGCGGCACGCCCACAATGGGTGGGTTTATCATCCTGGCGTCGTTGCTGATTCCGGTTTTGTTGTTCGCCAAATTATCCAACGTTTACATCATCCTGTTGCTGGTATCGGCAATCTGGACGGGTCTGATTGGTTTTCTGGACGATTACATTAAGGTATTCAAGAAGAACAAAGAAGGCTTGCACGGGCGGTTCAAGATTGTGGGGCAGGTGGGCCTGGGCCTGATTGTTGGCCTGACGCTCTCGTTCAACCGGTACGTTAAAATTCGCATCTACGACAAGCCCGTGACGAGTTCGACAATTGGCTCGGTCTCGGTGTTTGAAGACGTGAAATCGACCCTGACCACCGTACCCTTCCTGAAAAACAACGAGTTCGATTATAGTTCGCTCCTGTTCGGCCTGCTTCCCGACGAGTACGCCTGGATTATCTATACGGCGGTTTGTATTTTCATCATCACTGCGGTCTCCAACGGGGCCAACATCACCGACGGTATCGACGGACTGGCGGCTGGCTCCACCGTGATTATTGCCCTCACACTGGGGGTATTGGCTTATTTGTCGGGAAACGCCCGGTTTTCGGAGTATCTGAACATCATGTATATCCCGAACGCGGGCGAGTTGGTAATTTTCTGTGCGGCTTTTGTGGGGGCTTGTGTGGGGTTCCTGTGGTACAATTCGTTTCCGGCGCAGGTGTTTATGGGCGACACCGGCAGCCTGATGATTGGGGGCGTGGTGGCTGTTCTGGCTCTGGCCATTCGCAAGGAACTGCTCATACCGGTCATGTGCGGCATTTTTCTGGTCGAACTGCTGTCGGTGATGATTCAGGTCAGTTATTTTCGGTATACCAAAAAGAAGTTTGGCGAGGGTCGACGTATTTTCCTGATGTCGCCCTTGCACCATCATTTTCAGAAGAAGGGTTATCACGAAGCCAAAATCGTGACGCGCTTCTGGATTGTGGGGATCATCCTCGCCGTGCTGACGCTAGCTACATTAAAGCTGCGGTAATCCCCACTGAACCCGTTTTTCCCCTCGTTCAACAGAAAGCGGTAGTACAAATAAGGCGTAGGTGGTAGGTTTGAATCAGTTAAACAACAAACCACCATGCGCCTATTTCTTGCCTTTCTCCTGTGTCTGACCAGCCTGACCGTCACGGTGGGGCAGACCGTTAGCCCGACCCGTATCGTCCTGACCGATGCGCGGCAACAACCCCTCCCTGGAGCCACCGTTCGGCTCGTTTCCCGCACCGATTCTCTGCGGCCAATCAACACCCTTACCGACTCGGTGGGCGTGGCGCGGGTGTCACTCCAAACGGGTGTTCTCTATAGCCTTACGGCCACGATGGTGGGTATGAAGCCGCTCACAAAGGGCATTCGGCCAACGGCCAATCAAACCCTGTTCCGGTTTGTGCTCGACACCGACGCCAAAACGCTGGGAGCCGTGAACGTAGTGGCGCAGAAGCCCCTGATGCGGCAGGAAGACGACATGACCGTTGTTGACCCCGAACCCATTGCCAACAGCAGCACCAATGCCTTCGAGATCATAGAACGAACGCCGGGCCTGTTCGTCGATCAGGATGGCAACGTGTATCTGAACAGTTCGACACCGGCCAACATTTACGTAAACGGGCGCGAACAACGCATGAGCGCGAGCGATCTGGCTACGATGCTCAAAAACCTGCCGCCCAACAGCATCGAGAAAATCGAGATTATGCGGACGCCCTCGGCCAAATACGACGCATCGGGTAGTGGCGGTGCTGTGAATATTGTCCTCAAAAAAGGGGTCAAACTGGGCCGCACAGGCAGCGTAACGGCCAACATGAGTCAGGGACGGTTTGGCAATCAGGGCGTGGGCGTAAATTTAAGCAACAGCAACGGTGGTCGGTCGTCGTATGGCAACCTGAACTTCTCGCACCGGGATAATTACGAGCAAACCACCACCGTGCGCCAACTGGCTAACGGACAAACGGTCAGTCAGGATGCCTTCGCCCGCCAACCGGCTGAGGTGCTGTTTGCGGGTTGGGGAACGAGCCTGGAAACGGCCAACCGCTGGACCCTGAGTGTCGACGGGCGGGCGAGCCACGGAGTAAGCCATTACCAAACCGACAACCTGAATTTGATTCGACTGGGGGCCAACACCCGGAGCCAAACGCAAAACGATGTGGTTAACCGGGGCCGTACGATAGCGTTTATGCAGGGCTTCGCCACCCAGTACAAAATCGACACGCTTGGCTCAGAGTTCACTACCGATTTGTCGTACAGCTATCTGACCAACACCACTGGTCAAGACTATTCCAATCAGATGACGTTGCCCAAGCCAATGCTGCTGCTGGGCGATGGTACATTCCAGACCGGACGGCATTTTTTTACGGCAATGGCCGATCTGCGCTACAAACTGCCCCACAAAATCACGCTCGAAACGGGCCTCAAAACAGCGTGGCAGCAGTTTAGCAGCCGCACCGAGTTTTTCACCCAAACGGAGACTCTTCGGCAAGCCGACCGGTTTCGCACCAACACGTTCGACTACACCGACGGAATTCATGCCGTTTATGCGCAGGCTTCCAAAGGGTTTGGGGCGTTTCTGTTGAAAACGGGTGTGCGGCTAGAGAACACCAACATGACCGGCCATCAACGCGTGCCACGCGATACCACGTTTAAAGTCAACCGCACCGATCTGTTCCCATACGTGTACCTGAGCCGGAAAGTCGCCAAGATTGCGGGTTACGAACTGCGGGCCTATCTCGTGTATCGGCGGTCGATCACGCGCCCCGGCTACGAACAACTAAACCCGTTTGCGCGGTACATCGACCAGTTTTTGTATGAAACGGGCAACCCGGCCCTGCAACCTCAGTTCACGCAGAATATAGAAGCCAACGTGAGCGCGAACGAGATGCCGATCCTGGCGATTGGCAGAAACGATTCCCGGCAACTGTTTACCAGCGTGCTGTATCAGGACCCGACCACCCCCAGTGTGGCCTTCCGCACCTACGACAACCTGGGCTTTAACCGTGAAACGTACTTCCGGTTGTTGGGGGGCATTCCGCCCGGCGGCAAGTTCTTTTTTGCCGTAGGCGCACAGTACAACCACAACCAGTACACGGGCCAATACGAAGGGCAACCGTTGGCGTTTAGCCGGGGTTCGTGGAGCTTCTTTACGTTCCAGCAAATCAAGCTCGATACGCGCTCAACAGTCAATATCAATGGGTTTTACCGGCTCCGGGGGCAGCAGCAGTTTTATGAGCTGGGCGATTTTGGCAACCTCAACATTAGCGTAAACCGCTACTTTTTAAATAGGAAACTCATGGGGGCATTGTCGGTTTCGGATGTCTTCTATACCAACCGGAATACGTTCACGCTCACGCAGGGCAACATTGTGGCCGAGGGCGCGCGACGAGCCGACACCCGTCGGTTTGGTGTGAACATACGTTACAACTTCGGTATGAAGAAGCGCGACGAAAGCCAGAATCCATTCAGTTTCGATGCTCTGGAGAGAAACAGTCGCTAACAAAAACCACCCAACCATCATGCGCCTTTACCTTGTATTCTGTTTGCTCATGTGCGCACACGCTCATGCCCAACCGCCAATAAAGCTCCGGCTGGGCTATTTCGGCCCTGGCGTCTCCGCGCCCGGCGTCCGACTTTCCGCCGACTATCCACTCTGGTCGCACACTCGCCCGATTACCCGCCGGTCAACCCCGTCCGTGAAAACGCACCAATGGCTACTCACGGGCAGCACAGGATTCTACAGCCGGGGTACACTGCAGCGAGGGGTCTTTTTGTTGCCCCAAACGGGTTACGAGCACATTGGACGGGGGGGGTTCACCAAAACGGTGCTCGTGGGCGCAGGCCTGTTGCGCCTGTCGACGCCCTCAACGCGCTATTCCGATACCAAAGGCAACACCTACCGGGTGGAGGTTCCGGGCGAATCGGTCCTGATGAAATCGGTAGAGGTGGGGCTGGGCTGGACACATCGCCCGCAGCAGGGCTGGACGTGGGGCTGGAGTGTTCGGCCCTCGGCGTTCTGGTATCGCGACCGGGCTGGGGCCAGCAGCGGAGATCTTGCCGTTTCGTTCGACGTACACATTCACCTATCCAAACCCTGACAGACAATGCGCTTTCTTCCTATTTTCTCCCTATTGCTGCTAACGGGCTGTTCGCTCGATAAACTGGCCGAACTACAAACAGACCACCAGTTTTCGGATGCCTACGTGGCCGAGAACCGGGGCAAGGCACGTTACGAAATCCCCGAAGTGTACGAACTGATGCACGTGGTTATTGCCCTCACGCCAACCGGTCGGCGCGACTGCCTGCTGGAGCGCAACACGCCGTATCACCGGACCGTGATGACACAGTTTGATACCTACCGGAACCATCCACTCGTGGCCGAAATGGAAAAACTGCTTGTCTCAGACCGCTGGAACTACACAACCCTGGGCGATGCAGCCGCGTATCGGTTCGAGGGTGACCGGATTGTGTTTGGGGGCATATATCGTAAGATTGCGGTTCACCCCGAAGCCAAATTCGCCGATTATCGCCCCTTGGCCGAGGACTTCGCCCGTGTGTCGGGGTTTCGGGCGTTTTTCAAAGCTAATCAGCCTAGCTACCAAACTGCGTTGACTACCTACGAGCGGCAGGTGCCCGTAGCTTCCATGTGGGCGTGGCTCGAAACCCAGTTTCCCGACCGATACGACAGCTACCAACTCAATCTGTCGATGCTTATGGGCTGTTTTCACTTCACCAATAACGGTCAGGACAACAGTTTTGCCGAAACGCGTATGTTTGTGCCGTTGCCGAGTCCACCTGTCAAACCCCTGACCGTGATCGAATCGACCGCGCTGAACCGGATGGTGTTTACCGAAATCGACCATAACTACGTAAACCCGGCAACGACGCGCCAGAACAAACAGCTCGACAAGGCCATGAAAAATTGGCGTGATTGGAACACCGGCAAGGACGACTACCAAAGTAAATACCTGACCTTCAACGAGTATATGACCTGGGGCGTGTTCACCTTATACGTGTACGATACGACTACGCCAGAGGTTTTTGCCCAAATTCGGGCCGACAAAACCGAATGGGTCGATACGTTTATGGTGAATCGGGGCTTCAAACGTTTCCCGGCGTTTAATGCGCAACTGCTGAGTTTGTACAAAGCCCGCAAACCCGCCCAAACCGTAGCCGACCTTTACCCCGACATGCTTAACTGGATCGCCACGCAATGACACAGACAGGAGCCTTCTTCGCCAGACCAACCCGCTCCGATTGGGCCGTTATCGGCGTGTTCTGGGCAGCCGCGTTGCCGTTCATATTCTCGGATTATGATAACGTAGTTACCAAGATCGGGTGGGGGCGATATTTGGGACTTACAGCCTGGAGCATTGTGGGGCCACTGATGTTTACACTTCTGTTAGTGTTCGGTCTAATGCCCCAACTGCTGTTCAGACAACGTTATCTGGCGTTTATTTTGGCCTTGCTCGGTATGGCACTTGGCCTCACCTATGTCTACAGGCTGGGGTTGGGGGTGCTTTGGAACACAACCCCCACCATGACCGTCAACCAGATGCTGAATAGCCTGATTAGTATTGTCGAGAAGGCGGGCGTCCTCTCGGCAATGTTGGCCGGAAAACAGTTTTTCGAGACACAACAACGCCTGACTCAGGCCGAAAAAGCCCGCACCGAGGCCGAACTTCGCCATCTCAAAGCCCAAATCGACCCGCATTTTCTGTTCAACAATTTGAACGTACTTGGTTCGCTCATCCAGCGCAACCCCGAACAGGCCACCGCCTACCTGCACCGGTTCTCGGCCTTGTACCGCTATTTGATTCGCCACAAAGACGACGACGTGGTGCCGTTGGCCGACGAACTGGCCTTCGTAACGGACTATCAATACCTGATTGGGCAACGATTCGGGCGGGCGTATGTGTTTATCGAAAAACTAACCGTGAGCGACTCTCTGGCCGTTTTCGTGCCCCCCGGCAGTATCCAGACCCTGCTCGAAAATGCTGTAAAACATAACGGGGGCGATGAACGCAACCCGCTCCTGATCGAACTGATTGCCACTGATCAAACCATCACGGTCCGCAACGACCTGCGCCCCAAACTTACCCCCGTCGACTCCACCGGCACGGGTCTGGACAACCTGCGCAAACGCTACGGACTTTTATCGGATCAACCTGTACGGGTGCAGCAAGACGCGGTTGAGTTTGTGGTTACGTTGCCATTGCTTCGGTCTGTACGGATCGGGCAAGATGTAGCCCAATAGTCAACGTTAGCAATTGTTCGATGTTCTCTGCTTACTGTTCTCTGTTATGACCATTACCATCATCGAAGACGAACCCCTCGCGGCCCGGCACCTGCTCGATCTGCTGCGTGAGGTCTTGCCGGAGGCTATCCTGCACGGGCCATTGCCAAGCGTTCAGGAAGCGATTCAGTACTTCGGCCAACATCCGGCCCCCGACCTGATTTTTTCGGACATCGAACTGCTCGACGGCAACGTGTTTGCCCTGTTCGACCGGGTGTCGATTGCCTGCCCGGTTATTTTTACCACCGCTTATGACCAATTTCTGCTCCGGGCATTTCAGGGTAATGGCATCGCGTATCTGTTGAAACCGTTTCATTATGAACAGGTTAGCAAAGCGTTAGCGAAGTACGATGGCTTAAAAAATCAGTTTGGAGCGACCCCACAGCCACCAGCTGAACCCCTAACCGCTACAGTGATTCAGCAACTTCGCGAGGCCCTGCAACCAGCACAGAATACGTACCGTCAACGGTTTACGGTGAAGCTCCGGCAGGGCATTGTGTTGCTCAGTACCGACGACATTGCCTGCCTGCAAACCGACGAGAGTGTGGTGTTCGCCTACGACTCATCGGGCCGAAAATACCCGCTGAATGGGACCTTGACCGAGTTGGAGAACCAGTTGAACCCGGCACAGTTTTTCCGCATCAACCGGGGCGATATAATAAACGTACGCCATATTGAGCGCATTGAATCGTACGGGGGCGACCGATTGGCCATTCGGGTGCCGGGACAGGCGCAGGCCCTCGTTGCGAGTACCGCCCGCACGCCCGAACTCCGCCGGTGGCTGGATAGATAAAAAAAGCGACCCCTTATGAGGGCCGCTTAAACCATAACGATAAGATAAATCAGAAAAGCCCTTACCGCACCGCAAACTCACCCTGACCGATGCGGAAACCTTCTGCATACAGTTCAACTGTGTATTTGCCGGGCTTGTAGGTCGTGCCACGGGTGTACAACATCTCGACCGTTTGGCCCTTACTGCTGTAGTTCACTGTTTGCTTGGTGGTGTAAACCGTCTCGTTGCCATCCACACTAAACGTACCTGAACCGTTAGCCATATCCGACACAATAGCTCCATCGGGGTCCAAAACCCGGATGAATACATCCTTGGCCTCTTCTTTGGTTAGCGGGTTGTCAAGCAGCGTGTATACCAGCTTGATCTTGTCCAGACGCTTCGCTTTATAGGCATCATCTTCACGAACCTTACCCTTCGACGACACGGCGTAGACCTTCACGTTTTGGGCTTTCAGGGCCGATGCCCGCGTTACTTTAGTCGCCAACTCCTGATTTTGGGCCGCAAAAGCAACCACCGAGTCACGAGCTAACTGACGTTCTGTTTTCACGGCGGTGTTTTCCTGATTCAAGGTCTGCACCGAGGCTACCAACACGCCGTTTTCGCGTTGTAGGCTGGCAATCAGGGTGTCTTTTTCCATCAGGAAAGCCTCATACTCCTTTATTTTGACATCGTACTTGGCAATCATAGCCTTGGCCGATGCCGCTGAGGCTGAGTTACCCCGACGGAGCGTCTCCTTGTCGCGTTCCAGATCAGCCTTCACCTTCAGCAGCTCATCGACGTTGCCACCGAGCTTCTGCACTTCCGCAATTTTGGCGTCAAGGGCCGTTGAGATCGAATCGAGCTTCACGCGGGTGTTCGAAAGTTCTTCCACACGTTCGGCAATTGTCACTTCCTGGGTGTCCGACTTTTCCTTCGTCGTGAAATACAAATAACTCGATACACCAGCCAAACCTGTCATCAGGATCAGGGCGGCTACAAGGGCACCGTTTGTGCGGGATTTTTGCTGAGGATTTTGCTCCATAGTCAGTTTGAATTTAACAGTTTAACAGGGTACTCGTAAAGCCTGTGTCATTCAAAGGGATTGAGTGGAAAGACAACAGAGATCAAAAGTACAACCCTGTCGTCACATTTCTAATGGGTTGTTAGCTAACGGCTTATTTTGAAATATAGTTCAGCTATAGACTAATAGACTGTGTGCCGTTAGCACAGTTTCAAAACGAACCGGGTGTCAATTTGTTGTACAAGACAGACGTCCTCCCGAAAAATATGCCCGAATTACCCGAAGTAGAAATACGCAGACAATACCTCGAAACGTCGTCGTTCAACCAGCCCATTGCTCATATTGAGGTCGAAGACCGCAAGCTATTAACTACCGAGTACGCTGTTCTGACGGAATCACTCATCGGTCGGTCATTCACCGGAACGCGCCGAGTCGGAAAAAATTTGTTTGTGTTCACCGACAACCCCGCCGTGATCGTTCGGATGCACTTCGGCATGACCGGCGACTTGGCCTACTACCATGCCTCCCTCGACCGGCCCCGCTTTGCCCGAATTGTGTTTTCGTTTGACAATGGCTTCAATCTGGGCTTCCTGTGCCCCCGCAAGTTTGAGCGAATTGGCCTGGTAGATGATGTTGACGCCTACCTGAAAGCCAAAAAAATTGGCCCCGACGGTCTCGATATTACCCCCGACGAATTAGCCAATCGCGTGCGCCGACGCAAAGCCCCCATCAAGCCCGTTTTGATGGACCAAGCTACTGTGGCTGGGCTAGGCAACTGGATCGTCGATGAGGTGTTGTTTCAGGCACGGCTGCACCCCGAACGCCCAGCTAATGAGCTAACCGATGCCGAAACGGCCAATCTCCACGCAGCGATCCGGCTTGTTCTGGAAACGGCTATCCGGCACGAGGCCACTTATCGCGATTTTCCCCGTTCGTTTCTCATCCACGTCCGCGAGTGGGATCAATCGCCTTACGACGATGTGGAAGCCCACAATTTTTGCCCCCGATGCGGCACCCGTATTGAACGCACTGAGGTAGGGGGGCGCACCACGTATTTTTGCCCGAACTGCCAACATAATGCGTAATTCGTAATGCGTAATGATGAATGAGCTGACGCGCTAACATTACGCATTCATCATTACGCATTACGCATTACGCATTTCTTTTCGATAGTTTTGACCCCGTAAACCTCAAACACTCCATGTTTACCGAACAGGACAACCAACAGATAGCCGCGCAAGGCATTTCGCTCGAAACGATCAACGGGCAGATCAAACACTTTATCGACGGATTTCCCTTTCTGACGGCACTCCGAGCGGCCACCGTGGGCGATGGCATCGTACGAATCCCCGAAGAGAATTTGACGCAGTACACTCGCCGGTTCGACGATGTGGCGGGTAGTTACTCGCTCATGAAGTTTGTACCTGCGTCGGGGGCAGCTACCCGGATGTTCAAATCACTGTTTGCGGCTCTGGATGGAAAAAATGACAAGTCGGTCGACGAGTTTTTTGCCCGGATCACCGAGTTCGCCTTCTACGACGATCTGAAGGCCGCGATGGCCGAAAAAGGGGATATAATCGAAACCGCCGACCGCCAAACGGTGCTGCGTTATCTACTTACCGACGAGGGACTCGACTACGGCAATCTGCCCAAGGGACTCCTGAAGTTCCACCGTTATCCCGACGGTGCCCGCACGCCTGTGGAAGAACATTTGGTTGAAGGAGCGGCCTACGCTAACGCCAACGGACTGGTGCGTATTCACTTCACCGTCTCGCCCGAGCATCATGAGCGGTTCGAGAAACTGATTATCGACGAAAAGCCCGACTACGAAGCCTGGTTGGGCGTAGCCTACGATGTGACATTCTCGGAGCAGAAAAAATCGACCGATACGATCTCCGTCGACTTGAACAATGAACCGTTCCGCAACGCCGACAACTCACTGCTGTTCCGTCCGGCGGGCCACGGTGCGCTGATCGAGAACCTCAACGACATCGACGCCGACATTGTGTTCATCAAGAACATCGACAACGTGGTGCCCGACGAGATTCGTGAGACCACCGTTACCTACAAAAAAGCCCTGGCAACCGTCCTGATCGATGCCCAGCAACGCGTTTTTCAACTCCTGGAACTAATTGACCAGCCCGAAGATGCTGTGAGCGATGGCTATCTGGCCGAAGCCGACGAGTTTTTGCAGATGGCTCTATACACAAACCACCCCGAAGACTTCGAGAGTTACAGCAAAGCCGATAAGATTGGGTATTTCAAACGAAAGCTGGATCGCCCGATTCGGGTTTGTGGGATGGTGCCAAACGTAGGAGAGCCGGGGGGCGGGCCGTTCTGGGCCAAGAACGCCGACGGGTCATCGTCGTTGCAGATTGTGGAGTCGGCGCAGTTTGATATGGCCAATGCCGATCAGAAAGCAATTTTCGATACGGCTACGCATTTTAATCCCGTCGATCTGGTGTGTGGTTTAAAAAACCGACACGACCAGAAATACGACCTCCCCAGGTACCGCGACATGCAGACGGGATTTATTACGCAAAAATCAAAAGATGGTAAGGACCTGAAAGCGCAGGAGTTACCGGGTCTTTGGAATGGAGCTATGGCCGATTGGAACACCCTATTCGTGGAAGTTCCGCTCATTACCTTCAACCCCGTTAAAACCGTCAACGATTTGCTTCGCGACGAACATCAGTAATTTTCACTCCATACGTTAGGCAGTCATACGGCTGGTGGCTTCGCTGCCAGCCTCACTCATTTCGCCCGCAGCGGCTCCGATGGGAATCTCCTTGGTCTCGATCATCGACGGATTCTGGAATGCGAGTAACGTTGTGTTCTCGTACACACCCAAATTCGCGTCCCGAACGCGCTCCATAATTGGCTTCAAAGCGCAGGCAACCTCGTCTTCGCAGTCGTCGCATTTCACGTAGAAATTCAACGAAACGCAAGGTGTTGGCGCAATGGGGCCGTCGATTACGCGCAGAACCTGGGCCAAATTAACGCGGGCCGGATCAACGCGGAGCAGATAGCCACCACCTTTTCCTTTTTGACTTTGCAGAATACCGTGATTACGGAGTTCAAGCAGAATCGCTTCCAGAAACTTCTTTGGAATGTGCTCGCGTGCTGAGATGTAAGAAATCAGTACGGGGCCTTTGCCGTACTCCTCAGTGAGGACTTTTAAGGCTTTGATAGCGTATTTCGCCTTCTTGGAAATCATTTGGTTACGGGCACCTGTGGATTAAGAGTTAACAATGCGTGTTTGATGGAATCGTAAGTGCAGGCTCGTTTAGTCGGGCAAGTTAGCGTACGGTTTAGTTTATGGCAACTCTTCATATACTATAAACTGCAAGATCTTCGTTTACACGCTCGTTTTCCCATTCATTCAAGGATTTAATTCTATGTTTTTACTACATTTTAATGATACTGATATTTGCGTAAGGAGTTCAACGTGTGTTCATCTCCCGTTCAATGCTTGTTTTATACGCATGAAAGTCGACCTGTAACGTGTGCCGCGCTGACCCATTATACCGCTTTTTGACGGCCTTTTCTTCTGTTTCTATCGCCTGTACCATCTGCAACCGTGACGGTAACTGACACGCCCCCGAAACAAGCCTGGCAACCCATTTCGATTGTGTTTCGGCTAGTGGCATAATGGCCCCCAAGGGCTGGATCAACCCCAGGAAATACAAGCCCGGATGGTCGGGGTGAACCACCCTTCTGTACAGTTGGAGATCGTTGGTGGCTTCGACGTTGATAAAGTCGGGCGCGAAAAACGGGAACGTAACCTTGTAGCCTGTGGCATAAATAATCATGTCGAAGGTATCGCGAGTGCCGTCTGTAAAAATCACCTCGTTTCCGTTGAACTCCCGAATGTTTGGCTTGTAACGGATGAGGCCGCGTCCGCTTAGGTTAAGAATATCTTGCGAGATGGTTGGGTGTTCGCTAAGGAGGGGGCGGTTGGGTACGGGAACACCGTAGTCTACCTGCCGCCCTCGTGCCAAAAGCAGGGTCGATTTGAGAAGCAACCGCTGGAAAATGAGCGGGAGTTTGGCTGTGATCGGGTTTGCCAGTGAGTCGAAAGGGAGACTGAACACCCAGTTCGGAATAATGTAAGCTCCGCTCCGGGTCGAGACCGTCACGCGTTCGCCGTATTGCCGGGCAGCCTCGCAGGCAATATCGACTGCTGAGTTGCCAATGCCTACCACAAGCAGTTTTTTGTCCGCGATCTGATTGGGCGTTTTGTAGTAGTGCGAATGCAATGTCTCGCCCGTGAACGTACCCGGAAAGTCGGGCGTAGGGTAGCGGGGGTTCCAGTGATGCCCGTTGGCAACCAGAACGTGTTTATAATGGCGTTGTGTGGTTTGGCCTTCGGCGGTTTTGGTCGTTACGCGGTAGCCGTTGCCCTCGGCTTCGACGTTCGTCACGGCAGTTTGGAACTGGATAAAAGGCCGGATGCCAAAATGATCCACGTAGCTGTCGAAGTACTGGATAATCTGGCTATGATGCGGAAACATGGGGTAATCGCGCGGCATCGGGTAGTCGGAGTAGGCCATGATGTCGCGGTTGGTGTTGATGTGTAACGACCGATATGCCGACGACATGCCGTTGTCGTTTCCATACCGCCAATTCCCGCCAATGGCCGATCCTTTCTCGAAACAGTTGAACGCAATGCCGTTTTCGTGAAGCGTTTTGGCTGCCGCAATTCCCGACGATCCGGCTCCTATAATGCAAACTTCTGGTGTCATACTGTATGTGATTGGTTGGCCATAACAAACCCTTTCACCAACTGGGCAATCATCGCGGCACCGCGTGAATTCAGGTGAAGTTGGTCGTAGGTAAAATCCTGCCCGACGTCGGCAGTGAGTTGGTCCCACGAGCGGCCCAACAGTTGGTGTTTAAGCACGGCCACATTCATCATTTTGTAATGATCGGCGTAGGCATACCGGATCGTTTTTGGGTGTTTGTTAAGCCACGTTTTCATTTGCTCGCGCAAGGGCAGATACGTAACATTCTCGCTATGAGCTAATTTGTCTACGAACGTACTGTATTGATCGGCGAGTTGGTTAGCGGTCTCATTTAGGTCTTCGCTCATGACAGGCAGCGAGATCAGGGCAATGCGGGCTGTTGTTTCCGCTTTTAACCGCCGAACAATAGTCCGATAATTCTTTTGATATGTCTCGAATGAGGGAGCGTCTCCGGGCAAAATGCGTTCCAGTTTACGGTACAGCTTGGCCGAATCGGCACTGATTGTGGCGTTGATATCGTTGGTGCCAATCAGAATTGTGACTACGCCGGGGTTGACAGCAATAACCGCGTCGAGACGCCGGAGCAGGGTGTAGCTGAGGTCGGCGTTGATGCCTGCGTTGAAAAGTTGGTAGTCACTTGCCGGTAACTCACGTTCGAGCTGGTCCACGTAGTTAGCACTGATGACGCCGTGTGTGATGCTATCGCCCGCACACACGACTACCGTTTTGTCCGCTTGCCGCTTGGCAGGGTTGGGGCTGTTGGCAGGTCGGTGCTGGATTACCCGGTTTCGGATGGACATGTATACCGAAAATGCCCCGACAGCTAGCAAAACAATCAATCCGACACCAGCCAGTAGGATGGTTTGCCCTACGGATGCCAACAAAACAACTTGCATCATTATTCGACTAAAATTTAGACCTATTTTAGGGGCAATTTACGGGTAATTCTCCAACTGTTCAATGAAGATCTGTTTGCTAACAGGCTGTGCCAACGGAATTGGTCGCCATATGGCGGGGCTGCTGCTCCAGCAGGGCCACACGGTTGTTGCCACCGACGTTGCCATTAGTCAACTCCACACGGCGGCTACCACCGATGGCTGGCCCACCGACCGGACTCTGTTGCTACCCCTTGACGTTCGTTCGGCCACCGACTGGCAGGCGACCATGAAAAAAGTGCTGGAGCAATTCGGTCGGCTCGACGTAGGGATGAACATCGCGGGGGTTATCCGACCAGGCTATGCGGCTGAGATTCGCCCGGACGACGTCGATTTTATGGTCGATATTAACCTGAAGGGCGTCATGCTCGGCACGCGGTTTATGGCCGAAATCATGCAGGAGCAGCGAAGCGGGCAGATCGTTAACGTGGCTTCGTTGGCGGGCGTTGCCCCAATTCAGGGATTGGGTATTTACTCGGCTACCAAGTTTGGTGTGCGGGCGTTTTCGATTGCGGCATCCGGTGAGCTGCGCGATTCCGGGGTATCGGTTTCCGTGGTCTGCCCCGACCTCGTGAACACCGACATGCTCACGGCCCAACTCGATCACCCCGAAGCGGCTCTGACATTCTCCGGCCCCCGCGTGCTGACCGTTGCCGACGTAGGCCGGGCCATCCTGCTTGAGGCCATCGACCGCCGACGCGTTGAGGTGATGATTCCACCCAGCCGGGGCCTGCTCGCCAAACTCGGCAACTTTTTCCCCGAATGGGGGTTTGCGGTAACCAAGGGCCTGCGAAAGAAGGGATTAAAGAAGCAGAAAGAGCTGGGCGGGAAGTTGTTCTATTCTACGACTCAGGAAACGGGTTGATAACCGTTAAGCCATCAATGTGCGTGAAATCGTCGGTATTTCGGGTGTAGAGTTCAAGGCCATTCAGCAGGGCAGTAGCTGCAATCAGGCAGTCGCCTAACGACATTCTCTTTTGTTGTCGGAGTTCGACCGCCTTATCAATAACTGTTTCGGTGAGGGGTATTACATTGATGGTAGCGAATAGCGTCTCAAAATAATCTTTGTCCAGAGCCGGAAGTTTGTGGTAGCCGAGAGCTTCCACCTTTGTAATAGAAGAAACACAGGAATCAGCTTCGCTAATAATCCCTCGCAAGAATTCATATTGATCTGAAGCGGAATAGATAATCAGATTTGAATCGAATAGTTTCATTCGTCTCGGAAGGGAAGCTTACGATCACGGGTTTCTTTTACGTACGCGATCATCTCCTCAACATCGAGTGTTTGGCTACCACCACGCATAATTCGTTCACGAGCCGTTGCTTGTTCAGCTTCCGTCAATATTCTTTTTGTTTGAACGTGATGAGGGACGCGCTCCCGATTTAGCAACGACAAAATCCGATTAGCTTCCTGTTCGTCCTGAATATCAATATCAATATGGATCATGGTCATGGCTACCTCTGTCTTGTATCAAACGCAAGTTAAACAAACCCCGCCAGCTTTCCCAGTTTCAAAATCCCCACGCCAGTAGCCCCCCATCAACCGCAATCGTTTGACCTGTAACGTAGCTCGCGGCCCGCATACACAGAAACGCCACGACCGAGGCTACCTCGTCGGGTTCGCCTACGCGAGCCATTGGCGTACGGGCTTCGATGCGGGCGAGCTTTTCGGGGTTGCTCAAAACCGGCCCGGCCAGGGGCGTGCGGATGTACCAGGGAGCGACAGCATTGACCCGAATGCCGTCGGGTGCCCACTCAACGGCCAAGTTGCGGGTTAGCTGATTCATGGCCCCCTTGCTCATGCCATATAACGACCCACTGCTCGTGTGCGTCATGGCCGACACCGACGAAACATTGACGATTGCTCCCTCACCCGACGCTTTCAGCAACCCGTAGGTAGCCTGACTTAATTCGTATGCCGACCGCAAGTTGGTGTTCATTACGTGGTCGTATTCGTCGGGGGTGTACTCGGCGGTGGGTTTGCGGATATTCGTGCCCGTGTTGTTCACCAGAATATCCAGTGCCCCCCAACGCTCTTGAACGGCAGTCATGATGGTTTGCGCGGCTCCCGGCTCGCTTAGGTCAACGGCCAAGCCCTCGACGGTGTGCCCCTGAGCGCGGTAAGACGTTAGCTGGCTCTGCAACAGTTCGTTATTCCGGGCTACAATAAATACAGCCGCGCCGAGATCGAGCAATTGCCGGACAACGGCCTCGCCAATGCCTTTGGTACCGCCCGTTACAAGGGCTTTTTTATGATTCAGTTGGAAGTGATTCATGGTCATGCCGCGAAGCTAATAAAACCTTTCCTTATCTTTGCCCTTGAGTTCACGGTGCCTAATGTCCTTTCAGGGGGACTTATAAGGCTTAAAAGGGAATACCGGTTAAAAGCCGGAGCTGTCCCCGCAACTGTACGTTTCATGAGTTTGGTGGTTTATCCTGCTTCGCCACTGTTGCGCCCCGGCGCGATGGGAAGGCCCAGAACCACCGCGAAACGAGCCAGGAGACCTGCCGCGAACCGACTGAGTGCCGTACTGTTCGGAGGAAACGGGCGGGTCTTAACCACAATTCGTTGAAAAACAGCAGCACAGGCGGGCGTTGGCTCGTGGGTATGATAGGACTGTTCGGTTCGGGGGCGATGGCGCAACCGGGACCGGTGTCGTTGTCGGCAGTGACGGTGCGGGCAACTGCGCCCGAACGGTTCGGGGCGGGTCAGAAACTCCAGCGTATCGACTCGGCGGCTTTGGGGCAATTCCGGTTTCAGAATTTGAGCGAACTGCTCATGCTCCAAACCCCACTGGCATTCAAAAACTATGGTGGGGGGCAGATTGCAACGGTTTCGTTTCGCGGAACGTCGCCCAACCACACGGCGGTGCTTTGGAATGGAATCAATGTGAACCAACCCATGACCGGCCAAACCGATTTCTCGACCTTGCCTGTTCTGGGTTTTGATCAAATTTCAGTACAATATGGTTCTGCGGGGAGCGCGGTGGGGTCCGATGCGATAGGAGGGAGCCTGCTCCTGCGCACCTTGCCCGACTTTGCGGGGGTGGGCCTGCGGCCAACGGCGGGTGTGCAAATCGGGAGTTTCGACAACATGCAGGTTCAGGCCGGGGCGCAATACACTGGGCAGACAACCGAGCAAGGGCAGGGTGCGGGAAAAACGGTCGTGTACAGCAACACGTTCAACAACCGGTATCCGTATCGCGAACGGGGTTTTTATTACATAGAACCCACAACAGCCTATCAGCAGGGTCTCATGCAGGATTTGTTCTGGCGAAACCGGCGGGGTGGTCAATGGTCGCTCAACACTTGGCTCACCGACTACGCCGTGACCGTGGCCCCCGCCGACACGCTCGGCCGTGAACGCACCCGCACACAAGGCTACCGCACCCAACTAAGTTACGAAGCCGACCGCTGGACCCTCCGCGTGGGCTGGCTCCGCGATGTACTCGACTACGCCAAGAGGGACTTTTCGCGACCCAGTCACTCACTCACCGACCGGCTCCTTACTCGGCTCGAACGGGAGTTTATGCACACAACTGCCAACGGCAACGCCTGGCAAGTTCGACTGGGGGGCGAGGTGGTTCATTACCGGACGCGGGTCGATGGCTACGGCGGGCAACTCATCACCGAAAACCGGGCCGATTTGTATGCTTTATTACGCTACCAGACCCAACGGTTAACTGTTTCGGCTAATCTGCGACAGGGTTTTGTAACACGCTTCGATCCACCCCTCACGCCCTCGCTGGGTGCCGACGTTCGGTTGGTGCAACGAGAGCGGGTGGGGCTTACGGCGCGGGCATCGGTGGGACGCAGCTACCGTGTTCCGACCCTGAACGAACGCTACTGGCAAACGCTGGGCAACCCCGATCTCCGCCCCGAACGCGGCCTCAACGCCGAACTAGGCCTGACCGCACGGTTTCAACCCAGCCCCGCCTGGCAACTCACATCCGACCTGACCGCCTACCGCAACCGCATCGACGACTGGACCTACTGGAATCCCGACCGGGGCTACCGGGTCGAGAATCTGCAACAGGTGCTGGCGCGGGGAGTGGAATGGTCAGGTACGGTCGCCTACGGGCAGGGGCGTTGGCGGGCGGGTGGGCGCGTGGGGTACGCCCTCACCCGTTCGTCGCAGTTGCTTGCCTACAACGCCTACGCCCGCGACATTGTAGGCAAGCAACTGCCTTACGTGCCAGTGCATAACACCTCGCTGATGGCCTACGGGTCGTATCGGGATGTTCGGCTTACGGTTCAGTCGGTGGTGCAATCGCGCCGGTTCAGCACGTTCGACAATAGCCAGTCGTTGCCGGGGATTGTGTTAACTGATCTGGTGCTGTCGGCCCCGCTTAAGTTGGGGCCGGTACGGGCGCGGCTACAGGGGCAGGTCAATAACCTGTTCGACGCGCTGGTGCTGAACGTAAAACAAAACGCCATGCCCGGTCGGAGTTTCGCGCTGGGGCTGGTAGTGGGTAATTAATGACTAACACAAAACGAACACTACAAAATGAATACAACCATGACTCGATTCTCTCAACTCAGCTTCAAAAGCGCGTTCTTTACCACGTTCGCTCTTTCACTCTTCATCACCTCTTGCGACGCCCCCGACCCGGAGCCGGAGCCTTACGAATCGGGTGTAGTAGTGCTGAATGCGGGCAACTTTTTCGATAATAATGGCACGCTTTCGTTTATTCAGAACCGTTCGACAACAGTTAGTACTGACATTTTTCAGGCTACAAACAGTCGTCGGCTCGCCGGTTCAATGCAGGGATACAACGAAATAGACGGGAAGGGGGTAATTCTGGTCGACAATAGCACTGCCGGACAGGACAAGGCTGAGATTGTGGAGATAGGTACGTTTAAGTCGCTCGGTACGCTGGCCGCTCCCGATATCGAAAATCCCCGTCAGGTGGTGCGGGTATCTGCGAACAAAGCCTACATCACCTGCTGGGGTGCAACGGGCGATTTCAGTAATTTCTACCCTAATCCGGGATACATCGCTGTGGTCGACATGGCGAGTCGGCAGGTGGTCAAGAAAATTCCGGTCTCGAAAGGGGCCGAGAACATGGTTGTCAGCGGCTCAGAGGTGCTGGTTGGCTCGGTCGGGGGCGAAAAAGCGTTAACGGTTATCGATTTAAACACCGACACCGTGAAAAGCAAAGTTGAGTTGGGGAATAACCCTGACCCCATCGGGTTGGATGCCACTGGGCAGTTGTGGGTGTACTCGGCCAAAGAAATGATTCAGATGAACGCCCAAACTAAAGCTGTTGGCAGTCGCCTGAAAATTAACACGACAGCCGACCGCAATGTGGGAAATATCACGTTTGGTCGCGACCGGCAAAATATCTTCTTTGGCTTGTTTAGTTATGCTGCCGACGGTACAGTGAAAGGAGAAACCTACAGCTTCACCATCCGCGACGCGTCGATTTCGCTGGCCACCCCGTTCATCCGGCGACATTTCTCGGGAATGGCTGTTGACCCGACTGATGGAACGATTTACGCGGGCGTAACACCCTCCTACAAGCAGGCGGGCTATGTGGTTCGGTATCAGCCGAATGATCGTTCCGTAAAAGACTCTATTAGGGTGGAAATTGCGCCGAGCGGCTTCTTTTTTAAGTGAAAGGCAACCTATACGCACAATAAATAGTCTATCTTGCCTATACGTGAAGAGCTTTCAAAAACGTTCGCTGTGGGTATGGGGAAGTTGTACGGACTGATCGTTTTATGGTTTTGTTTACTTGTAGACGTCACTACGTTTGCACAATGCCCCAATACCCTTAGTGTGCGCATCTCGCAAGTGGGCCAGCCTACTGCTGTGGCCTACAATAGTTTCTGTCAGGGCGAACAGGTACAATTGAATGTCGTAGGTGGGCGACCTGGGCTTGCTTATCAGTGGAAGCGCAACGGCGAAGACCTACCCAATGGCACTTCAGAAACGTATTTGGCAGGACAATCAGGCTTTTACACAGTTACCGCCCGGAGCAATTTAGGCTGTACGATCACTTCGCTGCCCGTTACGATTGAGGTAATTAATTGCCAACCATCGGGGCGTGTTCGGATTCGGGGGGGGTACTTCGATGATTTTAACTACGCAGCGTTCAATACGGACAACGAAGGAAAAAGAGGGCCTTACCTGCGGGTAGGTTTTTACACATACAAATCAGAATTAAATCGATTCCCCCTGACGCTCAATGTTAATGTATACCGAAAGAGTGACGATAGGCTGATTACAACCGTACGCTTTGAAAGACGATCCATCGTTGAGGATAATTTGTTATCTATCGAAGGGGCATGTGGAATTGAAGAAACTCAGTTGTATGATGTGTTGTACTTCACAATGTCGCCACTTAATCCCAATCAGCCGGAGATATTTAACCTCGACCCGGCTACCTATACCGACCCGGCAGGTTATTACTTTGTTTCAGAAGGCGTATGTTGCCGAGAAACTATTGACAACATACAGGATGTCAACAGCCAGTTTGTTAGTCGGCTTGATTTTGGACCAAGAAGCGCATTTAGTTTTACACAGGTTAATCAAGCCTTCGGTGCGGCATTTAATGTTCCAGCCAAGGTAGAAGGCTGTTTAGGTAACCCTATCACTATCAATTATTTAGATATAATCAACGGTGGCCTAACAAATGATGCTGTTATTATCCCCAAGAACATTACACGAACGCGTTATTCGCTAGAGACTCCGATCACGTTGAGTGGGAGTCCGATAAACTACGTCCCAGGCTACTCCGCTACCAACTTCGCTGGGCCGGGTCTTCAAATCGACCCTAACACGGGCACCCTAACCGGCACGCCCACCCGGCCCGGTAGGTTTGCGTACGTGGTAAAAGCCGAAACCTTCAACGGCAATACGCGCCTTGCCGAAATTCGTCGGGAGATCCAACTCGTCGTGAAAGAGTGCCCCACAACGCCACAACCAGTGGTACAAGTAACCAAGAATCCTATTTGCCCCGGCGAAACAACCCAACTGACCATCCGGGCCGGTACGGGTGTTTCGGGGGGCGCGTATCAGTGGTATCGGGATGGTAAACTGGTAAGCGGAGCTACCAGCACAACCCTGTTGGCGGATGGGGCAGGGCAATACACCGTATCGGCGACCAAAGAAACCGCTTGCCCGCCGTTTGCTCTTTCGGAGCCGCTAACGCTCTCTGTCAGCAACACAAGCGTCACGCTCACACAGGGAGCCTCGCAGGGGGGTGATTGTCAAAATAATACGGTGCAACTATCGGCTTTGGCTAATGTGGGTGAATCCGGCGAATTTCGATGGTTCCGCGATGGGACGTTCTTGACGGGAGTGGCCGGGCCAACCTACTCAACCTCGGTAGCCGGGCAGTACACCGTTCAGATTGCTACCCAACCAACCGGCTGTACGGCTGTTTCAGGGCCGGTAACGCTCGTGGCGGGGGCAGGGCCAGTTGTGGCTCCAACCATCACGGTGAGCACGTCGGCCATTTGTCCGGGACGGTTAGCGATCCTGAGTGCGACCGAACAGACAGGGCTAACTTACCAATGGCTGTCGGGAGGGCAACCCGTGCCGGGGGCGACGACCAGTGTGCTGTCTGTCACGCAGCCGGGTACGTATGCCGTGCGGGTGCAAACGGCCCAAAGTTGTTCGGTTGTCTCGCAACCCACAACCGTTTCGGGGCTTACGCCACCCACCATTGCCATCAACGGGGGCGTACAGGTTTGCGCCGGAAGCAGCACCACACTGACACTCGCCAACCCCAATATCAGCACCAACGGCTGGCAGTTTTCCTGGCAACGCAACGGCACCACGGCGGGAACCTTCCCTAGTCATCAGACTTCGTCGGCGGGTACGTACCGGCTTCGTATTACCGACGCCAACGGTTGCACGGCGGTCTCGCCCGATTGGCTCGTTGCTCAGACAAATGCCATTACGGTGCAGATAGCCCCAATGACGCCCGTTTGCCTCAGTCCGGGCACACCCGTGTCGCTTAGTGCAAGCCCGCCGGGGGGCACGTTCAGCGGGCCGGGGGTAACCGGAACTGTATTTACGCCGGCTGTCGCGGGTGTGGGCACCCATGCCATAACCTATAGCCTAAGTGGTGCAACATCCTGCGAGAGCGGCATAGCCTCACAAACGATTGAAGTACGCCCGTCGCCCACGTTTACGCTGCCTACTCAATTGACTACGCTGCTCGGAACGCCCGTGGTCTTGCCCGGCCCTCCCGGAACCGGTTGGACCTACAGTTGGAGTCCGCCGTCGAGTCTGAGCAGCCCCACGGCGCAAAGCCCTACGGCTAACCCTACGCAGACGACTTTGTACCAATTGCAGGTTAAAGACACCTTCGGCTGCATTGCTGAAGGGCTGACACTATTGGTTGTGGTAACGCCTGACGTAAAACTGTTCATCCCCAACGCCTTCACCCCCAACGGCGACCAAAACAACGACACCTGGAAACTTTGGGGAGCCGAGGCCTTCCCCGACCTCGACGTGACGGTGTTCGACCGCTGGGGGGAGGTAATTTATCACTCGATTGGCTATGAGCGAGCCTTCGACGGGTATTACCGGAATGAGCGGGTGCCATCGGGCGTCTACACCTACGTAATTCGCTACGACCCCCGCGAGAAACCCCTCCGAGGCACTGTTATGGTGATTTATTGATCCTCAAAATTTAATACCTAAAATTTTTAGGTATATCGAATAGCACTATATATTTGTGCTATGAACGCCAACAGCCAACAAGTCCTGAAAGGTAGCCTATCGGTCATCATCCTGAAACTGCTCGAACAACGGGAGCGGATGTACGGATACGAGATCACCCAGAAAGTGAAGGAGCTAACGGCGGGCGAAATGGCCATCACCGAGGGTGCCCTATATCCCGCCCTGCACAAGCTGGAAGCCGAGGGCCTGCTCACCACCGAGACCGAGGTGGTCGATGGTCGCGCCCGCAAATATTACTCGCTCACTAAAACCGGCCAAACCGAAGCCACCGGCCGCACCGCCGATCTGCTCGCTTTTATGCAACACCTGCAAACGATACTGAACCCCAACGCGTTTAAACCTGCACTTTAACGATGACCACCGACCAACTCGCGGCTATTGACCGCCACTTGCGGAAAGATAACTGGCTCCAAAACGAAGCCCTGATCGCTGAACTCACCGACCACTACGCCAATACCGTTGAAGCAGCAATGGTACAAAGTATTTCGTTTGAACTGGCTCTGTTAGACGCACACAAAGCATTTGGGGGGCGGAAGGGGTTGTTGAACATGGAGGAAGAGTATTGGAAGATGCAGGCAAAAAATACGAGTCGCCAAAGGTGGGAACGATTTAAAACGTACTTTAACCGCCCCCGCATTTACTGGACAATCGGGGCGTTTGTGGTAATAAATTTCTTGTTAATTACCTGGAATAGAGCGGGTCAGCCCGAGTGGTTCTCGTCCGAATGGAGCATCGTCGGGCTTTGTGGTCTGGCCATGTGTAGCTTCACCGTACTTTTCATAACCCTCCGTCAACCGGATTTCTTTATAAAAGCGGTACAACCGGGCCTCATGCCGGAGGTGTTTCTGGGACAAGGGGCTATGAGCTTGATTTCGTTGCTGTTTTTTGTTCAGATGCTAATTCCTGTTAAAACCGTTGTTCTAAACTGTAGCCCGCCCGTTGCTCTTTTGTTAACGTTAGCTCTTGTATTTGAGGCCGCTTCTATGGAGGTTCTAACGCAGAAGCCCCGCTTTGATAATCGTCAAACTGCCTAATAACCAGCATCATTAGCAGAAATAACTTATCAAAACCCCATCGGGGTGTCATGTCAATAGAAGAATAGAAGCTCGCGTTTATAGTAAAGCCCCATCGGGGCGGTATGTAAAAAGGTTGCCCCTCAAACATGCCGCCCCGATGAGGCTTCTACCATTGCGAAAATCTAATTGCTATTAACATGTCGCCCCGATGGGGCTTTTCTTGGTCTGGCAATCTCGTTGCTATTAATATGCTACCCCTCCGGGGTTATGCTATCGGCAACTTGCTGTTCGTTAGAACTTTAAACGTTTAGGTACACCTCCCAATATTTCTTTGCCGCTTTCTCCCAGCTAAACTTGTTGGCGTGCCAGCGTAGGCGGTCGGCGCGGAGGGTGTCCTCGTGGAACGTCAGCATGCCCTCGCGGAAGGTATTTACCAGGTCATCTGGCTCGAATGAGTCGAAATAAAACGCGTCGGGGCCACCCACTTCGGGCAGGCTCGTAAGCCGCGACAGAAACACGGGCTTCTGAAACTGCATGGCCTCGGCAACGGGCAACCCAAACCCCTCCGATAACGACGGAAACAAAAACGCTTCACAATGGGCGTAGAGCCATGCTTTTTCCTCCTGACTCACTGTGCCCGGCATCAACAATTGATCCGAAACGCCCAGTTTCATAGCCTGTTGCCGGATGTGCAGCGCGTAATCGTGGGTATTGTCGCCCGCCAGAATAAGCCGGTAATCGGGGAAGGCCTGCAACAAGGGTAGCAGAACGTGGGCATTCTTCTTGGGATGGATCACCCCCAGGAACAGGAAAAAAGGCGGGTCGCTGTCACGCACAAACGGGGGCTGGGCTTGGTCGCCAGTGGGGTTTATAGCCGCACCGTTGTGAATCACGTGCAGGGGCTTCGCGTCGGGTACGCGCAGATGTTCGCGCACCACCGATGCCGTGTAGGCCGAGATGGTTGTCAGGGCAGTGGCCCGGTCGACTTTGCGTTGGATGGCGAGGAGTTTGCCCGCTTTTTTGGTAGTCGAATAGTCGGGACGCTCCAGAAAATTCAGGTCGTGAATGGTCAAAATCAGGCGGGTGTTCGAGGCTGGCAGGTAGGCCACGTCCTGATGCAGCGCGTGCCACATATCGTACTCGCCCGAACGCCAGACGCGGTCATGCCACGAAACGGGACGATACTGTACGGCGTCGCCAAATACACCGATTTCGGCTTTTGGAACGCCGAACGTGAGTGAAAATCGTTCAGGGTCAGGGTTTTGGCGGACAAGCTCGTGGCCGAGGTGCAGGCAAAACTGCCCCAACCCACTATACGGGTCGCGTAGGCGTTCGGTATCGATGAAAATGCGAGGCATGGGGCAAAGATACGGCCCTAATGCGCCAACCCCACATACCGTTTGGCTACCAGTTGCGAGGCCGTCCGATTATCGACCAACGCATTGAACCGGGCGGCCTGCAAGTGAGCATCGAAGGGTAATTTGTCGGGGTTTTGATGGAGCATTTCGGTCATGAAATTGGAAAACTCCTGCACCCGCCACACCCGGCGCATACAGGCATCGGTGTAGGCGTCGAGCTGGGTGCGGTCGCCCGAATCGTACCAGGCCGATAAGCCCTCAAACAGAACGCCCGTGTCGGCAACGGCCATATTTAGGCCCTTCGCACCCGTTGGGGGCACAATATGAGCCGAATCGCCTGCCAGGAACAGCCGCCCAAACTGCATCGGTTCGCTCACGAAACTACGCATAGGCGTGATGGTCTTCTCGAAAATTGGGCCTTCGGTGAGGGTCCAGCCTTGGGTGCCGAGCCGGAGTTGGAGTTCGGCCCAAATACGCTCGTCGGGCCAGTCGTCGAGGGTGTCGGTGGGGGCGCATTGCACATACAGCCGCGACACTTCAGGCGAGCGCATGCTGTGGAGCGCGAACCCGTTAGCGTGGTAGGCGTAGATTAGCTCTTGGGTCGAGGGTGGTATTTTGGCCAGAATACCGAGCCAGCAATACGGGTAAATTTTGTCGTAGGTAGTGGTCAGATGCGCCGGAATGGTTTGGCGCGAGATGCCGTGGAACCCGTCGCAACCCGCCACAAAATCGCAGGTAATCGTATGCGACTCGCCGTGTTGGGTGTATTCAATCGTGGGCCTGTCGGTGTCCAGTCCGGTGATGGCGGTGGCTTCGGCTTCGAACCGAATAGCCTCCTCCGACTCGGATAAGCGTAACTGAATCAGGTCTTTAACGACCTCGGTTTGGGCGTAGATCGTCACCCGTGAGCCACCCGTGAGATCGGCCAAGTCGAGCCGGTGCCGTTGACCGTTGAAGCTCAGTATGACGCCATCATGCACCAACCCCTCACGGTCGAGCCGGTCGGTGGCCCCCGCCTGCCGGAGCCTGTCAACGGTGCCTTGCTCCAACAATCCCGCCCGCTGCCGATTCTCGACCCGCGCACGGGGCCGATTTTCCAGCAAAACGGACCGGATGCCCTTTTTGGTTAATAATTGAGATAACAACAGCCCGGCTGGTCCCGCGCCAATAATGCCAACTTGTGTGTGATGGTGCATTTACGAACCTGCTCTTATCCAATGAATTGAACAATTTTCTCGGCCCACTCTCGGCCTTTGTCTTCCTGCACAAAATGCCCCCCGCCCGCAATAGTCACGTGGGGTTGACCTGCCGCGCCGGGAATAAGTTTTTGCAGAATTTTGTCGCCCCCCGACGTAATGGGGTCACCATCGGAAAAGCAGGTTAGGAAAGGCTTTTGCCAGTGCATGAGCGTTTGCCAGGCCGTTCGATTGGCCGGGGCTGCCGGGTCGTTGGGCGAGGTGGGTACGAGCCTGGGGAACACCCGCGCGGCCCATTTGTAGGTTTCGTCGGGGAAGGGTGCGTCGTAGGCGGCAATGACCTCGTTCGAGAGTTTCTTTGCGCATCCACCCGACACCAGCATACCCACCGGAAACGTAGGGATGGTTTGCGAGAAGGTTTGCCACCCTAAAAACGCTTCCGATGGAGGTTGGTCGCCCGTGGGTAGGCCCGTGTTGGCCGCGCAAATTCGGGCAAATCGCGACTCATTTTCAGCGGCTACGCGCAATCCAAGTAACCCACCCCAGTCCTGACAAACGAGCGTACTGTTCTGTAAATCAAGGCTTTCTATAAAAGATGTTACCCAGTCCACGTGGCTCGCGTAGCTGTACCCATCCGGCTCGGCAAGCTTGTCGGACTTGCCAAACCCGATCAAATCAGGGGTAATAACCCGGTGGCCTGCCGCCACAACGATCGGGATCATGTTCCGGTACAGATACGACCACGTCGGTTCGCCATGCAACATCAGCACCGTTTCGTGGGCATCGCGCGGCCCTTCATCCACGTAGTGCATCCGCAGGCCATCGCCTACCTCCACGTAGTTCGGCGCAAATGGATAGTCGGGCAGGTTCAGGAAACGGTCGTCGGGCGTACGGAGAATGGTCATAGCGTGTAGTTGTTGAAAGCGGTCGTTTTTTTGTCATCCCGACGCAGGAGGGATCTAGTTAGCACAATCTCAAATTGAGTGCTGGCAGAGTAGATCCCTCCTGCGTCGGGATGACAAAAAAACGAGCAGTTAAAGCAACAAAAATCAACGGTAACTATGTTAAAAACAACCTTTTAAACCGCCATATCTTCAGCACATTCCCGAACCATCACCAGCATTTCCGTCAAATGCTCCAGCGTCGTGAGCGAGTTCATGATCGACACACGCAACCAGACGTGCCCGCGCAGGTTGGTTTGCACGATGTAGAACCGCCCGTCGGTCAGAATCCGTTCGCGAATAGCGTTGTTCAGGGCATTTAGTTGGGCCGGGTCGGTTTCGTTGCCGACATAGCGAAAACAGACGATGTTGCTTTCCGGCTCCACGGCCAACTCGAAGCCGGGTTGCTCGCGTACGTGTTGCGCGAAGGCGCGGGCAAGGTCATACAGTTGCTCTACGTGTTGCACGAAAATGGCCTCGCCGTAGGTCCGCAGAACGGTGTAAACCTTCGCACTCAACATGATTTTGGTACACTCGAATGCCCGCTTGCCGGAGTTGAACCAGTCTTTGGCACTGGCATCGGCCCAGAGGTACTGCGCCTTCTGCTGGAACGTGCGAAACGCATCGTCGTCGCGTCTGTAGAAAACACCCGTTACAAGGGCCGGAATCATCATCATCTTGTGGAAATCGACTACCACCGAGTCGGCCCGCTCGATACCCCGCACCAACGGGCGGTAGGTATTCGACAGGGCCGCAACGCCCCCGTGTGCCCCATCGACGTGAAACCAAAGGCTGTGTCGTTCGCAAAAATTAGCGATTTCGGTGAGGTTATCATAAGAGCCAGTGGACGTGGAGCAGGCCGAACCAATCACAGCAAACACCGTTAATCCGTTGTTGAGGGCCGCATCCAAGGCTGTTTCGAGCAACTCGGTACGCATCTGAAATCGGTCGTTAGTCGGAATTTTGATAATGCCTTCGGTGCCGAGGCCCATAATTCGGGCGGCCCGGTCCACACAGTAATGAGCCTCCTCCGATACCATAATGGCGAGTCGGTTTGTCGTGCCATCCAGCCAAACATCGGAGCCACCCGCCACAGCGCGGGCTGTGAGCAAAGCCGTCAGATTTGCCAACGTGCCGCCCGACGTGAGCAACCCGCCCGATTCGGGGCCGTAGCCCAATTTCCCGCATAACCAGTTCGTTACAATGCGTTCCTGAGCGTTGCCCGTCATGCCCATTTCGTACACAGCCTGCCCGTTGTTCAAAATGCTCGTGAGTACGCTCGTAAGGGCTGCGAGTGGGAGTGGAGCCGACACCTGATGGCCCATAAATCGGGGGTTGTGCAGGTGGTTGGAGTACCGGAGCATGTCGGCCCACAGCGCGATCGGGTCGGCGGGGGTGACTTGAGCAAAGTCGGCCTGCCAGTGGGCGAGCATATCGGCGGGGGGCACGTAATTGAGAGTGTTGTGCTCACCCGATTGCGCCCGCTCGAGATGGTTGGCAAGCAAGTCAATGAGTGCGTGACCCTGTTGGCGGAACCCGTCGGGAGAAAAAGCGGTAGTGAGCAGATCGTTCATAGGAATGCGATATTGGTAGGCGCAAACCTCCGGCTTTTAACTGATACCTGGAAATGCTTATTTTTGATGAACTGATGCTTATTCGGCATTAGTTTTGTCTATCATGGATCTTCGTGTGCTTCAAAACTTCCTGCTCGTTGCCGAGACACTGAATTTTCGGCGGGCTTCTGAACAAGCGTTTATTGCCCAACCGGCCTTGTCGCGGCAGATTCAGCAACTGGAAGAGCAACTCGGTGCAACCCTGTTTAACCGGACCAAACGCTCGGTCACGCTTACACCCGCCGGGGTCTATTTTCGATCTGAGGCCGAACGGTTGGTCAATGGGTTTCGCCAATCATGCCGACGTACCGCCGAGATTCACCGGGGCGAAGCGGGCGAAATTCGCATTGGTCACGCAACCTCGGCTATGCAGTCGATTTTGCCCCGGTTACTGGTGAAAATTCACGCGCAACGGCCCGGTCTGAAGGTGTACCTCAATGAAGTATCGAATAAAGAGCAGCTTGACTTACTGACTAACCGCGATCTTGACGTAGGCTTTGCCCCCAATATTGTGGTGCCGCCCGACATGGATAGTCGCGTGGTGTACGAGGAGCCGTTTGTCCTGATTCTGCCCGAAAACCACCCGCTCACACCCGACACGTTCACTAGTCTTGCCCAAGTGGCCAACGAAGAGTTTGTGCTCCCTCCCCGGCCCGTGGGTGCGGGGTACGTCGAAACGCTGTTTGCTCTCTGCCGAGAGGCCGGGTTTGTGCCGCGTATTGCCTACGAGTCAGCGCATACGGGGTCGGTACAGCGGTTGGTTGAGGCCGGTTTGGGCGTTTCTATTGAACCTCGCTCCACCCTGCGCGGGCAAAATCTGCGCATCCGAGCCATCGAACTGACCAACGCGCTCTACCAAGTGGAGATGACAGCCGTTTGGCTCCGCGACCGCACGGCAGAACTTGCCCCCTTTTTCGCTCTGTTGGATGGAGTATTACCAACGGATGGGCGGTTTCCGGTGCATGAAAGTAGTGAAGACCAAGCTAAATTTGCCTCCTAACTCTGCGTCTATGCGCCAACGCTTTTCTCCCGAATACTATATCGACGGAATCCAATCCGGCGACCGGCTGATCCTGAGTCGGGCCATTACGCTCGTGGAGAGTCGCCTAACCGCCGATGCTGCTCTGGCGCAGGCTGTGCTGTCGGGCGTGGCGCACCGGACGGGCAACGCCACCCGCGTGGGCATCACGGGTGTACCGGGTGTAGGGAAAAGCACATTTATCGAAGCGTTTGGTACGCACCTGATTGAGCAGGGGCATCAGGTCGCTGTGTTGGCTGTGGACCCGACGAGCCAACGGTCGGGGGGGAGTTTGCTGGGCGACAAGACCCGGATGGAAACGCTGTCGATGAACCCCCGCGCCTATATCCGGCCCACGCCCGCAGGCGACTCGCTGGGTGGCGTGGCGCATCGCACCCGTGAGACCCTGCTCCTGTGCGAAGCCGCCGGTTTCGACGTGGTGCTGATTGAAACCGTGGGTGTGGGGCAATCCGAAACGCTCGTGTACGGCATGGTCGATTTCTTTCTGCTACTCATGCTTGCGGGCGCGGGCGACGAACTACAAGGCATGAAACGCGGCATCATGGAACTTGCCGATGCTCTCGCCATCACAAAGTCCGACGACAACAACGAACAGGCCGCGAACCGTGCCCGCGTCGAATACCAAAATGCCCTCCATCTGTTTCCTCCCACGGGAACAGGCTGGTTCCCGCCCGTATTGACCTGCTCGGCCCTAACCGGCGCGGGTGTTCGGGAGGTTTGGCAGACTATTGTAGACCATCAGGAGTTAACCACGCAAAACGGGCACCGCGCCCAACGCCGGCAGGATCAACAACTAACCTGGTTCCGAACTTACCTCCGGGAGCGTCTGGAGGGGCAGTTTTTCGCGCAACCGGGGATGTCTGAACGACTTGGGGAGTTGGAAGGCGAGGTTAAAGAGGGGCGGTTGTTGCCAGTTCAGGCGGTGGAGAAATTGGTGGAGAGTGACCAAGACTCTGGCAGTGGTTGATATATCTACGGATTAGTGTAAATAGCCCTGGCAGTGGTGAAGATAATTACGAACGCCCACAAACACCACTGCCAGGGTCTTGCAGACCACTGGCAGGGTGAAACGTACTGTTTAATGACTAAATACTAACTATGTCCATAGCTGCGGTCAGCCTCATCAGGGCGGTTCGAGACCATGCCGCCTTCTTCGGTGGTCGTGTTCCAGTCGGCATCATCGACGAGCGTACCGGCGGGTTGCGTTTGCGACTGGTCGCTGATTTCGGCGTAATCGTCCGAGAAATCAGTGTCGTCGCTGGCGATGCGCTCGGTCGTCACTTCGGGCCGGTCTGCGGGTTGATTAAACCGTTGGAGTTGGCCCATTTCAGGCATCACACCGCCGTTCTGCATCTGCTGCGATGCGTACGAGTCGGTGCTCTCTTTGCGGGAATTGCTGGATACGCTCATAACGTTTGTTTAATTTAATAAGCTGGTTGATGATCAATTGAGGTGCCTGTTTCGGCTACGTCTTCTTGTTTTTCCTCCTGCGAAACAGCCGCGTTCGTGTCACTGTCGTTGGCGTCGGTTGATTCGGCGTCTTGTTTGGCTTCTTTCTGTGCGTTCGGAACACCCACTGTTTCGGCAGATGCGTAATCGTCGGGGCCAGCCGTTGTGACATCGGCGGTGGCGGTGTTGGTCTGGGCCGTGCTGGCTACTGCACTATCGGCCCCTGCTTCGGTCACCTGCATGGTGGTGTCGTCCTGATCGCCCATACGTAGCACCCCGTTTTTGGCATCCATATCCATGCCGCCTATGCCCCGGTTGTTGCGGCCATCCTGACCACCCCGAACCTCCACACTGTCAAGACCATTAGCCGATTCATCGACCAAATCAGTGCGTTTATTATCCTGAATGGCCCGGTCGGCATCCATATTGTCGGTGCCTTGTGCGCCCTGCGTACGGCCATTTATTTGGGCGTCCTCGTGTGAGACGCCCTTTTCTTCCTGCTCCATAACGTTGGTTGAGTATTGGTATCTCCTGTAACCCGCCAGCCGGGTAAAGGTTTGCTAAACCGGCTTACCGGCACACATTGCCAAAGAAGGATTAATTTCACGTTTGTTCTGGACAAACAACAGCATACTCCTATGGACCACTACTACCAAAAACTATACGATTACATTGGCGAAATCCTGGTGCTACCCCAACGCGACAAAGACCACATTCGGCAAACGTTCGAGCCAGTTTTCGCACCGAAAGACACCATTCTCGAATCTGCCGGGCAGGTGCCGCAGTACCATAACTTTATCGTGTCGGGATACATGCGCACCTTTCATCTTGATGCCGACGATAACGAAGTGACCACCGATTTGAACGATGGACCGCGCTTTTTCACGTCCTACAACCACTTCATGCACCAGACTGTCTCGAACGACACCCTGCACTGCATCACCGATTGTGAGTTACTGCGTATAAACCGCGCTGATGTAGAAGAAGGGGCGCATAGCAGCCTGACCCAGAAAGACTACACGATTCTGATTCTGCAAAAGCATATTGAGGAGTACAAAACCCGGATCAACGACATGGCTACCCTGACCGCCGAGGACCGGTATCGGAAATTTCTGATCCAAAAGCCAACCAGTATCCAGCACGTTCCGCTGAGTTACGTGGCCTCGTACTTAGGCATCACACAACGGCACCTAAGCCGCTTGCGCAGAGAGATTTTGGTCTGACATTCATCGTCTGGTAGAACCGCTCGTACCTATTGGACAATTGTCTAACGACCGAGGAAAGGAACCCGTTTAGGTTTGTCCTGAACAAAAATCCTTTCTGCTATGACAACAAATACGAACGTACTCCCGGCTTTGCGCGTACCCTATGCAGGCAAAGCACTAACGATCAGCGCGACCGTTTGGCTAACCGTGACCACCCTGGGCCAATGGCTTTTCGGCCTGTATATCCTCTTATTCTACGGGAAAGCCACCGCTGTGGGCGATTTCGAGCGGTGGAACCGAGTGTTGCCGCATGGCTACGTTCCGGGCGACTGGACCGGCAACCTGACCATAGGCATTCACGTGTTGCTGGCGGCTGTTCTCGTGGTTGGTGGCCCCCTGCAACTCATGGCCCCTGTGCGCGACCGGTTCCGCACGCTTCACCGGTGGCTGGGCCGGATTTACGTCGGTACGGCGATGACTGTCAGTACGTTGGGGGTTATTATGGTCTGGACGCGGGGGACCGTTGGCGACACCTTTATGCACGTGAGCAACAGCCTTCAGGCCCTATATATCATTGCATTTGCCTTGCTGTCAATTCAATACGCCCGCCAACGCCAATTTGCCCAGCACCGGGTTTGGGCACTCCGGCTGTTTATGGTGGTGAGTGGGGTTTGGTTTTTCAGGGTGGGATTGATGTTCTGGCTCTTAATCAATGGCGGCCCCGTGGGTTTCGACCCCAACACCTTCACAGGGCCGTTTCTAACAGTTTTGTCCCTGTTCACTTACGCCGTTCCTCTGCCGCTGATCGTGCTGGAAATTTACCTGTATGCGCAACACAGGCAAAACCGAACGGTTAGCCTGCTTACAGCCGCCTTGATCGGCCTGTGTACGCTCGTGATGGCTATCGGAATTTTCGGGGCAACAATGGGTATGTGGCTACCCCGAATGTGATTGGCTAATTGTCGTCGGCTTCTTCGACAACGGTTTTTTCTTTGGGGCGTTCGTAGGTCATTTTGCCCTTTTCGTCCCATTCGCTGATCACGTACGGCTCAAAACCCTCTTCCCACTGATCGCGGGCATACTGGGTGAGCTTCCGGCGGAACTGCCGAGTTGTGTTGGGGTGATATTCGGTCCAGCGGCCAATTTTTACGCCGTTCTCGAATTTGCCCTCTTCGGCCAGCCGACCGTTCTCGTGGAAGGCCATGTACGTGCCCCGAATCTTGCCGTACTCAACCGGAATCACCTCTTTAATTTTGGTATGGGACGAGTCGTAATAGGCAATACGGGCGTCGGCGGGGAAGCCCCGATGCCAGCGCGACTTGTCGAGCAGCATGAAGTTCTGATCGTACTTCTCCCAACGGCCATCTTTCGCGCCGAGGTAATAAAACCCCTCGTCGGTGAGGGTGCCGTTGGCGTAGCGTTTATACGGACCGTGCAGAATGAGAATCTCCGACTGCTCGCGGTCTTTCGGGACGGCGTTGGTTACACGGTTGCCTTGTTCGTCGTACCAGTAAAAATCGCGCACAAACGTGCTGGGCTTCCTATATTCTTTCAGGACATAAAACTCTTCCTCGATGGTCCGGTCGCCACTACCGATCTTATTGAACATGCGCGTGATGCCGATGCCCTCGTAGTCGGTGCGGGCCATGCGCTTTTGCTTGGCCTCGCGCAGAGCCTCTTTGAACTCATCTTTGCGTTTTTTGAGCTGCTTCACCTTCAGGCCGAGGTCGGGCATAGTCTCGGAGGTCAGCTCGCTCAGGCTTGGGGCTGCTAACCGCCCGGTGGAGTCCGTAACCAGCCCGCTCACCGAGTTAATACCCGATTGCAGGCCAGGCGGCAACACTTTTTTAAGCAAAGCTCCCTTCTCTTTCTTGGCGGCTTTCACGGGTGGGCCACCGGCTGTGGTCAGTGCCGACGGGGCCGACGAACGACCCTGCGCCCGCACGTCGGGTGTTACCAAAGCGGTCAGGAACAGTCCAGAGAATAGAATTATGGCAATTTGAGTCGTACGCATAGGGGGCAATCAATCCGGCGGAACAAGCAAGGGCCGGAACTTTGTTAGCTTTGCAACGCGATTCAGACGCGTTTTATTTTCAAAGATATGAAACAAGAGGCAACGATTTACGTGGCTGGTCACCGGGGAATGGTGGGTTCGGCTATTGTTAGAAATCTTCAAGCCAAAGGCTACGAAAACATCATCATCCGCACATCGAGCGAACTTGATTTGCGGAATCAGGCCGCCGTTGCCGATTTTTTCGCTGCCGAAAAACCCGATTACGTCTTTCTGGCAGCCGCCAAAGTAGGCGGTATTTTGGCTAACAACACGTATCGTGCCGAGTTTTTGTACGACAACCTGATGATCGAGTCGAACATCATTCATAGCGCGTACAAGAACGACGTAACCAAACTGTTGTTCCTCGGATCGTCGTGTATCTACCCTAAAATGGCCCCGCAGCCACTCCGCGAAGAGTCGCTGCTGACGGGCCTGCTGGAGGAAACCAACGAGCCGTATGCCATTGCCAAAATTGCGGGCATTAAGCTGTGCGAAGCCTACCGGAGCCAATACGGAGCCGACTTTATTTCGGCCATGCCGACGAACCTTTACGGCCCCAACGACAATTACGACCTGCAAGGCTCACACGTGTTGCCCGCCCTGATTCGGAAATTTCACGACGCCAAAATCAACGACCTGCCCACGGTCGAAGTGTGGGGCACCGGCTCGCCCCGGCGCGAGTTCCTGCACGCCGACGATTTGGCCGATGCCTGTGTGTTCCTGATGAATAACTACGACGGCGAACTCTTCGTGAACATCGGCGTGGGCGACGACGTAACCATCCGCGAACTCGCCGAGATGGTAAAGGACGTGGTTGGCTACGAAGGCGAACTCCGCTGGAACACCGACAAACCCGACGGCACCCCCCGCAAACTTATGGACGTGTCGCGCTTACACGCGATGGGTTGGAAACACACGACCGACCTCCGCGAGGGCCTCGAACTGACCTACCAGGATTTCCTGGCGAACGAGGTATTGTACGTAGAGTAAGTAGCAGTGGCAGTAAGCAGTGGCAGTGTGCAGTTGGCAATACATGAGCGTCAGCAACTGCCAACAGCCACTGCACACTGCTTACTGCAATTTTTGCGCTGGATTCCCAAACACGGTTGCCCCGGCGGCTACATTTTCAACCACCACCGACCCGGCCCCGATGCGGGCACCCTTGCCTACAGTGATGCCCGCTACCAGGGTGGCACCCGTGCCTACAAAAACGGCTTCTTCCAACACGACCCCACTGTTGATGAGGACTCCTGTGCCGATGTGCGCGTAATTGCCGAGTTTGGCCCCGGTTTCGATCACGGCCCCCGACTGAATTACGCAATGTTGACCTACCTCAGCCCCCGGATTGACCACCACACGGGCCGCAATCAGGTTGCCGTGTCCAATGCCCGCTGATTGGGCAATGATGGCTGTCTCGTGGATGGCATTGACAGGCTGCACTTTTCGGCGTTCGTTAAGGAGCTTCACGAGCCGCTTGCGTACGCGGGCGTCGGCGATGGCCACGCAGGCTTCGCATTTTTGACCAATCAGTTTCAGGAAACCGTCATCATCAGTTTCGCCAAGCACCGAGATATCACCGAACTCTTTGCCGTGCAGGTCTTTGTTATCGTCGAGCAGGCCGTACACGACTACGCCGTTCCGCTGAAATATGTCTAGGGCGGTTTGGCCGAGGCTACCAGCCCCAAAAATTATAATTGGGTTCTCCATGTGTTTCTGAGCAACTGTTCTGGTGATAACCGAATGGAACGGCAAATTAGTTTGTTATGGGTGAAAGCAATTGTTAACGATTATGGAAACCACTCAACCTTCTGCCGACGCCCAATTTGACCTATTCCGGGCCGGTATCACGCCCGGTAAGTTCGTCCGCATCGAGTACATGACCGACCTGCATGAGTTCACTAAAACGGATGCCCTGGTTAAAAAGATAAACGCCGATGACCTCGAATTGGCCACCGGCGATGTTGTTCCTCTCAATCGCATCGTCCGTATCGACGGCGTTTTATCGCCCCTCTACCCCGGCTACGAAAGTTATTCCTGCGATTGTTAGACTACTCAATTACCTCAAAACCACAATACGGCACGAGCACCTTTGGAATGCGAATAGCCAGTTTGCCCTCGTCGGTCATGAACTGATTGTTCTCCAGAATCGACGCTACAATGCGCGGCAGTGCCAGAGCAGAACCGTTGAGTGTGTGCAAAAGCTGGGTCTTGCCCTCCAATTTGTAGCGCAGTTTCAGACGGTTGGCCTGGTAGGTTTCGAAGTTCGATACTGAGCTGACCTCCAGCCAACGACCTTGTGCTGCCGACCAAACTTCCATGTCGTAGGTGAGGGCCGACGTAAAGCCCATGTCGCCCCCGCAGAGCCGCAACACACGATAGGGGAGTCCCAAATCCTGTAGCAAACCTTGCACATACAAGCTCATTTCTTCCAGAGCCGCGTACGAGTTTTCGGGTTTCTCAATCCGCACAATCTCGACCTTATCGAACTGATGCAGGCGATTCAGGCCGCGCACGTGGGCACCCCATGAACCCGCTTCCCGCCGGAAACAGGGTGTGTAGCCAACATTTTTCACGGGCAGTTCGGCCTCGGCCACAATCACGTCGCGGTAAAGGTTGGTGATGGGCACCTCGGCAGTCGGGATCAGGTAGAGTTTGTCGTCGGTGGCGTAGTACATCTGCCCCTCTTTATCAGGTAGTTGTCCCGTGCCAAAGCCCGAAGCTTCGTTGATAACAATGGGCGGCTGCACCTCCATGTAGCCCGCTGCGAGGGCACGATCCAGGAAAAAGTTGATCATGGCCCGCTGCAACCGCGCTCCCTTACCCCGATACACAGGAAACCCCGCCCCCGAAATTTTTACACCCAACTCAAAGTCGATCAGGGGTGTATTGCCCGGCCCGTAGTTCTGAATCAGTTCCCAATGGGGTTTGGCTCCGTCGGGCAAGGTTGGTTTCTCGCCATGCTCCAGGACCACCTCGTTGTCGTCGGCAGAGCGACCTGCGGGAACGCTGCTGTGAGGCAGATTCGGAATAGTCACCAGCACAGCCTGAACCTGCTCCTCAAGGTTGTTCAGCGTTTCGGCGAGTTCTTTGGTTTGGCCTTTTAGGGTGGCGGTTTCGGCTTTGGCCGCTTCGGCACCAGCTTTGTCGCCCGCTTTCATGAGTCCCCCAATCTCTTTGGCAAGGGCATTGGCGCGGGCCAGCTTATCGTCTAATTCTTTCTGCGTATCGCGCCGTTGGCTGTCGAGTGCCAGCAGTTGGTCAACGGTGGCTTCAGCATTTGCGAAATGGCGTTTTTGCAACGCAGCCAGCGCGTGGTCTTTGTTGTCGCGAATGAAGGGTATTTGTAGCATGTTATTCCTGGCGAATTAAGGTACTAATCACCTTTATAAATTCTTCTGTTTGGGGAATCAAAGGAGCAACGTCCTCCTCAGTGAAAATGGCGAAATCTTCGTAATCGCTATCATTTCGTTCATTGAAAAGATGGGTGTAGAAATCGCCCCATTCCGTACTGAGTTTGGCTGTCTTGACGTAGTGAAGTTCTAACATCGCTTTAGCTCCTGAATGCGAACGATGCTTTATATCGTTGTATTCAAGAAGGGACGATACAACATGGAAAGCCGCGTAATAAAGTCTGTTGACGACACCGTCCCAACTGTTAACTTTCGCTAAAGCTTTAGCACTTTGCAAGTCACGTTCAGTCTTTTCTAACCGAAAAGCGACTATCTCTTCTTTCGTATACTTCATACAACGACAGCATCTTCCTGTACGCAACGGTAAAAATTGGTCAGCTCAAGGGCTTCCCAGTGCATCTTGTTGTTGATGGTCGTACTGATTATTTGTCCCTGCTCTAGACCGAGGTAAAACAGCGGATCACGAACAGAGTCTTTGTACTTTGTATCAACAATCTGCTCCGTCAGCACCAAGAAATCCCAGTCCGAATCTTCTCGCGCATCGCCCCGCGCTCGCGAGCCAAACAACCACACCTCGGCGGTGGGGTCGATAGTCAGCACGGTTACTTTAACCTGTTGCAAAAACGCGATGTCGGTTTCTGAGAACATTATTAATGGTTTTGAGCAAAGGTACAGTGTAATGCCGGATAGTATCCGGCATAGCCGTTAGGCTAACAAAAGTCGTCTGTGAAATATGACTACCTTGAAGGGGTACTTTACAAGCCTAACGGCTGTGCCGGATATTACCGTAGCGACGGACCGCCGGCACTACATCTCAGAACAACCCTGCGTTCAGCGCATTGAGCGCTTCGGCTTTGTGTTTGCCGTGCATGAGCAGCGAGATGTTGTTTTCGGTGCCCCCGTACGAGATCATCCGAATTGGGATGCCTTCGAGCGATTTCAACACCTGCGAGGCAATACCCGGATGGTCGGCGGAGAAGTTACCTACAATACAGACAATGGTCTGATCGTAGTCGGGTTCTTCCAACTGGCAAAACTGGCCGAGTTCGGCCTGGATAGCGGCCAAATTATCGGTGTTGTCGATGGTTACCGAAACCGACACCTCCGAAGTCGCCAGCATGTCGACCGGGGTTTTATACCGCTCGAAGATCTCGAAAATCCGGCGCAGAAAACCGTAAGCATTCAGCATCCGGGTCGAATGAATGTACAGGGCCGTGATATTGTCTTTGGCCGCTACCGCCTTGAACACCACCGATGACTCACTGGGCAACGACTCGGCTTTCTTGTCCGAAATCAGCGTGCCGGGAGCCTCAGGGTCCATTGTGTTTTTCAGGCGCACCGGAACGCCCCGCATTTTGGCGGGTGTAATGGTCGACGGGTGCAGAATCTTCGCCCCGAAATAGGCCAACTCGGCGGCTTCATCGAAGGTTAGCTCGCGGATCGGGAACGTGCCTTTCACAATGCGCGGGTCGTTGTTGTGCATCCCGTCGATGTCGGTCCAGATCTGGATCTCGTCGGCGCGGATGGCCCCACCAATCAGAGAGGCCGTGTAATCGGAGCCGCCCCGCTTCAAATTGTCGACCTCGCCCCGTGGGTTACGGCAGATAAAACCCTGTGTAACAATCAACTGCTTGTCGGCGTGAGGCTTAAGAATATCGCGCAATTTTTGCTCGATCACGTCCAGTTCAGGTTCGCCATCAGCGTCGATACGCATGAATTCCAGAGCGGGCAGCAACACCGCTTTTTCGCCTTGCTCGTTCAAATAAGCCGCGAACATCTGCGTGCTCAGCAACTCACCCTCGGCCACCAGTTCCTTTTCCTGCTTGAGCGTGAAGGGCCGAATGCGAACGAGCGAGCGGATAAATGAAAACTCGTTCTCGATAATTTGCTGACCAGCAGCCAACCCCTCGCTTGTTTTGTATAGCTCACGCACAAACGAGTCGTAATGCGCTTTGAGGTGTTCGACCTTCTCGGCGGCTTCGTCCTCCTGTCCGGCCTTAAGCGACTCCCCAATGGACAACAGCGCGTTGGTCGTCCCCGACAGGGCCGACAGCACAATGATTTTGCGGCCCGCATCAGCCGTTACAAGACTCCGAATCGAGTGCATCCGCTCGGGTTTGCCCACCGAGGTTCCGCCAAATTTCCAGACGTGCATGATTTATTGAGTGAATGAGTGAATGAGCGAATGAGTGAAGTGCAGGAAGGCAAGGTTGCCAGCGGACTCTTTCACTCTTTCGCACTTTCACTCTTTAGTTTGAGCATCTTGATGGCTGTGATCGCGGCTTCGTCGCCTTTGTTACCGTGGATGCCACCCGCCCGTTCGAGTGCCTGTTGTTGCGTGTTGGGCGTCAGGACACCGAAAATGATTGGCTTGTTCGTCTTCAGGCTCGCGTTGGTCAGGCCTTGAGCCACGGCGTGGTTGATATAATCGTTGTGCTTTGTTTCGCCCTGAATTACGCAACCAATGGCAATTACGGCGTCGATATCATCACGTTGGGCGAACCAATAGGCGGCTGTGGTGAGTTCGTAGCTGCCCGGTACGTTGCCCCGCACAATGTTCTCAGCCACGGCTCCGTGGTTCAGCAATGTTTGGTACGCTCCATTGAAGAGGGCCTCGGTAACCTCCTCGTTCCATTCGGCCACCACAATGGCGAAACGGTTCTGACTAATATCGGGTAGGTTTTCGGTTGAGAAAACGCTCAGGTTTTTTGCGGCAGAAGACATCTGAACTGTGATTACACTGATTAATCTGATTAACTATGATGTAAACCACTGATTATCCTGATTTATGTAGCTGCGCTAATAGTTTTACCGCGCAGTTTGATTCCTTACAGAATTCATTTTAAATCACATGAATCAGTGTAATCGGCGGTCAATAAAAAAGGGACGAAACCGATTCCGGCTTCGTCCCTTTGTAGTGTGTTTTATCTATTCACCTACGGTTACGACTCACCGGCCACAGCTTCGAGCATGGATTTGTACTTTTTGGAATTAACGGCCTCTGCCGACTCCGGGTACTTCTCGATGATCGAGTTGTAGGTCTCGATGGCTTTGTCGTTCTGCTTAGCCTGCTCTTGAGCAACGGCAAGCTTCATCAGGTAACCAGGCGAGAAAAACTTATTTGGCTTATAGTCAGCAGCCTTCTGGTAATAGCTGGCGGCTTCGTCGAAGCTCTTTTTCTCCATATAAGCGTCGCCGATGAGGGCGTATGCCCGTGCCTGCACCAACAGGTCCGACGAACTGAAGTCTTCCAGTTGCTCAATGGCCTCATCGTTTTTGCCTTGCTTCAGTAGGGCGATGCCCGCGTAGAAGTGTGCCAGATTACCGGCATGGGTTGACCCGTAATTGTCGGCAATGGCCAACAAGCCGGGGTTAGCCCCCTGACCGTTCAGGGCCTGCTTTGTTGAGTCGGCTTCCAGCTTGTAAACAGCCGGAAACAGTTCGTTTTGGGCCGTGCTGTTCTGCTCACTCTGGTAATAGCGGTATCCGAAGAAACCAGCCACCAATAGAACGACCCCGCCAACTGCGCCGAGGACGATGTTACGGTTCTTTTCAAAGAAATCTTCGGCCTTCTCCAACTGTCCTGCCAATGCGTCAGGATCTTCCAGAAACTCCATTGCCGTGTTCTTTTTGCTCATGGTTTTGCAATTTGAGTCGCAAAATTAGGAAGATTTAGGCATGTGAAAAAGCCTGACCTTAAATCTTTTGTATTAGAAGTACCTTAGAGGTTGTTTAGGATTGCGTTTCACGAATTTTTCTGGACATCAGCCGGATCATTGTCCAGTAGATAATAGACTCAGCATGAGACTCTTTAGTCT